>CAZBMQ010000001.1:0-28402 GCA_964493485.1 uncultured Candidatus Saccharibacteria bacterium
TATAGTTTTTTCACCTGTAAAGAATCCAATTCTACAGGCGTGTCTCGACCAAACATATTAACTAATACTTTTACCTTGCCTTTTTCTTCATCTACCTCTGAAACCCTGCCATCGCAGTCTTTAAAAGGACCATCTGTAATCTTAACCAAATCTCCCACCTTTACCTCAATCTTATATTGAGGTTCTTCCATACTCATTCTTTTCTTTAGATTCTCGATCTCTTCTTTTGAAACTGGAATAGGTGTAGTGCCAGCTCCAATAAAACCAGTGACATTCGGAGTATTTCTCACTACATACCAAGAATCATCGGTAACAATCATTTCAACAAGTACATATCCAGGATAAATCTTTTCTTCCACCACTTTTCTTTTTCCATTCTTAATTTTTATTTTTTTCTCTTTTGGAACAATGACATTGAAAATCTTGTCTTCCATACCCAAAGACTCAATCCTTTGTCTCAGATTTTTAGCAACAGACTCTTCATATCCTGAATAAGTATGTAGCACATACCAGTTTCTCTCTTGTGGAATTTTTTGCTTTGGCATAGTAACTTAAGGAATTATTTATAATACAAATTTATTCAATAATGTAGTCACGATAAAATCAATGCTACCTAAAAATATAGCAACAGCTATTGAAACACCAATAACAATTAAAGTATCTCTTATGGTCTCCTGCCTTGTAGGCCAGTCGACCCTTTTTACTTCTGACTTTACTTCTTTTAAAAATGTATTAATTTTTTGCGGAATCTTCTTTAAATTCATATTTATATACTTTATACATTTCCTGACTAAATATCAAGGTTTTTCACCTTTTTTGCATAAGCCTGAATGAATTTCTTTCTCAATGAAACCTCCTTTCCCATTAATGTATCAAAAATCATATCTGCTTCTCTGGCATCCTCAATGGTTACCCTGAGCAGAATTCTATTCTCAGGATTCATCGTAGTCTCCCACAATTCCTCTGCATTCATCTCCCCTAAACCCTTATACCTTTGGATCGAAGGCTTTACATTTTTACCTAATGATTTAAGAATCTCTGCCTTCTGATCTTCTGTATAAGCATATTTCACTTCTTTTCCTGCCTGGATTTTATACAAAGGAGGTTGGGCAATATATAAGTATCCTCTCTCAATTAATGGTCTAAAATATCGATAAAATAAAGTCAAGAGCAACGCTTTAATATGGTTTCCATCAGAATCTGCATCACACATTAAAATAATTCTATGATATCTTGCTCTTTCAATATCAAAATCTTCAGAAATAGCAGTGCCTAAAGCTATCACTAAAGACTTAATCTCTTTTGAAGCAAGGATTTTATCAAGACGCGCCCTTTCAACATTCAAGATTTTACCGCGCAAAGGCAAAATCGCCTGAAAATGCCTGTCTCTCGCCTGTCTGGAGCTGCCTCCGGCTGACTCACCCTCTACAATATATAATTCTGACTCTTCCGGCTTCCTTGAGGTGCAATCAGCCAGTTTTCCGGGTAGAGCTAGTCCATCAAGAATTCTTTTTCTCAAAATTGTCTCTTTTGCTGCTTTTGCAGCTTTTCTTGCTTTTTGGGCCAAAAGAAATTTTTGGATTATCGCTCTCGCGTCATTTGGATTTCTCTCCAAGAAATCAGCCAATGCATCTCCTATCACCTGCTCTACTGCAGTCTTTGCTTCTGAATTGCCTAATTTTGCCTTTGTCTGGCCTTCAAATTGAGGGTCTTTTATCTTTATAGATATTACTGCAGTCAAACCTTCTCTTGTGTCCTGACCGCTGAAGTTATTTCCATTTTCTTTTATAAACTCGTTCTTCTTTGCATAATCATTGAAGGTTCTAGTCAAAGCACTCCTAAATCCTGTCAGGTGAGTTCCTCCCTCAACTGTATAAATATTATTGGCAAAGCTATCCTCATAGCATTCAAACTCATCTGTATATACAAAAGCACATTCAACTAAAATCCCTTCCTTTTCCCCAGAGCAGTAAAAGATATTGTCATGAATAGGAGTTCTGCCGCGCACTAAATATCTCACATAGGAAACTATTCCTCCTTCAAAATAAAACACATAGTTTGTGCTTGGTTTTACAGTTTTGTCTACAAAAGTAATCTTTAACCCTTTGGTTAAATAAGCCTGCTGACGAAGATAATTTAAGATTTTCTTTTTGTTAAACTTTACTTCTTTAAATATCTCAGGATCTGGCTCGAAAGTAATAATTGTACCACTTGTCCTGCATTTTCCCGTCTTTTTAAGTTTTGTTTTTGGTTTTCCTTTTGAATATTCCTGAACATATCTAAAACCATCTCTACAAACCTCTGCTTTCATATACTTTGACAAAGCACAAACCACAGAAATACCAACCCCATGAAGTCCCCCTGAAGAAGCATAAACCTTCCCACCAAATTTCGCTCCTGCATGCAAAGTGGTCATCACTGTTTCTAAGGCTGACTTTTTAGTTTGAGGATGCTTGTCAACTGGAATCCCTCTTCCATTATCCTCTACTCTTATCATATTATTGGGCAAAAGAACTACTTTTACATCACTACAATATCCCATAATTGCCTCATCCACACTATTTCCCACGCATTCCTTTATTAAATGATGCAAACCTTCAGAGCCTGTTGAACCAATATACATACCAGGCCTTTTTCTTACAGGCTCTAAACCATCTAAAACATAAATATCTTTTGCTGTATATCCTGATTTAGTTTTTTTGCTCTTTTTTGGCATTTTTTTATTAAGTAATTATTTTCTCACTTCCCAATCCGGGATTTCATCTAAAGCTTTAATTATCCTGTTTTGAATTTCATCAATTTCATTTGAAGATAATGTTCTATCTTCTGCCTGATAAATTATATGAAAAGCTAGATTCTTTTTGCCTTCTGGAATTGCTTCTCCTTCATATATATCAAAGAGATCAATATCTCTTATCAGCTTACCTCCCGCTGCTTCAATTTTGTTTAATACTTGCTCTACTAAAACATCTCTCGGGACCAAAACAGCTATATCTCTTACAGCGCTTGGATAAGAAGAAAACGGTCTGAATTCCTGTTCCTCAGAAGCAAGCTTCTGCAGCTTTTCAAAATCAAAATCAAAAACAACAATCCTAGATTCTAGCTTAAGAGCGTTTATAATCCTTAAAGAAATCTCCCCTAAAAACCCAATTTCTTGATTATCTACCTTTATTTCTGCACATTTTTTAGGATGCCATATAAGAGAAGCAGAATCTTCAGGTGTAGGCTGGTATTCATCATACCAAATATTACTTATTCCCATACCATTCAATAGCACATCAACAATTCCTTTTGCTTTATAAAATGCTTCTTGAGAAACTGACTTTTTCTCCTTTATCTCCCCACCTGAAATCAAACCAGTCAAAGCTCTTTTTTCTTTAACCCCTAAATTTCTGAATACCTTCCCTAATTCAAAGATTTTAATATCTCTAAAATTCTTTTGATTTCTCTTAAATACCTCTATTAGTTTTGGTATCAAACTAGGTCTTAAATATTGATAATCTAAACTTATTGGATTTTCTGTTTCTATCAGTTGAGAATCTTTCCATCCAAACAACCTTGCCTCTTCTTTATTAATAAAAGAACCTGTGTACACCTCTGTAAATCCCGTCTCTTTTAATATCTTTCTTGCCATATCCTCCCAAAACACATTAAGATTTCTCTCAGGAGGAATCAAAGAGGCGGTTGGAAATATTGATGGAATCTTATAGTATCCATACACCCTCCCTATCTCCTCTATCAAGTCTTCTTGAATTGAAACATCCAACCTGAATGAAGGAACCTTTATTAACAACTGATTTCCTGAGCACTTAATAATCTTGAACCCTAAATTCTTTAATATCTTTTCTATTCTGTTATGCGAAATTTCCACGCCAAGTAATCTTGCTACATAATCTAAATCTAATTTAATTCTTTTTGTTAAAGGTTTCTTTGGATAAAAATCTACAAGTCCATGGCATATATTCCCTTTTGCAATTTTTGAAATTAAGAAAGCTGCTTTATTAATGGCTGTTTCAGTAAGATTTAAATCCAAACCATGTTCAAATCTCCAAGAAGCATCTGTCCTTAATTTAATCTTCTTGGAAGCTTTGCGAATAAGCTTTGGGTTGAAATTGGCAGACTCTAACACAATATTTTTTGTTGATTTCGATATCTCAGCCTTTTTTCCTCCTTTAATCCCAGCGATAGCTAATGGAGATTTAGAATCTGCAATCACTAAGATATCTCTGTCTAATTCATACTTCTCCCCATCTAATGAAGTAATTCTTTCTCCTTTCTTTGCCCTTCTCACCACTATCTTTCTATTTGAAATTTTATCTAAATCAAAAGCATGCAATGGCTGGCCTGTTTCAAGCATCACATAGTTTGCAATATCAACTATATTATTAATCGGCTTCAGGCCCAATACCCTTAATCTATCTTTTATCCACTTTGGAGAAGGACCAACTTTTACATCTATTATCACTTTTGCTGTATATCTATAACAATCCTTGCTGTTTTTTACCTCTACCTTTACAAACTCTTTCGTCTTTTTAGAAGTTTCTCTAAAACTCTCTTTTTTGTTTTCCAGCTTGAGGTTTAAAATTGCTGAAATTTCTCTTGCAACTCCAATATGCGAAAAGCAATCTGGTCCTCTATTCGGTAATACATCAATATCTAATACCCAATCATTTCCTTCTCTTTCTACCTCCTCCACCTCAAAACTATGCATTGTCAAAACCTCTGCCAACTTTCTAGGGTCAGGCAGTTTTTTCTTAAAAAATGATTGTAGCCAATTATATGAAAATAACATAGTGGTAATACATCATCAGGTATTCACTGAAATTCGTTCCTTTTCGCTTTCAGCGAAAACCTGTTTTCCTACATGAGAAGCAAGGAAGTGTTCCTCTGACTCCCCTCTGATATGTGAAAATTCACTTTTAAAATTGGGTTAAAAATCTCAAGTCTCCGTTATAAAACCATCTGATATTACTGATTTTATACTTAATCATTACCAATCTATCCAATCCAACGCCAAACGCAAAACCCTGCCAGTTTTTAGGATTCAATCCAGAATTCTTTAAAACATTGGGATGAACCATTCCAGCCCCCATCAGCTCTATCCTGCCAGTATCTCCGCAAGTAGCACACCCCTTTGCTGAACATATGGGACAAGAACAATCTATCTCAAAAGACGGTTCTGTAAAAGGGAAAAAGCTTGGTCTTAATCTAATCTTGACTTTTTTCTGAAAAAATTTATTTAAAAATTCCTCTATTACAGCCTTAAAGTTTGCCACAGAAACTATTTTATCAATCATCAACCCTTCAACCTGATAAAAATTAATCTCATGCCTAGCATCAGTCGCCTCATGTCTAAAAACCCTGCCCAACGCCACAATCCTCAAAGGTGGCTGATGTTTTTCCATATACCGAATTTGCACAGGAGAAGTATGTGTCCTCATCAACAATCTTTGTCTGCTCAATAAATTCTCTCTATTTTTTTGTTTTATAAACAAGGTATCTTGCATTTCACGAGCAGGATGCTCTTTTGGAAAATTCAAGGCATCAAAATTATACCATTCATTCTCAAGCTCAGGGCCATCAACAACTGAAAAACCCATAGATTGAAATATCTCTTGGATTCTAGTTTTAGCCTGGGTTAATGGATGCAAATGACCTAATGCAGGCTTCTTACCAGGAACTGTGATATCGAATATTTCTGATTTTTCTGCAGTTTCTGCTGTTTGTTCTAAGAGAATCTTGGATTTCTCTTCAACCTTATCCTGCAAGAAATCTCTTAACCGATTTGCTTGTTTACCTATCTTTTTCCTCTGGACTTTTGACATATCTTTCAAAGAACGCAAAATTGCTGAAAGTTCTCCTCTTTTGCCTAAATATTGCTTATAAACACTGTTTAATTCATTCAAGCTCTTACTCTTTTCTATATCTTTTTCAGCTCTTTTTTTAATGCTTTTTAAATCAAATTTTGCCATAAATCAGCTTAAAAAAAATAAACCCCTATCTATTTATTTTAACCTAATTTTAAGATAAAAGCAACCTAAAATTGTGAATAAAAAATAAAAAAAACTGGCTTTTCAAAAAAAAGTAAAACCAGTTTTTTGTAGTAAAAATTTAGGACTCTTGAGACTTCTCTTTTGCCTCTGTTAATGCCTCTAATACTTTATTTTTATATTCAATAATTTTACCATTTTAGCAAGAATTCATGGTAATCATCTCCCTTAAAAGGACATTTTGTCTCTTGGCAAGTGCCTTCAACCCCAGCTATTATTGGAATCAAGCCTAAAAAATGCCTTTTGATATCTGACAATGAAGAAGATAAAACTTAAAGTTTTCTATCCTAAAAACAGCTCTCTTATTAATATCGCTAAATTCTATTACTTTAAATTCTCCAGGATATGTAAAATATTTCTTCCGAACTATTGGAATCTCTCTGGCAATTTTTTCAAAAGAAAAAAATCTCTTTTAAAAAAGTCTGAAAATTAAAGAAAATTTTGAATGAAATCTTTCTATTTCATGAAATTTCTTATCATCATAACTAAAAATTCTTTGAATCAAAACCAAGGTAGGGGCTTCTAAATACATTGGATAAAAACTCATCTTCTTAATCTTTCTATATTTTATCGGATGACCAAGTTTTGCCATTTCCTCTTCCAATTTCTTTAACCCTTCCTTTCCCTCTTCTTTTAAAATAAATTCAGCATGAGTCCTCATACCCATTCCTCTCACCTCTCCCTTTATTTTCATTAATTCCTCCAGTTCCTCTTTTGAAATTATTGAAGGCATAATTCTAAAATCTCCTTTGTTTTACCAGGTCAACAAAAACTCACAATATCCATCTCCTTTAAAAGGAGATTTTGTCTCTTTTGAATCTACATCTTTACCAACAATCATTTTAATAATACCTGCAAAATAACCTTTAAGCACTTTCAAAATTAAAGGGTGGGGAGCGAAGTTTTCAATTCTTAAAACTACATATTTTTTCTCTTTATCGTGCTCTACTATCTTTAAATCTCCTACTTTATAATGTTCTCTCCACATCCTTGGAGCTTCCTTTGCCGCTTTTTCAAAGGAAACAAAATATCTCATAAATAGTCGGATAATTAAAGAAGAAATCTTTGCCTCAGCCTCTCCCATTTCTTTGAGATCTTTATCATTATAATTAAAAAGTCTCTTGATAGTAACTATTAAAACTACTGCCCATGTCAATGGATAAAGTGTGGTCAGATTTCTCTTTATCTCACTATATTTCAATGGATAACCTAAATTAGCTAATGTATCCTCTAACCTTTTCAAACCTTTTTCTCCTTCTTTTCTT
The DNA here is from genome assembly GCA_964493485.1 of uncultured Candidatus Saccharibacteria bacterium. Lineage (GTDB taxonomy): Bacteria > Patescibacteriota > Minisyncoccia > Minisyncoccales > JANBVM01 > CAZBMQ01. The sequence continues at coordinate 7,316 of CAZBMQ010000001.1, forward strand.
AAGATAAATTCTAAATCACTCAAGATACAAGCACCTGTTACATTTCCTTTTACTTTAGAAAACTCCTCCAGTTCCTCTTTTGAAATTATTGAAGGCATAATTTTGATAAAATTTAATTTTTACTCTTGCCATATCACAAAAAGATAAAAAGTCAAAGAAACAAACATTATCCCGATTCTGCTCAACAACATAAACCATTCACTTACAATACCTAAAGCATCGATGACACCTGCTACTGCATATATTAAGAATCCTAAACTAAACCCAAATAATTGAAACTCCATCGAATTCTTTGTTTTTCTCCATCTCACCAAACGTCTAAAAAACTCTATTATGACAAAAAGAAAAGCCGGAGCAAACAAAGTATATGTAAGAATCTTTCTACTTACTTCGTTTGGCACAATATTGTTTCCCCAATATGTCGGTTCTGGCCTCGAAAATCCATATTTAAAAAGAGTAAAAACTGCTATCAATATCATAAAATCAAAAAACAGATTAAATAAAATCCGCAGCACTTTTTTGTCTCGAAAAAAACTCCAGCCAATATAATAAAAAGCGGGTACTAAGTGTAGATAAGTTAATGGCCCAACAAACCATTTATATACAAATATCTCTACTTCTGGAAGATTCAACCAAGTAAATAAATTTCTTGTCCCAACAAATACCCATACCAATCCTAAAAGTAAAGAAAAATAATCAAGTCCCTGACTGTATTCCACTTTTTTTCTTTTCCTCACATCCTGCATGAGTTTAAATACTATCAAGCCCGTAAGGCCTGAAACCCAGCAGACAAACGCATTATATAATATCCCTGTATACATATATCTCAAAGATTACATTTTTTATTCTATCATAATTCACACTTTAAAGTGAAATACCAATATAGAAACTAAATCTTATACCAAGCACAGATTAAAGCATCTGGGCCAATCGGAGCTCCAATAATATTGTCAATAATATTGATAAATACCACCTTTGCAGTTTTGAATCTTTTTTCAATCATTTTCTTCAACTTCTTGGCACTTCTTAAATCGTCTCCATGGGTAATTGCTACTCTTATTTTTTTTAACTCTTTTACTTCTTTTTCAAACTGTTTAAAAAGAGCCAAAAGAATATCTCTTGCACCTGTCATTAATCCCACTGGAAATACACGCCCGTGCCTTAAAGTAAGTAGCGGACGAATTCCCTTCTCTGCCATTTTTCTCAATAAACCAGCAGCAAAATGAGAAATCCGTCCGCTTGCCTCTATCCATTTTGGATCTTTTACCATTAAATAAAGATGTACTTGGGGAATAACCTTTTTTAATTCTTTTATAATCTCTTTTATATCTTTCCCTTGCTTTATCAAATCAATCCCCCTAAGAACAACTAATGCTTCTCAACAAGTACCATTTAAAGAGTCTATAACAAACACTCTTTTCTTTTTAGATTTGTCTAAAAAATCTCTTGCTAGAAGAGCAGAGTTATAACTGCCAGACAACTTAGAACTGATAGTAATACAAAGCACTTGCGCAAACTTCTCAAGTTGTTTCTTATAATGCTCCAAGAAGTCGTTTGGAGAAGGCTGTGAGGTTTTGCCAAAACTCTTTATGCCTTTTCTTTCTAATTCTCTCATTTTTTGAAATGTACTCTCTCCTGGAAGATTCTCTATCTCTGGCCAATCGAGTTTAACAGGGACAATACCTATTTTATACTTCTTTATTATTTTTTGAGGTAAATCAGCTGCCTCCTCTGTAACAATGCCAATTTTTCGCATAGTATTTTATTATTATAATTTTTTCAAAAAAAATAAATATTTAATCTCTACTATATTAAATACAAAAACTGCCCAAGAAGACAGTTTTTTCACAAAACTTAATCAATCTTTTGTACTATATGTCTTTTATCTTTCCCATTTGAATAAAATCTCATGGTATTCATCTCCCCTTGAAATATATTTTGTTTCTTTATAGCTTACTTTTCCCTTAACAACAAATCAAGACCCTTAGAAAAAGCCACACATCACATTACATACCATAGGACTTAACACATAATCATAAATCCTTGCTATTGCATATTTTTTTCTTTTGTTTATTTTTACGAACTCAACCCTACCCACACTAAATAGCTTTCTCCAAATTACCTGAACAGCTTTTGTAGCAATCTCAAAAGAGATAAAATGCTGAGCTAAAATCTAGAGGGTCTTAAACGTAAATCTTCAGCTTATCTGGCCCTTTTTCACCCTCTTTCTAATTAATGCCATTCCCAGTTTAAATAGAGACTTTGTAATCTCATTACATATTTAAATTCCTTAATCTTGAAAGTTTTTTCTCCCATCTTCCTCCTCATAAAACCTTTTATAAAACTTCAAAAAGTTCATTTTCCTCGCCTTGTTATTCTTTCTCAACATTCTTTACAAAAAATACTCTAAAGAAAAACATTCTCCAGCCACAGCCAATAGACTACAGAATACATCGGTTTTTGTTTGATTTTATTTCTGCCACATTTGACACATTCTACTTTCTCTATCGCACCTTACCTCCTTTTACGAATTTCAATAGAGAACAATATAGTCCTTTATTACATCGTGGACATACAACCTGAAAATCATTAGCTTCCCAATCAACTCCACAAAATATACAGACAGCTTTTTGTTCGTTAACATATCCTAATATCGCTTGACACACAGGACATCTAGCTTTTTTAATAATTGTTCCACAATCAACTTCCTTGCAAGCCAACCAAGCCATTCCGTCTGGAATATCAATTATTTTTTCTACTAATCTCATTTCTACAACACCTCATATTTTTTTGTTAAATTTGCTACTATTAAGTAGCTCTGCGTTAACCCCAACAGGTTAGAGTCTCACATATAGTTGGTAACCAACGCAGAATTACTTAATTAATTCCCTCAATGTTGAATTAATAAGTCAAACAACCGACCGTCTTTACAGACTCAGTTATTTGAGAGTTATGTCTTATTAGTCCAACATTCAAAGAACCAACTCCCTCAACGCTGGGCTATAGAGAAGAAAAAAGGGGGAAACCTAATGGTTTTACACCTACTCTACATAGCAACCCTTCTTCCCAGAATCCGGGATTGAAGGAATTAACTTTCGTAGACTGAGTATTGCCCCGTGGCTCTAACATATCCCTCCCACAAAAAGACAACTCCTTTGAAAGATAGGAGGGCATTTCAAAAAATTACTTTGTTCCCTCTTTCTTCTCCATTAATCTCATTACAAAATTTATAAAATTCTTCTTTTGTCATTTATTGTTTAAATATATTTCATTATATAAAATCCGAGCCTTTTAGTAAAAATAGCTCGGTAAAAAAAAGAAGAAGATGCTTGTAAAAAAGCTTGATGAGAAAGCAATATTAAAAGGAATCTTCAAGCATCTTCTTTTAAAAAGTTTAGGTTGCTTTCTCAATATTATAGACATCTACACAAACTCCGGTATATCCGCATACTTCACAACGACCATATGACTTACTTCTCCAGTCCCAGTTTCTTCTGAAATCTTCTATCCCTCTTTGTTGAATATAACATTCTTCACACACAAACATCTCTTTCACCTTTTTTCTTATACAATATTTTTTATTATTTGTCAAGAACAATCCAAGCCTCCTAACAGAAAGTTAAAGCTTGAATTAATAGCGGGGACGACGAGACTCGAACTCGCAACCGCTGGATCGACAATCCAGAGCTCTAACCAATTGAGCTACGTCCCCGTGGCTTTCTAAATTCGGTAGCGGTGGAGGGACTCGAACCCACGACCCATGGCTTATGATGCCACTGCTCTGCCACTGAGCTACACCGCCTTAAATGTTGCGGTGCCTGGAATTGCACCAGGGCCTCCAGCTTATGGGACTGGCGAGGTACTACTCCTCCACACCGCGTCAATCCACAATTTTATCGTATTTTGAGTTTAGAGTCAACTTCTACAAAGCCTGCAACTCTATTAAAGCATCCTCATACACTCTTAAAGCTCTCTTAGCTTCTTCAAGTTCAAGACGATAAGTGGGGTCATGAATAATATTTGAACGAAGATTGTGCGCTTCTTTCAGTTCCTTTAAATTTGACAGCACATCAGTAGTTATCTTTTCTAATTTTTCTTCTAATGTTGTGCCAACAAAACCCATTTCTTTTAGAATGTTATTTAATAAATCATCTGCTTCGATTATAGCCAACTTTGCTTCAGATTCTGTCCCTATTGTTAATCTTTCTTTTATCTTTGCCCATTTCTTCGCTACTCCCATTAAACCATAATGCTTATAAGTTAAATACTCCTTCAAGTCCCAGATTATCAATCTTTTAAGCCAGCTTGTTGTAAACAAAACGAAAATAATAAAACAAATAGCGAAAAGGCTTATTGATAAAAAAATAATTTTTATTACCACAAGCCATTCCGGCAAAACAGGATTGAATAAAAACTGTATTATATTGTCTATCTCTTTTGGTATCACCATATTAGAGATTCATCCTTTTTCAAATATCTCGGCTACTTTTAAAATTTTTTCCTCCTGAAATGGCTTTCCTATAATCTGTAAACCTACTGGCAAACCTTCCACTTCTCCACAGGGGATAGAAATTGCAGGCAACTCAGCGAGATTAACTGATACAGTAAAAATATCGGAAAGATACATTTGTAATGGATCTTTTGCTCTCTCTCCTAATTTAAAAGCTATAGTAGGAGCAGTAGGAGATAAGATAACATCTACCTTTTTAAAAGCCTCTATAAAGTCTCTTTTAATTAATGTCCTTACTTTTTGGGCTCTTACATAATATGCTTCATAATATCCAGCGGACAGAGCATAAGTACCCAGCATTATTCTCCTTCTTACTTCCTCACCAAAACCTTTTCCTCTGGTCTGCAAGTAAACATCCATTAAATCTTTGGCCTCAGCATCAGATAATCCATATTTTATTCCATCATAACGCGCCAAATTGGCACTAGCTTCAGAAGGAGCAATTATATAATAACAAGGTAGAGCATATTCTGTATGGGGAAGGCTAATTTCTTGAATCTTTGCTCCCTTTTCTTCATATTTCTTTATTGCCTTCTTTATTAATTCTACTACTTTTGGATCAGTTCCTTCAATAAAATATTCTTTGGGAACACCAATTACTAAATCAGAAATTCGAAGTTCAAAATCCAAGAACTGAAATCCAACCGAAGTAGAGTCTAAAGGATCTCTTCCCTTGATAACATCAAATACAATCTTGGAGTCCTCCACACTCTTTGTCATAGGTCCTATCTGATCTAAAGAAGAAGCAAAAGCAATCAACCCGTATCGGGATACAGCACCATAAGTGGGTTTTAATCCGACAATACCACAAAAAGAAGCTGGCTGTCTAATTGAACCTCCAGTATCAGTACCTAAAGCAAAACAGCAAAGATCTGCAGCTACAGCAGCTGCTGACCCTCCAGAAGAACCTCCAGGCACCCTGCTTAAATCTCTGGGATTTTTTGTAGGACCAAAAGCAGAATTTTCTGTAGAAGACCCCATAGCAAACTCATCTAAGTTTGTCTTACCTAAAATCACCACCCCTTGTTCTTTTAATCTCTTTATACAGGTAGCATCATAAGGAGCAATATAATTTTCAAGAATCCTTGAAGCCGCAGTACACTTTATGTCTTTCACCAAGATAATATCCTTCACAGCCATAGGAACACCAGCAAGTAAAGGTATTTCTCTGCCTGTAAAAATCATTTCATCTACTTTTTTTGCTTGAGAAATGGCTGTTTCTTCGCAGAGAGATAAAAAAGAATGGATTTTTCCATCTTCTTTTTTTATTTTGTCTAAATACGCCTTTGTCAGCTCTATTGCTGAAAACTCTTTATTTAATAATCCTTCGTGAATTTCTTTAATTGTAAGTCTTGTCAGTTCCATTGTTGTATGAAAAAAATCTCTAATGTTTAGAGAATTTGTTTTGTTTTCAAATAACCTTCTTTAATATCAGGGGCTAATTCTAATAATTTTTCTTTCTTAACCTTTGTTTTCTCTTTAGCTTCGTCTTCTCTCATTACATTTCTAAGATTTGCTGAAGAAAGAAAAAAATCAACATTTGAAATATCAACTTCCTTTAATTTTTCAATGTAATCCAAAATAGAAGATAGGTCTTTTTGCATTTTTTCTATCTCCTTTTCAGTTAAACCCAGTCTTGCAAGCTGGGCTACATGATGAACCTCTTCCTTCTTAATCATAATTTATACCAACAGCATTAAATAGATTGGATGTTAGCCTGGATTTTAGTGTGGAGGTTCAAGTTCTTCTGTTTCTACCAATACTTCATGCAATTCATCTAAATTCTCCAATACCATTCCAGCCCCTCTTACCACAGCTGTCATAGGATCTTCAATAATTTTTGTAGGAATTTTTGTTTCTTTTTGAATTAAAACATCCAATCCTTTTAAAAGAGAACCGCCGCCTGCCAAATAAATTCCTTTTGTCATTACATCTGCCAAAAGTTCTGGAGGAGTTTCTTCAATAGCTGTTTTTATCTCATCAACAATCATTCTTACTGACTTTTCTATTGCTCTTCTCACATCTCTATCAGTTATTAAAACCTGCTCAGGAAGACCTGTTACCAAGTTTCTCCCTCTCATTGAAAATTCCTTTTTCTCTTTTAAAGGAAAGGCAGACCCAATACTAATTTTTATAGCCTCTGCTGTTCTTTCTCCAATTAATAATTTATATTCTTCTTGAGCAAAATGTATTATATCCTCATTTAATTTATCTCCAGCTACTCTTAAACTCTTTGCCAATACTATTCCTCCCAATGAGATTACTGCTACCTCAGTTGTGCCTCCTCCAATATCTACTATAAAATTGCCTCCTGCTTCCTGTACAGGCAATCTTGCTCCAATAGCAGAAGCCATTGGCTCGTCAATCAAAAACACCTCTCTTGCACCGGCTGATTTTGCAGCATCAATTACTGCCCGTCTCTCAACCTCTGTCACCCCAGACGGAATTCCTATAATCACCCTGGGTCTTATCCATTTTTTCTTTCTGGTTTTATCAATAAAATATCTCAACATTTGCTCTGTTACTTCAAAATCAGAAACCACACCTGACCTTAAAGGTCTTGTGGCTACAATATGGGAAGGAGTTCTTCCCACCATTTTTTTTGCTTCAGAACCGATTGCTAAAATCTGACCTGTCTTTTTATTCATTGCTACCATTGAAGGTTCTTGTAATACAATTCCTGCCCCTCTCACATACACTACAGAGTTTGCAGTCCCCAAATCAATTGCAATGTCCTCTGACAAAAATTTAAATACTTTTTCTAACATTTTTGAATTAATCTTCTGAAATATCTATTAAATTGAGTAAGCTTAATAAGCTTTACTTTTTTTTCTATTCTTCTTTTTACCTCAATAGAATTCTTTTTCAAGGTCTTTTCAGAAACAACAATCCTTAAAGGAATTCCTATCAAATCGCAATCTGCAAATTTTTCACCAATTGATTTGTCTTTTCTGTCGTCGTACAGCACCTTAATCTTCATCTCTGACAATTTTTTATATAACTCTCTTGACTTTCTATATACTTTTTGATTCTTTTCTAAAGCAAGCAAATGAACCTGAAAAGGAGCTACTTCTCTGGGCCACATAATTCCATATTCGTCATGATTCGCTTCTACTATTACTGCCATTAATCTTGGCAGGCCTATTCCGTAACAACCCATTACGACAAATTTATCTTTACCATCTTTATCTTTATATCTCACATTCATTGATTTGCTATATTTCGTTCCCAAACAGAAAATATGTCCCACTTCTACTGAGTTTTTAAGCTCCAATACACTCTTGCACTGCGGGCATTTTTTTATTTTACCTGTCACTTCAATGTTTGCACCAAAACCACACTTTTTGCAAAGTAAAATTTTATCTTCTCCTGCCTCTGAGATCACCATAAATTCATTGGAGATTTTTCCTCCAATCGATCCAGAACTTGCTTTTACACAAACCGGTTTTAAACCGCACCTTTTAAAAATTTTAAAATAAGCTTTTTTTACTTTTTCATAAAAAACAAGTAAATCTTCTTTTGTAGTATGGAAACTATACAAATCTTTCATTAAAAACTCTCTGGTTCTCAAAAGTCCTCCTGTAGCCCTCATCTCATTACGGAATTTATTTTGAATCTGAAACAAAGAAAAAGGAAGGTCTTGATAAGAATTTATCCTTTTTCTTACAATGTCTACTATTTCCTCTTCGTGAGTAGAACCTAAAGCCAGTTCTTTATTATGCCTATCTTTCAGTTTAAAAAGAGGAGGATCCATGGTGTTCCACCGTTTTGTTTCCTCCCAAAGTCTTTTATCTTGAAAAGCAGGCAAATATACCTCTTGAGCCCCCAAATTCAGCATTTCTTCTCTGATAATCTTTTCAATCTTTTTTAAAACCAAAAATCCTAAAGGCAGAAATCGATAAACACCACTAATTGATTGCTCAATAAAATCTCCTTTGATTAAATATTTGTGACTAATGGCCACGGCTTGTTTTGGCGTTTCTTTTTTAGTCTTGGCAAAAAGCTGGGATTGCTTCATATTTCTTAAAAACGAAATTAAAAAAGGTTATTAAAATCTTTTTAAAAAAGCCGCGATACATCTCTTATAGTAACCCAAATCATCAAAAGAAGTAAGATACCGAAAGAAAAAGCTGTAATTCTTAATTCTACCTTCTCTGGGATCGGTTTTTTTCTTACTGCTTCAATCGCTAAAAACAACACCTTGCCGCCATCTACTGCAGGAATAGGCAAAATATTGAATATAGCTAAATGAAGAGAAATTAAAGCGAGGAAGTTTAAAAAATAAACCAATCCCAATTTCTGACTTTGATTTAACATATTAAAAACCCCTACAGGACCTACCAGTTGAAGTCCAGTAGGAGCCCCTTTTAAAATATTCAATACAGCAGAAATATAACCTTTTGCAATGAATAAAGTAATCTCTCCTGTAGCTGAAATTCCTTTAAAAATAGCTGAATACAATGGATATTTCTGCACAGCAGTCTTTAATAAAGCTATTCCCATAGGCCCCTCATTTTTGGGAGGAAATTCTCTTGGTATTAAAGAAATATCTAATGTATTTTCTCCTCTTTCTATAGTCAAGGTAATCTTCTGACCCAAATGAGCTTTTGTAAAATCCTGAATCTCTTTTATTGTTTTTGGAAATATCTCTTCATTTCCTATCGAAAGTTTCTTTATTATGTCCCCCACCTCTAAACCTGCTCTCTCTGCTGGAGAATCAAGAGCTACCTGAGCTATTCTTATTTCTGAATTTTGAATAATAGAATCTTCTTCTTCAACCACTACAGGAGCTCCGAGTGTAAAAACTATACTTAAAAGAACAGCTGCTATAATCCAAAAAGAAAAAACTCCTCCTAAAGCAATTAAAAGTCTTTTTCCAACAGACTGTTGAGAAAAACTTCTTTTATCTTCTTTTCTTTCTATTTCTCCTTGCATTTTCACAAATGCTCCAAAAGGAAGTAGATTTAAAGAATACACTGTCTCTCCTATCTTCTTTCCAATCAATCTCGGTGGATATCCTATACCAAATTCCTCTACCTTTACACCAAATTTTTTAGCCAATAAAAAATGACCGAGTTCGTGAAGAACTATTAAGGTTATGAGACTAAAAAAAGCAATTACGAAGGCCATTTTAATAATAAATATAATATTCTCTGGCTAATTTTTAGCTTTCTATTTCTTTTTTCTTTTTTTCTCCCATTTCTTCAATCTTTTCATTATATTCATCAATCAAATCTTGAAGTTCATCTTTCCCTTTAAACTTATCATCTTCCCTTATCTTGCCATCTCTAAAGCTCTCTTGAATCTCACTCCAAGCCTCATCCCTCCATCTTCTGATTGTTTTTTTGGCTTGTTCTTGTTTTTCTACTACTAACCGCACCAAATCTTTTCTAAATTCTTCGCTTAAAGGAGGAAGCTTTATTCTAATCAAATGTTTTTCAACCACAGGCGCGGCACCAATATTACTTCTTTCAAGGGCCTTTACAATCTCTTCAATATATGATTTATCCCAAGGCTGAATCAAAATCTCTCTGGGATGAGGAATAGAAATAGCAGCTAGCTGCTTTAAAGAAAATTGTTGTCCATAATAATCAACCTTGATATCCTCCACCAAAGAAGGAGAAGCTCTTTCAGTTCTTATTTTTTGCAATTCTCTATTAAAGAAATTAACAACCTTATCTAGTTCTGGTTTTATTTTTTCAATAATTTCTTTGTATTCCATACATTATAAGAATCTAGGGTTAAAGCTGATATTTAAAAATAGCAGCTATTAACTCAGAGATTCAAATCATTTAAAGCTTCATCATTAATATCTCAAGAGCTAATTTTGGATTAACATTTGTTGTAGAAATTAAAAAAATTGTTTCTTGTATTTCGTTTAAAATATTCTTTATCCTTGTTAAATTCATTTTATCTCTACAACATACTAATTTATCCCTAAAATGAATCAACCATATCTTTAATGTTTCTTTTAGATTTTTATCCTCACTCAGCTCCTTTGCATATTTAAAACGCAAAGAAAGAGGAGAATGAAGAATCTCAATTAATTCTTTTATCTTTTTTTTCGTGCTTTTGATCCTGTCAGGGTTCCTCAGCATTTCTATGGCTAACCCCGGCCTCCCTAAAGAAAAATTTAATATTTCTTCTGTTTCTTCTTTGGAAATTTTTTTATTTAAATATTTTCTTATTTCTTCTCTTCTTACCGGATAAAATTTTATATTCTCACACCTTGAAAGAATAGTAGGTAAAAGAAGATTAGGATGGTTGCTTATTAACAATAAAATGCTTTGACTTTTTGGCTCTTCTAAGGTTTTCAAGAAACAATTCTGCGCTTCCCGAGTCATTGAATGAGCTTCATCAATTACTACCCCTAATAATGGAGCCTTCATCGGCCTTAATGACAACCTCCAGCTAAGATCCCTAATCTGATTTATTTGTATTTGTTTTTCTTGAGGCTCAATTAAGATAAAATCAGGATGACTGGAAATATCTTTTTCTCCAAAAAGCGATGAAATTAAATTAAAAGCTATGGTTTTTTTTCCTATTTTTTCTGGTCCAGAAAACAATATCGCATGAGAAACCTCATTCAAAGATACTATCTTTTTTAAAATCTCCCGCTGTTTTTTATGTCCAATAATCTCCACTATTGAAATGTCAGAATATTAAACCACCCTCCTTCTTTGTATATTTTTATACTTTAGTTAGAAGGTAATTAAATATTCTGACTAAATTCTTTTTTTACTCATTATCGTTCTTTTGTAGAGATCTAAATTCTCTAACATCTTCCCTGTTCCTTTTGCAACACATAAAATTGAATCTTCAGCTAAAATAGCAGGAACTCCTGTAGATTTGGCAATCAACTCAGGAAGATTTCTCAAGAGAGAACCTCCTCCTGTCAAAACCATACCTTTGTTCATTATATCGGCTGAAAGCTCAGGAGGTGTATCTCTTAAAACCAATTTGATTGCCTTAATAATCTCTGCCAAAACATCTGAAATTGCTTCACATACATCATTTGAAGAAATTTTTATATTTTTAGGCAATCCTAAAGCCATATCTCTTCCTCTTATCTCCATTTTCTTATCTTCTTTATCGGGAAGAGCTGTTCCTATTCTCTTCTTTATCTCTTCAGCCGTTTGCTCTCCAATAGCTAAATTATATTTCTTTCTTATATAGTCTGAGATAGCTAAATCCATCTTGTCTCCAGCTATTCTTATGGAGTGGAAATTAACAATTCCCCCCAAAGAGATTACAGCACATTCAGTAGTTCCTCCTCCAATATCAACTACCATATTGCCGGAACAACTATTAATAGGAACACCTGCCCCAATAGCTGCCAATGTAGGCTCTTTTGCCAAATAAACAGCTCTTGCGCCTGCATTCATACCTGCTTCAATCACTGCTCTTCTCTCAGTAGAACTTATACCTGCTGGCACACCTACCATTAATTCTGGCTTAAAGAAACGGAAACGTCCCATAGTTTTTTCAATAAAATATTTAAGCATTGCTTGAGTAACTCTAAAATCAGCAATGACTCCTTCTCGTAAAGGTCTATAGATTCTTATGGTGTCCGGGGTCCTGCCCATCATTTCTTTAGCTTCCTGACCCACTGCCAAAATCTCATTATGGGCAATATCCACAGCCACCACAGAGGGTTCCTGCAAAACCACTCCCTTTTTGGGAACAAAAACAACTGAATTGCATGTGCCTAAATCAATACCAAGCCTCATATTATAACTTAGAAATTAAACGCTTTCTTTGTCTAACTATAAAGATTTTAGCTTATCTTTCTAAATTTTGCAAATTCAACCAATCTTGAAGTGAACCTCCTTCCGAAATATAATTAAGAATGAAAAGAAAATTCCGAAAAATCCTATTTTTTTCGCTTTTTTTTACATTTGTCTTTGTAGCTCCAATTTTAGTTTTTTACTTCCAAGGATATAGAGTTGATTTTAAAAATAAAAGAATAACCCAGACTGGAGGTCTTTTTTTAAAAGCACAACCTAAGCATGCTGAGGTGTATATAAATGATAAATTAATCAAAAAGACTGATTTTTTCTTTGGATCAGTTTTAATTGAAAACCTTCTCCCTAAGAAATATAATGTCAAGTTAAAAAAACAAGGATATTTTAATTGGGAAAAAAATCTACAAATTAAAGAAAAGGAAGTTACAGAAGCAAGAGATATTGTTCTCTTCCCAAAAAATCCAAATTTCTCTCTTTTAGCAAAAGGAGTTAAGGCATTATGGTTCTCGCCTACTGGAGAAAAAATAATCTTAAAAGAAGAAAATGAAAATCACTGGGAGCTTAAGCTCTATGATGTAAACAAAAATCTCAAAAGCCATATTTTGAAAGAAATTGATATTGCAAAAGAGGGGGCTGATCTTTTTGATTTGGAGTTCGCAAACGGAGAAAAAGAAATATATCTAAAAGTTGTAATAGCAGAACAGTTAAAAGAATTTATCTTAGATATTAACAATATTCCTCCCTTATTAAAAGAAATAGAAAAAACCTCCACAGAATCAGAACTAAAAACTTCAACCCTCAAAGAGTCAAAACCCAAAAATATTATAGCCTCAGCAGAAAACGAAGGAAATGTTTATTATCTCGAGAATACAGGAAATCTTTATAAAACAGATTCCTCCTTTTCATTTGAAGAAAAATTAACAGAATCTACTTTCCCGTTAAAACAGGAAACGGAATATAAATTATATATATTTTCAGATTTCATTTTTTTAAAAGAAAATCAAACACTCTTTCTCTTTAATAAAAAAACAAAAACATTTGAAAAGTTTTTTGAAGGAATAAAAGATATAAAACTTTCTCCTGACTTCAAGAAATTGGCTTATTTTTCAGAGTATGAAATCAAAATTCTGTTCTTAGAAAAAAGAGCAACCCAGCCAAAAAGAGAAAAGGGGGAAAGCATCTTTTTAATTCGTCTCTCAGATAAAATAAAAAATGTGTTCTGGATAACGCCTGATTATCTTATCTTTGACACAGAAAATAGAATAAAAATAACCGAAATTGACAATAGAGATAGGCTAAATATTATTGATCTAACTGAATTTTCTTCTCTTTGCTCAGACTGCAAACAAGAAATGCAAAAAGAAATATTTTTCAACTCTAATAATAAAAAATTATATGTGTTGGCTGGAGAAAATTTATGGGCTTCGAAAAAGCTTCTCCCATGATATGTGAAAATAAAAAACTTCAAAAAATAAAAACCTGAGACAACATCAGGTTTTCTTGTTTAAATCCAAATCAAGAAAAATTACTTTGTTTTGTTTTCTGTCTGAATCTTCTTTTTAAACTCTTCCCAGTTTATATTTCCTTCTCCTGCCATTCTGCATATCTCTGCATATTGACAATAACGACATTGCCAATTTTCAGGCCAATCAGGAAGACGCGCGGGAACAATACCAGACTCTATTTTCTTCTTCAACTCATTTAACTCATTTAAAAGCCTCTTCGCTCTCTTTGGATCATAATCAAATATAAACTCTTTTAATTCTTGAGTATCTTTGTTTACATAAAGCAGAATTCCTTTAGGTATCTTGAAGAAATGAAGATAAAGCTGAACCTGATCAATATTTTCTTCTTTTGGCGCATTCATATTTTTAAATACCATACTGTTCATACTCTTAATATCTACTACATATAATTGTTTACCATCGCTAATAATAACATCTGCTCTACCTGCAATTATCTCTTTTGGTGGAATATCTATCTCGGAAGCAACCACATGAATTTTTCTCAAGCTCAGCAATGGCTTCATAATCAATTGATGGATATAATCACCATGTTCAAATAGCCTTAAAATCCTCGCTTCCATCTCCTCTTTCGGAGCATTTTTAAATTTAAAAAACACTGATCTTGGGCACTTGCCAGCATCTGTAATATAGAAACGGGTCCTCTCCCTATCTTTCCGTTTGTCTAAATAGAATTGGTTAATAAGTTCCTTAAGCATTATAATTTTAATCTTCAGCTGATTGTCGAGGGATTTACTATTAAGTGAGCGAACAACCCTGAAAATAGCTTACCGAGCGTTCAATTCTATCCGAGGCAATCAGGTGAAGATATTCGCTTTTCTATCCTTTTATTGTACTCTTATTCTAATAAATTAAAAGATATTGTCGAGAGAACATATTTAATTAATTAATAATTCTATGTCTCTTTTCTAAAAATAAAAGAGCTTCAAAAAAGCTCTCTCATTTATATACAAACACATAAATAAACTATTACCTCTTTCCCCATTGAGGCGCTCTTCTTGCACGTTTAAGTCCAAACTTCTTCCTTTCCCTCATTCTCGCATCTCTCCGTAAAAACCCAGCCTTTTTTAGTCTTTTTCTAAAATCAGGGTTAAATAATACCAAAGCCCGTGCTGTACCATGTCGGATTGCTTCTGCCTGAGCTGATAATCCTCCACCTCTGACAAGAACAGAAACTCTAAATTTACCAACACATTTCATTTTTTCCAAAGAAGCTAATGCAGTTTTCTGATGTTCAAATAAAGGAAAATACTTCTCTAATGGTTTTTGATTTACCAAAAATTCTTTTTCTCCTTTTGTCCAAATTCTCACTCTCGCTACAGCTGTCTTTCTTTTCCCTATTGCTTCATAATACCTGCTTGGCTTCACAAGTTTCTCTTTTTTTGCTTCTTTCTTCTCAAGCTCTTTCTTTTCTATTTTTTTCTTTTTTTCTTTCTTTATTTTTTTCTCTTTTTTCTCTTTCTTTTTTTCTTTCTTTACCTTAACTTCAGACTTTTTCTTAATCTTTTTAGACTTAGTGGTAGTTTTCTTAGTTTTTTTTGTTTTTGTCTCTTTTTTAGTCTTTGTTCTTGGCATATTTGTTTATTTTTTTCCTGCGTTCTTTTTTTATTTTTTATTTTTTTCGAATCTTAATCTCTTAATCTGTTTAGCTCTTAATTTATTTTTTGGCAACATCCCATAAACTGCTTTTCTTAGTACCTCTTCTGGTTTAGATTTAAATAAATCTTTTAAAGAAATTTCTTTTAATCCCCCTAAGTATCCGGAATGTCTATAATACTTTTTCTGCTCTAACTTTTTTCCTGTAATCTTTAACTTATCCACATTCTTAACAATAACAAAATCTCCCATATCTTTATACGGCACGAAATCCTTTTTGTGTTTTCCTCTTAACAAAATTGCAATTTTCGTAGCTACCCTTCCTAAAACCTTATCTGTAGCATCAATTGTGTGGGTTTTACGTTCCATTTCTTTTATTGGTTAATTTTATAAATTATTTCACCAATTCTACTATTACCATTTTAGCTCCATCACTTTTTCTTGGAGCCATTTTAATAATTCTTGTATATCCTCCCTTTCTGTCTTTATATCTTGGCGCAATCTCCTCCATAATCTTCTTTACTATCTCTGAAGAGAAGTATCTTAACAATAATCTTCTTGCACTTAAAGTGCCTGTTTTTGCCTTTGTTATCTGCTTTTCAGCAAAAACTGAAAGCTCTTTGGCTTTCGCCTCTGTAGTCTTTATCCTTTCTCTTAAAAAAAGCTCTCTAGCTAACGATCTTAAAAGCGCCCTTCTCTGATCCCTTTTTCTACTTAGTTTTCTTCCTTTTTTTCTCTTTCTCATCTTCTTTTTTGGTCTTAGTTTTCTCTTCTTTTTTTTCTAAAACCTTTTCTGCTTCATCTTGAAAGGTTTTAGAAAATAAATCAAAATGGTCAACTAAAATTTTTGATGCTTTTGAAAATGCTTGCTTTGGAGATATAGTTCCGTCTGTCTCAATTTCCAAAAATAATCTGTCAAAATCAGTCCTCTTTCCAACCCTCATATTTTCCACCTTAAATGCTACCCGCCTTATAGGAGTAAAAATAGCATCTAAGAGAATTACTCCAACTTCTAATTTCTCTTTTTTTCTTAATTCTCTTGGAACATATCCAATTCCCTTTTCTACTAAAATCTCCATTTCTAATTCTGCTTTTTTATCAGTAAGAGTGGCAATGTGAGCATCTTTATTTACCAGCTCCAATTGAGTAGGAAGTTCAAGGTCTGACCCTTTCGCTTCCTTTTCTCCTTTTACCTTTAAAAAGGCTTTCTGAGGTTCATCTGTAAAGATTTTGAATCTCAACTGTTTAAGATTCAGCATAATATTTACTACATCTTCTATTACTCCCGGAATGGTTGAAAATTCATGAGAAACATTTTTTATTTTCATTTGGGTAATTGCAGCTCCCTCTAAAGAAGAAAGTAAAACCCTTCTTAAAGAATTACCAATAGTTATACCATAACCTGGATAGAGAGCCTCTATCTCAAAAATAGCTTTGTTTTTTTTCTCTTTTATAATTTTTGGTTTAAGAGGTAAAGGAATCATATTTTAAAAACAAGTAACAAGAAATAGGAAACAAGATTTTTGTTCTTGTTGCCTGCTTCCTGCTTCTTGTATTAACGTGAATAAAACTCAAAAATAGTGGAAATCTCCACAGGAGGAGAAACTTCCTCTAATGTAGGAATTCCTGTTACTTTACCTTCTAATTTTTCTGCATCTAATCTCAACCAACTGGGCACCTTATGTTTTTTTAATAAGGTCTTTATTTCTTTTATAATTTTTTTCTTGGTCTTTTGCGGTCTTAAACTAATAATGTCTCCCTTTTTCAATTGATGGGAAGGAATATTCATCGGCTTTCCATTCACTAAAAAATACCCATGAGAAACCATTTGTCTTGCTTTTGCTCTTGATGGGCAAAATCCTAACCTAAATACCACATTATCCAATCTAGATTCCAACATTTTTATCAAAAGCGCTGATCCGTCTTTAACCTTTCCCCTTTTCCTAAGAACTTCTTTTACATAATTCTTAAATTGCCTCTCTTCTAAATTATACCAATTCCTTAATTTCTGCTTTTCCCTTAATTCCTTTGCATATTCGGAGGGAGGGCCCGCTCTTCTTTTTCTTTTCTGACCAGGAGGATATGCTCTCTTTACCATTGCACATTTGGGAGAAGTACAACGTTCACCCTTTAAAAAGAGTTTTTCTCCTAATCTTCTACAAATTTTACATTTTGCTTTTGTAGTCATTTTTTCTTATTAATTTATATTTAAAACTATACCCTTCTAGGTTTTTTAGGTCTACAACCATTATGAGGAATTGGGGTTATATCTTTAATAGCTATTATTTCTAAATCTCTAGCTGCCAAACTTCTAATAGCAGAATCTCTTCCGGATCCAATTCCTTTCACAAAAATTTCGATTCTTTTTATCTTCAATTTATGAATTACCTGAGACATTGCTTCAGCTACTCTTGAAGCAGCAAAAGGGGTGCCTTTTTTTGTTCCCTTAAAACCAATTCTTCCAGCCGAAGTCCAATATAAAACATTTCCTTCTTTATCAGTCAAGGTTAAAATAGTATTGTTATAGGAAGAAAAAATATAAATTCTCCCCTCTTTCACTTTTTGAGGGGCTTTCACCTGTACATCCTTTTTTACTGCCGCCTCTATTTTTTCTCTTTCCTTTAACAATTCTTCTTTAGTTTTAGCAACAACACGTTTCTTTCCCATAGTAGTTTATTAAACCCGAATATTAAAATTCAAAAAATCTCTTAGTTTTCCATTATTATTTGTTTTTATTTAGGAGCAGGAGGTGGTTTCCTTCCTGAGCCTACCGTTTTTCTTACATTTCCTCTTACGGTTCTTGTGTTTGTCCTTGTCCTTTGTCCTCTCACAGGAAGTCCTTTTATATGACGAAGCCCCCTCCAAGTGCCTATATCTTTCAACCTCTTAATAGCCATCATTATCTCCCTTCTTAATTCACCTTCAACTTTATATTTTTTTTCAATTATTTCTTTTAAACGATTAATCTCATCTGGTTTAAGCTGATTTGCTTTAGTAAAAGGATCTATATCAGCCTCAATAAGAATTTTCCTACTTAAAGAAGGACCTATTCCATAAATATAGGTTAAAGCCACAACTATTTGTTTATTCTCTGGTATGTTTACACCAGCTATTCTCGGCATAATAATATAAAATTATAAATACTAAATTCGAAATTTTTCTTCTAGTTTATATCTTGGTTACTCAGATTTATTTAAGATTTTGTGCTTCCAATTCCTCTTCCTAAAATACAAAAGCTTATCCCTGCCTTTGTTTGTGTTTTGGATTTTTTTTACAAATTACATACACCCTTCCTTTTCTCCTTACTATCTTACAATGCCTACAAATTTTTTTAACAGAAGACCTTACTTTCATAAACAACAACAAAATTAAGAATAAAAAATAATAAAAAACAATACCTCTAAATATTTCCCAGTAAATTTATAATATAAAAATTACTTATTTCTATAAATTATCCTTCCTCTTCTATCGTCGTAAGGCGTCATCTCTACTGTAACCTTGTCTCCTGGCAGTACCTTTATTCTATAGATTCTTAGTTTACCCGCAAGATGACCTAATACTTCTTTTCCATCCTCTAGTTTAATTCTAAAACTGCCGGCAGGAAGTGCCTCTATAACTGTACCTATTTTTCTGATTTTCTTTTCTTTCACTGATAATTGATAAATTTATCAAAAATCTTATCTTTAGTCAACACTTGAGAATAAACCCCTAGAAATAAATCAATAAAATCCTAAAAATATTTTGATAATAAAAGTTTAATAATTTTTTTAAAAATTGTCTATAACAGGATAATTAATCTGAATCTTATCTAAATTTTTAGGAACTCTTTTTACCCAAAATGGTTGAAGTTTTACTCTGGTTTCTGAAAATTCTGTCTGGTTCTCTAAAAACACCTTTGTTTCCTCAGCCGACCTTCCTACTAATGTTTTCTTTAAAGCCTGAAGATCAATATCCGGATATATTCTTCCTGAAATAAGCAGAGAAACCAAAACTCTTCCTGAATCAAAATCAACAACTTGAGGAGTATAATCTATTTTTAAGCTTTTTTTATAAAACAACCTATTGGCTGGAAGTCGGGAAAGAATAAAATCTTCTGCAAAGGCCTCAGCATGTTCTTTTTTCAAACAAATAGTGGTGGCTTTTGCCTTTACTTGAAAATTAAATTTATCTGTTTCGTTCCCTGCTTTTGCTTCAGAAGATTTCTCGACTATTTCAGATTCAGTAACATCATTCAGAAATATAAAATCTTCCCCTATCTTTTCTTTTAAACTTCTCTCAGCCTGAACCTTTGCTTTTTCTATTAAACTCTCTTCTGCTTTTTCTAAATCTTCTTCTGTCACTTTTGGTGCCTCTCCCCCTCCTCTCATAGGTTCAAAAGATTCTCCATAAAATTTCGTATATCTCGGAGTGCCTCTGAAAACAAAAATAGAAAAATGAGAAGGCCCAATATTATACTCCTCACCAGGTTCAGCGGCTATTACAGGAACATCAACATATTTTGGAACAAGTTTTCCGTCTTTTATCTCGGCTCCAGGTACAGAAATCTTGTCTTTTGATTTAAATAATTTTCCTTCAGAAGATACAAATCTTGTACCCTCTAACCACTCTTCTGATTTAGTAGTATAAGCATTATACAATCTAATAACCCCTTCTGCCTTTTTTAATGTTTTGCCAGTAGCAGTAAATGTCTCAGAAACAGTTTCTTCGATATTAAAAACATATCCCGGCAAAGCCTTATTTTCAAAAATAGGATCCTGAAGGGCCGTATCTATTTCTATCTCTGTTTCAAAATTCAAAACCTCTGTGACAGGCTTGATATCAATTTCAGCTTTTGACATTCTTGAACCTATTATTATTACCAATACAAAAAGTGCTGGAATAAAAAGCCACTTTTTATCTATCTCCTTTTCAGACCTCCCTTTTTTAAGCAATTCTATTGGTTTTTCTTTTTTCTTAACCTCTTTCTTAATAGAAAATTTTGGTTTTTTTTGAGGAGTGTGGGTCTTAGGAGGCAAAATATCTTGTATCTTTCTTGGCATATCTTTATTATATCAAAAAACCCTTTAATTTTAAACATTTTTTAGCTAATAGATATTTGACTTCTCAACAATATTATGGCAAAGCTAATAAAGTGATGTATTCTTTAAAAATTAAATATGAGTTGGTAGTTAATGGAAGAGAAAATCAAAAAAAGGAAAGAAAACCTTAAAAAGTATGGATTTACAGAATACCAGATTAAAAAAATAAGGAAAAATTTCAAAATATTTAGTTATACTCCTGAAAGAATAAATAGAGCACTCAAGAACTTAGAAAAACAAGGATTCGAAAAACAAGAAGTCATTAAGATGGTATCAAAGCTTCCAAACATACTTGGGTGCAGTGTGAAAAGAACAAATGAAATAATTGAAAATTTCAAAAAACAGGAGTTTACTGAAGAAGAAGTCATTAGAATGATTGTCAAATTTCCTGCTCTGCTTAGTTATACTATAGAGAGAACAAATAAAATCCTTGAAAACTTAGAAAAACAAGGATTCGAAAAACAAGAAGTCATTAAGATGGTATCAAAGCTTCCAAACATACTTGGGTGCAGTGTGAAAAGAACAAATGAAATAATTGAAAATTTCAAAAAACAGGAGTTTACTGAAGAAGAAGTCATTAGAATGATTGTCAAATTTCCTGCTCTGCTTAGTTATACTATAGAGAGAACAAATAA
>CAZBMQ010000001.1:28502-41671 GCA_964493485.1 uncultured Candidatus Saccharibacteria bacterium
GAATGATTGTCAAATTTCCTGCTCTGCTTAGTTATACTATAGAGAGAACAAATAATCTAATCAGCTGGTATAAAAGTAATGGAATCGAGGTTAATCTTGTAGAAAAACCTTTCTATTTAAAACCCAGCGTAGAGACACTCGAAGCAAGAAGGCAAGAGCTAGAAAAAATTAATTTCAACTATCGAGAAAACCCATTTCCACTATGGTCTCCTAGGGAACAATACAAGAAATTTATTAAAAAAAAGAAAGCCTTAGAAATGCTTCTTAAAAAAATAGGGTTTGTAGAGTCCTCCTAACTAAAGGAGGATATTTTTATTCCAAGACTGCTCTGATTCTTCTTATACCAGCACCTGCTGATTTTTCTTTAATAATCCTAAAATGACCCAACTCACTTGTTCTTTTTACATGAGGACCCGCACAAATCTCTTTTGAAAATACCCTCCCTGAAGGATCTACAATTGAATAAACACTTACCCTCTCTGGATATCTTTCTTTAAAGAAAGCTAAAGCTCCTGATTTTAATGCATCTTGATATGACATTTCTTCTCTTTTTATCTCTAAATCTTCTTTTATCTTTTGATTAACAAGATCTTCAACTTTCTTTATCTGCTCTTGTGTTAGTTCTTGGGAATAAGAAAAATCAAACCTAAGACGCTGAGGAGTAATATCAGATCCCATTTGTCTCACATTAGAACCTAATATTTCTCTCAAGGCTTGATGAAGCAAGTGAGTAGCAGTATGAAGCCTTGTTGCTTCATATGTGGCTTCTCTGCCAATCCCGCCAAATTTTTTCTCAGCACCTGCCCGAGAAATCTCCTGGTGCTTTTTAAATGCTTCTTTAAAACCTTCTTTATCTACACTTATTCCCTTTTCTTTGGCTAATTCTTCTGTTAATTCCAAAGGAAAACCGTAGGTATCATACAAATGGAATGCTTCAATTCCTGAAATTTCTCCTTTTTCTGCCACTTTTTCAAACTGCTTCAATCCTTTTTCTAAAGTCCTTTCAAACTTTTCTTCTTCATTTTGGATCACAGTTAATATATCTGTTTCATTAGATTTCACTTCTGGATAAATCTCTTTATAAACCTCAACAACTTTCTGAGCCAAAGGAATAGCAAAATTCTGAGACAAATTCAGTAATTTCCCAAATCTTATTACTCTTCGAAGAAGCCGCCTTAAAATATATCCCTGCTCTACATTCGAGGGCAATACCCCGTCTGAGACCAAAAAAACTATTCCTCTAATATGATCTGCTATAATCCTAAAAATCCTTTTTTCATCTTGATATCTCTTACCGGAAACTCTTTCTAGTTCTGTTATTACAGGTGACAATAAATCTGTTTCGTATGTTGAGGGCTTATTCTGCAGTAAAGCCACAAGCCTTTCAAAACCAATTCCTGTATCTACATTTTTCTGAGACAAAAGCCTATAATTTCCCTGTTCGTCTTTGAAGTATTCCATAAAAACCAAATTCCATAATTCCACAAAACGCTTGCATTCTGGACAATTAGGGCCACAGTTTGGTCTACCGCATCCGAATTCTCTTCCTCTGTCGTAAAATATCTCAGAACAAGGACCGCAAGGACCTGTTTCTCCTACAGGACCCCAAAAGTTATCTTCAATACCAAACTCTCTTATTCTTTCTGCAGGAATTCCATTTTCTTCCCAAATTCTTTTAGCTTCTTCATCTTTTGGTATACCCTTCTCTCCTTTAAAAATAGTTGTCCATAATTTTTCCTTCTCCAATCCCAAGATATCAACAAAAAATTCTGAGGCATACTTTATTGCTCCTTCTTTAAAATATCCATTCTGTGGGTCTTGACCAATTGACCAATTACCCAGCATCTCAAAGAAAGTGTGATGAGTATCATCTCCCACCTCATCTATATCATCTGTCCTGAAACACTTTTGGCAAGAAGCTAAATGTCTTGCACCAAAATCTTCAATAGGATCTTTTTCTCCCTGTAAATGTAAGGTGAATTGTTGCATTCCAGCCGTAGTAAATAAAACAGTAGAATCTTTAGGCAATAATGAAGAAGAAGGAACAATCTTATGCCCCTTTTTCTCAAAAAAATCCAGAAATTTTTGTCTTACTTCTTTTGAAAGCATTTTGTTTGTATCTGAGATTTGTCATTTGGATTTTGACATTTGTCATTTCTCTTATGTGTATCTATCAGCCACTGCAGAAGCAACATATGCCTCTGGCTTTATCTTTGGCTCAAAACCATTTCCTCTGATTAATCCTGTTACCTCTCTTATCATATCTTTTGTTCCTCCATTTTCTCCAATATCAGCATGAATATATCTAAATTGGTAATTATAGTTTTTGTTTTCTTTTTTAATTCTTTCTTCTAATTTTTCTTTAAAATACAAAGCTAAATCGCAAGAGATTAAAACCTCTTCTAAAATTCTTTCTCTCCAGGAATAAAATTTTCTATTCTTATAGCTAATTTTTTTAAGAAAAAATCTCCCGCCCTCCCCTGTTCTTAATACCACCACAGCTACAGGGAAATGCGGTGTTTTTTCTGAAGAAGAATCACATCCAACAATAATATCGTAAAATCTATCTGTCTTAGAATTAATATAGCTCAAAATCTCATCAATAACTTGATTTAACCTAAGATTTCCACGGGTAGGATTATAAAAATACCCTCCCCATACATTCCTTTTATCTATAAGAGATCTGGATTGAATTTCTTTTTTCATTTTGATACTGACTAAAACAAGCTGCTATTTTTGAATTCTAACACTTTAGTCAACAAAAAATCAACCCCTTCTCCCTTTCTCTATTAAACCAATAATCTTGCGGAGGACGGGCCTCCGCAAGATTATTCTAGAAATCCAAGCATGCGGAGGCCCGTCCTCCGCAGAACTTGGATTAAGGATTGATGTGATAAAAAAATAAGGTTTTAGTCTTCTACTAAAACCTTTGGATATATTTTGGTTAACCTTTGGAAGATGCTTTCTTCTGCCTTCAAAATGAAAATTATTGAAAAAGGAATAACAAACAAAAATATTCTAAGCACTGAGGTGATAAAATAAAGAAAAAGAAAAATATAAATCTCTACTCTATATAAAATCCTATAAAAAAATTTCCTTATTTTAATTTTAATCCCCGTTTTTGATGTTTTAAATCAAATTTTCTAATTCCACAATATACTTACTTTATCAATTTGTCAAAAATATTCAGCAAAAGAGTCTGATTATTTTCAAAAATTCTTTTGCCTTTAGAGAAGCTCCTCCTATTAAAAGTCCCTGAAAACCAGATTCTGTAATATATCCTAAAGCGTTTTTAGAATTCACACTTCCTCCATATAAAGTAGGATGTTTTTGTCCTAAAACCTCTTTCATTAAAAGATTAAACTGTCTTGCTTCTTCATAACCACAAGCCTTTCCAGTGCCAATCGCCCAGATAGGCTCGTAAGCTACAATTATTTTCTTTATTTCTTTGCCAGGGATATCTTTCATTCCTTTTTTAATCTGAGAAATCTTATCAATACATAAAATAGGTTTTAATCCCAACTTCAGTGCCAATTTTAATTTCTTGTTAATCATAGAATCTGTTTCAGAAAAATACTTCCGTCTTTCAGAATGTCCTATAATCACATATTTACACCCTAAATCCTTAAGCATCAAAGGAGATATTTCTCCTGTAAAAGCTCCTTTTTCTTCCCAAAAACAATTCTGAGCTCCCAATTTTAAATCTGAACCCTGAGATTTCAAGCTTGGTATATAAACAAAAGGAGCGCATGCAACTACTTCTACCTTTCTTGTGTTCTTTATTCTCTTTAAACCCCTTTTTGTTGAATTAAAAAGAGTTCTTGCTTGCTTTAAACTGATAGGGTTGCATTTCCAATTACCAACAACAAAAATTTTCTTCATAACTTTTTTATTTTTTTAATTGTTTTTTTAAGTATTCTGCCGCTTTTTCAGGCTCAATGGTAGATATTTCCATTCTAGTTCCTATCTCAAATCCAGCTAAAGTAGCTGTTTTTGGCAAAATTGTCCAATGCCAATGATAATAAGAGTAATCTTTTCCATCACAAGGGGCTGTATGTAAATAAAAATTATAAGCAGGATCAGATAACCCCTTATTTAAAGCATGCATAGCCATTTTAAACGCCTCTGCTAAATACTTCTTCTTTTCCTTGCTTATTTTTTCAAAATACGCTGTGTGTTTTTTAGGAGAAATAATTACCTGAAAAGCCATTTTCGAAGCAAAGGGGCAAATTACTAAAAAATCCTTATTTTCAAAAACCAATCTTCTTTTTACTTTCTCCTCCCACTTGTTCATCTCGCAATAAATACATTTTTTGTTCTTTTTAAAATACTTCTTTGAATTAGAAAGGGCATTCTTTAAATCCACATCAATCAAAGGAGTTGTAATAATCTGAGAATGCGGATGAGGCTGAGAAGCTCCTGCTTCAGGACCATAATTATGAAAAATTGAAATATAGTTAACAAAATGTTTTTTCATTAATGTCAAATATCTCTGCTGGTAAGCATCGATTACTTCTTCAATTTCTTTAACGCTAAGATGAGGGAAATGTTTTTCGTGGTCTCTTGTAATTACTAATTCACAGAATCCCACAGCATTCATTCTTTGATAAAATCTGCCCTCCATTTTCTTTTCTAATCTTGGATAAGGCAATAAAGCTGGATATTTATTGGGAATAACAATCGTTGACCAGTCTTTTGGAATCTTGCCCCCTAAAGGAATTTTTTTGCCTTTTTTATAAATCAACACAGGCGGTTCTTGGGTCTCAATATTACAAAAAGGGCAAATTTTCTTTGGCATTTTTATCTTTGCCCTTTTCTTCTTAAAAAATTCCGGTCTCCGTCCCCTCCCTGTAGCTATTACTACCCAATCTTTCGATACAAGATCAAAACGAAGCTCAGAAGGAAATTTAATCTGTTTTTGTTTTTTGCTTTTCTCTGAATTAATAGACATAAAAATAATAATTTAAAAATAAGTAATATAAATACTAATCATACCTCCCTGTAATGAGGTTCCATCTAATCTTAAATAAATCAATAGCCATTTTAATCGTATTCTTAAACTTTACCTTGCTGTGAGGATCATTTATCCAGGTCACTGGAATCTCTTTTATTTTATAGCCAAATTTTTTAGCTAAAACTAAAATCTCTGGATCAAAAGCAAAACGATCAATAGTGCATTTTGGCAATATTTCTTTGGCTGCTTTATCTGTCATACATTTAAATCCACATTGAGTATCCCAAATCCCCCAAAGACCACAAATTATCTGTACCATCAAATTAAAAATATCACCTACTCTTCTTCTAATCCAAGGCTGAGGCACTGGAAGTTTAGCTCCCTTAATATCTCTTGAACCTATTACCACATCGTATCCTTTCTCAAACTCAGGCCACATTTTTTCTACCTGATCAATAGAAGTAGAATTGTCAGCATCTGTAAAAAGCCTGTATTTACCTTTTGCTTCCAATAATCCTTGCCTTACCACATAGCCCTTTCCATGATTTTCTTTATTATCAATCAAACACAGATTTTCAATCTCAGAAGAAAGATCTCTCGTTACTTGAGCAGTATTATCTTTTGAACCGTCATTTACTACTAAAATCTCCCAACCATAAGATTGGGTCTTTAGATATTTTGAGATTTCTCTAAGTGTATTTGGCAGTCTTTTCTCCTCGTTGTAGGCTGGAATAATTACAGATAGATAAATCTCAGACATTAAATTATTTTAACACAAAATCAACAAAAATAAAAAAGGGTTAATCGCAAAATACCAAAAGTAACCCTTAAAGAAAAAAATGGTGTTTTCGTCTTTTCTCCTGTCTCGTTTCCAAAAACTGGAGTATCTTTCTAAAAGAGAAATTGTTTTTTTCTATTCTTATTTCGGGGTTCAATATCTTTTCAGCTCTATCAATCTGTTCTCTTACTTTCTCTATAATAAAATCAATCTCTGGCATATCGAAAATCTTCCATAGGTTTTCAAGTTTTTTAAAAGAAGTGCAAAAAATACGCTCATCATTATAATTATCTATTACTCCAAGTGCTGGCTTTCCATTCCAAATCATTAAACATACGGTATCAACTTTCATTACTCTCCCTTATATTTTGTTTTAATTTGCTTTGTTCTTTCAATATAATAATAAAATATGTTTGACAAATCAATATTATAATGTATAAGTAAAATATAAAAAAGTTCTTAACAAAAAGGTGAAATGAATGAATATCAATATAATATTTTTCCTTTTGGGTTATTTTGGGATATTTTTGTTAGGGGTAGAAACTGCTTATTTCATCGAAAGAAGAAGAACCGCTCGGAATATTAATCTAAGATTATTTCTTTTAATGATTATCTCCGGCATAGCTCTTGTTATTATTTCAGCTATAGCTATGAATGTACTAGATCGATTACTTATTTCTGCTATTATCATCTCTTTAATTATACTATTAGGGGCTGCGGTATCTTGGTTTATAAAATTTTCAAAAAAGAAAAAAATAAAGGAGTACTGGGAAGACTTCGTATATAATTAATAATTAAAAAAAATAAAGAAACCCATATAATTGGGTTTGTTTTTTTATCTCTCCCTAATTTTTTTATTCCAAGCTTGTTAACACCTCACATCTATTTTTTGTTATAGCTAATGTATGTTCGAAATGACAAGACAAAGAACCATCTTTGGTTTCAAAGCCAAAACCGTCTTTTGACTTTTTAATATCAGCTTCTCCCATAGTAAGCATCGGCTCAATACAAAAGCACATTCCTTCTTTAATCTCAGGACCTGTATGTCTTTTTCCATAATTCAGAATCCTCGGCTCCTCATGCAGTTCTCTTCCAATTCCATGACCACAAAGATCTTTTACTATACCAAACCCCTGATCCTCTATATATCTTTGGATTGTATTGGAAACATCTCCAAAGGTATTTCCAATTCGAGCTTTCTTAATCCCCCGCTTCAAAGACTTTTTCCCTACTCTTAAAAATCTTCTTACTTCAGGAGTCACTTCCCCTACAGGAAGAGTAATTGCCATATCAGTGTGAAAACCTTTATAAAATACTCCAAAATCTAAAGAAAGTATATCTCCTTCTTTTAACACCCTTTCAGAAGGCACCACATGGACAATCTCTTCATTTACAGAAGTACACAACACTGCCGGATAGCCGTCGTATCCTTTAAACGATGGTTTTGCACCATATTTAAAAACAAGGCTTTCGGCAAGCCTGTCTAATTCTTTGGTGGTAATGCCAGGTTCAACCCTTTTCTTCAGCTCCTCCATAATTGTAGCCAAAATCCTACCACCTTCTCTCATTATTTTTATCTCTTTTTGTGTCTTAATAGTAATCATTTGTAAGCTTCACAATCTTTTAAGTTTCTTTAAAATACTGTCAAACACAACAGCTGGTGGAGGAGAACCATTAATCTTTACTACCTTTAATTTCTCTTTTTTAAAATAATCCACCAAAGGAAATGTTCTCTCTTTATACTCCTTCAATCTCACCTTGATGGTTTCTGGATCATCTAAACCTTTTCTTCTCACTAGCTCTGAACCATCCAAAGGACATTTAGTCAAATTCTTTGTTTCTTTGGAATATAATATAGGATGTCTCATTAATTTGCATATCCTGCGATGAGAATTTCTAAATATTGTCTCTTTTGGAGTAATATCAAGCAAGAATACCTTTATATTATTTTTTCCATACAGCTTTTTCAAGAAAGGAATCAATTCTCTTGCTTCTGGAAGTGTCCTAGGGGAACCCGACATAACTACTCCTACCCCTTCTTTTGCTAGCTCTTTTATCTTTTTTCTTACCAAAAAACTGGTAAATAAAGGGCTCAACAATTCTCCTGTTTTCCATTTTCTTCTTTCCTCATCCAAAAAATATTTTTTACCCTTTACAGTTATATATTCTCCTTTTTTAGCGTTCATTATATGAGCTTCTAATATCTTGCTTGTCTCAAAATGATAGAGACTAAATTTTTCTGCTAAAAGCTCTGCTTGGGTTCCTTTCCCAGCACCTGGAGGACCCAAGACAATTAACACCTTTTGATTTTTGGATTTTTCTTTTTTAGAATGTGTCATACTCTCTCATTTCCAGCTGGGCTTGGATTTGCTTTATTGTATCCAAGACCACTGATACAATAATTAAGATTGATGTACCACCAATTAAAAAACTGAAAACCTTTAATCTTGTTATAGCCTGCACTATGGAAGGCATCAGGGCAATAAGTCCCAAGAATAAAGCTCCCACAGGCAGGATTCTGTTTAATACAAAACTTAAAAACTTTGCGGTAGATTTTCCAGGTCTGGTTCCAGGAATAAAACCTCCCATTTTTTTCAAATTCTCTGCCACTGACTCTGGTTCAAAAGTAATAAGCGTATAGAAGAATGTGAAAAAGAAAACCAAAATAAAATACAAAACTCCATGATTCCAAGGATTATTGAAAAAGTTAATCACAGCTTGAGATGCCTTTCCCCAAAAACCCTCAGCTCCAGTCAAAAAATTAGCAATCATTGATGGAAAAGTTAAAATTGATAAAGCAAAGATAATTGGAATCACTCCTGCTGGATTCACGCTTATTGGAAGATATGTAGAAGCTCCTCCATACATCATTCTTCCCCTTACTCTTTTTGCATAAGAAACTGGAATATTTCTTCTAGCTTCATTAACAAGTGTAACCCCTGCAATTATAAATAAAGACATTAAAAAGAAAATCACATAAGAAGGAATCATTGAGGGGTTATAACCAGCCACTAAGGCTCCGAGATTTCTTGGAAAATCAGCAATTATTCCTGCAAATATCAAAAGAGAAACTCCATTCCCAATTCCCTTTTCTGAAATCAATTCACCCAACCACATTAAAAGCATGCTCCCTGCAGTAATAGTGGCTATTGAGCTGATTTTCGCAAGCCAGTCAAGCTCTCCTATCACCCCCTGTCTAGAAAATAAAGCTAACATTCCAAAAGCCTGAAGAGCGGCTAAAGGAACTGCAAGGATTCTGCCGTATTGATCAAATCTTCTTCTATCCTCATCGCTTCCTTCTTTGTACATCTCTTCAAGCTGGGGAAAAATCATTGTAAGCAGTTGAAGAATAATGGTCGCTGTAATATATGGACCCAACCCCAGCATAATAATTGAAAGTTTTTCTAAAGCTCCTCCAGTAAAAACATTCATAAGCCCCAGCATTGTAAACTGCTGAAAGATTGTCTGTAAGCTCTCTTTATTAAGTCCGGGAATAGGAATGTTAGCCATTACCCTAACAATGGCAAAAATCCCTAAAACAAAAAAGATTTTCTTTCTTAGGTCTCGAATCTTAAATACTTGAATAACATTATTAATCCACATAATATTCAAAAACTATAGTCTGTTATAATTTATTCTTCTATTTTTCCTCCTGCTTTTTCAATCTTCTTTTTTGCAGATTCGGAGAACAAACAACCTTTAACGATAAATTTTTTGGTCACCTTGCCTACTCCTAAAATCTTTACCTCTGGCAATCTTCCTTTTATTCTACGAATTAATCTTTTTTGAAGCAATATCTCAGGTGAAATCAAACTTCCTTCTCCAAACTTCTTGTCTAAAACATTAACATTAACCACAGCTGGCTTTGGCTTCCTTCGTTTAAATCTATATCCTCTCAATTTTGGATATTTCTTTATTAATTGACGGATAGGAGGCACCATCTTACGGCCAGCCCTGGTTTTTTGCCCTTTTATTCCTCTTCCACAATAAGTCCCTCTCTTCCCTCCTCTCCCTATCCGCTTTCCCTTTTTGGGCTTATGAATTGGTTTCAGTTCGTGTAATTGCATAGTAAAAAACAAGAAACAGAAAGCAAGAAACAAAAAATGAAATTATTCATTATCTTTTGTGTCAGAAGACTCTTGTTCCTTGGTCCCTGTTACTCGTTTTAGCTTTTTCAATGCCTTAATTGTTGCCTTTGCATTATTTATTTTATTGCCTGTAGCTCCTAAGACTTTGGAAGAAATATTCTTTATTCCAGCTAAAGTACAAATAACCCTCACTGTGCCTCCAGCTACTAATCCTCGACCTTTCCTCTGGGGCTTTAAAAGTACTTTTGCGGCCCCAAACTTAGCCTCAACCTGATGAGGAATTGTGTCTTCTACCATCGGCACTGTTATCAGATTTTTTTTAGCTAATCTTGTTGATTTCTCAATTGCCTTTGCTACATCCAATCCAGAAGCTACTCCAATCCCTACCCTTCCCTTTCTATCTCCTACAACCATCAAAGCTCTAAATCTTAATCTCTTTCCCCCTTCTCTAGTATGAGAAACTCTTGCCAAATCTAAAAGCTTGGATTCAAACTCCTCTTCTCCAATTTGCTTATTGCTTGCTTTTTTTTCTACCATTTTATTTTGTTATTTTATTTATTTAAAACTTTAATCCTCCTGCTCTAGCTCCTTCAGCTAAAGCCTTAACCCTGCCATGATATTTATAACCTGCTCTATCAAAAACAACTTTTTCAATCTTTAATTCCTTAGCTTTTTCAGCAATCAACTTCCCTACTTCATAAGCAGAGGCTAATTTTCTGGTCATTTCTATCTCCTTTACTTCCTCTCCCTGCTTCTTTCCTTTAATCTTTATTTTTTTCTTTTGCGTCTTTAGTTTAATCTTCAAATCATTAGCTGAAGCTAATGTTCTGGCTTTTTCATCATCAATCAATTGTGCATAAATATGTTTGTTGGAACGAAAAACACAAAGACGAGGTCTCTCTGCTGTACCAAAAACCTTTCCCCTTACTCTTCGATGTCTCCTGTATCTTTTTTTTCTTTTTTCCTTTACATCCATAGTAAATTCTTAATAGTTAATACCTTATAGTTTATAGTTTACCCTCCTGCTCCTGTGGCAACCTTCTTCCCAGCCTTTCTTCTCACATGTTCGCCCAAATATCTGATACCTTTCCCTTTATATGGCTCAGGAGGTCTTACTTTTCTTATCTTTGAAGCTATTAATCCTACCAGTTCTTTGTCTATACCAGAAACAGTTATTATGTTTTTTTCTACTGCAACTTTTATTTCTTCTGGAATTACCAATTTAACAGGATGTGTAAAGCCAACCATTAAAACTAAATCTTTTCCCTCTAATGAAGCTTTATACCCCAAACCTCTTATTTCTAATTTCTTTTCATACCCTTCTGTTACACCCTTTACCATATTATTCAAAAGCGCTCTAGTCAATCCCCAAAAAGCTTTGGTTTTTTTTGTCTCAATCTGTGGTGTCACCAAAATCTTTCCATCTTTTACTTCAACCTTAATCTCAGGTCTAACCTCTCTTGAGAGTTCGCCTTTTGGACCTTTTATTATTACATTCCTGCCCTCTATTTTTACCTCTACTCCTTCTGGAATTTCAATTGGCTTTTTACCTACTCTGCTCATAAAATGTATTATATGTTGAAGTTAAAAGTAATATATTTCATTAATCGGCCATTTACCAAACTTCACATATTGCTTCTCCTCCTATCTTTAATTTCCGAGCTTCTTTATCTGTCATTAAACCTTTTGAAGTTGATATAATTAAAATTCCATATCCACTTCTAACAGGATGAATTTCATTAGCAGCGAGATAAATTCTCTGTCCTTGTTTTGAAATTCTTCTTATCCCAGATATAGCCGGCTTTTTATCCTCATATTTTAATCTAATCTCAATCACTTTCTTTACACCCCTTCCTCTTCTTTCAGCTTTTTCAATAAAACCCTCCCTTTCCAAGATTTTTGCAATCCCAAATTTAAGCCTAGAAAAAGGAACATTCACTGTTTTCTGTAAAACAGCCTGAGCATTTCTTATTGATGTTAACATATCTGCAATTGGATCCATAGTGGTGATACATTATCAGGTCATTCACTGAAGCTCTTTAAAACTCCACGATTTCTAACATTTTCGCCTTCAGCGAAAGCCTGTTTTCCTACACGAGGGTTTTGAAAAATTCCCCCGTCCCCCCTTCCGATACGGAGGGTTATTATAATTTTACATATAATTACCAGCTGCTTTTTCTTACTCCTGGAATTAGACCTTTATTTGCCATTTCCCTAAAACATATTCTGCATAATCCAAACTTCCTCATATATCCTCTTTTCCTTCCACATCTAAAACAGCGTCGAACAATTCGCGTCTTAAACTTTGGTGGTTTCTGTGCTTTTACTATCTGTGCTTTTGTTGGCATTGTGTTTTATAAAATATCTAGCATCTGGTATTCGATAAACTATCAAATACAAAATACTAAATATAAATACTAAGTTTTTATTGGAAATCCCATTAATCTTAATAACTCTAAACCTTCTTCCTTGCTTCTTGCTGTGGTCACCACTGTCACCTCCAAACTAAATATTCTCTTTGCCTTTTCAGGTAGAATTTCAGGAAAAGAAATATGTTCCTTTATAGGTATTGTCAGATTTCCTTCTTTATCAAACGAACTAGGTTTTATGCCGGCAAAATCTCTTGATCTTGGAAGTGTTATATGAATCAGTCTTTCAAGAAAATCAAACATTTTTCTTTTTCTCAAGGTAACTGAAGCTCCTACCGGAGACCCTCTTCTGATTTTAAACCCCGAAATTGACTTTCTGGCTTTGGTAATTACAGGACGCTGACCTGTTATTAATGCCAGGTCATTAGAGATAGTATCTAAAATCTTTTTTCTCTCATCTGCTGTTTTTCCAGAAACCATTTTCCCAAAACCAACATTCACTACCACTTTCTCAATCTTTGGAACAGCCATCTTTGTTTTGTATCCAAACTTTTCCATCATAGCTGGAATCACTTCTGTATTATATTTTTCTTTTAGTCTCATCATAATATATCTTTAAAAATTAAACTGGTTTACCGCATTTTTTACAAATACGATATTTATTGTCTTTTATAATTTTATAACCCACCCTAACTGCTTTTTTGCATTTTGGACAAATCAACTTTACATTTGAAACATCTATAGGGACTGGCATTTCAACAATTTCTCCTTTTTCTCTTCTCCTTCTCGGTCTCTGGTGCTTTTTTACTAAATTCACTCCTTCTACCACAATCCTTCTCTCTTTGGGAAGAGCTCTTAAAATCTTACCTTTCTTTCCCCTGTCTTTCCCAGAAATTATTAATACCTGGTCTCCTTTTTTTAATTTCATTTCAATATATAATATAAGTTAAATTAATCCATCTTCAGCTGATTGTCGAGGG
>CAZBMQ010000001.1:41771-114559 GCA_964493485.1 uncultured Candidatus Saccharibacteria bacterium
AGGCAATCAGGTGAAGATGTTAAAAATCTTTTTATACTAATTCTTTTGCTAAAGCTGCTACCTTTTCAAATCCTTTCTCTTTCACCTCTCTTGCAACAGGTCCTATAATCCGTCCTCCTTTTGGATTCATTGTCTTTCCTTCCAATACCACGCATGCATTATCGTCAAACCTGATATAGGTGCCGTCTTTTCTTTTGTATTCTTTTTTCTGTCTTATAATCACTGCCCTTACTACATCATGTTTTTTGATTTCCTTTCTCGGTTCTGCCACTTTTACTGTTCCTACAATTACATCACCAAGCCTAGCATACCTTCTTTTGCTTCCACCTAAAACATGGATGCATTGAATTACTTTTGCTCCACTGTTATCTGCAACTTTTATTATGGTTCTTAGTTGAATCATATTTCTTAAAATTCTTTTTATTCTTTATCTTCGCTTTCTGCATCCTGTTTTTTATTTTCTATCTCTTGAATCCTTCCTATCACTCTCCACCTCTTTTCTCTGCTTAAAGGTCTGCATTCTTCAATAATCACCCTATCTCCTACCTTATATTCTTCTTTTTCATCATGTGCCTTAAACCTCTTATGTATCTTATATCTTCTTTTGTATTTAGGATGTTCCTTTATCCTCTCAACCTCAACCACAACTGTTTTTTGCATCTTATCTGACACAACTATTCCTTTTAATTGTTTCTTTGGCATATTTTATAAAATAATTTATTTCTTTTTTATGTTTATTTCTTGCTTCTTGTGTTTTGCTTCCCTCAACAATGTCAATACCCTTGCAATATCTCTCTTTGTTTCTCTTATCTGGCTCACATTCTTTAATTTTCCTGCCACTAAATTAAACCGTAACACCCTAAGCTTTCCTCTTAACTCCACAAGGAGTCTTTGCAATTCAGATTCTGATTTTTTGCGTAATTCATTTATTTTCATACTTTAAGTTTAAGACCTTTCAATAAATTTAGTTTTTACTGGTAATTTATCTCCTGCTTTCTCTAACGCCTCACGAGCCATCTCTCTGCTTATCCCTTCTAATTCAAATATAATCCTTCCAGGTTTAATAGGAAAAGCATAATGATCAACCGAGCCCTTGCCTCCTCCCATTGAAAACTCTACTCCTTTTGAAGTGATTGGCTTATCAGGAAATATTCTAATCCACAGCTTTCCTCCTTTCTTAAGATACCTCATAATAGTTCTTCTAGCAGCCTCAATCTGTCTTGCACTAATCCATTTAGCATCCAAGGACTTTAAACCATAGGAACCAAAGCTCAACTCAGTTCCTCTGGTTGAAACTCCTTTTGACCTTCCTTTGAATCTTTTTTTATATTTTGACTTTCTGGGTTGCAAAATAGCCATTGTATTTATTCAAACTTTTCCCCTTTATATATCCAGACCTTTATGCCAATTACCCCATAGGTACAGTAGGCATTCTCTGTGGCATAGTCGATATCAGCCCTTAGTGTTTGTCTTGGAAGAAGTCCCTCTTTCAACCATTCTTTTCTAGCAATATCAATTCCATTTAGTCTGCCAGCCACTTCTACTCTTGCTCCTTTAACTCCTTTTTGACTCATAATCTTAGCTAATGCCCTTTTTAAAACCCTCCTATAAGGAGTTCTCTTTTCTATCTGGGCTGCCATCCATTGAGCAACCAAAGAAGCTGAAAGCCAGGGGTTCTTTATTTCTCTTATCTCAATTCTCAATTCATTCTTGCCTATCTTCTTGGCTTCCTCTTCCTGTACAGTTTTTGTCTTGCCTTTCTTGGCAGCTCTTGCTCTATCTGAGTTACTAGGATAAACCTTTCCCTTTAAGACCTTTTGTATTAATTCTTTTCTCAAACCCTCCACCCCCTCTCCTGCTCTTCCAATTATCAAACCAGGTCTTGCTGTATGAATAATAATATTTATTTTTCCAGGTGACCTTTCGATCTCTATCTTGCCCACGCCGAACCTTTTAGTCTTTTTTTCAAGAAATTCTCGTATCTTAAAATCCTCCTCTAAATATGAGGCAAAATCTTTCTCATAAAATCCTCTGGAATCCCAGTCCTTTATACTCTTTATTCTAAATGCTTTTGGGTGGACTTTATGGGCCATAATAATTATTTGATTTTTATCATTTGAATTTGTTTCGAATTTCGAACTTACAATTTCGTATTTTTCCAAAGATTATATTGCTTTTCTTCTAAAGAATCTCTTCATTCCTCCTGGCAATTTTGGTTTTACTCTTTTAGGTTCAGGCCTCTTTTTCATTTTTTTTATCTCTTCCTGCTCTAAAACTTCCTTTTCTTTTTTAGCCTCTTCTTTCTTTTCTAAAACCTTCTTTGTAGCCTTAGTTTTCTTTTCCTTTTTGGGCACAGGTTTTTTCTTTTTGGTCTTTTTTTCTATTTCGTCAAGCACAAGCGTGATATGCGAAGTCTTTTTCTGTATTACATCTGCTCTCCCTCTAGCTCTCGGAAGCTGTCTTTTAATTCTTGGCCCTTCATCTACCAAAATTTTAGCAATATATAAATTTCCCTCTTCTACTCTTGGATCTTCATTCTTTGCATTAGCCACTGCCTGATTTAAAAGCTTTAAAATAGGAAGGGCTGCTTTCTTTCTTGTAAAATTCAAAATAACCTGAGCTTTATCAACTCTTTCTCCTCTAATCAGGTCTGCCACCAATCTTACTTTCCGAGGCGCTATTCTTAAATATCTCAATTTAGCAGTAGAAATCATAATTTTTTAAAAATCAAGTAAAATCAACTAACTACTTCTCTTTTCTGCTTCCTTTTGAGCAGCTTTCTTTTCTAATTCTCTCTGCATCTTTCCACCGTGTCTTATAAACTTAGTGGTTGGAGCGAACTCGCCAAGCTTATGCCCTACCATGCTTTCATTTACTTTTACTGAAATAAATTCCTTTCCATTATGCACAAGGAAAGTAAAACCAATCATCTCTGGAGTAATCACAGAAGACCTAGCCCATGTCTTAATGGGTTGTTTTTTATCCCCTTTCAACTTCTCAATCTTTTTCATTAGCTTTGGATCAATATATGGACCTTTTTTAAGACTTCTTGTCATAGAATTTATTAAATATTTTTAACTTTTATTTTCTCTTTTTCTTTCTTCTTTTAATAATTAATTTATCTGTCCATTTCTTTTTTCTTGTCTTTACTCCTAAAGCAGGTTTTCCCCATGGAGTCTTAGGATGCTTCATTCCAATCGGACTCTTTCCTGAACCTCCACCATGAGGATGGTCATTTGGATTCATCACAGTACCTCTTACTGTCGGTCTCCATCCTTTTAATCTCTTTCTTCCAGCCTTGCCAAGTCTCTCGAACCTCTTTCTTCGATTAGACACCTGGCCTATTGAAGCAAAACACTCTGAAGGAATCTTTCTTATTTCTCCTGAAGGCATTTTCAAATTGGTATATCCTCCCTCATGAGCTAACACCTTAGCTGATGTTCCAGCAGCTCTCACCGTCTTTCCTCCTTTTTCAGGTTCCAATTCAATATTATAAACCTGAGTGCCTACAGGGATATTTTTAAGCCTCATTCTATTTCCAATTTTTATCTCTGCTTTGTCTGAACAAATTATCTCATCTCCAATCTTTAATTCTTCTGGAGCTAAAATATATCTTCTATTCCCATCTGTATATTCAATTAATGCCAAAAAGGCAGTTCTGTTTGGGTCGTATTCCAAAGCAACAACCTTTCCCTTTTTATCTTTTTTCTCTTGTCCGAAATCTACAATTCTATAAAGTCTTTTCACCCCCCCACCTCTGTGTCTAACCGAAATCCTGCCTGAGCTTGCTCTTCCTGCTTTTTTCTTGATAGCGACAAGCAAACTTTTTTCAGGTTCTTTCTTGGATAATATTTTTCTTGATGTGGTGGTTGTAGTTTTCATAATAAATTTATATCACAAATTCCTCAATCTTCTGTCCTTCCTTTATCTTCACAATAGCTTTTTTATATTCTCTTCTCCATCCGCGTGTCATTCCCAATCTTCTCCTTTTCCTTGGCACTTTAATAATTTTAACATCTAATACATCTACTTTATATAATTGTTCTACCGCTTTTTTGATTTCAGTTTTATTCGCATCTGGATATACCCTAAAAGTATATTTATTTTCTCGTGCCAAATCAGTTGTTTTTTCTGTTATATGAGCTGACTTTAAAATACGGTATGCTAACTTACCTCCAGCAATTATGCTTTTTTCCTTTTTTGTCTTTTCTTTCTTTGTCTTTTCTTTCTTTAATTTTTCTTTTTTAACCTCTTCTTTCTTTTCTATTTTCTTTTCTTTAACCTCTTTCTCTTTTATTTCTTTTTCTGGAGAAGGCTTTTTCAATTCCTTCTTCTCTTTTTTTTCTTTCTTTTCTTCTTTCTTTTCTTTTATTTTTTTCTTTTTTTTGAAAATATCTAATAAAGCCATAAAATTTTAAAATTATTTTTTCTTTTGTTTTTCTTTTGTTTTCTGCTTTTTACTCTTTATCTCTTGTTTTTTGTCTTTTGTTTCTTGTTCTTGCTCTTCAACTTTCTGTTTTAAAAATGTTTCTTTTATTACATTTATACTTTCTAATGGCATCACTAAGTATTTAAATGAAAGCAGATCCAAACAATTTAAGTCCTTTGCCTGAATGGTTGCTTTTTTAGGTATATTTCTTGTCGCCCTAATAACATTTCTATCCATCTCAGGCAAGGCTACCAAAGAACTTTCTTCTTTGATGGGAAGTTTGTTAAAAATCTCTGCCATTAATTTTGTCTTTGGTTGTTCGATTTTTAAATTGTCCAACAATACTATTAATTTGTTTTTTGCTTTAGCGGATAAAACCATAAAAAGAGCTTTTCTCTTCATCTTCTTTGGAATTTTTTTCTTGAAAATTTTTGTCTTTACTGGTCCGAAAGCCACGCCTCCTCCCACCCATATTGGAGATCTTATAGAACCATGCCTTGCTCTTCCCAATCCTTTTTGACGCCATGGTTTTCTTCCACCCCCACTCACCTCTCCTCTATCTTTGGTATGGGCTATAGCTTTTCTTTTATTTGCCATCTGAGACACAACTACCTGATGAATCAAATCAGGATTAACCTCTATTCCAAAAACCTCCTTTGGCAGTAAGGTCTCTTTGACTTTTTTTCCTTCTTTGTTCAAAACCTCGTATTTCATACTTTTTCTTTGTTAAAGATTCTTTTTTTTATTCTACTCGTATCTCCAGCAAACTTCCCTTACTCCCCGGCACTGCGCCTTTTAAAAGAAGTAGATTCTTTTCTGGATCAACTTTTACAATTTTAAGATTTTTAACTGTTACTCTTTCTCCTCCCATTCTTCCTGGCATTTTCTTTCCTTTTATAACTCTGGCTGGGGTAGATCCCCCTATTGAACCAATTTTTCTTAACTCGTGCTTTGTCCCTCTTGTTCTGGGTCTCCCATGAAAACCCCATCTTTTCATTCCCCCTGCAAAACCCTTTCCTTTGGAAGTTCCTGAAATCTTTACCAGTTCTCCTTCATTAAAAACTGAAACATCTATTTTCTGCCCTACTTCGTATTTTTTAATTTCTTCTCCTGTATCTTTTTTGATGCGAAATTCCCGTATATATCTAAAAGGCTTGTCCTTCTGGGTTTTCTTTACCTTCTTTTCTTTTAACTTCTTAAAACCTACCTGTATTGCTTCGTATCCATCTTTATCTTTTGTTTTTAACTGTAAAACCTGACAGGGACCTGCCTCAACCACAGTAACTGGAATCTGATTCCCTTCTTCATCAAATATCTGGGACATTCCGACTTTTACTCCTAATATAAATTTCATATTTTTATAAATAACCTCTTTTCTAATGAAATACCGGGCAACTAACCCGGTATCAGATTAATAGTTGCTCCAAATGTTTCTTACTATTAATTTAATTTAAAAAATCCATTGAAATTACTAATTATACACTGAAATTTCTTACAAGTTAAGAAAGGTTTAATAATATCTTAAATAAATTACATCTTTATCTCAATATCTACACCTGCTGGCAGATTCAAATTTCTCAAAGCATCAATCACTTTCATATTTGGCTCCAACACATCAATCAATCTTTTATGAACTCTTATTTCAAACTGCTCTCTACTGTCTTTATGCACAAAAGTAGATCTGTTAACTGTATATTTATGAATCTCCGTAGGCAAAGGTACAGGACCTGAGAATTTGACCCCATAACGATTAACAACCTCCACAATCTGTTTAGCAGAGGTATCAATTACTTTATGGTCATAACTTCTCAATTTAATCCTTAGCTTAGGTTTTGCCTCTTTTTCCTCTGTTTTTTTCTTTGCCATCTCTATCTTTTCTCAAGTATTTAGTGTTAATATTTAGGGTTCATTATACTGATATATAATTCAAAATCAAGAGCTAGTAGCCTTTTTGTTTAAGCTACTAGCTGTTGACTATTTTATTATCTTCGTCACTACTCCTGCGCCTACGGTCTTTCCTCCTTCTCTGATAGCAAACCTCTGTTTTTCTTCCATAGCAATTGGTGCAATCAATTTAATCTTTAGGTTGACAGTATCACCGGGCATTACCATCTCTGTTCCTTCTGGTAAAGTGACTTCACCTGTAACATCTGTGGTTCTGAAATAAAATTGAGGCTTGTATCCAGTAAAGAATGGAGTATGTCTTCCGCCTTCTTCCTTGGTTAATACATAGACCTGTCCTTCAAACTCACTGTGAGGAGTAATGCTTCCCGGTTTAGCTAATACCTGTCCTCTCTCAACATCCTCTTTCTTTAGTCCTCTCAATAAAATACCAACATTATCACCTGCTCTTCCTTCATCAAGAATCTTGTTAAACATCTCAATTGAGACTGCTGTTGTTTTGACAGTATCTCTAATACCTACTAATTCAACCTCTTCGTTTGGCTTAATTACTCCTCTTTCAATCCTTCCAGTAGCTACAGTTCCCCTTCCTGCAATTGAGAATACATCCTCAATTGCCATTAAGAAAGGTTTATCTATTTCTCTGGAAGGCTCTGGAATATATTCATCAACAGCCTTGATTAGATCAAGAATCGGCTTAGCTGCTTCATCCTCTAAAGATGTAACATCTAATGCTTTTAATGAAGATCCTCTGATTATTGGAATCTCATCTCCTGGAAATTCATATTTCTTTAATAGTTCTCTCAATTCTGACTCAACCAAATCAATAATCTCCGGGTCATCAATCATATCGCATTTATTGATAAAAACCACCATTGAAGGCAGA
The DNA here is from genome assembly GCA_964493485.1 of uncultured Candidatus Saccharibacteria bacterium. Classification (GTDB taxonomy): domain Bacteria; phylum Patescibacteriota; class Minisyncoccia; order Minisyncoccales; family JANBVM01; genus CAZBMQ01. Next base: position 48,989 of record CAZBMQ010000001.1, read on the forward strand.
CCTACCTGCCTAGCTAAAAGAATATGCTCTCTTGTCTGAGGCATAGCCCCGTCAACAGCTGAAACAACCAGAATAGCTCCATCCATCTGGGCAGCTCCAGTAATCATATTTTTAATATAGTCTGCGTGCCCCGGACAATCAATCAAGGCATAGTGGCGCTTGTCGCTCTCAAACTCTACGTGAGAAACAGAAATGGTCAAGCCCCGTGCCTTTTCTTCAGGAGCAGCATTCAAATCATCCACACCAGCATCTGAGGCTTGTAGACCTCTTAGCTTTGTTATTTTCAATATAGCTGCTGTGGTGGTAGTCTTACCGTGTGCCACATGACCAATAGTACCTATATTGACATGCGGCTTTGTTCTAACAAATTTCTCTTTTTCTGCCATAGTTTTTAGGGCCCGAAATTCGAACCTCGAAATCCAAAACAATCTCTAAATATCTAAATTGTTTCGGATCTCGGATTTCGTGCTTCGGATTTTTAAGATTATATATTTATTATTTTATTAACCTTTTTAAAAATAGTCAACCCTTTTTATGGTTTTATTATCTCTTTTATTTCCTTTTCCCCTCAATAATTTCTTGAGCAATATTCGGAGGCACCTCAGCATATCGGTCAAACTCCATTGTAAATGTTCCTCTTCCTTCAGTCAAGCTTCTCAGCGTGGTAGCATATCCAAACATTTCAGATAAAGGTACATCTGCGTCAATAATTTTAAGATTTAATCTATCTTTTGTTTCTTTTATTTTTCCTCTTCTTGAGGCTAAATCCCCTATCACATCACCAAAGAATTCAGCAGGCACAATCACCTCCAGTCTCATTATTGGCTCCAATAATACAGGATTTGCTTTCTTTGTTGCTTCCTGTAATGCCATAGAAGCTGCTATCTTAAAAGCAAACTCTGAAGAATCAACCTCGTGGAAAGAACCATCATAAAGAGTTACCTTCATATCAACCAAAGGATAACCTGCAATAACTCCTTTCTCCATTGCCTCTTTTACTCCTTTTTCAACAGCAGGAATGAATTCGCTTGGTATTATCCCTCCTTTAATTTCGTCTTTAAACTCAAAACCCTCTCCCCTTTCTTTTGGCTCTAATCTAAGCCAAACATGTCCATATTGTCCTCTACCCCCTGATTGTCTAATATATTTGCCCTCAGCTTCTGCCATTGCCTTAATTGTTTCTTTGTATGCAACCTGAGGTCTTCCCACATTAGCTTCAACATTAAATTCTCTTTTTATTCTATCTACAATAATCTCTAAATGAAGCTCACCCATACCAGAAATAATCGTCTCTCCAGTCTCCTCGTCTCCCTTCACTCTAAATGTAGGGTCTTCTTGCGACAATCTCTTTAAAGCCGTATTCAACTTCTCTTCATCTGCTTTATTTTTTGGTTCAATACGAATAGAAATAACAGGCTCTGGAAAAGTAATCTTTTCTAAAACAATTGGATGACCTTCATCGCAAAGAGTATGGCCTGTAATAGTCTTTTTCAACCCAATAGTAGAAGCAATGTCTCCAGCAAACACCTCATCAATATCCTCTCTCTTATCAGCCCTCATTCTTAAAATCCTGCCTATTCTCTCTTTCTCACCTGTGGTGGTATTTAATACATAAGAGCCTTTATTAAGATGACCTGAATACACCCTGAAATAGCTTAATGTTCCGACATATGGATCTGCAGCCACCTTAAACACCAGAGCAGCGAAAGGTTCTGAGTCATCACTCTTTCTTTCAATCTGTTCTCCGGTTTTTGGATCAGTTCCCTTCACTGGAGGCAGGTCAAGAGGGCTTGGTAAATAATACACTATTGCATCTACAAGAGGCTGAACCCCTTTGTTTTTCAAAGCTGAGCCGCAAAATACAGGGATGAGTTTGTAATTTACTGTGGCTTTTCTCAAAACATTTCTTAATTCTTCGATAGAAATCTTTTCTTGTCCTAAATACTTTTCTAAAAGCTTATCATCTTCTGCAACAATCTTCTCTACTAATTTTTCTCTCCATTCTTTTGCTTTTTCCAATAAATCTGAAGAAACCTCTTTTTGCCCTTCTGGATGAGGATTGCCGTTTTCATCCAAAAGAGGAATCTCTATTACTTTCTCACCAAACTCTCCTTCAAATTTAATTGCCTTCATCTTCAGCAAATCGATTACTCCTTTAAAATTCTCCTCAGCCCCAATTGGAAGCTGAAGAGCTACTGCATTAGGAGATAACTTGTGCCAAATTGACTCTAAGCTTTTTTCGAAATTAGCTCCCATACGATCCATCTTATTAATAAAACATATTCGAGGCACATTGAATTTATCAGCTTGACGCCATACTGTCTCTGACTGAGGCTCTACACCAGCAACACCATCAAAAACAACAACCCCTCCGTCAAGTACGCGCAGGGATCTTTGCACTTCAGCTGTAAAGTCAATATGGCCTGGGGTATCAATAATGTTTATTTTATAATCTTTGTCTTCCTTGTTTTTTAAATCATCAGGCAGCCAGAAACAAGTAATGGCAGCTGAAGTAATTGTAATACCTCTTTCTCTCTCTTGCTCCATCCAATCTGTAATAGTGGTTCCTTCATCCACATTCCCAATTTTATATGTCATACCAGTATAAAATAAAATACGCTCGGTAGTTGTAGTTTTACCAGCATCAATGTGTGCAATAATTCCTATGTTCCTATATTTTTCAAGTGGATATTGTCTCATAATAATGTTTGATGTTTGATGTTTGATGTTTGATGTTTGATGTTCGATGTTAAATATTTAGTCTTGTTATCTTGCAAAATGTGCAAATGCTCTGTTTGCTTCTGCCATCTTATGGGTATCCTCTTTTTTCTTCACTGCCCATCCAGTATTATCAGCTGCCGCAAGCAGTTCCTCTGCTAATTTTTCTTTCATTGGCTTTCCTTTCTTTTGTTTTGCCGCTTTAATAATCCAGCGGAGAGCCAAAGCCAATCTTCTATCCCCTCTTACCTCCATTGGAATCTGATATGTAGCTCCTCCAATCCTTTTAGGTCTTACCTCCATAAGAGGACTGGCATTTTTTATTGCTGTTTTGAAAACCTCTAGAGGATCTTTCTTGGTCTTTTCTTTTATAATGTCAAAAGCGCCATAAACAATTTTTCTGGCAATAGTCTTTTTTCCCTTTCTCATCACATAATTGATAAGCTTTGCGACAACCACATCATTATAAATAAGGTCTGGTTTGATTTCTCTTTTTTTTATTTTTTTTCTCCTGGCCATAGTGGTAATACATCATCAGGTCGCTCGCTGAAGCTCGCTCCTTAGAAACCCACGGTTTCTAACGTTTTCGCCTTCAGCGAAAGCCTGTTTTCCTACACGGGGGCACCGAAGGGTTCCCCCGACCCCCCTCCGATATGTGAAGATTTAAACTTTATTTTTCTTTTTTTGTGCCGTACTTTGAACGCTCTTGTTTTCTTCCCTCAACTCCAGCTGCATCCAACACTCCTCTTATTACTTTATAGTTGACACCAGGCAAGTCTTTTATTCTCGCTCCTCTTATCAATACAACTGAGTGCTCCTGCAGATTATGACCCTCTCCCGGAATAGCAGCAGTCACCTCCTGCCCATTGCTTAAACGAACCCTCGCTACCTTTCTTAAAGCTGAGTGGGGCTTCTTTGGGGTCATTGTAAAAACCTTAACACAAACCCCCCTCTTAAAGGGAGACAAATATTTTGACCTTCTGTTCTTCAAAGTGTTAAATCCATATTTAAAAACAGGCGTTCTTGTGCGCTTCTTTGTCTTTTTCCTTCCCTTTTTAACTAATTGATGAATTGTAGGCATTATACAATTTAATGAAATTAAATTTTGAAATTTAAAACAATTAAGCGCGGAGCGCTTAATCTAAAAGATTAACACGGATTAAAATAAAAGTCAATTCTCCTATAGATATTCTTCCATTAAAAAACAAAATAATCAACCCACAAAAATAGAAAAAAGAAAAAATGCCCCAAAAGAGATTAGCCCAAACCCAAAAAATATAAAAAGGAACAAAAGAATAATACTGTATCTCAATAGAAAAATTTTAATCTCTGAAAATTTCTCTGGAAGCAGTGAAAAAAGAATATGGTATCCATCAAGAGGTGGAATTGGAACTAAATTAAATAATCCCCAGGCAAAGTTATAAACTGCAATAATCTTGAAAAATTCAATCAAAGCCACAGGCAGTCTTAAACCAAAAAATCTTATAGCTAAACTAAAGATTATCCCAATCAAAAAATTAACTGCAGGTCCGGCAATAGCAACCTTTAACTCTCCCCATTTTTGATCCCTGTAATTATAAGGATTGACAGGAACTGGTTTTGCCCACCCAAAGATTGGTCCCTGTCCTTGTGTGGCTATAAATAAAAACAAAGGAAAAAGAATAGAACCAAAAGGATCCAAATGTTTCAAGGGATTCAATGTCAACCGTCCAGAATATTTTGCAGTAGGGTCTCCCAAATACAAAGCCATACTGCCGTGAGCAATCTCATGAATAATGATTGAAAAAAGCAAAACAATCAATGTGAATATGGTAACTATAGCGCCGCTCATAATCTAAAAATTATATCACAGCTTGCTAAATTTGAAAAACTTTTCTATTATTATTTATCATGGCAAAAGAATGTCAAATCTGTCACAAAAAATCTCATATATTCAAAAAAAGAATAAAACTGAGAGGTAAATATAATCCAAGCACTAAGAAAAGAAGATATCCAAATCTGCAATGGGTCAGGGTTCCTGTTGGGGTAAAAAAACAGGCTTTTAAAGAATTTGCTGGAAAAAGAATTTTAGCCTGCACTAAATGTATTAAAACACTCTCTAAGAAAAAATAGATAAACTCGAAATACGAAATTCAAAATCCAAACCAAACACCAATACCGAAGATTCAAACAACAAAAGCAGGTTTTGAATATTTGAGCATTCGGATTTTTGATTTGTTTCGGGTTTCGTGCTTTGGATTTAGAATTTATCTACTCGGGGCATGGTGTAGCGGCAACATGCACCCTTGGGGTGGGTGTGACGGCGGGTTCGACTCCCGCTGCCCCGACCAAAAAATAATTAAATTTAAAAAACATCTATTTTGGATGTTTTTTTGTTTTTAATTTTTAGTATAAAAAACTAAAAAACACCGCAGATGCGATGTGCTTTAGGGGCCCTGCTTTTCTGAAAAATGATCCTGAAATAAATCCAGGTGGGTGCCTAAGATGTACCCCGCAGGATACATACATTATCAGGCTCCCAATGAGAGCTTATACGGGATTTTTACAGAAATAGCAGGGCTTATTTCATTCTATCTCAAGCTGCCTGCCTGTCAACTTTCGAGCTTCCTCAACAAGGCATACACTATGTTGTTCATATCATAAGGAGTTAAGGTCAATGCTTCCCTTCTTCCTTTTTCAATAAGTCTTTTTCCTTCTTTTAACCGTTGAAGCGTTTTTCTGCCGCTATAATACCATAATGTCTTTTTCCCTGATTCCTCAATCCTTTTTATTTCTTCTTCTAAAATCTCTAAAGCCCCTTCATAGGGAAAGCGGTGTAAATAGTAATCTTTTTCTGTAAATTCTTCTTCTGTAAATTCTTTTTCCATATATCTTTATTTTGCTTTTCTTTTTTCTCTTTCTTTTTGTTTTATTAATATCAATAAAAAATAAATGATATTATCAACATCATGAGGAGTTAAATTCTTGCCTCCTTCTTCTTCTAAATGTCTAAGTGTATTTTTAGCTCCAAAATACCATAGGGTTTTCTTTCCTGCTTTTTCAATATCTGCTATCCCTTCTCTTAGAAATTTTAATACCTTTTCATAATACCCCAAATATAGAATATAATCTTTTTGAGTGAATCTAGGTTTCATAACTCTCTCTAAAGATTAAAAATATCATCTAATTGCTTTATCAAAGAAACAACCACAGGAGGAGGCAATAAACTATAAGAAGGAACTCCATCGTTATCTTTTACTACCCAAGGCCTTTCTTTCATCTTAACTTCCTCAGTCTTCTCATCAAACTCAAAAACATATTCTGGGGTTATCTCATAATCATCAACAAATTCTTTTGCCTCCTCAATAGGAATAGAGTTTCTCAATAATACCTTGGGGATTCCATAAAGAGACAGTGCCTGTTTTATTAAAACCTCGTCTGTCTCTAATCTTTTCCTTATTGGCTCAATACCCAGCTCATCTCCTTCTTTCAACACCATCTTAGCTCCCTTGCATCTTGGATTGTCGCATACTAAATAAAATTCTTTCTTCTTTTTATCAAAGCCTACTTTTGAGGTTGGGAGAAGCTTTAAGTTCCTTGATGTTTGACATATAGGACAGACTCTTCTCCATTTAATTCTCTCATCAATCACTTCATTTGGAACATCAATTAAAACGAACACATCCGGGTCGTCCCTATAACCTATCAAGTCTCTGAAAAACAAGGAAAAATCTATCTGATCCAAATTTCTGGGAAATCCGTCAACAAACAATGTCTTCTTTTCCATCTTTTCTATTTCTCTCTTTACCAATGTCAAAATCAATTCTGTAGGCAAAAGCACCTTTGTACTCCTGTTTTCCAAACTGGAAATAATCTCTTCTATAGAAATCCTGCCTCGATAGTTTCTCTTTAAAAACTCAAACAATTCCTTTCTCTTTTTTTCATCAGCCAACTCCCCATCGATCCTCCTTATCATATCCCCTATTGAGAAATGTTCAATCCTGTCAGGGCCAATGATTTCAGCAAACATCTTTGAATAAGTCCCTTTCCCTGAGCTTTTCTTTCCCAATAAATATGCAATAAAGCTGTTTTCTTTAAGAAATTCTCTCAATTCTCTAATTTCTTTTCCTGCTTTTGCTTCAAAATATTCTCTCTGGCCCTCAGGGCTTATTAAATCAAATTTTTTATCAATGCCTTGTATTTTGGTTTTAAAAAGTGGAAACTTCATATGTTTAAAAGTTATTTTTCTTAATATACAAACTACAAAATACAAGCTACCAATTAAAATAGCTTGTGGAGTATTAAGTTCAGGGTTTATTTAAATTTTAATTGTCTGCCGTCTGAAACAATCTTTATATCACCATCAATATCAGTTCTTAAAACTTTTATATCATATTTCTCTAAAATTTCCAAAACCTCCTTGTGGGGATGATCATACTTATTATTCTTTCCGACAGATATTACAGCTATTTGAGGACTGACATTTTGTAAAAATTCCTCACCAGTTGAAGTCTTACTGCCGTGATGAGCTGTCTTTAAAACATCAGAATCCAGCACCACTCCTTTTTCTATAAGTTTATTTTCCACTGATTTATAAATATCTCCTGTGAACAAAAAAGATGTATTATCAAACACCAAGCGAAGAACTATTGATGTATTATTTGTATTCCCTATTTTTCTCCCTTGCAAGTCTTCAAAAGGAGAAATCACTCTGAAGCTTAGAGCTGGAGTAATAATCTTTTGTCCCCTCTTTACTATTCTCGTATCAATTGATTCTTCTTTTAATATCTTCTCCCATTCTTGATATTCTCCTGTATCTCTTAATACTCCTGTCCATAAAACATAATCTACTTTATATCTTTTCAAAACCTCAATTAAACCTGCCATATGGTCATGCTCAGGATGAGTTAGGACAATTAAATCTATTGTCCTATCCCAAAAAGGCATTTCTTGTCCCAACTTTTCTAAAATTGCGGAGGACGGACCTCCGTCAATTAAAATCTGATAGTTATAAGGTGTCTCAATAAATATTGCATCGCCCTGACCTACATTAAAAAAATTAACCTCAAGTAATTGAGGTTTAATCAGCTCATAAACAATACTCCAGCTACATATATTTATAAATAATAAAACCCCAAAAATAAAAAAGAGGGGTTTTTTGAGAATTTTTTCCATTCCTATATTATACCACAATCTCACAAAATATTATCTTCAAAATTCGTTCTCATTGATATTCTTTTCCTCAACCTATCTCTTTCACCTTACTATCCTCTGCCTCTAAGAAGTATTTATCCCTTTGATTGTAGTATCCAGTCTTTTTGTAGGTAGTGTGGTGTTCTGACAGGTCACTGACAGATACAGGTAGATCATTGTGTACTTCTCCAAGCACCACAACAGGTACATTTATTGATCTTGCATATTCCTTAAGATAGGAAAAGAGTTTCTGAGTGAGCTGTGTGGGATATCTGGTAGAATAGTCAGTGTTGGCTTCAATGTTGTCAACCACTAAGGCAATGTTTCCTTGTGGGTCTGTACCTATCCAGCACCAGGCTGCAACAATGGGTTTTCCTTCTTTCTTGTCATATATGTTGACAACCTGTATGCCCAGATCAGTGAGATAGTCTGCAATGGTGACCTCTCCACCTTGGAACTTGCTGTCAATAGAGATACAGCATGGAGAGTAGTTACCTTGATAGAGGTCAATGTCTGGGTTCCTGTTCCATACAGATACATACATTGGATTACCATAGAACCTTTGCTTTTTCTTGGAGAACATCTGGTTGATTGTGTGAGTGTCAGTAGCTATGTGTTCAAGGGATTCTGAGAGATCTTGGTTGAGTTCTTGTATGAGGGAGTCCTTTCTTTCTTTGCCAAGATGGGTGGAGAGAAGCTGGTCTAGTTCTTGTTTGAAGATATCTATTCTCTTTTGGGTTTTTGTGAATAGCTCCTTGAGAGAGTGTTTTGTTCTTGATATGCGTTGGGATAATTGTTTGGTAAATCCTTGTGTCTGTAGTGTGTGTTCTAATTCTTCTAAGGATGTGTTCTTTTGGGTTAGTGAGGTGAGTTGTTGTTCTATTGTGGAAATTCTGTTTTGTATGTGTTGCCATACAGAGATGGGTTTTTCTTGTTTGAGGTTGAGTTCTTCTTTCTGGAGCTGTACCTTAAGTCTTTGTATCTTTGTGAGGTTCTTTTTTGGTTTGGATTGTTCTTTTTTTATCTCTTCTTTAAGGTTGTGTATTGTTTGCTGTCTCTTTGTCTCAATATATAATGTATTCAGATCCTTGTCATATTCATAGTCTTGTAAGAGCTTGGGTATACTGTTTAGATACTCTTGTGCAGATGAGATGAATCTTTGAAGGTTGGGTTTGAGTATCTGGGAAAAGGTTTCTGGTTCTTCCTTTTCTGTTCCTAAGATAAAGTCTTGTTGTATTGAATAGTCAAGCCATTGTTCTATGTTGATTCCTTTGTTTTTTAGTTCCTCTAGTATGTGTTGGTTGTTCCAGAGAGATGTGAGGTGTTCTTGCATGAGTGTTCTGAATTCTTTGGTGTTAGGATCAATATGTGGGTGTTCTGAGAGTATTTGTTGTTTTATGTCATACAGGGTCTTGATTTTTTCTTTTGAGATGTTGTCAAAACTATAGTATTCTGTGAGTAGTTTGGGGCCAAAACGAGGATTGGCAAATACTGCTTCTTTTAAAAAAGGATAATCTTGTAGTTGCTTTTTTAAGAGATCTGGATTCTTTATGAATCTGAATAAAGAGAAGAATAGGTTTGGTGAGGTCTGGGCTTTTTCATATATCTCAGGAAATCTCTTTTTTAGCATGTGAAATAACCTCTCAGCTTTTGGAATCTCTTCAATTATCTCTTCTCGAGAAACACTGAATGAAAATGCTTTTTCTATTCTCAAAGCATAATCAGTATGATTTGATTCAAGCAGTCTAATAAAAACTTTTTTCACTATTTCTTGTGTATGATTTTTTGACAAATTAAACTTTTCTTTTATTTCTAAAGCAGCCCCAAAATAACCCTCTATTAATCTCCTAATAAAACCTTGTTCTGCCGCTCTTTTTATTTCCTTGGTTCTAATAAAACTCTTCGATAGATTAAATTTTTCTTCTATTGCTAAGGCAGAGTCGATATCACCTGATTTCAACTTTTTTATACATAATTGCTCTGCCATCTTTTTTATCTTCCTATTCTCAATAAATTCTTTTGGCAAATTAAGTTCTTCTTGAATGATTAATGCGTTATAAAAATTATCTGCCTTCAATCCCTTAATGAAGCTTTTCTTTGCCGCTCGGAGGATTTTTTTGCTCTTTATAAACTTTTCTGGTAGATTAAATTCATCTTTAATATCTAAAGCCTTATATATATCTCCTTCTTCTAAATATCTAACGAAAAGTTCTTTTCCCTCTTTTAATGATTCTCCTTCTCTTTCATATCCTTCTTTTAGTCTTTCTACATTTCTTGACATATATTATGAAATATGGTTACTCCATATACCATTTTAGCATGAAGAAAAAACTTAAAAAATTTCGTGATGATTCATAATAATACATTTTATGCTTATTTTTTGCTGGGGAATACTCTGGATATTATCAATACAAGATGGAATTTCTATTTTTATTTAAATCAGAAAAAGCTTTTCATTAACAAACCGAATATTATTTTCAAAAAATTGATTGTCTCAAAAAACAAGATTGTTGCGGAGGTCCGTCCTCCGCAAGCTTGATTTAAGGAAAAAAAGAAGTTTGTTTGACTAAAATACTTAATAAAGATAAAAAAAATATAAAGCATCTTAAAAATAAAGAGGGATAGATTTGAATATAAAACTGTCTTTAATTATATTCAGCGCTGGAATTACTCTCTACTTTATAATGTTTGTATGGCTTTTTGATTCTACAGAAATTGCGATATTAGGAATGATAACAATATTTCTTGTTTTAGTTTGGACTGTAGAATCTGTTTCTTTGTCAATAATACAAAAATACTATTTCTCAGAACTCGAAGAAACAACTAAAAAACTAGAAGAGAATCTTAAAAAAATAGCCGAAAAACTAGAGGAAACTTTTAACTAAATAATAAATAGAAAGGGCAAAAGCCCTTATTTTTTTATTAAAAATTCTTTATTTGACAGAGATTCTCTGAGAGTTAAAATAAAATGGTGGATTCATTCTTTTAAAAAGGGTTAGGGGGTGAGCATATGCCTAAATTTTTCAGAGATGCTCAAGGGAGAAGAATCTCAATTGAGGAGATCGAAGAAAAAATTAGAAAGAAACGAGGAATTAACATTACTTCAAGAAGAGGGGTTATTCGGAGAGTCATACCGCACAGAATAATATTTAAAAGATGTGAAGAGTGCGGCTTCCCCGTATTAGAAAAAATAAGAGAAGACGAAACTCAAATCAGAGCTGGATGTCCTTACTGCGGAACCTGTATTAATTTATTTTTAAAAACTCTTGAACATCTCACAAAACAAGGTGCAAAAGCACCTCTTTTTTAAAAAATAATCTTTCAAAACACCTGAAATGTCTATTACCACCTCAATAAAAACTCATGGTATTCATCTCCTTTAAACGGGCATTTTGTTTCTTTGCAGTCAACAGGTACATTAACCACCATTTTAATCATATTGCCAAAATATCCTTCTAAAAGAGTACAGTGAAGCGGATGCAAAACAAAATTTTTAAGCCTTAAAATCACTTTCTTTTTTTTACTATCTATTTCTATCACTTCAAAATCTCCTGTTGTATAATATTTCCTCCAAATCTTCGGACCTTGTTTTGCAAGCATCTCAAGAGAAACAAAAAATTTCATAAAAAGCTTTACAATCAATGAAATCTTAGTCTGAAAAGCACCCATCTGTCTAAATTTTTCTTTATCAAAACCAAAAAGTTCCTTTATCGCCAAAAGCTCTATTCCTCTTAACCCCACAGGATAAAAATCCATAGGCCTTATCTCTTTGTATCTTATTGAAAAACCAAAATCATTTAATCTCTTTTCTAGTCTTGCCAACCCCTTTTGTCCTTCTTCCTTCAAAATAAATTCTCCATCAGACTTCAATGAGGTTCCTCTTGCCTCCCCTTGTATTTCCATTAATTTTTGTACAATCTCCTTTGTGAGTACTTCTTCCATATCTTCTATGGTTATAATACCATAAATATCATTATCATTCCAGCTAAATATTTTGGGGGGGGTATTAAACAAAATGCCAGCCCTTAAAGACTGGCATTTTGTTAAAAGACTTCCGGAAATCCTTTATTAGGCCTTCCCTAAAATTCTAAACATCTTAGTGCCACATTTAGGACATTTTCCGGTTACAGCTCTTCTTTTTACCCCACCCTTTCCCTTCATTATTATTTCCTTTTCATCCTGCATTGTCTGCTTTTTTTTACATTTTACACAGTATCCTTGTGTTGCCATATTGTTCTAAATTTAATTTTCCAAGACACGACCTTTAATAAATTAAACTAAATTTAATTTATTTTATCTTATTTTTTTAAAAAATGACAGTTAAAACACTCAAGTACTATTGAGAGTATTGTCTTCACATCGATTATCTTTTTTTCTTTTATCATTTTCAAGGATTCTTGTAAATCAAATATCTTTACCCTGTTAATAACCTCTCCTTCTGTTTCGTCAAGAGATTGCTCTCCTTTTTTTAACATACTTGCCCTAAAAAGATGCATATATTCCTTTGTATAACCAGGAGAAACATAAAACTCCCCTATCTTTTCTAATCTCCCTGCTTTAAATCCTGTCTCTTCCTTTAACTCTCTTTTGGCAGCTTCCTTTGGCTGTTCTCCTTTATCCACTTTGCCTGCTGGAATCTCCCATAATTCTTTTTGAGCAGGAAAACGATACTGTCTAATCAATACTATTTTATTTTTACCCAACAAAGGCAGTACACCCACTGTATTGGGAAAATCAACAATCTCTGCCTTCAATCTCTTATTTTTAAATTTAAACTCCACCACATCTAAAGATACTGCTCTTCCAGTAAATTTGTGTTCTTTTTTAATTATCTTAATCTTTTGTTTCTTCTTGTTTTTCATAGACCTAACTCTTCAGAGATCTTTTGCATTGAACACAACACAATCTCAATAAATTTTTCTAAAGATAAACTTAAATATTCCTCACATTTTGCAATAATTTCTCTATTCGCTCCTCTGGCAAAAGCTTTTTCTTTAAAACGCCTTAAAACATTTTCCACCTTCAGCTCATTTATCTTTTTTGAAGGCAATACCAAAGTAGCAGCTACTATCAGCCCTGTCAAAGGATCAACGCAATACAGGGCTTTTGCCATCAGGCTGTTAGGTTCAATTCCATGTGCTTCATTATGAGTCAGCACTGCTTCACAGATTTCCTTATCTAAACCTGCTTTTTCAAGCATTTCACTTCCTTCTTTTGAATGCAACTCCATATTTTCTTTTACTCTTTCGTAATCAATATCATGCAATAAACCGCAAATCCCCCATTTTTCAACATCTTCTTTAAAATATTCAGCCAATCCTCTCATTGCTGATTCTACTGCCAAACTATGTTTAAGTAAATTTTTGTTTTTTAAATTTTCTTTTAATAAATTTAAAGCCTGTTCTCTGTTCATATTTTCTAATATTACTATATTATCTCATAATTTAAAACAAAATCTTCTCTTTTACAATCAATTAAGCTATAATAGATACTGATAAAAGTCTGTTTTTTTATTAAAAAATATAAAAATTTTCTTTTTCTATGAAAAAAGAAAAACCAATATATATCACAGGTCATAAAAAACCAGATACTGACACAATCTGTTCTCCTATTGCCTATGCTGATTATTTGAATAAAAAAAATCCCTCATCTGACGGAAAAAAAGTCATTCCATGCAGATTGGGCAAGATAAATTCTGAAACCAGGTTTGTATTGAATTATTTTAAGGTAAAAATACCAAAGCTTTTAAACAGCGCTAAAGGAAAAAGAATCATTCTGCTTGACCATAATGAAAAAACCCAAACCCTTGATGATATTGAAAAAGCAGAAATTATAGAAATCATTGACCACCACAAGATAAATTTTGAATACGAAAAGCCCATCTTTTTCCACACAGAACCTATTGGTTCTACTGCGAGCTTGATTGCAAAAAGGTATTTTAATGATAAAAAAGCAAAGCTTTCAAAAAAAATTGCAGGCATACTCCTTTCTGCAATACTATCTGACACAGTGGTATTCCGCTCTCCAACCACAACAAAAGAAGATAAAGAAATTGCAAAAAAATTAGCTAAAATTGCAGGAATCAAGGATATAGAAAGTTTCGGTATTGAGATTAAAAAAGCAAAAGCCAGCCTGAAAGGAATGAAGGCGAAAGACATAATCTTTTCAGATTCAAAACAATACAAATTCGGCAATATAAAGCTTGGAGTGGGACAGGTAGAGGTATGCGGATTAGAAGAAGTAAATGCAAGAAAAAAAGAAATTCAAAAAGAATTAGAAAACTCAGCAAAAAAGGAAAATTATGATTTATTGGTATTAATGGCAACAGACATAATTAAAATGGGTTCCCTACTCTTGTTCTGGGAAAAAGAAAACTATATTGAAAAAGCTTTTAATAAAAAACCTAAAGACAATACTATTTATCTTAAAGGCGTAATATCAAGAAAAAAACAAATTATTCCCCCTTTGACCAAGCTATTTTCTAAAAAATAATTGGTTTGTTGTAAAGTAAAGAATAAAAACGCAGAAGAAATTCTTCTGCGTTTTTAGGGTATAAAAATACACAGGGTCGACCTGTGAATTACCTGTGTATTTTTTGTGTGTTATTAAGGGTTAAATTTTCCCTTTTATATTACCTTTTCCTTTTTTTGGAAGTACCAGGAAAGGAAGAAGCTAATCAAACCCAACAAAATGAATATCCATACATTCACACAGAAAGGCAATGTCTGTAAATAGCATAGTACAGTTAATACCACAAGCAAAAGCATCCATATAAACCAAATCTTAGCTTGCTTCTTTCTTAACTTTCTCCAGTCATCCATAGCTTTTAACAATGAATATCCAGCAAATACCAAGATTGACCAGCAAGGAAGACAGAGACAAGCGCCCCCAAACATTCCAGAAAAAAATCCACCAATACTAGCTAAAAGATTAGCAAAGAAGTTTCCTTCTGCTGGCTGCACTACCTCAGCCATCATTTCCTCTTCTGGAGCTTCAGCTTCTTCTACTACTTCTTCTTCAGAAGAAGTAGCTACAACCTCCTCTTCAGGAAGACCTTCCTCTGCAGGAGGTACTTCTTCTGGACCACCCTCTGTTTCAGCAGGAGCGGCTTCTGGAACAGAAGGAAAAGTCTCTTCCATCTTGCATAATGTGGAAAAACTATACTCTGGACTAAATACGGGAGGTGAAGCTGAAGAAACAATTCTGTAATAATAGGTAGTACAAGCTTTCAAGTCTGGAACAAATATGCTGTGCAAACTTACCATTCTAGTATCTGCTGGGTCAGGATAGGCATGAGCATAGCCATAGTAAGGCGGACTAGATTCATCTAAATTATGAGGTTCGTCTTCTCCAGAATAGATTATCTGGCTTGTAGAATCTAGATTGGTCTGCCAGTTAACAATTACATGATCCTCTGTAATGTCGAAATGATATTCATTAAATATCCTCAATTCAGTTGTACCGCCTCTTCCACCAGCACCTTGTCCTCCTTCTCCTGTGCATACTGGATTCTGTGCACAATCTTCATCATCGCAATCTGTATAACCATCGCAGTCATCATCTAATTGGTTATCGCAGACCTCTGAAGCTCCGGGATTAATATTAGAATTTGAATCATCGCAATCATCTCCTACCAAGCATAAAGGATCAGAATAGGCATAATAACCATCTTGGTCTGTATCAATACAACCATGTCCAGTGCCAGTGGTCCATCCTCCGCCGCCTCCTCCGCCGCCTCCTCCATCTCCAGATCCCTGACAATCAGAATCATTATCATCAACATCTCCATCACAATCATTATCTATTCCATCATCACAAATTTCAGTAGCCCCAGGATTTACAGCAGAATTGGTATCATCACAATCTCCATCCTGAGTAGCTGTGTAGTCGCCTGAAGGCTCTGTTAAACATTGGCTATCACCTGTCACCCCATAACCATCTTGGTCTGAATCTTTATAATAATTAGTGCATTCAGGCCCCTCTTCACAAGCTGGATTCTGTGCACAATCTTCATCATCGCAATCTGTATAACCATCGCAGTCATCATCTAATTGGTTGTCGCAGACCTCTGGAATAGGTTCTGAATCTGGAACACATTCTCCCCAAAAACCATCTTGCGTACATGTCTGAGTTCCAGCTGAACAAATACCTAATTGTCCTGTATCACAAACTCTTTGTTCTCCTGGTTCACACTCTTCTTCAATCATACAATCAGCTGAACAGCCATCACCATTTTCATTGTTTCCATCATCACACTCTTCACCTTCTTCTACTATTCCATTGCCGCATACTGGTCCTGGAGGAGTTTCTTGTTCACAGAGGCAGGTATCCAAATTACATACTGTGCCTTCTGGACAAGCACATTCATAGCCTATTTCACATTGTTCCTCTCCTTCTAAAACCCCATTACCACAGACTGGAGCACTGCATTCTTCAGTTGGTTGATAATATAACCTTACCCTGTCCCTATGAACATTGGTAATACTGCAGATATCACCTGTATTTTCTCCAGAGACAAAATTATATTCGTCATTTCCTGGTTTATCATTTTGAGGATCTCCTTCTACAATACCACACCCTTGGGTATCAGGTTTTTCATAACCTCCATCTGGTCCATTTTGAATCTGATCTATTAAGGCATTAATAAACTCAATATCAGCCTTAACAGATTCTCTTGTTTCTTTATGGTTAAATCCATAAGCGCTTATCTCAACGAAAAGACCAGTTTCATTTTCTCCTCTTTGAATATGAAGCCCAGGAACATCATCCTGGAAGGAGCTGACCTGAGGATCTATAATAGGATTTGTTCTATTGTCGGTTGTCAAAGGAATTACAACCAAGGTTTGTCCGAAAGGCTCTGAATCATTCCCTACATACACATAATCAGACATATCAGCATGTTTGATAGCTCCCTCAGGATCGTAATTAGCAAAATAGGTTATATGAACCTTTAAGAAAGATTCACACTCTTCTTCAATCATACAATCAGCTGAACAGCCATCACCATTTTCATTGTTTCCATCATCACACTCTTCACCTTCTTCTACTATTCCATTGCCGCATACTGGTCCTGGCTCTGGTTCGCAAAGACAGGTATCAGTATTGCACACATATCCGGGACAACAATCATATCCTACCTCACATTCCTCACCCGGTTCTAAAATACCGTTCCCACAAACAGGTTCTGTTTCTTCTTGATAATTACCAAAATCCACATATACAGGTTCTTCACCTCCAAATGTAATCTCCTGATACAATGGTGTGGAGTTTATCCATCCTGACTGTAAAACCTCCTCTATTCTATAATCACCAGGCTCAACAGAGTTAAAGCAATAATTACCATTTTCATCGGTTATATCACTGTCAACAACCTCCCAATCAGAAATACAATGAATAGCTTTTACTCCGTCTACATCAAAACCATCAACAACTCCTGTAAAATCATTAGGGTCTGTAACATCCTCCAGCTTTAAGTATTTAGCCCAAGCCAACCCATTTAAATCAAATTCACTATCCAAACACCCTATACCTAAATCCTCCCATGTACCGTCTGCACCTGTTTGCGAGGCAAAAACATGAACTTTTTCCGGATACTGAGTGCAACTTGGACTGCCATAAGAGGTCTCAACAACCTCTATGTCGTTCCCAGCCCCATTAATAATATAATTATCAAATTTCAAAACCAAAGAACCACCAAAGCCCAAAGAAACAAAATTCAATGTATCATTGTATTGAGCAGGTCCTAAAGCCTTTGAAGAATCTGTTCTTTCTATATCAAGAGGATCTCCATTGCTCTTTGTACCCTGATTATATTCAATAACCTCATCTGCCCATTCTTCTCCTTCTTCACAAGCAACAGGTTTCTTTAATTGAATTGTCCAACCTGATAACCCTTGCTCTTCATCATTAATACCGTTTTGGTTCTCATCATAAAATTTTACTCCAGAGATATCACATTGCTGTTCACAAAGGCATGTATCTAAATTACATACTGTGCCTTCTGGGCAAGCACATTCATAGCTTATTTCACACTCTTCACCTTCTTCTAAAATTCCGTTTCCGCATACAGGCTCTGGCTCTTGAACAAGAGCGTTAAAGGCAACACAATAATAAGTTTCTCCTAACTGAGGATTTTTAATATAGTCGTAATTGTCGAAATTTAAAATATCATCATGACACCACATCTCAGCTGATATATCATTTTGAAGACTCCCTGGAGGATTAGCAAAGGGAATATATCCCTCTTGTAAATTTTCTCTTACCCAAATCTTTGAAGTTCCTTCTTGTAAATCATAAATCTCTACTTTGGCTGGAATTCCTCCTTCACCTGTTGAAGAATCAAAATCATTCCACCCCGTGCCCTCTGGAGCAGGACCTATATAATCTCCTTGCTGTTTTTGTCCTTGAGGCCCCCATTGGAATTCCCAACCAGAAGCTAAAAAACATCTGCCCTGACTATTAGCAACATAGTCAGCCGCAGTATCTGCAGTAATAACCTCAGGCTCTCCCAGCTGTAATCCTTTTAAGCCCCAGTTTGGCAAATCTTCTTCACTTTCACAAATTACTTTATATGCAATAATCGTAAGTGGTGAGGGCTCTGGTTCCTCAGGTTCGCAGAGACAGGTTTGAGTATTGCATACTGTACCCTCTGGACACATACACTCCCAACCTATCTCGCATTCCTCATCAGGATCTAATATGCCATCACCACAATATGGTTCACAAGGATGGCAAGCAAATGTGTTTCGAAAAAAACCAAAAAGTGCAAAACCTATAATAAAAGTAAAAAATAGTATTGCCTTTAAGTTTTTTTCTGAATTATTTCTTAGAGTTAATTTTTCCATAATTTTATAAGTTCTTTTTAGAACTAATTATTTATTTTATTTATGCCACTAATAAGTTATAGGCATAAATTACGAGCATTGTCAATAACCTGACCTTTGGTTCACAAAATATTTATGAAACACACCAAAAATGGGCTAAAGTTTTAGCTTTGTATAAACAAAGGATAAATGTCTTAATTTTTGTCAATGAGTACTTTTTATCTTTAACAGATAAAAAGACAAAGAAGAAAAAGAAAGAACTATTATTCTAAAACTCTAAAGATGATAAATCTTATAAGGAAAAATAAGTATTGTCAAATTGAATAATCAATTAATTGAATAATCAATTAAATTAATTACTTAAATGTCAAAGATTAGGACATTTTAATTCTATGTCCTAATTTTGTCCTATTTTAGTGTCCTAATTTTGTCCTAGTTCTTCTCTTTCTGACTATTTTCTTTACTTTTTTGTTTTTGGATTCCTCTTCTGAATCTCGTCTTTTCCAAAATAATAAAATCAATAAAAGAATAGGAAAAGCTATCCCATACATTTCATCGTCAGAAAGAAATTGTCCAACTGCAGCCAAAAGGTTGCCAAATACATTGTATTCTTTTTGATAGGAGAATTCGTCAGACATCAAATCATAGTATTTCGATTCGTAAGTTTCCGGTTCTCCTGTCTCTTCCTCTGCTAACACCTCTTGCACTATTGTTTTTACAAATTTTTCTGCTGGAGGTTCGGGGGTAATTCTTTGTATCTCTTCGTTTATTATCCTTATTTGTTTTTCAATCTCATCTAACTTTTCTTCAATCTCTTCAATAGAAACACCAGGCTCCTCTTGAGACTCCTCTGGTTCTGTTGCTTCCTCTTCAGAAAGAAGTTCTCCATTTCTTACCTCAATTGTCGTAGAAGCTATTTCTGAACTTACTGGATTGCCCAGTTGTCCAAAACCAATAGCCTGAGCAGTATTAGTATACAATCCAGATGGAATTTCTCCTCCTATAGCCACAGTGTAATCTATTGTTATCTCCTCATGTGGTAGTACCACGCCCAAATCCCAAGTATAGGTATTAATCACCTCTGAATCTTCATTTAATATGGTGTCTGTTACAACCACATCATATGCTGCCCCATTACTATTATTAAGCAATACAATGGTATAACCTACATTCACAGGAGGAGAAACATAATCAGTATTATTTGTTTTTGTGATTTCTAATTTAGGAAAAAACCACAAAAGAGGAACTGTTTTATATACTTCTACAGACAGACTGTCTGAATTATCTGCCTCATTCCAGTCGTCCTCATAACTGTCTATTATAGCCTCATTAACTAAATAACTATTTCCAGAAGGGATATCAGAATTAACTGTCACAGTATAAGAAACTGAACCAGAACCGCCTGCTGGAACTGTCCCAATTTCCCACATTATCTCTCCAGGATTATCTATCACAGTACCTCCCCCCTTATCTTTTATTGAAATATATCTTTCATCAAAATCATCTGTGATGACAACCCCAGTAGCATCAGCATCCCCGTTGTTTCTATAGGTTAAAGTGTATGTAATAGTACCTCCTGGTTGAGTTGGTGTAGATTGAGTAATAGCGCTCTCACCAATCCATAAATCTGGTCTGCCAAAAGCAAGATTGCCTTCCCAAGTGCCAAAAATGTTTATCATTCCCAGCAGCCAGTTTGTTCCAATCAGATCTGAATTTAAAATATTTATAAGATTACTGAATACATTGGCATTCCCTGTCTGAATTGCAGCTTCTCCATTCTCAGCAAAAGCTGTATTGTCTCCAGTAGAGACATTCACTATTACACTATTTTTAATAAATCCTGTATTATCATTGACAATATCTAATACAGTATTTCCTGCCGGATTATTAAAGCCGTCGGAATCTAAATTATAAATTTTAATTCCATTTATGTCTTCTGCTATATCTAATCCAGGAGGCAGGCTGAAAATATTTCCCTTCCATCCTCCAAACACATTAATTGCCATTATTAACCATCTCCCTCCTACAAAGCTAGTGTTTACCATGTTCATAATATTGCTTTTAACAGTGCTGTCTCCTGTATAAATTACTGCATCCTCTCCTTCAGCTTCGTTTGTTCCAGTATCAGCATTTATTGAAACTTCGTTCTCCACCACACCTTCTGATGTATTGATTATAGAAGCCCCGCATCCTCCTATACAAGCAGTTGGCTGGTCTAAAAATCCCTGCACAGAATCTTTATTAGGAAGTATTAAGTCCCCTACCCAGTTATCAAATACATTAATAATTAAATTAGTCCAGTTTGAACCAATAACATTGGTATTTAAAAGATTAAAAATACTGGCTGAGACATTTACATCTCCAGTATTGATAAATGCATCTCCATCTTCACTGGTAGCTGTATTCGAACCGCTTGAACCTTCAATAAACACATTGTTTTCAATTACTCCCGCATTCTCGTTGTGAATATCAAAACAATCTGTTGTAGAAAGCGCATGATTTTCAGAGATAGAGTTATCTAAAATATCAGAGATATTAATGTCTCCTTGTAAAAATTCAAAAATATTAAATAGAAAATTAGAAAAATCAGAATTGATAATATTTGTATTAACGGTATTGGTCAAAGCCACTACTAAATTTGTATTTCCAGTATAGATAAAACTGTCTCCTGAGTTACTTTCTGCTGTATTTTCTCCTGTCTCTCCTTCTAACACTATATTATTTTCCACTATTGCCTCGTCTTCATTAACAATGCCAATTTCACAATCACATTCACATGGACATTCGCATTCCTCCTCAGGCTCTCCGCATTCGCATTCTTCTGGACACTCACATCCACAGGTTTCTGTTTCTGTCTCATCAGAATTTACTTCATTTTCAATATCAACTTCCCCATCTGCATCTCCTGTGACTACAACACTATCTTCGTTTCCATCTTCATTCCCCTCTTGTAATCCTTCGTCTTCAGGCAAAGTTTCTTGAATATCATCTGAACTTGAGGAATTATTTGTTTCCTCTGGAGCTGTGTTTTCTGAGCTTGTTGCAGCTGGTGTTTCAAATTCTTCAGTACTCTCTCCTTCATTGTTCTCACTGTTCTCTCCTTCAGAATCCTCCTGGGCTGTATCTTGATCTGTGCTTCCTGAACCTTCATTATCTTGTGCTTCACTATCAGCGTCGTTTTCTTCTTCTGGAGCTTCTCCATTATCAGACCCGTTCTCTTCTGGATTCTCCTGGGTATTGCTCTCTTCCCCAGTACTCTCTTCATTTGAATCTCCTCCATTGCCTCCATTATCCATATCTGAATTCTGTTCAGAGTCTTCGTTTTCATCTGAAACAACGTCTGTATTAATTGAAGACCCTCCGTCTTCTGCTAAAGCAAAAAAGGTGTGATTATTGAAAACCACTAAACTAAAAATAACTACACCCGCCAGAAAGAACCTTTTTAATTTATTTTGTTTTTTGTTCATAAAATAATTTTTACAGATTGATTATATTAATAAGATTTTGAAAAAATGATTTTAGATTTTCGACAAGACCTAAATACCATTTTTTAATAAAATTAACTTGTTGTGTTTGAAATGCTTCATTTTCTTTAATACCTACACTGCTTGTTTCTATTTTCTGTGGGTTTTCTAAACTCACTTCATAAGTGTGTGTGCTCTTTTTTGAATCAATTTCTACTTCTCTTTCAACCTTAATTTCATCACCTTCTCCATCTGTCTCAATCTTATTTTCTACTTTCACCTTATTTGCTTCTACCTCAATCTCAATTGGCTCTATCTCTACACCATTAATTACATTTTTTACCTCCACCTTTATCTCTTTTTTCCCTTCTTTTATTGAAGATGTTCCATTGTCAGCCTCATTCCCGCCTGTATTGGAAGAGACATTGATTTTGTTAATAACTCTAGTTTCTCCCTCAGTAGTATTATCTCTAGAAAACCAATCATCAAAGAGATCTTCTAGAAAAAACCCCTGACAATATCTTGGAATAATTCCTAAAAACACAAGCAAGACAAACAATCCAATTTCTTTTTTAATTATTTTTCTCATCTTCCTTTGTATGAACCCTTAAACATCGGCTTAAAAGCTCGTACAAAGGAAGAGGCAAGGAACCCTCTTCCTTGTGATTAACAGTCAGTTCTAGCGTAAAATTCTGTTAATCACAGAGTTAATAACATTCATAACATTTGCCTGTGCCCAAGCATTACCTGTGAAGATAACACCCCCATTACCGCCTCTGCCGCCATTTCCGCCATCACCACCATTGTTTCTCTGTTCTCCCCATGCACAATGGCCACAACCGCCGCTGTTTCCATTATGGTTGGCGTCACCAGCATTACCGCCATTGCCGCCGTCCTCACCATTGGCTCCGTTTTGACCGCTTTCAGCATCAACAGATACTGTATTGTAAACATCAGCCCAGTCTTTATTGACAACTATTATGTCATCAATACAGCCGCAAGGAGGATATGATGGTCCACATCCGTTTCTTTCAATACAAGAATCGTTGCATGGCTCATTTTCAGGAGGACAAGCGCAGGCATTAATCTTGGTATCATTTGTATTGACAAGATTATTTACATTTGCCCGTGCCAAAGCATTCCCAGTATCCACAAAGCCTCCATTGCCGCCAGCTCCTCCATTTCCGCCATTACCACCATTGTTTCTCTGGTCGCCTCTCCAGTTTCTATTGTAAGAAGCAGAACCAGCATTACCGCCGTTGCCGCCATCATCACCATTGGCTTCGTTATAGCCAGTGCTGGCACTTACTTCTACCCTGTTCTTCACTACTGCATCCTTTTTGTTCACAACTATAATATCGTGACCAAAAAATCCAAATGGGAAAAACCCATCTCCTGCAAATACAGGTGCAGCAGCAGAAACGAGTAAGGCTGCGGTGGTAAAAACGCCTAAAATTTTCTTGTTCATTTTTGTTTTGAAATTATTTACTCCGCCTCAATCCTATATAGGATATCAACGGATCTCTCTGCTATTTTTTCGTTTGCCCGATAAGTCTTTCATTTTTGTCAGCAGAGATTTTTTCGGGCAACGCGACCTTTGCTAGGTTCTAATCCCTGAACCTTGCTCCGAACTCCATAGAGCTCGGGACTCGCCCCGAACCTTTATGGATCGGGGCATGGCACAGGATAGAGCCCAAGCTTTAATGCATTTTGATGCACTAAAGCCAGAGTTCTATTATTGTGCTTTTAAAAAAAATAAAAAACTTCTCCTTCCGGAAGAAGTTCTTTTTGGAACTAGGTATTTATATTTATTTGTATCAATCTGCCATTTCCTCCCTGGCATTTAAATCTCAATCTAGTCCTCCCCTAAATTGATACAACACTACCTAGTCCTCCTATCTAGATAGCGATGAATTTGTCATGTTTTTCTATTTTATGCTATTTCAAAAAATAATGTTAAGCGGGGAAAAATTTTTTGTCCTTATCTTATGTCCTGCTTTTACCTACTCTATCTCTTTTTAAAACAAAAGTCAAGAAAACTCTCAACCATAAATAGCCTATTGTCCTAATCTATACTATTTTCGAAAAAAGTCAAGAAAAACATATTCTTTTTAAAATATCTTAATTTCTTTTACAAAATTATTTCTTTCTATTCTCTTTTTGTTTTTTAAAAACAAAAAGGCTGTCTTTGGGCGCCATAACTAAGGAGGAATTCATTTAGTACGGCGCCCAGAGACAGCCTTCTTTTTTCTGTTTACTACGAAATATTTAACTTAATTAAAAACATAGAATTTGCACTCTATGTTTCTTTATTATACCAAGTCAAAAAATTTTGTCAATATTTCCTGTCCTATCTTCTAACACCTTGTCCTACCTTATATCATATAATTAGGACAATTTAAAGATAGGACAGGAGTCTTAGGACAAAGTTATTTGACTTTTTTAATTTTAAAAGGTAATACAAGAATATAAATTCATAATATGTCAAACATAGAAGTATGAAAACATCTCTGATTGAGCTTACAAATGAATTATATCAATTAACTCTTCTTTTTCCGAAAAAAGAACCTCTGCGCTACAAACTTAGAGAAACAGCTGATGATATCTTGGCAGATTTTATTTCTCTTACTTCCTATTCCTCTATATATCAACAAAATGAAATAGTTCTACAAACTAAAAACTTAAAAACAAAACTAGAAATCCTTGATAGTTTTTTGGAAGTCGCAAAGAATCAAAATTGGGTCAATAAAGAAAATATTTTAAGGTTAAAAGAGAAATATCAAAAATTATTAAAACCTTTCCTGCTTCAAGATATAAAAATTTCAATATTAATCCCCTGCTTCAATGAAGAAAAATCAATACGAAAATGTATTGAGTCTTGTTTAAACCAAACAAAAAAACCCTATGAAATTGTAGTAGTAGATGATGGAAGCACAGATAGAACTCCGGAAATATTAAAAAGTTTTGAAGATAAAATAACAGTAGTACGGATTCCTAAAAATACTGGAAATAAAAGCTATGCACAAGAGTTTGGATTAAAATTTATTCACGGAGATGTTTTCATTACAACTGATGCAGATACAATATTAGATAAGAATTTTGTAAAAAGAATCTTTTTAGATTTTAAAGATAGAAAAGTAGCAGCAGTGGCAGGTTATGTAAGGTCCTTAAAATATAATTGGTTAACTACCTGCAGAGAACTGGATTATATTATAGGACAAGATATACATAAATTAGCACAATCATATATCAATGCCTTGTTTGTTATACCTGGATGTGCAGGCGCTTTCAGAACAGAAGTGTTTAAAAAATATATAGGTTTTGACCATGACACAGTAACAGAGGACTTAGATTTTACCTACAAACTTCATGAAAACCAATTCAAAATAATATATGATAAAAAAGCCATAGCATACACTCAAGATCCTCAAAATCTCAAATCCTATATCAACCAAATGAAAAGATGGTATAGAGGCGGATGGCAAAACCTAATAAAGCATCTTAAATCCATAAGCAAAAAGGAAGTAAATGTGTTCGAGTTATCCTTAATTTATATAGAAGGACTTATGTTCTCAGCTCTGTTGTTTCTAATACCTCTGCTTAATATTAATTTCTTTAGACATTACATCTTCTTTTATTTTGCTGTTTTATTTGGATGCGCAGTTTATGGAGCCCTCACAAGAAAAAGGCTTGATTTACTATTCTGTTTCCCTTTTTATTTCTTGATTGTATTTTTAAATGCCTGGATATTCTGGGAAGAATTTATTAAAGAAATAATATTTAAAAATGGAGACTTGGCCTGGTTTAAACCAGAAAGAGCCAGAATAATATGAACACATTTGGAAGTCTATCTTTAATAATTCATCTGTTTATCATTCTAATATGCAGAATAAAAAAGTTGACAAAAAGAGGTTAGCTTCATTTTTCATTGGATTAAGTGTTTTTACTCTCGCTTCTATCAGTGCAAGTTTTACTATTAAAAATTCTTTGGGTGAAGATTCAAATTTAAATTATTTAGCCCTTTTATTCCACAGGTGTGAACCCCTTAACTATTTTAAAAAAGAAAAAAACATCATACTTAGAATAGATGACATCCAAGCATTTGCATGGAGGGATATCTCTATAAAAATGGTTAATGAAGCTTTTAAAAGAAAAATGCCGGTAGTTCTTGCTGTAATACCAGTAGGACTGGAGAAAGATAGAAAAATAGTAAATTATCTAAAGAAAAACCTCTGCAATATTGAGATTGCTCAGCATGGATGGGATAATAATATTTACAATAATCCTGACATACCTGAGTTCGGAGAATTAAATGAAAAAGAAGCCTATGAAAGAATAATAAAAGGAAAAAAAGTACTGCAAAAAATAACCAAAGACCCGATAATAACCTTTATCCCTCCAAACAACATATACTCTTCTGGAACCGCAGTGGCATTAGAAAAAACCGGTTTTAAAATTATCTCAAATGAAGGAAGCGGATATTTTGACTATACAGCTTCTACCTATGATTTTGAACATCATAAATTAACCAAAGTAACAGAGGTAATAAATGAATGTAAAGAAGGTCTTTTAAGAAAGAATCTATGCATAATAATGCTGCATCCTCAAGATTATGCAACCGAAGGCAGATTAGATGAAGAGAAATATAAAAATTATTTAAAATTATTAGACGAATTAGAAAAAATGGATGTTGGGTTTGTTAAAATAAAAGATCTTATTAACTAAGATATATTTATCTTGAAAATATAATTGACTTTTGTGTAAAGAAAGAGTAGGAAGAACAATATAACTTTATAGCTTTTTAAAAAAACAATAGGGATAAAAAATGTCAGAAGAAAAAGATGAAATAAGAATTCTTATGCACGATATAAAAAATGTACTTTCGCGTTTTTTTCTAAGATTATCGTTAATCGAACAAAACATAAAAGACCCCGAAATCTTGAAATTGGTCTCTGAATTAAAAATAGATTCTGAGACAATAAAGGAAATAATAGAAAACTATGAAAAAATAGCTTTCCAAAAAACAGAAAAAAGGGAGTATATAAATCTCAAGAAAATATTTCAAGAAGCAGTTTCTCGTTTTCCTGAATTGAAAAGCAAAGAAATCAAGGTACAGTATGAATGCCAAGATAATCTTCTTTTGTGGGCAGATTCGAGATTAATCATAATACTGCACAACCTAATTGACAATTCCCTCAAGCACGGCGGGGAAAACCTAAGTAAAATAACTCTTTCTTGCGAAAACAGACAAAATGAACTCAAAATATACTACAAAGACAATGGAATAGGAGTACCAGAAAAAGAAAAACAAAGAATCTTTTCAAAAAGCATTGGGTTATGGTATATCAAAAAGCTCTGCGGAATATATCGGTGGCAAGTAAAAGAGATTGGAGAAAAAGGATTTTGTCTTGAAATATCAATCAAAAACACCATAATTAAACCAAGAAAATTCTAAATTAAAACCGATTTATTTTTAAAAATCGGCTTTTTTTTATTTCTTTTGCTTTATCTTTTCCTTTATTTCTTTTATTTTGTCTTTTATTTCTTCAATTCTTCTTTTATCATTTCCATACGCGTTAATTTCGGATATCCGAAATTAACGCGTATACTTTTGAAGCAACCATAAAGTAATTAAAAATTCATACCATAAAAAATCATACCATAAAAATTCATACCATTTAAAACTCATAAAGAAATTTTCGAATCAGTTAACTAATCATTCGAATCAGTTAACTAATCAATTGACAAGAATCTGGCGTTAATTGCCACAATCACGGTGCTCAGAGACATCAAAACAGCACCAAGGGCAGGACTCAATAATATGCCAATACTATAAAAAACTCCAGAAGCCAATGGTATAGCGATTAAGTTATATCCTGTAGCCCAAAAGAGGTTTTGTTGCATCTTAGAGAAAGTGGCTTTTGCCAGTTTAACAACTGAGACCACATCTCTTGGATCATCTCTTACCAATATAATATCTGCTGACTCAATCGCAACATCAGTACCGGCTCCAATCGCAATCCCTACATCTGCCTGCACCAATGACGGAGCATCATTCACTCCATCCCCTACCATTGCCACATTTAGTCCATTAGATTGAAGCTTTTTTATTATCTCTGTCTTTTCGTGAGGAAGAAGTTCTGCAAAAAATTCATCAAGCCCTAATTCATTGGCCACCCACTTTGCTGTCTGTCTATTGTCTCCAGTGAGCATCATACATTTAAATCCCATATCCTTTAGTCTCTTTACTGCTGTTTTTGATTCTTCTCTTATCAAATCAGCTAATCCTAAAATCCCGGCTATTTTCTCCTCTAATAAAATGTAAACCAATGTTTTGCCTTGTTCTAATAATCTTTTAACTTCTGTTTCTGGTATTTTTATATCTTTTTCTTTAATATAATTCTGTCCCACTACCTTTATTCTTTTTCCTTCAACAACACCTTCAATACCTTTGCCAGGAAGCGATTTAAACTGCTGAGGTGGGGTTATTTCGATACCTTTTTCTTTGGCTTTGTTTAAAATACCTTTTGCTATAGGATGTTCTGAATTAGACTCCAAAGAAGCTGCATAAAAAAGAAGCTCTTCATCTTTAATATCAAAACTAACAATGTCTGTCACTCCAAACTCACCCTTTGTTAAAGTTCCGGTCTTGTCAAAAACAACTACATCTAAATCTTTTATTTTCTCAAAAGCTGCTCTGTTTCTTATTAAAAGTCCATGTTGCGCTGAGATTGATGTAGAGACAGCTACCACTAAAGGAATTGCCAAACCCAAAGCATGAGGACAGGTAATTACCATTACTGTCACCATTCTTTCAATAGAAAAGGCGAAATCCTTTCCTAAAAAAGACCAAGAAAACAATGTTATTACTCCAACAGAAATAGATATAACAGTAAGCCAAAATGCAGCTCTATCTGCAAAATCTTGAGTTTTTGACTTAGAAGCTTGAGCTTGTTTTACAAGCTGTATCACCTGGGAAAGATAAGAATCTTTGCCTGTTTTTCTCACCCTGACTTTTATCGATCCTTCGCCATTAATAGAACCTCCTATTACTGTGTCTTCTTTTTGTTTAGATACAGGCTTTGATTCACCTGTAAGCATTGCTTCATTAACATTTGTTTTACCCTCTAGCACAATACCATCTACGGGAATCTTTTCTCCTGGTTTTACAAGAACAATATTACCTACAACCAAATCAGAAATAGAAACTTCTTTTATCTTTCCATCTTCGTCTATTAAATGCGCCTGTTGTGGCATTAATTTTACAAGAGCTTCTAAAGCTTTCGAAGCTCCTAATACAGAGCGCATTTCTATCCAGTGTCCCAACAGCATGATATCAATTAGGGTAACAAGCTCCCAGAAAAAAAGCTTTCCTTTAAAGCCAAATATTACTGCACTGCTATAGAAAAACGCTACACTTATAGCTAAAGCAATCAATGTCATCATCCCAGGCTGTTTCTTTTTAACTTCTTTTATAAATCCTTGTAAAAAAGGTTTACCTCCATAAAAAAATACAACTGAAGAAATAATAAAAAGCAGATATTTATCTCCTGTAAAAACAAATTTAAAATTAAAAAACTCCTGTATCAAAGGAGATAAAATCAACACAGGTAAAGTTAAAAGCAAAGAGAAAAAAAATCTCTTTTTAAAATCCTCTGTCATCATCTTATGATGACCAATATGGGTAGATTTCATATTTTAATATTGAATTTTCTTAAATCAGTTTTCAACTGTTTTGCATTCTTAAAAAGAATTGTATGCATCCCTAAAGACTTTTCCATCTCTAAAACCTGAGAAGAATTATCAACACAAACACATTCTTCGGGTTTGCATTTTATCTTTTTTAAAAGAATCTTATAGAATTTTTTTTCTTTTTTATTGGTGCCAAAATCAAATGAAAACACAAAATCATCAAACTCATTTAATAACCCGTATTTTTTATGTAAATACTCAACTCTTTCTTTTATGTTTCCCGAAAAGACAATCACTCTATAATTCTTTCTTAATCTTCTCACAAGAGTCCTCATTCCCCTGTTGGGCTTATAAGAAGAATGCCAAATTTTTTCCAATCTGAGAAGCTGATTTTTACTAAGTTGAAGTTTTTTGGCAATCGCCTTCCAAAATTGCCTTCTTGTTAGTTTGCCCATACCATAAAGAGCTTTTTCTTTACCTGTAAAAATATAATCAATCTTTCTTTTTCGGTCCTCTGGTAGGAATTTTAGCTTATTAAGATGTCGAAAAATTACTTTGGTTCCTGAACAAAAGTAAACACCACCCAAATCAAATACAATTGTTTTTATCATATTTTTTGTTTTCATTGATATTTTAAATCTTGAAATTTAGGATTTCCATAATCCATGAACACTGCAACATTCTCTTGCTGTAATCCTCTTATCAGACTGGTGTAAATCAAACTCAACCTCAGGGTTATCTCCTGGTTTAAGAAATTTTCTATAAACCCTCTCCCCTACAACTATATTTGTATATTTGTCTCTGCCGGGTCATATTTTATTTCTGTTAATTAATATTCTTCACATTTTAACTCAAAATAGTTCCTCGGATGATTGCAAGAAGGACAATACTCGGGAGGCTCTTCCCCTTCGTGAATATAACCACACTTTCTGCATACCCAATAAACCTTCTGTTCTTTTTTAAATACAGTATTTTGTTCTACTTCTTTTAACAACTTTTTGTATCTCTCTTCATGATGCTTTTCTGCTACAGCAATAGCACTCAATCTTGCTGCAATCTCTGGCAAACCCTCCTTTTCTGCTATATCTGCAAATTCAGGATACATTTGTGTATATTCATAATTTTCTCCTGCAATAGCTGATTTTAAATTATCTATAGTGCTACCCAAAATTGTGGGCACGCCAGCCTCTACTTTTATTTCATCGAACTCCTCATTGCTTTTCTTTTTTAAGTCATTAATCAACCTAAGAAGCCACTGAGCATGTTCTCTCTCATTTTCTGCGGTAATTAAAAAAATCTCTGAAATCTGCTCAAACCCTTCCTTTTTAGCTATCTTTGCATAAAAGGTATATCGATTTCTTGCTTGACTCTCCCCGATAAACGCCTTTGCTAAGTTTTCTATTGTGTTTTTCATAAATAGTATACTTTTTGTTAAATAAATAATATCGACCTTTTTAAAAATACAATTAAGTCTCTTTGCAAGTATTGCAAACCATAAAAAATAAAACAGCTACTACAAAAGAAAGGGCTGCACCATAAACAAAAAGAAGGGTTGAATTAATATCCCAAAGATATCCTGCAATAATACCTCCAGGAAGAGTCGCTAAACTTGTTGCTGTATGAAAAGTTCCCAAAGCAGTACCTCTCACTTCTTCTTTTGCCAAATCAGATATAAAAGCTCTCTCGGTAGCATTAACTAATGCATAATTCAAACCAAATAAAACAAATAAGATTATAAAAAACAAAAGAGAGTCTGAAAAAATAAAACCCAAACAAACCAATCCAAACAGTATATATCCCATCAATAAAACAGTTCTCCTACCTATTCTATCTGATAAAATCCCGGCTGGAACTGCAAACAATGTATAAGCAGTATTGTAAAGAATATATAATAAAATAGGTATTCCTACAGCTGATCTCCCTTGAAAATAACTCTGACTCCTCAAAACAAAAAACATATAACTAAAATTACCTAAAGCAAACAAAGTTGCTAAAAAGATAAAAAGTCTGAGCGTTTTAGACAAGCTTTCTAATTTTATCCTCAAGCTTGTATTATCCTCTTTTGAGTTCTTTTTTTCTTCTTTTAGAAAAAATAAGGGAAATAAAGAAAAAAAGGCAATAATACCTGCTATCAAAAATATACTCTTGAAGCTTAATCTAAAATACCAAAACAAAACAAATGTAATAATAGCTCCCAAAACAGCTCCTCCGCTGTCCATGGCTCGATGAATACCAAAGCCCTTCCCTCTCTTGTCTTTTGTGGTAGAAGCAGCTAGGATTGCATCTCTCGGAGCTGACCTCACCCCCTTTCCAAACCTCTCTGTCATCCGCAAAAGCAATACATGGGGCCAAGTTCTTGCAAATGTAAATAAAAACTTACCAATAGAAGAGATAAAATAACCAAAAACGACAAAAGGTTTTCTTTTTTTAAATTTATCAGACCAATAACCTGCTATCATTTTAAAAAGACTCGCAATGCTCTCGCCTAGCCCTGAAATCAAACCCACTGCCATGCCTCCTCCTCCTATTTCTTTAATAAAAAGAGGCAAGATAGGCAGAATAATCTTGCTGGAAGTGTCATTAATAAAACTGACCAAACCCAGCAAAATAACATTTTTTTGCCCTTCAGATTGTTTAGAGTTTTCATTATTAAAAGACTCTTTTTCTTTCATTTTTTTTATTTTCTTATCTTATATTCTTTTCTTTTTTTGTATTCTCTTTGTTTTGCAATATTCCATTGGGAAACTGGCCTCAAATAACCGCACACCCTTGAATATACTTCGCATTTTCTAAAGTTTGTTAATCTTGGGTCTTTTTCAAAGCATTCTTTACATTTTACAACAAATAAATCCTTTCTCTCGTCTCTGTATTTTAATAAAACCTCCTCCCCTTCTTCAATCTCACTATTGCAATCATGGCAATAGCTATTTACTCTTCTCACATTTTTTGCAAATACCATAAATTAAAACTTGATATTTTTTAACTCTGCCGACCTTTGTCTTTTTAATCTCAGCCATCTTAATCTCTTCAAACACATCAAAAATCCCTCCGCATCTTTCACAAAAAAAATGGGCATGGGGAGACAAACATCCATCATAATGTCTTATCTCGCAAGGAAGTTCTTGAATTTCTCCTTTTTCTTTAAGATTGTTCAGAATTCTATAAACAGTCCCCTTGCTTATCCGAGGAAGTTTCTTCCTTACATTTAAATAAACCTCTTCGGCTGAAGGATGGGATTTTGTTTTTTTTAAATAATCCAATATAATCTTCTTCTGAGAAGTGATTCTTTCTTTTACACTCTTCATATTAGTACTAATTCCTATTTAGATTCTATTCCTAATAAAAATAGCTGTCAACAAACAGCTTGTAGAAAAACAAAAAAGTTTTCAAAAATATATTACTCTTCAACAGGCTCTCCTAACTTCCTTTTAAGTCTTTTTATTTCCTCTTTCAGTTCTATCATCTTTAACTCTCTGCCCGTTGTCAGCTCACGCCACTGCTCAAGCTCCTCAAGTCTTTTCTTTGCTTCTTCTTCCCTCTTCCTTCTCTCTTCTTCCATTTGTTTCCTTGTTTTTTCCAATTCCCGTAAGTCATCCATCATCAAACTCAATCCAATAAATAATTCTGAAAACTCATCTTCTTGTTCTGGAATTTCTATTTTGCCTGAAAAATCTCCTACTGCTGCTTTCTGAATTATTGGAATCAACTGGGAAAGTCTCTTTTTTACATATTCTTTGTATTTTTTTAGCTCCTCTGATTCTGTTTGATTCATATGTTTAATAAATATTATTAATTAACCCTGCTTTAACCACTTTACTGCTTCTTCTTTTGAGCTAAATAATTTTATGTCTGATTTAACTCCGCTTGCTGTTATTATAAATGAAGCTATGGTTCTTGCTATTATCCCTCCAAATACTGCCACCTTTTTAGGTGTCAATTCTTGAAACAACTCTTTCACCCTACCTGCTATATCTTTTCTTAATTTAGAAGATAAAGGAATTAATCCGCTAGTAATATCTACCAAAACCAACAAATCTCCTGAAAATCTCCTTACTATTTCTCTCCCTTCTTTTATTAAATTGTCAATACTTTCCATATCTATATTTTTTATTAGTTTCACATTAGCTATCCCGTCTTGGTCTATCCAGATCTTCATTTCTTCCTTTGAACTTTCCCCAATTGTATTATCTTGGTCTGCCATAGTTTTATTATAACATTTTTAGAAATTTATACATCATCTTTTTTTCAAGAATACAGACAAAAGAAAAAAGAAAGAATTTACTAGAATAATTAATGGCCCTGCAGAATATCCGGTTGATCTACTTATAAATATTCCAAAGATACAACTTACTGCACCTAATATCATTGCTCCATAAGAATATTGAAATAGGTTTTTGCTTAAATTTCTAGAAGCACATGCAGGAATAGCCACTAAAGCTGCTGTCAAAAGACCCCCTACTATCTTTACGCCTAATACCACAATTATGGAAATACAAGCTAAATAAATAAAATTATATTTTCTTACATCTATTCCCTCTACCTTAGCTAAGTCTTCTGAGATGCTTAAAAAAATTATCTTGTTGTAAATTCTCTGAAGGATTAAAAAAATTATCAAAGATAATCCAACAGAAATAAAAGCCTCTAGAACCCCTACATTAGCAATATCACCTACCAAAGCTGTTTCTAAATCTTCAGAAGGAAGAATTAAAAAAGCCACAGCCACTCCAGTTGCAAACACCACAGCTGTAAGAGATTCTACTGGTAAACGAGTTCTCATCTCAAAAAACCATATCAAAACAGCACCTAAAACCACAAAAGGTAAAGCTCCCAAAGAAACATCAAATCCATATATCAAAGCTAAAGCAATTCCCGGCAGAGTCAAATGTCCTAATGGTCCTGCAATCAAACCCATTTTCTTTGAAACCATCAAAGAGCCTAAATATCCTGCTGTTCCGCCAATAAATATTCCTGTTATCAAACTAAATAAAAATTGATTATCCATGAAGATGTTGATAGAATTTTATTTCTCCTCCATAAAGCTGAACTAAGGTCTCCGGAGAAATAATTTCTCTCGGAGGTCCAAAGCATAAAGCTTTTTTATTAAGACACAATACTTTATCAGCTATCTTATATACAATATTTAAATCATGAGAAACCAAAAGCATTGTCATTTTCCTTTCTTTCTGAATTCTTCCTAAAAGATGGTAAATATTTTCCTGTCCTCCAATATCGATACCAAAAGTGGGTTCATCGAAAAGCAACACCTCTGGATTTTCGCATAAACCCCAAGCAACAAGGATTCTTTGAAACTGACCTGTAGAAAGAGTTGTTATTTTCTTTTTCAAAATGTCAGAGTGAAACATACCTACCGCCTTCAATATATTTAAAACCTCTTCATAATCTTTCTTTTTTAAATTAAAAAATTCCTTTATGGTCAAAGGAAAATCTTTTGCTAAAGGAAGATTTGTAGGAATATAACTTATTTTTAAACCCTTCCTCCAACTTATCTCTCCTTCATAGGGCAAAAGTCCCAACAAAGTCCTAAATAGAACAGTTTTTCCAGCACCGTTAGGCCCTAAGACAGTTAATGTTTCTCCCTCTTTTACTTTAAAACTTAAATCTTCAATAATTTTTTCTCCATTTAGCTTTACATTTAAATTCTTCACTTCCAAAATATTGTTTTGCGTTTCCATAATATTCCTATTCTATCACAAAAAATAAAATTAAAAAAAATTGTCTAATTTGTACATTCTATTTTCTGTGAATACGGATCGCTTTTCCTTCTATAAGAGCTTCGGCTATTTTTCTGCGAGCTGAGGCTAAAATCCTTCCAAGAGTACTTTGGGAAATTTTCATTTTTTTTGCTGCTTCTATCTGATCCAAATCTTTCAAATCACAAAGCCTTACTGCTTCTAACTCATCAACCCTTAAATCAACCTCTTCTAAATCAGAAAGAGGCACTGCTCTTGGCTTGAAATATGTCACATTAGGGTCAAATAAAATCCGTCTTGGTTTTATTGGTCTCACCATAACACAATAATTAGGTGATAAGCTCTAAAGCTTACTCCTTGATATAATATATTTTACAAAATAAAAGTTAGTTTTTTAAAAATTTTAACAATTTCCTTTTTAGCTCTTAAATTAGTTTCCAAAATAGGAGTCAAATTGGCTACTGCCTTAAATATTCTTTTGTCGTAAGAAATACTTCCTAAAAACCTCTTGCCTGCCCATTTTTTTATTTCTTTTGCTATTTCTATATTAATATCCCATTTATTTACAATAATCCTGTATGGAACCCTAAAATGATTTATTACCTCCAATACCCTCTTTAAATCAGAAAAACCAGAAACAGTAGGTTCTGTCACCAATACAGCAAAATTAGAATCCTGCAATGCCGCAATAACTGGACAACCTGTGCCGGGAGAAGAATCTAAAATCTGAATTTCAGCTTTATATCTATCAGCTTCTTTTTTTATTTCTGTTATCACCTTACCTGAACCAGTCTCTCCAGGAAAAAGAATACCTGTTATTAAGGGAAACCCATATTTCGTAGCAACAATAATCATTTCTCCATTTTGAACAGGCTTTAGCTTTACTGCTTTCTGAGGACAAACAATCTCACAAACCCCACATCCCTCACATAGGAAAGGATTTAAAACAGGCTTCCCTTTTACTAACTCTATCGCTTTAAAACGACAATTTTTTATACATAAACCACAATTATTACATTTTCTCAAATCAATTTTTGGCTTTACAGAAGCAGTAATAGGGAGTTTTTTTAACATTCTCTCTCTTTTCTTCTCTATTGGTATACCAAGCCAGATTGCGAGATTTGGAGCATCAACATCACAATCAACAGCTGTTATCTTTTTCCTCTTCGCAAAAAGTAATGCGAAACTCGAAGCTATCATTGACTTTCCTACCCCTCCTTTACCAGATAGGATAACAATTTTTTTAATCCTGCTTGCCATTTTATACCTTTTAGGTTTCTTATTCAGGAAGAATACAAAGGGTGTTATTGAATCTATTAATATAGTTAAACAATCCAATAATTGACACTATTTCTATTATCTCTTCTTCTGAAAAATCTTTTTTCAATTCTTCTAAAAGTTCGGGAGTACACACATGTGCTTTTAGCGTCACTTCTTTTACCAAAGTCAACACTTCCTTTTCATCTTGATTTGAACCTTCTCCGCTTCTCACCTGTTCTATCATCTCGTCTGAAGCTCCCAAAGATTTTAACATCTTTGTGGTCACATCTACACAAAAAGGACATCTTAAAGAATTAGAAACCACAAATGCTATTTTCCACTTTAATAAAGGTTCTATTTTGCCTTCACCCATTATTACTTTAAAAAGCTCTGTAAATTCTTTTACTATTTTGGGGCTATGAGCCATTACTTTCACCCACTCAGGCACTTTTCCTGTTTGTTTTTCAAATTTCTCATAAACCTCACGAGCTATCTCATTTACCTCGTTTTTTTCTAATGAAGGAATTATCGCCATATATTTAGTTTCTGAATTTAGAATTTTTCTATATTTAATAAGCGACCTTTTGAATAGGATTCTGCCAATTCTCTTGAATAAGGAATCTCTTCTTCTATTTTTGTTTTAAATTTTCTAAGCACACTTATAACTTCTCTCTTATCTCCCAAGTCTGCTTGATTTAAAATTATCTTAGAGGGAATCTTCAGTTTTTCACACAACCTTAAAATCAAGCCCAAATCATGAGCTCCCATTGGAGTCGGCTCAGTTATAATCATCGCTAAATCACAATTCAACAAAGCTGAAATTACAGGACAATGTGTGCCTGGTGCTGTATCAAATAGAATAATGTCAGCTTTTTGTTTTTTAGCAAAATCTAAAGCAAACTCTTTGGTTCTTAACACAATAGGACCTGTTTCTTCAATGCCAGGATTTGATAAGCCTGTAATCAACCAAAAATTATTTCTTACCTTATTAACAAAAATCTGGCCTACTTTTTCCTTTTTCCTTTTTATCGCATTGTTTGGACAAACCATCCAACAAGCTCCACATGAAGAGCATAAATCTTTAATAAAAACAGGAAACTTTCCAGGAGCCTGGAAAATAGCATTGTTCTTGCAATTCCTTACGCACAATCCGCATTTCTTACATTTTGTCTTCAATAATTTAGGGTATTCATTGTAAATATATTTTCTCGGTTTCTTTAGCCTCTCTCCAAGCAACAAATAATCATTTGGACATTCAACATCGCAATCGCATAAAATTATCCTTTTCTTTCTCTTTACAAACTGCTCTGCTTTCAACACAGCAACTGTTGATTTTCCTACACCTCCCTTACCTCCTGTGATTGCTATCTTTTTTAAATCCTTCATTTTATTCTTTTTCTTTTGTAGGCTTGTCTAATTTTATTAATTTATTCCCAAAAAACTGTTTGATTACTTCTCCTACCTTATCTTGTTCTGCCTTATATACTTCTATTAGATTATTTTTCAAACTCTGAAAGGCTATCGGGCCAATCTCTTTTGTAATTAATATATCAGGCTCTTCTTTTGATAAATGCTCTGCCACAGCCAAACCTGCTCTTATTTCTTTGTTTTTGAAAGGATTTTCTTTAAATTCAAAAGACTGGATATTGTTTTTCTTAATTTTAACAAGAATAAAAGAATCTGCTCTTGCAAAACTATCGGATATTAAAGAATCAAGTCCGCTTTTTTGTTTTATTGGAACTACAATCATCTGCTCGAAAGATTTAAAAGGCTCAATATGAATAATAAAAGACTCAATCTGAGGAATCGCCTCTTTCACCTTCCTTTCTATCTGATCTGTTATATCATGGGCTCTTGCTACTTCAATAAATTTTTTAATTTTAATATTCACTTCTCCAAAAATAAAAGGGCCTGATTTTCTCAGTTTTAATCCCGAAAAAGCCTTAATCTCTGAAATAGATTTCAAGACATCTGCAATTCTCTTTTCTATTTCTTCGCTCGGACTAACATCCATCAAAGAATAAATTGAGTCTTTAAAAGATTCAAGCCCTATCCTGAAAATAAGCAATGAAAACAAAATACCTATAATCCCTTCTAATTTGGGAATATTCAAATAAGAAGAAAGAATTCCAACCACCACTAGAAAAGAAGAAACAATATGAGACTTTGCTTCTGTGCCATGTGCTATCAAGCTTTGAGAATTTATCTCTCTACCAACTCTTACTTCATACTTTCCTACCAAATAGATTAAAAACGCGTCTAATATTGAAATAGCTATCGCAATAAATGGAAGCTTTAAACTATACAAAACAGAAATTCTCTCACAGCTCTCTCTGGCAATCTCATAACCGGCATATAAAATCAAAACAGAAACCATCAAAGAGACAAGATTTTCTGCTTTATAAAATCCATAAGGAAATTGTTCTGTTGGTTTTCTTTGAGATATTTTAAAACCAAGCCATACAAAAAAAATAGAAAAAGCATCACCAATACTATGAATAGCATCAGATAGAAGTGCTACACTTCCAGAAATAATACCTATCAACATCTTTAAACCCGCCAACAAAAAAACAACCATATTTACTTTTTTTGCTGTGGCTTCCCCTGTTTTTAAAATTTCTTCCTTTTTCATATATTTACTTCTTTTTTTATTTATCTTCCTCCTCTATGTCTGTGCCTATGTCTTCGTCTTTTTCCAAACCCAGAGCCAAAACCTCTTTGAAAATGTCCAGGAACACTTGGAATCTTAAGCTGGGTTAATTGATTTTTCTTCCACATTAAAAACACCTGTTTTACTGTAAGATTAAACGGGGCAAAGAAAATCTTTACCCCGGCTGTGCTTAAAACATCGAAAGCATTGGGACCAATATTCCCTGTAATCAATACTCCTGCCTTTTTCGAAGCAATCTCTTGAGCAGCGGCGATTCCTGCTCCTCTCATAGCCCTTATTCCTGCATTCGGACATATATCTATTAAATCTCCATTTTCATCTAAAAAAAGAAAATAAGGAGCTCTTCCAAATCGAGGGCTGATAGGAGAATCCAGTGTTTTGCCTAAAGAAACTACACAAATATTCATATTGTTTTTATTTCTTTTTTTTCTCTAACCCTTTGAGTCTTTCTTCTATTGCTTTCATTTCTTCTCTTAAAACCTCAAGTTCATCTTTTAATATTTCTTTTTCTTCCTTTAATAACTCTTTCTCTTCTTTCGGAGTCAATTCTTCAACAGGATAGTCAAAATAAGGAAACATCCAAGCTGGAGGATATCCCCATCTTCGCCCCCATCCAAGACCCCATCCTCTGCCCCAACCTCTTCGCCAACCGAATCCTCGACCCCATCCTCTGCCCCATCCTCTGCCTATTGGGTTTAAATATCCAGGATACGGATATCCAGCACAATATCCCAATCTTCTCCCAGTACCAGGACCTAATCCCAAGGGACCTGTTTTATCTCCTAATGGCATATTTTTCAAAAAAATAAATTATTTTAAGAAAAATCGACCTTTCTTCCGCTACATTATGAGTATATACCCATAATTATTCCTTGTCAAGAGCTTTTCTCTCTCGAAGCCTCATTCCAAAAAGAAAACGCATAATTCCTATTCTTTTAATAAATACCTCATAGATAAGAAATATTAAAATTAGAGAAAATATATCAATAAAGAAAAATTTAGCTAAAGCAGAAATATTCCATTTTATCACATAAAATCCAACCCCAACTATTACTGTTTGATGCAATATAAAAAAGGGCAATACTGTTCCATTGAAATACTGTAATACTTTATTATTAAAGCTCATAAATCTTTTTCCAAGATATAATACAGCCAATGTCCAAAACCAAATATTTATTCCTCGTAAACTCTCGAATATGTATTTTTTAACTATAAAATCAAAAGAATATCTCTGTTTTGTGGCCAAAAATCCTATTTCTTTCCATCCAATCTTAAAAAGAATTAAGCTAAATACAACCGCTAAAATCAAAGAGGTTTTTCCATATTTTTCAATTGTTTCTTTAAATCTCTCATCTGAAAAAAGAAAAAATCCATATATAAAAATAGCAATATATAAAAATGGATTTTGAAAAAATGACCATCCTTTTAGGGCTCGGGCTATCACCTCAATCACTGCCAAAGGAACTGCCAACAAAAATATACCAGCTGATGAATTACAAAAATCTGTTATTTTGGAAAGAATTTCTCTTCTTTGTTTAAAATAAATAAAAAACGGAAGAGTGATAAAGGAAAAAATAAATAAAATAGCCAGAAACCATAAATGAGCCAATTCAAAACTTCCAGAATAGCTCCCCCCTAAAGGATATTCTCGATTAATATTAAAAAAATAATAAGAATAAAATTCTAAATAAGACTCCTGATATTCTGGAATACTTTTTAAAACAAAATAAAGTTGCGGAGGAACAATTATCAATACCCCGAAGATGAATGGAACTATAAGACGTTTGAATCTTTCTATTATATATTCTTTCTCTGTACGATATCTCAAGGAAAAACAAGCTGCAGCACCAGCTATAAAAAAAAGAAAAGGAAGCTGCCATTGGTCAAGAAAAAAAATAAGGGTGTCACAAAAAGAACATAGATTTTTACTCTTGATATAAAATGGAGCCACAGAATCAAAAATCCTAGCAGTATGAAAAAAAAGAAATAAAAATACAGTTAAAACCCTCAACCAATCTAAATAATAAACTCTGTCTGGTTTATTTTTAGTTTTCTCCATAATCTTTTATTTTATCAAAAATAAATTAAATCTTAATTTCTTCTCTCACCCCTTCTAATGATAGTTGTGTGTTAATAAAATAAACACCATTTTTTTGCCATTCTTTTTTTATTCTCTCTGCGTCTTGTTTGTTAAATACTATTGCTATCCCACAATCCCCTCCTCCAGCACCTGAAAGTTTTCCTGCTCCCCTGTTTCTATTCGCAATTTCGCTTAACTTTCTTAAAGTAGGAGTCTCTATATTAACATTAGATTTTTCCCCAAGCTCTCTCAAATAATATTCGTTTTCTCTTATCAGCTTCAAGATTTTTTCTTTATTATTTTTTTTCCAGTGTTTTAATAAATCTCTTACTAAATTATTTATCTTTTTAATTATTTGTTTGTACTCCTTCTGATTTTTTACCTTCCATTTATTTAATTTCTTTACCATTTCTGCTGTAGAAGAAGATTTTCCTGTCCAGCCAACAAGTAAATGAAAATCTCTTGGAGTTTTCAATCTCTCAATATAAAAACCAGGCCACTTCATTTCGATTATTTTTTTTAGTCTCACTCTTTTCTTAATTCTATTAATCAGCCATTTTGAACTAAATCTTTTATAAACAAGTACTCCTCCAAATGTTGAAGCTGCAACATCAAAACCAGAACCTATTTTCCCTTGGACAAAAAAATGTGATATAGCTGCTAATTTAAATATTTTTTCTGATATCTTTTTCTCAATTTTCTTTCCATAAAATCTAAAAAGACCCGCAATAACAGCCACAGTAACAGCGGCAGAAGAACCAAAACCAATCGATTCTGTTTTCCCTCTTTTTTTTATAATTGTCTCTCCCCCCCATGTTTCTATCTCAAACGGCTGCGTAATCTCTAAATAATTTAAAACTGTCTCAATAGCGCGCCTTACAAAAGATACATACTTTTTCTCTTTTTTGGTTAATCTTTCTTTAAACCTAAGCTCCCCCTCTTGAAAATAAGCCTTAAGGTTTTTAATGCCAAAATCTCTAAGGGTAATGTGAATATATTTGTCTTTTGATTTTTTTATTTTCACAAATACCCTTTTTTCAAGAGCTGCCACAATCAAAGGATTACCTGTCTCTAGCACAGCCCATTCTCCTGCAATACAAATCTTTCCTGGAGCAGATATTTTTATCATATAAGATTAAAACAAATGCTTATTTGTTATTCTTGCTCCTCTTCCCGGTCTTGTCACAATAACTTTCTCTACCCCTTTGATGTACCTGCATCTTTTGATAATTTTTTTTATGTCTTTTTCCAAACAAATAATTTTTACTTGAGGACCTGCATCAATAGTAAAATAGCATTCTATTCCCTGGTTTTTCCATTCAATAATTCTATTAATCAAATCTATGGTGGTGCTGTTCCAATAAAATATAGAGGGTTTCGATGTCATTGTAAGAGCGTGCATCTTTAAGCAATTTTCTTGAGCAGTCTCACCTACAAGTGTAAAATTTCTATCTTTTATTCCTTTTTTTATTCTTTTAATATCCTGGTCTATGGTTTTTAACCAAGCTTTATACATTGGAGAAGTGCGCACTGTTCTTTCCATTCCAGTCCTTGAAGACACCTTCTTTTCCCTACTCGAAGTAATACATATTATCATTCTAAAATCCTGCCAATAATCTGCAGGTACAATCTGGTGTGCATAGGAATCTAAACCATCTCTTCTTTTACCTTTTTTCCATTCTACAAAACCGCCAAAAATAGACCTCGAGGCAGACCCAGAGCCCCTTCTTGCAAGAATACTTAATTCTTTTTTGTTTAGATTTAAACAAAGCGCCTGATTTACAGCAAGAGCTAAGGCTGCAAATCCGGCAGCTGAAGAAGCTAAACCAGCGGCTGTAGGAAAATTATTATAACTCATAATCTTGGCTCTCAAACGAATACCTGCTTTCTTTCTAACAACATTTAAAAATCTCCCTACTCCATCATCATATTCTTTCGAACCTTTTTTAAATGTTTTTCCATTTAAAATAAACAAATCTTCTTTATATTCTTTACTAAATTCAATTGTAGTATGAGTCATCAATCCTTCTGTTGTCATACTAATACTGCTGTTATAAGGCAGCTTTAATGTTTTGTTTCTCTTCCCCCAATATTTTACTAATGCGATATTGGCATTGGCAATTGCTGAAGCCTTCATAGATAGTTTAGTTTAAAATTAAAACAACCTTATGGGCTGTCTTTGGAGATTAATATAATACATTTTTTCTATTTTTGTTTTTTGAGCTTCTCTTCTAATTCTTCGATTTTCTTTTTTAACTCTACCATTTTCATTTCTCTACCCACGGCGAACTTTTGAAATCTTTCTAATTCTTCTACCTTCTCTTGTAATTCAATTGTTCTTTCCTTCACCTGCTGTTCCAGACTTTTTGCCAGCTCCTCCAATTCCTTTGTTCTCGCTCTCACCCTTATTTCTAATGTATCTCTTGTTTCTTCCAATTTAAATTTTGCTTTCTGTAATTCCCTTCTTTCTTTGCTTAACTCCCTTCGTATTCTTCTAAATGTCTTTGAAAAATGCCTAACCAAAAAAGCAACATAATGAAAACCAAAAACTGCCCCTGCGCATATAGTCACAAGCAAATAATTAAGATTTTTATAGGGCTCAGTGGCTGGAATAAAAAATTTATAATGAGGAAGAATTCCGAAATACTCAAGAAATCCTAAAGCGGCATAAGAAATTGTAGCCAATACAGTAAAAAATACTGCCTTTCTTCTTGAAAGAAAAACATTAGCTTCTACTATCTGAAAAAAATATATAAAAATTCCAATCCATTCCACCCCTCCAATATAATGAACAATTCCAGAATAAATTACCAAATTAGCCACAAAATAAGCGAAACATAAATTTTCTATTTTATATATTCCACCTTCTTTTTCTTTTAATAAAGCATTCAGTGAATATATATAACCTGAAAGCACTACGCCAAATAAAAAAAGAAGGGCTAATACTCCTATTGAAATGGGTGCATCAAATATAAATTTAAGAATAGAAAATCCAATAAAAGCAATGAAAATTATCAAAATTGCTTTTTCGTTGAGAACAGTAAGAGCCTTCAATATCTCAACATATTCTATCAACTCTCCCCCTGCAAGTTCTTTTACCTTTTTCTCTTTTTTTTCCATTTTATTTTATCCTATCATATTCTAT
The DNA here is from genome assembly GCA_964493485.1 of uncultured Candidatus Saccharibacteria bacterium. Taxonomy (GTDB): domain Bacteria; phylum Patescibacteriota; class Minisyncoccia; order Minisyncoccales; family JANBVM01; genus CAZBMQ01. The sequence continues at coordinate 93,725 of CAZBMQ010000001.1, forward strand.
TTTTAAATTCTAATACCAATTAAGAATGAGGCTTAATCCCAAATTCCAAAGCTGTTTTAATCTGAGTCAGTTCTAAAGGATTAATGTTTTTTAATGAATTACCTTTAAAGTTTTGGATGATTTTTATACCCTCTATATCTATAGCAATCCTGTCTGTAGAGGCTAATATCAATCCTGGTTCTTTTACCTCTCCCTCAGCCGGTCCTTTTTTGATAAAACATTTTCTTGCGTCCATAATTATTAAATCAGGATGTATAATTTTATTTAATTCTGCTATTTTTTCCTGTAAATATCTAAAATGAAAACCTACTCTCTGAAATGGCTTCATAAAACCCATTGATAATTTTAAACTTCCTGTAAATTGAGCTAAAAAATGCGTTTTTAAACAAGGAAGAAGTATTAACTTATCAGCTCTGTCTAAATATTCTGTAACAAAAACATTTTTCAGGTATTTCGCGTTTGGTATCTCTTTTTTTATCCATCTCCGTTCATCAAAAACATAAATCCTTGGAGGTATTTCCATTTTTTCCAATTCAAAGACCCCGAGCTCCTCCATTACTTTTCTTGTATTCAAACTCATAGTGGAAGAATCTCCAATCATAACTATCTTTGGCTCTTGTTCATAAGCAAGTTCTACTACAGCTTTTAAAAACTCTAAATCAGTAGATCCTGGAAAAGGATGAGATGTATTAAAATTCGGTTTTAATAAAACAACATCTCCCTTGTTAATAAACTTTTTAAAACCCCCTATCTCTTCTACTGCTTTTTTTATTGATTCTTTTAGATTCTCTTTAGCCTCTATTTTTGATACTCTTTCCAACATAATAATATGAATAGTTTATCAATCTCTTAAAAACAAAACCTCCTTCATGGTTTTTGCTTTTAAAAATGAAGGAAACACAAATTAATCTTTTTTAAAAATGTTTATTGACTGGGGAGGTAAGGAGCGCACATCTGCTGAAGATTTGTCAAAGCTTGTTGACATTGTTGTGCTCCTGTCATACATTCATTTAATCCCGACTTCAGTTTTTCTACTCCTTGCGCACACTCCAACGCCTTGGACTTGCATAGTGTTAAACCAGAATACAGATAATAGCATAAACCAGCCAACACCAGTACCGCCACAATCAAAAGAATATCTTTTGCGTTCATTCTTAATTTTTAATAAATATTAATATCCGACCTTTTTATTTTTCTATCTCAATCTCTATTCCTATTGGACAATGATCTGAACCTTTAACATTACTCAAAATAAAAGCATCTTTTAGCTTTGGAGTCAATTTCTTTGAAGTAAAAGCATAATCTATTCTCCAACCCAAGTTTCTCTCTCTAGCATTCGCAAAATAAGGCCACCAAGTGTAATATCCTCCTTTTTTATGAAACTTCCTGAAGGTATCTGTAAAACCCAGGCTGATAATTCTATCTATCTGTTCTCTTTCTTTTGAGGTAAACATTATATTGTTTTGGTTTTCTTTTGGTCTTGCTAAATCAATCTCTTGATGAGCAATATTGAAATCTCCAACCAATATTACACTTTTGTTTTTTATATCTTTTAAATAATCAAAAAGAAAATTATATACCTGAAGCTTATAATCTAAATTTTCTTTCCCCCTCCCGCCATAAGGAATATATAAATTAATCAAAATAAAATAGGGATACTCTAACCTCAACATTCTCCCTTCTTGGTCAAATCTCATCATCCCTATCTTCGTTCTTATCTTCAATGGTTTTTCTTTCACATACACTGCCACGCCGCTATATCCCTTTTTAAAGGCGGAATTAAAATAAGAATCGTATCTATAAGGAGAAAGCAGCTCAGAGGGTAATTGCTCTGGCTGCGCTTTTGTCTCCTGGATGCATACAATATCTGCTTTTACTTTCTTTAACCATTCTAAAAAACCTTTTTTGTATACAGACCTCAACCCATTAACATTCCAAGATAAAATCTTCATAGCAAAACAGGTTATAACCCTTGAAACACTACCATTTTAACAAAAATTCATGATATTCATCTCCTTTAAATACACACTTTATTTCTTCACATTCCACCTTGCCGCCCACTACCATTCCTAATACACTGGCGAAATATCCTTTAAGCACCTGGCATTGCACAGGCACCAATCGGTAATTCTGAAGTCTCAACACTCCAGAAGATTCATCGAGCTTTACTACCTCTAAATCTCCTACTGTAAATGTCTGTCTCCAGATTTTAGGAGCCTCTCTTGCTGCTCTTTCAAGAGAAATAAAGTATTTCATAAAGATTCTTATAATAAAAGAGATTTTTGGCTCAAACCTGCCCATTTCCTGAAATTTCTTGTCGTCGTAATTAAAAAGCCGTTCTATTACTGTCAACAGAACAGCATCATACCATAAAGGATAAAAAATCATCTCTTTCAGGTTTTTATATGTTATAGGACAACCAAAATCTGCTAATATCTTTTCTAGTTTCTCCAGATTACCCCTTCCCTCTTCCTTTAATATAAACTCCATATTTTCCTTCAAAGCCACCCCCTTTACTTCTCCCTTTATCTTTTTAAACTCTTCTAATTCTTCTTTTGAAATTATTTGTTCCATATTATTTTAGTTTATTTTAATTGTTTAATTTTATCAAACATTATCCCAACCTTGAAGTTTTATTTTATGATTTTTAATATATTCAATTATTCTCCTGTCTATCAAGGTTTTGATTTCTTCTTCTCTTTCAACTGAATATGTACTAATCTTCCTCAACTCCAAATCTGCAAATCCCGGATGACACATTAGTTCATTAACACCATCTGCTAAATTAGATAGAATATCCAAAAGAGAATTTGTGCTAATTCTTTCTAAATCTGTTTCTCCGGATTCATTTTTCCCAAAAAAAGATTCGATAAGATGGAATTTCCCTAATCCCCTTACAGGAATATTGTTCTCTTTTGAATATTCTTCGAATATAGGTTTAATTTGGGAATGAAAATGAATATGATGGTGGGAATCTAAATGGTCTGGCGGTTTTCCTAATATTTTGGCAAACTCATTAATTTGATTTTTAAATTCTTTTTTTATATTTTCTATTGTCAAAGAAGAAAGTATTTCTCTTTTTATTAATTTTGACCTTAATCTTTTATCAAAAATATCAAAATGAAGACCAACAGAAAGCGGATATTCCAATAATTCCCTTGCCTGCTTTGCCGCCATTCCATACACCATTACTGAAGTACTAGTAACAATGCCTTGAGTATGGGCTTTTATTATCCCTTTATTCACTCCCTTGCTATATCCATAATCATCAGCATTAACCACTAAAACTTTCATGTTTGAATTCCTTTATTAATAACTATATCTCATACCAAGCACATACCAAGGTATCAGGTCCCACTATAGCTCCAACTATATTATTAATGATATTTATAAAAATCACCTCTGCTTTTGGAAAATTATCTTCTATCATTTTTTTTAATCTCTCAGCTCCTTTCAAATCATCGCCATGTGTTATCACTATTTTTAAACTATTCTCCTTTTTTCTCTTTTTCATTTCTGTCTCAAATTGCTTGAAAAGGGCTGTGGGAATATCTTTAGCATGCATCTTTACTCCAGAAGGCACTAAAACTCCATTTTTAAATGTAAGAAGAGGTCGAACACCAGCACCAGCTAATCTTCTCAACAACCCAGCTACAATAGAAGAAATTCTCCCGCTCGCCTCTAACCACTTTGGGTCCTTAAACATCAAAAAAAGCCTAACTCTTGAAATTAGCTTTTTTAATTCCTCTATCACATCCTCTATCCCTTTTCCTTCCTTTATCAACTCAACAGCATACAAAATTAAAAGCGCTTCTCCAGCGCTGGCGTTTAATGTATCTACAACAAATACTTTCTCTTTTTTCTCTTGTGGAAGAAAGTTCTTTGCTTGAATTGCTGAATTGTATGTTCCAGAAAGTTTCGAGGTAAGAGTAATACAAAGTACTATATCAAAAGATTCAAATTGTTTTTTATAAGCATCTAAAAAAGCTTTTGGAGAAGGCTGTGAGGTTTTACCAAAACTCTTTATGCCTCTTTTTTCTAATTCTCTCATTTTTTGAAATATATTCTCTCCTGGAAGATTCTCTATCTCTGGCCAATCGAGTTTAACTTTGGCTATCTCTATACGATTATTCTCAATTATATCTTGAGGTAAATCAGCTGCCTCTTCTGTTACAATGCCGATTTTTTGCATAAACTTGACACTGAATTAAACAAAAGTCTCAACCGCAAAAAAGATTGAAACAATATATTTTTATTTTAGCAAGAATCCCCTATATCAAAAAGCATATCTGTGGAAAAATTTCAATAAAAACCCAGCACAAAGCTGGGAAACAAAAAATTTTGATCTCTATTCTTATTTAATAAAACCAGTGAAGTTTCTATTGGTATTACTTAATATATAAAGTATAGCCTATATAAAAAACTATAATAGAGGCAATCGTTCCAGCAATAAAACCTGCTAAGCTGGAAGCTAGTGTGTTTCCAATCTTAAAAGTAAAATCTCTATTTTCGTTTGAAACAAACTCTCGAATTAATTTATTCATAAAGATTAAGTTTTAAAAATTTATTAACTCGACCTCAAAATTTTATACTATATTATATTATATATCAATAGAGGTTACAAAAAATGTTGTGGAAAATTATTATTTCTTTCTTTTGCTTAGATGTATGGTATTATCTTATATTTTTAGTAAAATAAAATAATATAAAGGTCGTATCATCAAATTCACAAAAATATGGTTTTTTCTTTAATTCTTCGCATAGTCAACGGAGTAAAAGAAGGAGTAAGAGCTGGTTTAAAAGGTGTCACTGATGTTGGTAGTGTAATTGTAGATGTTGTTAAAAATACTACCGTTACCACCCTGGAGAAAACTGGAGAATTTCTTGCAAAAGGAGTAGAAACAGCTGCTTCAATAGTAGAAGGGGCAATTTCAGGAGTTGCAGATATCGGTGTATCAGTAATTGAAACAATAAGAGGAATCGTCAGAGGAGCAGTGAGAGGTTTCATGGAAATGGGAGGTAAACAAGATTCTGCAGTAACAGGAGCTGTGTCTCAAGCAATACATAGCGCAAAGACGTTAGGACTTGATATTGGAGAAACAGCAGTAGAAGCAGTAAAAGGCTCCATAGAAGCTGTAAGAACAGTTGGTGGAGATGTGGTAGAAGCCACAAAAACTGCGGTATTAGCTGCTGTTGGAGCTGCAAAAGATATAGGAGGAGAAACAGTAGATGCAGTAAAAGACGCTCTTGAAAGCGGAGTGGAAGGAGCAAAAGATATTATTGACGCAATAAAAGAAGAGTAAAAAACTCTAGGTGGTTCAATCTTTGTTTTTAATAAAAACACCTAATTTGTTTTAGGTGTTTATCTATTTTTCAGATTCAATCCATCTTGTCTTTAACATTTCTTCTACCTCTCTACTTTCTCCCAACTGGTCATGTTCTGAAGCCCACAGATGCAGAAATACTCCTGTTACATTATATTCCTTCAAAACATCTAAGCTTAAATTGTATCCTTGTGCTCTTATCTCAGGAGAAGGCTCCTTGCCATACCAATAATCCATACCAAGTGTTGCTACAATCCTGCAGTCTGTATTATACTTTTCTCCTAAATCATTTAATAATTCAACTTGTTTCTGAGTATGTTGTTTTAAATCTTCGAAACTCCTAAGATCATGTTCTCCGTCATAATCCTTCCAGGGGAAAATTGTAATACCTACACAATCATATCCTTCAAATACATTATCTTTTTCAATAAACTCCCATTGTTCTCCGTATGGAATTTCAGCAAAAGTAATCTTGCCTTTGTACACTTTTCTTATTTCAGGAAGAATTGTCTTAAACCACTTTTTTGCCTCTTCTTTATCCATAATTATCGCCATCTCAAACCCTGGAGCAAAAAGTTCTACATTGTTTTCCTGAGCAAAACGAGCCCACTTCAATACTTTCTCAGTCCATTTTTCAACATCAAGATTCCATTTTCTTTTGGGCCAGAATTCCATTGATTCAATAAAGGGACTAAGGAAAATTTTAATGTCGTAATTGTGCGCTATCTCAATTGCCTTCCTAAGAGATTCCTCTGCCTTTCTATCATCTCCAATAAGTTTGCCTTCCTCAGTTCCACTATAAAAAGCTCTTATCAATAAATAATTAGCTCCTACATTTTTAGCTTTTTTAACCAAACGCTCATTAGCAGAAGGGTTGTATATTTCAGAATAAATAGATGGATTATAATAATAAGCAATAGATCTCCACATCAAACCTTGAATCTTAAATTCTTCGTGTCTTTTCGGAAAATGAAAATTAGTATTCTTTTGTGTTTTTTGAAAATAAAAAAAAGAGGTTAACCCAGCCAAACCAATTATTAACAAAATTATTGTCTTTTTTTTCATCTTTACAAATTGAAACCAAAAAACTTAGATACTTTGTTCTACCATTCCATTAAAAACTCATAACATTCATCTCCTCTAAAGGGAGATTTTATTTCTTCCCCTTTAGCTTTCTGTCCTCCTATCATCTGAAGGACGCTTGAAAAATAACCTATAAGAACCTGTCCTTGAAGAGGGTGAACTTTGAAATTCTCAATCCTTAAAATCAAGCGTCTCTTCTCCTCATTGTATTCCATTAGCTTAACTTGTCCTATAGTATATGATTTTCTCCACATCTCGGGAGCTCGCTTCATTATTTCTTTAACAGAGAAAAAATATCTTGCAAAAACTCTAACAAGTATTGAGCTTTTTGCTGAAAACTCTCCTATCTCCTGAAATGTCTCTGCTGTATAATTAAACATTCGCTTCATTAACTCCAAAATTACTGCCTGTAAACCTACAGGATAAAAATGCATTCCTTTCACTTCTTTAAATCTAAAGGGATACCCAAAGTCTGTTATTATCTCTTCTATCTCTTTTGTTTTCTCTTCTCCCTCTTTTTTAAGCAAATAATCCCCATATCCTTTTAGCGTCACCCCCCTCACCTCTCCTTTTATCTTCATCAGTTCATCAAATTCTTCTTTTGTAAGAAGAATCCTATCCATACAATTATTGTATCAAAAAACCAAAATCTTTAAATCTCAATATTATCTTGATTGCTTTTTTATATTAAAAAGGCGTCTTTCGAGACGCCTTTCAGTCTATTTCTTCTTTTTCTTTTTCTTCTTTTTCTTTTTCTTTGCCATTTTGAAAAAGATTTATCAAATAAGGATGCGGGAGACCATCCCCGCTATCTCTTTTTTTCTCTTATATAGAAGACGCATTTCCTATTAATTTATTACACTTTTCTAATCAAAATTAAAAACTTCTCAACCATTCCAAGGCTCTCTCTTTAGAAGAGAAAAGTCTTACATTTTTAATGTTAATTGCTGTAATAATAAACATTGCTATTGTTCTTGAAAAAACACTTTCTTCACAGATTGCCGCTCTCTCAAATACTATTTCTTTTAATTTCTCTCCTACCTTTCTTCTAAACCTATAAGAACGCAAAACCGAACCTTTCATTAAATTAACAATCAAAAGTTTAGGTTTTTTAGGAAATGACTCTGTGGTTTTTTTTGTTTCTTCAAGCAAACTCAAAATATCCTCTTCTGTCGTCTTTTCCCTCCTCACTTCTACATGAATAATGCCGTCTTTTTCTACAAAAACTTTATTTCCATTTTCTTTATTATTCTCTTGTAAATTATCCATACTCTTAATAGGTTATAATAATTATTTCCACCTTAAAACAAACTCATGATACTTATCTCCTTTATGAATACATTTTGTTTCTTTACAAACAACCTCACCTTTTGTTACTATCTTCAACAATCCTACAAAAGAACCTCTTAAAGAATGACATTGCATAGGAAGATTTAGGAAATTCTCAAGTCTTAAAACAGCGTATTTGTCTTTTTCGTTGTATTCTATTACCTTAATATCTCCTATTGAAAAATATCTCCTCCACATTTTTGCAGCTCCATTTACAATACCTTTAATAGAACCGAAATACCTCATAAAAAGCCGAGTTAATAAAGAAGATTTTGTATGAAACTCACCCATTTCAAAAAAATCTTTATCTTTAAAACCCAAAAATTTCTCCAGGCAAGTTAATAAAAGATTATCTATTCCTATGGGATAAAAATTTAAAGCCTTTATTTCTCTATATCTAATCGGATATCCAAACTCTTCCATTTTCTTTTCTATCTCTTCTATCTTTTCTTTGCCAAATTTTTTAAGGATATAATCAAAATCATTTCTCAAAGCTATTCCTCTTATCTCACCCTTCATATTAACTAATTTTTCAATCTCTTCTTTTGTTATTGTTTGCTCCATAATTGTTTTTTATTAGTTTTTTATTTTTATTATTCCCATTCTAAAACAAACTCATGATACTTATCTCCTTTATGAATACATTTTGTTTCTTTACAAGTAACCTTGCTTTTAACTAACATCTGAATCATATTAGCATATATACCTGTCATCACAGCACATTGAACAGGATGTAAACAATAATTCTTTAATCTCAAAATTCCTCTTTTTTTCTTTTTATCAAAATCTATAGCTTCCAATTCGCCTACTGTAAAATATTTTTTCCACATTTCAGGAACCTTTTTTATTGCTTTTTCAAAAGAAAAAAAATAATTTATGAAAATTTTAATAAACACATATGCTCTAGACCTAAACCTTCCCATCTCATGAAGATCTTCGTAAGTGTACTTAAAAAGTCTTTGAGTTACTAAAAGTGTAAGACCTAATAAATTAAGAGGGTAAAAACCTATTGATTTTATTCTATTGTAATTTATTGGATATCCCAATTCTGCCATTACCTTCTCTAACTTTTGCAATCCCTCTCTCCCTTCTTTTTTCAATACAAAATCAGCAGTATTTTTCATAGCAATTCCTCTTACTTCTCCTTTTATCTTCATCAGCTCATTAATTTCTTCTCTTGAAATCATTTGTTGCATATTCTTTTATTATATCAAATAACCAAGTAATGAAAACTATATTGATTTTTAAAAGAATTTATAAAAAAACGCCTAAACATATAAGGCGTATTTACAGCATATCCATTTTCTGAAACCATTTAATTATATCTCTTATCGAATTTCTAATAGGATAATGATGATAGCCTAACTCCCGAGTTGCTTTTTCATGACTTACTAAAGGAGGGTTTACAATAGTATCTATAGAATACTTTGTAAAAAGAGGCTCTTTGTTCACTAGTTGAGAATATGCAACAGCAAAAAAAGCTATTATCTTTGCCGCCCATGCAGGCATTTTAAATCGAGGAGGCTCTACACCTGTTATATCTTGAAGCACTGACATCATTTCCTCTATTGTGATTAACTCCCCAGAAATAATATATCTTTCTCCGCAAAGCCCTTTTTGGCAAGCAAGGATAAGTCCTCTCGCAACATCTCTCACATCAACGAAATTAAATGCACCTCCGACATAAGCTTTAAGTTTCTTCTTTGCAAAACTAAGAAAGAATTGTCCCATTTGAGAAGGTTTAAAATCCCAAGGTCCTACAACCCCTGTAGGACATACTATTACTGCATCAAGACCCTGCTCTTCTACTGCTTTTAAAACCTCTAAGCTCGCTTGAGCTTTTGTCCTGTCATATTCTCCCCTTCTTCTCGTATAGGGATCAAATGGCACAGATTCATCAATTATCTCTCCCTTAGGAACATCAGCTAAGGCATGGATAGAGCTTGTATATACCATTCTAGAAATCCCACAATCTAAACAAGCTTTTATTACATTAATTGTTCCATCTACATTCACGCTTCTCATCAACTCATTTTTACCAGGCATTGTTGATATCACTGCGGCAAGATGATATACAACTTGGGCATCTTTAAAAGCTTTATACAAAGAATTAATATTTAAAATATCTCCCTCAACTTTCTCCACATCCAATCCTTTAAGTGAGGTTTCATTTTCAAATGGAGGAATCACTACCTTAACCTCTTCTCCTATTGAAAGCAATTGGCGAACAAGAACATTTCCTACATGACCCGTACCTCCTGTGACTACAATCATTTTCAATCACACTCATTTTTTTATTTAATTGTTAACAAATATATCCTTCTTACAACTTATAGAGAGCAACACACCCTGTCAAGAACCTTAATTAAAATTCCTTAAGTATTTTTAAAAAATAAAAAACGTCAATATAGACATTTCCATAAACAGTTTAATATTCTCAACCTTTACCATTCAACTATAAACTCATGATATTTGTCTCCCATACGAGGGCATTTTATCTCTTTGCAAAAAACTTGGCTTTTTACTACCATCTGAACCACCCCAGAGAAATATCCTTTGAGTATATCACAATGAGCAGGGAAATAAGGAAAATTTTCGATTCTCAAGATTATATATCTTTTTTTCTCATCAAACTCTATCAATCTAGCTTCTCCGATTGTATAATATTTCCTCCAATATTCTGGAATGGTAGTTACTATCTTCTTAAGTGAAACAAAATATTTCATAAAAATCCTAACAAGCATTGAAAGCTTGGCACCCATTTTTCCCATATCTTGAAAATTTTTATCATCATAATCAAAAAGTCGCTTCATCACTAACAAAGTTATTGCGAGTAGTTTTATAGGATAAAGATTGTTTTCTTTAATCTCCTGATACTTTAATGGAAATCCAAGTTTAATCATTGTATCTTCTATTTTTTTTAATCCATTTTCTCCCTCCCTTTCAAAAACAAAATTCATAGGTTCTCTTATTCCTCTTCCTCTTACTTCACCTTTTATCTTCATTAAATTATTAAATTCTTCTTTTGAAATTATCTGCTCCATATTTTAATTATAACAAAAACAGAAACTGTTTCATCAATTTCTTCTATAAACTAAATTTCTTCCAACTAAAAAACTACAATTTTCATAAATTGCAGCTTTTAAAAAGATTGAAAGAAAATCCTTTTCTATTCAAATATTCCAAATCTATTCTTCAACTCTCTTATTTTCTTTTCATACTCTTCTTTTATCTGTCTGGAAATCGCATCAATCAATCTCTGTTTATTCCTGCTATGCTCTGCCTTCAGGAGAAATATTCCTATCCCTAAGCTAAGTCCGAACCCTATAAAAAACCAAATTGTACAAAATAAATTACAGGAAATACTCATTTTCACTCTTTTCTTTCAGCTCTTTAAAGAGCTGAAAGAAAAATCGTTTCTAAGTTTTTATGATAATCATTCAAAAACCAAAGTCAAGTATTATACTGAAAAATAGAAAATATATAAAAAATAGGAAGAATTTATTTTCTTCCTTTAACTAGTAACTAGAAATTATCTTTTGAAGCTCAATTTTGTTGTCGTTTGCGTTTTTTATTTCTTTCTCTAAGTATTGCTTTTTTCTCTTAAATTCATCCTCATCAATCTTCCCTTGTTTTTTTTGTTCCAGTAAGGAAAGTCTCTCTTCGGTAAGTTCTGAAATATATTGATCCCACTGACCTATTGCTATTCTCATCTTTTCTATTGTTTTTTTGTCTAATTCTTTTTTATTAATCTCCATTCATATCACCCATCGGTTTTATACCAGAAATTAATAATTTTGTAAATCTGACTTTAATAAACCTAAAAGCTTTCTTTTCGTATTTTTGTTAATATCTTGCAAAAAAGTTTAGCCGGAAGCGAACTTTTCTTTAACTCTCTCTGACCTATTTGATGAATCAGTTTTATTCCTCTTGTGGCTAATAAGGCTCTCATTGCTTCTCTATTTTGTTCAAACTTAGCTCTAATAGCCCTCTCTATTAGCTTATGATGTTTTCTAGACCCGTATTTTATTTTTTCTCCTTTCCACCAAACGAATTTTTTCTCTGCCATCTTCCTCCCAAGATACTGAGCTCTTAACTTTTCTTTTATTGTATTTGCTCTGAAACATTCCCTTCTATAATGATGATTTTCATAAAACTTTATCCCCTGTATAAATCCTTCTACTGAATTTATTTCCACTCCATCTATAACAAAAGGGTCATCAGAAAAATTACTTAATCTCTTAGCTCTCCAATCTTTTGATTTACTGCTGATATTTAAAACTTCTTTCAAATTATTCACCTAAATGGATTATTCCTCCCATAATATTTTCATAGGTTTTGTTTTTTTCCTCTGTTTCATCTTTTTATCAAATTCTTTAATTATTTTTAAGGTACTCAATTATCGGTATTTCATATTTATACAACAAATTCTTCTTGTCAATTTAAAAAAAGCCGAGTCTACGACTCGGGTGAGAATTTTCTTATTAAAAATATAAAAATTATTTCTGGAGTGTTCTTTGAATCTTTTCACTTGCTAATTCTTTTATAGCATCCCTGGCAATCCATTTAGCGGTTTTGGAGTCAATCTTTTCAATCTCTTTTGCAAGTTTTACAGCTTTTTTGTTCAAATAAAGATTTCTCTTTCCTATCTGCCTCAATGCCCAATTTACAGCTTTTTTTACAAAGCTCCTTTCATCTTCTGCCGAATATTTTTTAATAACAGGAAAAAATCTTAAAAATTTCTCGTCTTTTGCTTCCTTATTATGCCATGCCAGACATGCCATTAAAGCAAATCCAGCGCGCCTCACAAATTCTTCTTCTAGTCTTGCCCACTCTATTGCTTTTTTCCAGGCAATAGGAAGTTTATCAAAAAGATTCATACAGCATTGGTCGCACAAATCCCAAGAGTTAAATTCTTCCACCCATTCATCCATTTGTCTTTCATTCACTTTTTCTGGTTCTTCAATCATGCTGACTAATATCCTGGCTTCATGAATCTTTGTATGCCACAATTCCTGAGCCAATTTGTGATTTCTACCTATCTTTTTTGCTAAAGTCCTCAAAACCGGCACTCTCACCCCTAAAGCATATTCTGGATTAATACCAAATCGTGCCATTCCTTTTCTATCTTTAGGATTAGAATGTTTTTTTAATTGAATAATAATCTCTTTAAAATCCATTTTATTAAATTAACTACCGAGAAAACCATTCTTTTACCACATCCTCTGCTTTTCTATCTCTAAAACTAAATTCCAAGTCAGACCAGCCCAAAAAACAATATCCATCAACCTTTCCCCAAGTTTCCTCAAGAATAGTCCTAAAAATCTCAGCTTGAGTGTTTTCATCAACTCTCGAGTTTTCAGCTCCAAGTTCTCCAAAAATAAATCCTTTTAAGTTATACTTCTCTTTCAAACTATTCCCTTTAGCAACAGCTGTTCTTAAACGATCTCTCAATTCGTTATACCTATTATCTCCCCACATAATATCGAAAGCTAAATAATCATAACCTTCTATATCGCTAATTTTCTCGGGACCAATATCAGCAAACTTCAACACCAATCCTCCGGAAAAATCATCTTTCAGTTCTTTTGAAGACTGAATCCATTCATCAATAAGTTTTTGTGTGGCAAAGAAAGCATTAGGTTCATTAAGAGGCGAGAAAAATTCAACATTCTCTTCTTCTGCTATCTTTGCCCACTCTGAAGCGATATCTATAAAAGTATCAATATATCTGGGATCATCTGTCTGTTGCAGTCTCCCAAAAGTAAAAGCATTCGGTTCAAGAAACACAGCAAATCCAGCCTGATGAGCCTTTCTTATTAAATCTATATAATAATCCTTCCAGCCGAATAAATAAGCTTTTCCATTTCCAGTAGTCTGATACATAGGACAAATCCTTATCCCATTTACATTCAAAGATTTAAGTTCAGATATCTCAGCTTCATCTAATTCATATCTTCCATCCTCACTGGAAACAAACCTTAAAAAAGATATCTTTTCTGTTTGGGATTCTTCTGGCGAGGAAGTAGCGTTTTTTTCTTGTGTAGAGGTGGAAATTTTCTGTTCTATTGGCTGTTCTTCTTGTATTTCAGCAGTTTCTTGTTGTGTGCTCTCTTGAGGTGATTGGTCTGGAATCACCTGCTCTTGCTGGGTCTCTTTTCCGCCCTCACTGACAGATTCTTCTTGCTTTTCAGAAACAGAAACCGAAGAAGAAAACCTTTGCTCTGTAGAAGTGGCTCCAGTAGAAGTAGAAGTTTCTGGTGTACTGGTCTCATAATTAAAAATTGGCGAAGTTCTTGGAGAAATACCACCAGATTGAAGTGTGTTCGTCACCCATTGATAAAGCATACCTGAAAGCGCAATAATCCCAGCTATCACTATAATTATCTGAACAATCTCAAATCCTTTTTCTGTATTATTTTTTTCTTTCATGTTTTCTAAAAATATCTTATATTTTATCTTATCAAAAAATCACCCGAAAAACGATTTACCATACAAATAATTTCGTGATAAAATTAAGTAAATATGAGCCGCAAGAAAAAAATAGAAAAAGAAATAGAGGATGAGTTCAGTGTCGCAGCTAAAGACACCTTCCCTGAAAAATTGGGAAACAGCATTATTAATTTCGTAGGCTCTTGGACTTTCTTGATTATTAATGTAGTATTCTTTGCTCTTTGGCTTATATTCAGGCTTTACTATGATTGGCTTACCTTCTGGGTTTCTTTAGAAGCTATTGTTATCACCCTGCTTATTCTTATTAATGCTACTATTAAAGAAAAAAATGACAGACAAAGAGCAATAAAAGATTACAAAATCGACCTCTCTGTGGCAAAGAGATTGAAAAAAGTAGAAGAAAGACTGAAAAAAATAGAAGAAAAACTAGAATAATATTTATCTTCCCAAATATCAATTAAAAAAGAGCATATGAGCTCTTTTTTTCTGTAGATTTAGATTTTTATTCTAGCCACTTAATAAAATATTCCTTGGGTTTTAAAGCTCTCTCCAAGACTCCTTTCCATTCTCTATTTATCTCTGAGAGTCTTAATATCCTATTTCCATATTTACATAAAGGATCTACTGCTCTGGATTTGCAGAAAATATGAATATCATAATCTCTGGAATCCTTTTTAAATTCAACCTTATTATTCATTCTCTCCCATAACAATCTCAACTCTGTATCTCTTTCAAGATTCTTTTCAATCTTTTTTAAAACCTCTTTGTCTGTTGTATAAAGATCATCTTTTGATATATACTTCTTTGTCAAAGCATATCTCATTAACTCCCCTACTGTTTTAAACATCAATCCGGAAGACAAATTAGAAAAATAAAGAGTATCTAACTTCAAAAATAATTGAGCATATTTCTCAGCACTTTCTATATCTTTAAAAACCCAAAAATTCTTTTCAACAAAAAGATTGTCTAAGAAATAATTCAAAACCAATCTGTCTATCTCTTTAAAAGCTACTGCCGCCCTTAATGAATAATCCAACCTGTCAGCGCATAAATCCGGCAAAGGTCGCTCTAATAATGGGAAATTATGCTCGTCTAAAATATACTCTACATCAAAGCTATGTTTCCTTAAAATATCAGGAATTTCTGAATTCATAACAAAATTCAAAAAAGTATTATCCTGAAAATCCTGCTTTGTTTCAGAACCTTCATCTAGGGCGTAATCTATACAATGAGAAAACACTGTATGGGATACATCATGAATTAAACCAGCAATCTGTTCCTCAATACAAGCCCCGAATTTTCTTAATAAAATAAAAACACCCACAGAATGTTCGAAACGGGTGCGGAAAGCATATTCAGGAAAATAAGGTTTAGAATATCCAGCCTGATCAATGCCTTTTAATCTTTGCAAAAAAGGACAATTGATTAAATCCAAAATCACATCCTCCTCTATTTCTACTTCTCCATAAACCCTGTCTTTATAAATCATAATTTACCAAAATTCCAACTTACAACATTTAAAAGCTATTATTGTTTTTCCTCTTGATTTCTTGTTTCTCTTTTAATAATTCCCCAATGATAAAGATATAAAGGCAGACCAATTAAAATCATTGCCAAACTTAAAGATGCCTCCTGATGTCTTCTTATATCTATATAATTAATCTGTGAGGTTTTCTCCTGCCATTCTTTATAATCCTTTAGCCATTGAGAAATAATTTCTTTCTCTTCTTCTGATAATATCTCATTCTCTTGGAGTTTTTTAATTTTTTCAATCGAATAAGGGAGCATAGGCGGCTGACGATAACCAAGTCTTTGTTCCTCCTCAGCTTTAGTAAAAACAAAGGCTTTAAGCCCCATATCAACAAAACGAACTCCCCCAATAATCAAAAACACTAAACCAAGGAGGGCAAAAATATAAAGATAAATTGTACGAACGAGAGAATGCTGTTTTATACCTGCCATAATTTAAAAATCAACTTAATTTCTTATTTTATATCTTTGTTCTATCAGAAAACTGCCTTCCTGTCTAAATATCCTTTTACTCTTCCTGTCTTTCTTGTGAAGATCTTTCAAGTTTTTTCTTTACTCTTTCTAAAATAGCTTTCATTTCTTTATCTTGAGAACTTGGTCTTCCTGGTTTTTTAAATTTTTCTTCTATCACTTTCTTAAAAACTTCTGCCTTGGCTTTTCTTAAATCTTCTTGTGTATATTCTTTTTCCTCTTCTTCTCTTCTTCTTAATTTTTCTCCTGGCATATTTTTAAAAAAAATAAATTAATTGATTATTTCGACTTTTTTATTTTTTAATAAAATCTATAAGACTCAACTTAATTTAAATACTCTCTTAGCATTTTTATAAAAAACCTTATTTTTTTCTTCTTTGGTTATACCCAAGGAATTTATCAAATTTATATGTAATTCTGTTTTGCACATCGGCCAATCACTTCCAAATATCACACTTTCACTATCGCGCTTTATTGTTTTAACTAATATCTCTCTTATTTTTCTAATCCCGCCACTAGCTCTTACTACTTCTGGATCTGCTAAAGCCGAAGTATCAAAATAAATATTTTTGAATCCTTTTGTAATTGAGAAACAATAATCTAATTTAGGCCAGAAATAATGAGAAAGAACAATTTTTAATTTAGGATATTTTTGAGCAACCTTCACAATATGTTTGGGATCATTGTATCTAGCGCATTTTTTATCTCCTGGATTTATTCCAGTGTGAACAACTAAAGGAAAATTATATCTCAAGCAAAGCTTAAAAACAGGTATCCATCTTTTATCTGTGGGATAAACTGGGTCATGTCCTGGAAAAATTTTAAAGCCCCTTATAATTTTATTTTTGAATAAAATATTTATTTTAGAAAGGGTTTGTCTATTAATATCAGATACTGCTAATGTACCAAGCATATATAATCTTTTTTCATCCTTTGTCATCTCCACTACAGTGTTTAGATCAGCGCATTCAGAACCAGAAACATTGTCAGGAATAACAATCGAATATTTAATCCCAAGCTTATCTATATTCAACATCAACTCATCTTTTATCTTGGCGAAACTCCCTTCTTTCTTCTTATCAACAATAAAATGGGTATGGCTATCTATTATCATAAGAGATTCTGCAAAAAATTAAGAAAAAATTATTTTCTGTCATTTTTCAATAATCCAAATCATTTCTTGTTTATATGAATTCAAAGGTTTGTAATTAAAACCACCATATACCCTCCACTTCTTAAAGCCGGATAATCTCAACAATAATTCAAATTCTCTTTTATAAATAAAAGCAATCTGAAATTTATTCTTATATATGGTCCTACTCCCCTTTCTAAGAACCTCACTAAACTCAACTATTTGATTTGGTTCATCAATAAATCTAGTTTTATTTATAAAATAAAATTTCCCTTTGTTCGTTTTAATTATTTTTCTGTTTCCTTTTTTGTAATTTACAATTACTTCAGGGTCCGGAAAGAAAAAATTAAGAATCAGCCTCCCTTTTGGTTTTAAATGTTTTCTTAGATTCTTTAAAGTAGTAAGCTGATCTTCAACAGTAAGATTATGCAAAAAAGACCTAAAAGGAACTATTATCAAAGAGAATTTCTTTTTCAAATTAAAGTTTCTCATATCCCCTTGATACACCTTTGGTACCAATCCTAATCTTTCTGCTTTCTGTCTTAAAACATCCAACAATGCCTTAGATATATCAATCCCATAAACATCTATCCTTTCTTTTAAAAGCTCTAAATAAATCCTTCCTGTACCGCAAGCCACCTCAAGCACTCTTCCTTTTGCCTTTTTCGCTTCTTTTTTGTAAAACTTAATATCTTCTTTTTGGTTCTTATAAATTATATCGTAAAATTTAGCCCATTTATCAAAGTTTTTTGTATCCATAAATTTATTATAAATTGTGTAAAAATCTTACTCCTCTAAAGTTGAGAAGTAATAGAAAACAAACGAGCTAAGCATTATTATGCTTCTTGCCAATAATATCATCCATGACCTGATGCTTCCCAAAGCATCGAAAATGCCTCCTATGGCATAAATCAAAAACCCTAAGGCAAAACCAAACATCTGATTTTCCTGCAGGTTTTTTGTTCTTTTCATTCTTATATATCTCTTTACCAACTCAATCAAAATACAAATAAGTCCTGGCAAGAAAATTCCAAATGTAAAGATGTTGTTTGCCAGAGCATTAGGAACCACATCAGCTCCCCAATAACCTATCTCTGGCTGGGTAAAACCATACCTTGCCAAAGCAAACAATGCGGCTATATCAACAATAACAAAAAATCCCATAAACACCCACTGCATCTTTTTGTTTTTTCCAAAAAAACTCCAGCTGAAATACTTAAATGCCGGCAATAAATGGATATACACAAATCCTCCTATAAACCATTTAAATAAAAGCCTTCCTATCTCCGGCCTGTCAATCCAGTTGCTGAAAACCCCAATCCCTGAAAATATCCAAACGATTCCTGAAAATAAAAAGAAATAATCTATACCCCTGCTGAATTCAATCTTTTTTATCTTTCTTTTTCTATACAAACAATAAAAAGCTCCAAAAGCCACAAATCCTGTTGTAAAACAAACAAACGAATTATAGAGAATTCCTATATTCTGCATTTCTCTTAAAAAGTTATGACCACATTGAATCTCCTGGATCTGAATAATCTCGGCCTAATCCGCCACCAAATCTTTTTTCTTCATCTTCATCTTCTGCTTCCTCGTATTCTGTAGCTCCTTGCTTTGCCTCTTCTATAATCTTTAATAACTCTATTATCTTTTTTGAAACCCTAGGCTTATTTATAAGCTCTCCAGAAGTAAGATAATTCCTGAGATGCTTTTCTAAAAAATCTAAGTCAGACTTTCTTGTAGTCCATTGCTCTTCCATTCTCATATTTATAGCGCTCTTTATAGCTTCGAGTTTGTCAAGCTGTTTATTTTCATCTGAAGTCTTTAATCCTTCTACAAGATTATAAATCATTCGCTTCATCTCTAAAGACGGCTCTTCAAACCTTTCTTCTTTTTCTCTTCTTGGTCTTTCTCCTGGCATATTTTAAAAAATAAACTAATTGATTATTTCGACTTTTTACATTTTGATAAATTTCTAAATTTTCCTTGTACATACCCTTGACATTTTCTCCAACTTCGCTATTATTATAATATCACGAAGGGGAAAAGACTTGTGAGCTCGTCTCACAAGCAACACCCCTTTTTTATTTTTACCGTTTTCCAAGTTTCTTTTCTAAATAATTAATGAAGTCCATATATTTTCTAAATTTCCAAAGCAAATGTGAATAGTTTTTTCTATTCGGAATCAATAATCTTCCTAATTTTCCTTGTTTCTCTAAATATTCAATCAAGCAGTGAAAATCACCATCTCCACTAATAATTATAGCTTTGTCATAATTTGGATATTCTATCATTGAATGTAAAACTAATTCTGCATCAACATTTCCCTTTATCTTCTTTTTTCCATCTTTATCTTTATAAAACAAAGTTGGCTTAAAAATAACAATATAGCCAGCTTTTTGTAAATATGTATATAAAGCCTCATTTCCTGGAAAATAACCAATAAAAAGAAATGCTTTATCTACTTTGTATTTGTCTTTAAGGTAAACATAAAATCTGGCAAAATCTAATTTCCAATTACAATTTTTGATTGCTAAATGTAGATTATTACTATCTACAAAAGCATAGATTATTCCTTTATCATTTCTCATAAAAATTGCTTAAATTTCTTTTCCAAAGAATATTTCTTATTAAAACAACCTTTTTAATGTCATTCTCACGCTTGAAGTATAATCTAATTCCTTCCAATTACTTCTTGAAACCCATTTAAAATCACTGTGCTCTTGGCTTAATTTAACTTTTCCTCCAATCAATTCGGTCTCAAAAGCATATATTGCCATTTCAGCATTTTCTCTTGTTGAGTTGTCTGGATAATAATGAATATAGAAATAATTATTCTTTGGCTTCACTTCCAATCCAGTTTCCTCTTTCGCTTCTCTTACAACAGCTTCTTTTAAATTTTCTTTTGGTTCAACTTTTCCACCCGGAAGATCTCATAAATTCGGAGAGAATTTAGAACTTGAACTTCTCTTTAAAACAAGCGCTTTTCTGTCCTGCATAATAATAACATTAACCCCTTTTTTCATAAAGCAAGCCAACAAAAAACATTTTAGTTAGTTTGATATCAATATTTTGATGGAAGATAAGTCAAAAACTTCATTTATCTATTATATGCTTAAAATTGCATTTGTATTCTTTTGGACTTTCAACATAAGTTTTGATATTTTTTACATACTCAGAAGGTGTTTGGTCTGCCTTAATATAATAATCCTCCATCCCGGAATTTATAGCTTTTTCAATGTATTCCTTTCCTCCAAGATTATCAAACCCTATTATAGGAATATCTTTAATCCTTGGATCTGCTTTAATTTTCTTAGTAATCTCGTAACCATTAAGTCCAGGCAGTATGATATCCATAGAAATAATATCAGGTTTTTCTTTAATAATGGTTTCTATTAAATTTTCTGGAGCTCTTTCAAAAAGCTTAAACTCAAATCCTTCTTTTTCAAAATGATTTTTATACATTTCTGAAAGAAGAACCTCATCCTCAAACATCACAATTTTTTTCTTTTT
>CAZBMQ010000002.1:0-1578 GCA_964493485.1 uncultured Candidatus Saccharibacteria bacterium
TGGATTATAAATACCAAAATAACAAACTTTCATTTAATTTTTAAAAATAAGTTTTAAAGTCAATATATTATCAATATAACCAATTTAATACTTTTTTCAAGATATCATAAGAACCTAAAAGCCATACACAAAAGAAAAAATTACTCCAAGAAACATTTAATCCATCTCTATGTAAACAATAAAAGTCTGTACCTTTTGTGTTGAATCCAGGCAAAATAGTAAAGGCGTATTTATAACCAGCTTTTTCTACTTCTTCTTTCACTACTCTATTAAAACTGTCTTTATCTCCAAATGGATAAGCAAAAAATTTTATCTCTTTTCCTATTTCCTTTTCAAGGATTTCTTTACTCTCTTTTAACTCTTCCCTTAATTTTTCAAGTGAAAGTCCCGGCAATCTTAAATGATTTATAGTATGACTCCCTATCTCAAAACCCATTTCAGATAGTTTTTTAGCAAAATTAAAACCCCTTTTGTCTAAAAAGAAAATGGCTGAAATCTTTTCTTTTTTCAATACAGGAACAACATTTTTAAACCAATCTTTAAAAGCATCGTCAAAAGTCAATAAAATGTTTAATTTATCTTCTGAAAAATTTTTATTCAAAAAATCTTGGGGAGATATTATATTAAAGTTATTTTTTAAAAAAGATATTTTTCGCTCAAAATCTTTAGTTTGTTCGTCTCTAATTTGATGAAAAACAATAACTCTCACCAAACTCTTATATTTTTTCTTCAATAACAAAAATCTTAAAAAGGGAATCCCAGTTAAGAAAAATAAAACTATTAAAATATTGCGGATTTTGTCTTTAAGAGTATTCATAAATATTTTTTGTAATCATACCAATCTTGAGATAAATCTCTATTCAAAAGTTTTGAAAGCTCGCTTATATCTTTTGCAAAAAGTTTTTCTAATTTCTGTTTAGTACCTTCTTTCATCTCTATTTTTTTTCTTTCAGTATTTAATCTACGAATAAACTCTGGAATTCCTGTTTTTTTCCCCAACCAAACCAGTTTGTGTAGTCCTTTCTGGCGCAAAAAAGAGGCTGTATGAAAAATAAATCTATCTATTAAAACAAATCTCGGAGTTCTTGCTTGATTTATAGTATTTCTCAACATTGAAGGAACAAAGGATTCATTTACTCCTAAAAAACTATAAATACTTTTTATAAATTTTTCAGGATTTTTTTTGGAATCTTCATAGATTAATATCAGAATTTGCTCTTTTGGAAAATAAGAAAAATAACGCTGTAGTTGTTTATAATAAAAGCCTTGATTCACATAATCTTGATTTTCAGAGATTGCCTCTTCAAATGTTTTATCTTTTGGAAGTACATTGCCCATTATATCATTTCTATAGCTTGAAAAAGCTCTTCTTACAGGATTTCTTAAACATACAATAAGTTTTGTTTTAGGATAATACTGATAAATGCGCTGAGCGGCAACTTTACTGTAAAGATAAGAAGTGGAAAATTCACCTTTTAATTTATCTTCTGGACAGCCTTTAAACCGGGATTCATACCATTTAATTCCCTTTTTCCAGTTTCTTTCTCTGCTAAAAAAATGAATTTCTTTAAATGGCAT
>CAZBMQ010000002.1:1678-112490 GCA_964493485.1 uncultured Candidatus Saccharibacteria bacterium
TCAATTATCTTTGAAGCTGTCTCTTCTGGGTCTTTTGCACTTACCATTAATTTTTCTTTATATTCTCCCAAAAATGGTGCTAAAGTCTCTTGGCAAGTACAGATAAGTTTGCCACATGCCATTGCTTCTAAAAGCGCCTTATCCAAACCAGCAGTTTTTAAAAAATTAACAAACAAATCACACTCTTGATAGTATTTAACTGTTTCCCTATGAGGAACTGATCCTAAAAAGTGAATATAATTTTCTAAACTATATTCTTTTACTTTTTTCTTTAGCGTTTGATAATACTCCAGCTGATGTTTTGTGGAACCTCCACCTATTATTTTTATTTCTATATTTTTGAAATTCCTTTGATTCACTAACACATTAACAGCATCTATTAAAGCTTCATAATTTTTGCAAGGAGACATTCTTCCAATAGAAATCACATTATAAAAGTTCGAGGTTCGAGGTTTAAGATTTGAGGTATTTGGCTTGAAAATGTTTGTATCTATTCCATGTCCAACTACTATTTTCTTGGGTGTCTCATAATCAAGGCTTTTTTCTGAAGCAGTAAAGATTTTATCTACTAAAAGAATAGCTTTATCAAAATGAGGCATCTTTCCTCGATGAACCTTCCAGAGTACAATAGGTAAATTAAAAAGTTTAGCAAAGGGCCAAAGCAAAAATATATAAATTATATTCATATGAACAAAGACAAGATCTATCTTTCCTTTTAAAGAAAAAAAATATCTATAAAGATTGAAAATATATTTCACTCGAGAAGGTCCCCTTTCTTTTCCTAAAGAAAAAACCTCTACATTTTGAGGTAAACTATATCTGCCTTTGTATAAACAGATAACATAGAGTTTTTGAACTTTTTTTGCTATCTTTTCAAGCCAGTGGTGAAAAAAACCTAAGTTGTCATCATCTATATCTACTTTTTGAGTAATTATTAAAAGATTCATCTTTTTAACGTCTCGGGAACAATAAAAATATGCCAAGAATTATTAAAACAATCCCCATTATCTGCCGGAATGATAAATGTTCTCCTAAAAATATCCATGATGCTACAGCGACAAACACAATGCCAGCACTTACACTTACTGGTTGTACAAAATTTAATTTTAACTTTGAGAGGAGAAAAAGATAAGATAAAAAGCTAATTATAAACATAAATATCCCTCCCAACAGCCATTTGCTTTTGAATATCTCTGCTATTAAACTCAAAAGATTAGAAGCAGAAAACTCCAATTTACCCATTGCTAACATTCCTTTTTTCAAAAATATCTGGGCTATTGTAGCAGATAATACAGATATTAACAAAAGAAGATTATTTGAAGACATCATATTGTCTCTTTTTTTAATAAGAAGAATTTTTATAATAAGATTTCTTTAAGAGAAGTCTATTTATTCTTATTTTCTAATTATAGTTTACCTATTAGAGATATTAAAATCAACTTTCTCTATAATAAACCTCAACCTGCCTTTATCATTGAAATGTAATGAGAAATATATTTTTCATTCGAAAAGTTCTTTTTTACAAACCTTCTACCTCTCTCTCCCATTTTTAGTGCTATTTCTCTATTGCTTAATAAAATTTTCAATTTTTCAGATAATTCATTTGAATCTCCTTTTTTAAACAAGAATCCATTTTCGCCTTCTTTTACTATCTCTGGAATCCCTCCTACTTTACTTGCTATCACAGGCTTGCCTAAAGCCATAGCCTCTATTAATACCCTCGGCAAACCTTCAGAAAGAGAAGGTAAAACCAAACAATAGCATTTTTTCATAATATTTCTTGTGTCGTGCAAAGACAATCTTCCCTTAAACACTATAGAATCTTTGAGTTTGATGTTGGAAGTTCGATGTTCGAGGTTTGAAATTAAAGATTCGAGATTTTTTCTTTCAGAACCCTCCCCTACTATAATTAATTTAAATTGAGGAGACTCTTTCACAATCTCTGCAAATGCTTCTATTAAATATCTTATTCCTTTCACCCTTTCTAATCCTCCCACGAATAAGATATAATCTTCGAAAACAATATCTTTCTCTTCCAAAAATCTATCTATGTCAGTAAAGGTATGAAATAAAAAATATTGTTTGCCAGGCGCGATTTCTTTTGCTTTTTTGATTAAATAATTAGCTACTCCTCTAATTTTATCAGCGCTCTTAAAACTTAACTTAGCAATAAAAGGAATAAACCTTTTTTCTAAAAATTCAAGTTTCCTTTTTCTAGAAAGAAAAGGTCCTTCTACCCAATCTCCATGTATTTCGACGATCAATTCTTTTTTAAGAAGTTTTTTTAATATAGAGCCTACTAATCCTTCCATAAGCGGAGATTGAGCTACAATTGTATCAATTTTTTTAAAAAGACAAAGATAAAATGCTATAAAAAAAGCGAAAAACCAATAAAAAACTGTTGGAGGTAAAAGATAAAATTCTGTGTTCCAAATTCTTTTATAAAAAGGAGAACCTCTGGCTAATATATAAGGTTTAATCTCTTTACTTAATCCTAAAAATTTCTCTTTTAAGTGAAGAGGTGAAAGTTTTTTAAAATTATAATTTGTAGCTCCAATAAACAAAACTTTTTTCATTGAATTTATTAATTTCTTAAGACCTCCAAGGTATTTTTTATCATTTTCTCAAAACTGAAATATTTTAATTTCTCTTTGGAGTTTTTAACAAACTTTTCTTGAAGATTTTTATCCTTCCACAGCTTAAAAATTACATCTTTTATTTGTTCCTTATTGTTGTATTCCACCAAAAACCCATTAACACCATCTTGAATTAATTCTGGATTCCCTCCTTTGTTAGAAGCTATAATAGGAACTCCCATCTGCATAGCTTCTAAGATGGTGTGTGATAAACCCTCATACCCGGAATTTAACACAAATATATCAGCTGCTTTAAAATAAAGAGGAATCTCTTTATGATTAATTCTTCCCACTAAATGGACTACATCTTTTAGGTCCAAATTCTCTATTTTCTTTTCTAAATTTTTTCTTTCTTCTCCTTCGCCAACAATCACTAAACGAAAACTGTCATTTTCTTTAATTAAAAAGGGCATTATCTCAACTAAAGCATTAAATCCTTTCCAGATAGATAGCCTTCCAATTGAAAGAATAATATCTCCCTTAATCCCTATTTTCTCTTTAGCTTCTTTTTTTGAAATCTCAAAGCCCTCTAAAGGTTCAATTGCATTATATACTACTGATATTTTTTGTTCCGGCACCCCCCATCCCCTAACTATGCTTTTTAAATAGAAGCTCGGAGTAATTATTTTATCAGTCTTATTAGCTAAAAAACTCTGGAGAACTTTTCCTAATTCAATTAATAATGAATATTTCTTTTTTTGGAATTCATCAATACTGTCTTTAATCCCCCGTTTTGTTATTGCTTGCTCCCAAACATAATCTCCTACTATTTTTACTACCATTTTTTTTCTCAAAATCTTACTCACAAATAATCCTGGAATTCCAACACTAAACAAGTTTTGGCAATACACAATATCGCTATCTTTAGCAAGCATCAGTCCTTTTAAAAAATACAATAAATGTTTAATTAATTTAGGATATTTTCGCCAAACTTGAAAAACCTTAAAATTATAATCAGCACCACAAGTCTCTTTATTCCCATAAGTAAGAACACAGGTTTTAAATCCTCTATTATTTAACTCTTCAGCCAATCTTTTAACATAAGTGGCTGGACCTCCAATATCTGGAGGAAATATTCCTGTGAAAATACATATCTTCATAGACGATAAATATTCCGAAGCTCAGAAAGAGTTTTACTTTCTGCCTCTTTTTTAGAAATTAAATAATCTAAAATTTTCTCAAGCCTTGAAAAGAAAATCTCTACTTGTGTCTCTGTTTTAATATAAGGACTATTTCCCGGAACTAGCTCGTTTGAATGAAACATCATATTAAATACATTATTTCCTTTATTAATTAATAAATCGCAAAGAAATCTTAATTCTTCAAAAGAAGAAATTGAAGGTCTTAACCAGATAGTTTTTACCAGTTTTATTTTCCGAAAAATATATTTAATTTCTAAAGGAGAGTATCTATAAAGTTTTCCTAAAAATTTGGGGAGTTGTTTATTTATAACTATACTCACAGGAACCTCTAAAATATTACTTTTACCTGGATTCTTTAAGTCTTCTTTATTTAAAAAATAGGGTTGAGTTTGGAGAAAATCTCCAAAGTTTGGACCTCCATCAAAAGACCAATTAATAGTTGGAGTAATACTACAATCTACCAAATATCCTAATCTTTCTAAATGTTCCAGGGTTTCTTTATCAAACCCATATCTCCCCGCCCTATAGGAAACTGGTTGAATCTTGAATGATTCTTTTATCGCTTTTGTTAAATTTAAAAGTTTTTCAAATTCGAGCTTAGAACGATGAGGATAAGAAAGCTGAAACCTCTCTTTTGAAGAAGAAAAGGGTGGGGTTGTCCAGGGATGTAAGTGAGCTCCTATTTCTATTTCTTTTCTTTCTAAAAATTCTCCTAAAATATCAATACTTTCCTTATTTGTGGCTACAGGATAAGAAAGAAGATATGTTGCTTTGATATTATATTTCTTAAATAAACCCTGAAGCCTCGGAATAGCTTTAATATTATTTAAACTCAATGGATGCTTTGGTTTCCATTTTGGTGAATCTACCTCTGTATCAATTGTCACAACGAGATATCTTTTCATTAATACACCTTATGGAAAAATTTTTCTAAAAATTTTGGGGGCTTCAAACCTTTTCTTACTAAAGAAACAAAAAATTTCCTTGACGCAGGATAAAAAAGGTTTACAATTCTCCAATAAGCTAAAAGGGGAAGGTTAAAATTTTCCTTAAGATTTATAGAAATTAAACCATTGGATATCTTGAATTGATTATATAAAAGAGAATTTATAATTTCTTTTATCTCAAGACTCTCTATTTCTATTTCAATCCATAATTTCGTAAGTGTAAATAAGCTATGGGCATCGGTGCCAGCAATAGGGATTATATCTTTGTTTTTAATCCAATTTAAAACCCTTAAACAAGGGGCGAATTTTGAATCATATTTAGCATTCCAAACCTCTACTGCGTCTATTTTTTTTAAAAAATCTATATCAGGTTTTTCTAAAAGCTGACTCGCATGCGCTAAAACCAAAAAAACATCTTTCCTGTTTGAAAAAATATTAAAAATATCATTATATTCAACTCCATCTTCTATGAAAATATCTCCATTATAAATCAAAATATGATATCCTTCTCTGCTCTCTACTTCAAAACCTGGAATCATTAAAAATTTCTCATTGGATAATCTTTTACACTCTCTCTTGAATTCATCTAATTTTTCCTGACTTCCAATCCAAGAAGAATGATCTGATAATAACACGAAACTCATTCCCATTTTTTGGGCTTTCTTTTTTATATCTAGCAAAGATAATTCTCCATCAGACCAATTAGAATGAATATGAATAAATCCTTTAATTCTCATAAAAACTTTTTAAATAATTTCTGAAAAGAAACTAATATCTCAACTAAAGCAGGTTTTATATCGTCTTTTTGAAAATAATCATATATTAAATCTTTTTCAAAAAATTTAAAAAAATCCAAAAAAGTTCTCATCCTAGAGGGTCTTTTATCAATTTTCTTTTTTAAAAACACACTAAAGAGGTAAGAAAAATCTCCAAAAAGCCACCTCGATCTGACTCCTACTCTATAGATAAAATTCTCTTTAATTCTCTCTTCTTGTGCTAGTTTCAACAAAAGATAAGGAAAGTCTATACCCGCATAAATTGCTAATCCTAATGATCCCCATAATCTTGGATTTATCTCAATGAATTTAAATTTATTATCTCTGATATCTTTTCTAAATTCTACCATTGCAACCCCATGCCATTGAAGATGTTTCAAAATTCTTAATCCATACTCCTTCAATTTCTCATCATAAATACTTTCCCTTAAAGAGCTCGGTCCTCCTGTAAAAGGAACTTCATGAATTCTTTTCAGCATAAAATATGCCTTAGGCGTTCCTTTATCAAACAAAGCATAAAAACCATAACCTTGTCCGGGAATATATTCTTGGAAAAAAAAGTCAGAATCAGAAAAACAAGAAAGTTCTTTTTCAGAAAATGCATAAAAGAGCTTCTTTGCAATTATCTTGTTTTCTTCTATTTTTCTAGAATATATAGGCCTCACAACAACCGGATAAGAAATCTCTTTAAAGAGGTGATTCTTTATTAAACGAGGGTAAGGAATATTTAAACTTTTTGCGAGTTTTATGCTTTCTATTTTGTTGATGGTTTTTTCCAAGATTTCATTATTAGGCAAAGGAAGTTTAATTTTAGATTCAAAATAATTTCTTTCCCTTAATAAGGGAGTCAGTGTCTCTTCGTTAACAGGTAAAAATAAATAAGGTTTTTCCTTGTCAATAATTTTTTTAATATCTTGGAGATATCTGTTAACATTTAACAGAGGTGAACAATAAATATATTTTTTATGACAATATTTCGAAAAAAAACCAGAAGCTTGCTTTGTATAAGAACAACCAATTACTTCAATTCCTTTTTTTCCTAAGGACCTTGCAGCTATAAGTGAACTTCTTTTTTCCATTGCAGGAATTAAAACCTTCATATTGCCTCTAAGTATATTTTATTTATTCTTTGAACAATATTTTGCCAATTGTAATTCTCTAGTTTCTCTTTGGCATTCTCAACTAACTTTATAGCAAAATTAGGATTAGAATAAATTTGAAAAACAGCCTCTGCTATCTCCTCTGAATTCTCAGGATGTACTAAAATTCCATTCTCTCTATCTTTAATTATATCTAAGATACCACCTATTTTTGTCGCTATTACGGGAACATTAGAAGCCATTGCTTCTAAAACTACTATTCCGAACCCTTCCTTCACAGAAGGCAAAACAAAACAATCAGCTGAAATTAGATACTTTGGAATTTCTTCTGGAGAAATTTCACCCAATAAGCTTATTCTATTCTCTGATCCTAATTCTTTTATAAATCCTTCTAATCTCTCTCGGTCTGAACCCTCCCCGATAATAAAACATTTGATTCCTGGTATTTTATTTTTGGCACTTAAAATAGAGATTGCTTCTATTAAATATCTTATTCCTTTCACCTTTTCTAACCGAGCTATACTCATAATTAAAAATTTATTATTAACACCTAATTTTCTTCTCATTTCTTCGCGGTTTATATTTTTAAATCTCTCAAGATCAATTCCGTTTGGAATTACTTTTATCTCTTTTACACCAATATTTCTGAAATATTTCTCAATAGCCCGGCTTGCTGCAATACAAACCTCAGCTTTTTTATAAATTAGTTTCTTGAAAAACCCTTTTTCTTCTAATCTTTGAACTGTTACTATATATGGTATTTTTGTTATCTTTGACAAGATATATCCCAAAAAAGCACTCAAAAAACCTTGACAGTGCAAAAGATTAATTTTTTCTTTTTTTATCAAATCTAAAGATTTTAAAAAAATAAAAGGCAGTGCCGTCAAAACATAAACCAAAGAAGAATAAGAAAGATTCTTCAAAACAAATAATGAAGTTCGCCAGATTTTAACCCCTCTTTTCTCTTCATACAAGGGTTGGTTCTTTACCTTTCCAGTTACAACAAAAATATCAATTTTATCAGAAAGCCTCTCAGCTATATTCTGAGTCCATACCTCTAGACCGCCAATTACAGGAGGATAATGTAGAACAGGCATCAAGATTTTACAAGTTTGATGTTCGAGGTTCGAGGTTCGAGGTTTAGTTTGAAGATTCATTTTTTTAAATATTTTTTAAGGTTTAAAAGTTTAAAAAACAATTCGTCGATTTTTTCTATTATTCCCCTAAAATCATTTTCTTTTATATAATCAAGGTCACTGGCAATATTCAAACATGTCTTAACTTCTAATAAGGATCCGATTGATATTCCGATAAATCTCGCGAATTCTTTTTTAGATTTTATACTCCCTTCTGCAATATTCAATAATACTGAAATAACAGCCCGCCTTATTTGAGAAGTCAAAACAAAAATTTCTTCTTTGGGAAACTCTTTAGATAAATTATAAATTTCCTTTAAAAGCTCTCTCGCTAAGTGATAAACTTTTAAGTTTTCGAAATTATATTTTTGATACATCTTTTAGTCGTCGAACTTCGAACATCTAACCTCTAACTTTTAACCACACTTTTTTTATTGATTCGATCATTTTTCTTATGCTAGATTCTGTGTAGTAATTCTGAAGAGGGAAATTAATTATTCTTTTTGCAGCTTCTACTGTATTAGGATAATTCTCTAAATCAATATTATATTCTTTCTGAACCCTTGTATTTAAAACAATTGGAGTATGCCAAATCCTGGTACAAAAAACATTCTCTCTTCTAAGAAGTTCCACAAACTTATCTCTTTTTCTTTCTAACTTCTTTGGAATTAAAGCTGAGAGATAACAAAAAACATTATTTTGGGATTCTTGTACTGAAAATCCTAATTGTTTCAATTTTTCTTGAAACAGCATTGCTAATTTAATTCTATGTTCAAAAGATTTTTCATATTCTTGGAAAAAGTTAAAAAAGAAATTTAAAGAGATGGAATTAATTCCAGCAGGAACTGACATTTTTTCTTTCCTTACCATTCTAGGAGCAATTCCTTGTCCAAATTTTTTAAATAAAAAAGCAAAGACAGGAAAACAATTCAAAAAAGAAATAAAATCTCTAAAACCAAACTTAGTTTTTGGAAGATTTATCTCCCATTCCTTAGGGCACACTAATAAACCTCCTCTTAAACTAGGAAATTGTTTATATAAGCTGAAAAAGGAAATATCTCCAAGATTTCCAATAAAATCACTATTAAGCTTGGCTCCGAAAGCATGGGAGAAATCCTCAATGATAATAGGGAGTCCGAGGTTAGATGTTTGATGTTCAGAATTAGAAGCTCGATGTTTATAAATATCGCTTCTGAGTTTTTTTATATCAACAGGGAGTCCATAAGTATGAGAAATCAAAATGGCTTTAGTTTCTGGAGTTATCTTTTCCAAAACTTGTTCTGGATTAATATTAAAAGTATTAAAATTAATGTCTATAAAAACTGGCTTTATGTTATATCTTTTGAGAATTGGATAAAAAATATCACAAATATAGGCTGGAAATAAAACCTGAGAATCTTGAAGTTTTAGTTTCTCTACAATAATCTTAAAAGCTGACCTTGCCATATCAGTAAAAACAAGGTTTTTCTCGGGAAAATATGAAGAAAGTTTCTTTTTTAAAGAATTTAAATCGGATTTTTTAAAAAAACTCAAAAAAATCAATTTAATATTTTTCTTATTTAATTGAATTTGGGGATGAACAAAAAACATATTATTTCTTAAGCTTTTTAAATCTTACCAATCTCACTCTTCCTAAGAAATTTCTAAATATCCTTCCTACAGTATCTTCAAAAATCAAGAAAATCTTTGAATCTATTTCTAAATCCAAAGGTGGATATGTATTAAAAAATTTTTGCGCCTCAAACACCAAACCATATTTTTCAAATTCTCGTTTGATTTTAGACAATGTAATAAAATAAGGAATTCTATTAAATTTCACAAACTTTTTTAAGGTGTTGAAAATTTTATAAAAAGAAAGACAATTTATAAAATCGCAAATTAAAATACCTTCTGGTTTCAATATGCGAGACACTTCCTTTTGAACTCCTTGATAGGTAGCAGCAGAAACATATCCAAAACTTAACGCAATATCAAAAGAGGCATCTGGATAGTTAAGCTTGTATACATCTCCTTCTTCAATTTTAATTCTATCTGATAAACCTGCTTGTAATACATTGTTTTGAGCAGATTTAACTGCAATTTCAGAAATATCACATCCTATTATCTCAAAGTTTGAATTTTTAGCTAATAATATATCAATCTCTCCAAAACCACATCCTATATCCAGCACTTTACCTTCTTTTTTGTCTTTCAAAAGTGCTAAAGTATTCTTTACGGTTAAAATGGCTGTTGCCTCCCTTAAAGCGCTAATTTTATATCTTTTACTCCACTCTTCCCATTTCTGTTTTCTTTTTTCAAAATCCTGCATATTCCATGCTATATTCATAATTTATATCTAAGTAAGGGAACACTAAATTTTTCAAGCAAAAAAGAAGGTACAAGATTTATTATGTTTCTAAGCTTTGATTTCCCAAGTTTACCTTCTGAAAAATTCTTTAATTCAAAAATTGGATATCTCCTTGTCCCCCATCCTTTTTTAAAAATCTCAAGACTAGAACCTCTTCCTGTTCCTCCAAAATCAAATATCTTATATCCCTTTCCAATATGCTCTTTTATCTGGTTCCATAAAATTAAATAATTTGCTCTTTTTTCTTTAAATTTCTCATCTGAAGCATTTAAAAAATAATGAATATATTTACCGTAAAAAAGAAAAACGCTTCCGGCTATTATCTTATTTTTAAATTTCGCCAAAACTATATTCGCACCATTCGAATTATCATTCGTAGTATTCGCATTATTTAAAAAGTATTTAAAAAAAGAAAAAGGATAGGGAATTGTTTTATGTCTCTTTGAGGATTTTAAATAAAGATTATAAAAACCTCTCAATTCTTCTTCATTTTCACATCTCTTGAGTAAAGTATTTTGAGATTCAGCTTTCTTTATAGAATGTCTCAGTGTTTTTCGAAAAGAAGAATAAATTTCTTTTAAATCTCGACAATGAATGTTCTCAATAAAATAGGTATCTCTAGTGCTATCAGGTTCTTTTAACCCAAAATTTTGAAAATATTTTGGAATTTCAGGATGAATGCTAATTTTGAACGGCATCTTAAAATATTCAAAAAGATGCTTTTTGAATTCTCTTCCATTTATTCCATCTTTTAGTGGTAAAGGTCCTCCATATTCACAAAAAGGATGCGAGATTAATTTTTCTTTCCCAAAAACCTTATACCGAGCTAAACTTAAAACTATCTTATCTTTGTATAAATATCTCTCAAATTTTAACCACTGGAAATTATGTTCTAAAAATTCCTCCCAGTCCAATGTGTGAAAAAAGGTCTTGAATAAAACCTTACCCAACAACCTCTGCCATTCCTTTTTATCATCAATTTTTTGAAAACAGTTCATAAATCTCAATTCCGCTTAGAAATTTATATTTTTCTTCTCTTAATATTTTAAGGATTTCTTCTATTTTTTCCAAAAGTTTTGAATCCAAACTATCCCAAGAATGAAGGTTCAAAGTCAAAAAAACAGGATTCGAAATCCTAAACAAAAACTTGTAAAAAATTAAAGGCAGTTTTGAAATCCAAGTTCCAGCTAAAGGAACAGAAAAAATTCCTGTCACTGGAATTTCTAAGATTTCCATTTTCCCTCCCTTCCTGCAATCTTTAAAGTCTGGAAAATAAGGAATCTGAGGAGCCTTTCTTTTATATCCCCTATATTTTTTAAAAAATGGGTAATGAGGTACAACACTGCTGTCGTATAAAAATCCTTCATTCTGCAAAAGCTGCAACCCCTGTTCATCAATAATGTGGGAAGGCGCTCTAAAACCTTTTGGAGATTGATTAAAAATTTTTCTATAAAGTTCAGCAAATCTCTCTATTTCCCCTTTTCTCTCTTGTAAAGAAAGTTCGTCCCAAAATTTATGAGAAAAACTATGGCATGCAATTTCATAATTCTCGGACCATTCTTTTAATTTATCAATATATTTTTCTAATACCTCTCCTGTGACAAAAAGGGTGGCAGAAATGTTGTTTTTTTCAAAAATATCTAAAACTTGTCTTAAGTTCTCCACTCCTTTAAAATTCCCTTCCTTTGCAAAATCAGGTTCAATATCAATTGAGGCAAAGCAAACCTTCATAATAAAAATTATATTAATTAGCCCTTTGATATTTTATAATCTTTTCAATGCTCTCTTCCAAGCTAACTTTTGGCTTATATCCAATCAGCTTTCTTATTTTCGAAAGCTCAGGAACTCTTCGTCTAAAGTCCTCATAGCCATTTGGATAGGCTTTTTTGTAGGGAATGTGAATTATTTTTGAGGTGCTTGAGGTTATTTTTTTAACTTTTTTAGCTAATTGATTAATACTAATTTCTCTATCTGAGCCTAAATTAATTACCTGTCCTTCTGCTTTTTTTGTTGACATCAGCTTTATCATTGCTCTTACCACATCTTCTACATCAGCAAAGCATCGTGTTTGTTTACCATCACCAAACACAGTAATAGGCTCCCCTCTCAACGCTTGTCTTACAAAAGTAGGAACTACCATGCCGTATCTTCCGGTCTGCCTTGGACCTATCACATTAAAAAGCCGCACTATCACAACCGGCAGTTTCTTCTCTCTCCAATACGCCAATCCTAAAAACTCATCTACTGCTTTTGAAAAAGCATATACCCATCTATCGTTATAAACTGAGCCGTAGGTTCTGTCTTTTTCTTCTCTAAAAGGAACATTATCATCTTTTCCACACACCTCTGAACTTGAAGCTAACAACACCTTTACCTTCCTTTTCATTGCTTTCTCTAATACTATCTCTGTTCCCTTAATATTTGTTGAAAGAGAACTCAGGGGTCTTTTAAGTATCATTTTGACGCCAACCGCTGCAGCTAAATGATAGACTTCATTTACTTTCTTTATTAGCTCTTCCATCAGTTTTTCATCTAATACTGAACCTTTTGTAAAATGAAATTTTTTATTCTTCAATAAATGCTTTATATTTTTTAAACTCCCGGTAGAAAGATTATCTATCACAAAAACCTCTTCTCCTTTCTTTAAAAGAGCCTCAGCTAAATGAGAACCTATAAATCCTGCTCCTCCTGTAATTAATATCTTTTTAGATTTCGCCTTCTTGATACTAGATTTCTTTTTTATCTTGTTTTTCATTTTTCTAATTTATTTAACTCTGAGCCAAATCTAATTTTGACTCATTAATTTCTTTATCCCTTCTTCAAGCTTTACTCTTGGTTCCCAACCCAATAATTCTTTTGCCTTGGAGATATCTGCTAAAGTATCTCTCATTTCTCCTGGTGGCAAAGGAATATATTTTATTCCACCTCCAACCATCTTTGCTATTTCATTAATACTATGGTTTTCTCCGGCTCCTATATTAATTACTTCTCCATTCCCTACCTTTTCTGATTCCATAGCTAAAATATTTGCCCTTACAACATCTGAAACCTCAGTAAAATCTCTTGTCTGCTCTCCATCTCCTGTTACAGTTAAAGGCAAGCCCTGGGCTTTTTGCCTCAAAAAGATACCAATTACTGGCGCATAAGTACCTTCTCTGGGTTGCCTGGGCCCATATACATTAAAATATCTTAAAGATACTGTAGGCAGTTTATAAATCTCAGAAAAAATCCTACAGTAAAGCTCTCCTACATATTTTTGCAGAGCATAAGGATTTAATGGTCTGGGAAACATATCTTCTTTCATTGGCAACTCTGATTGTTCGCCATAGACAGAAGATGAGGAAGTGTAAATAACCCTTTTTACCCCAGCTTCTTTTGAAGCGACCAACACATTAAGTGTACCTGTGATATTTGTATCATTTGTCTCTAAGGGCTTTTCAATAGATAACGGAATTCTTGGAATAGCAGCTAAGTGAAAAACAAAATCCATCCCTTCAAATATAGGACGGATTTTCTCAAAATCCCTTATATCAAGTTCAAAAAAATTAGCTTTGGGATTAATATATTCTCTCTTTCCACTGCTTAGGTTATCAATAATACTAACCTCATAACCTTTATCAATCAAGGCATCTACTAAATGGGAGCCTATAAAACCTGCTCCACCTGTTACCAATGCTTTTGCCATAATTATTCTCTTTTACTATATTTTTCAGGGTCAAAAATCCCCTGTTCTTTTAAAAGTTTGTCATTAATTTCATCAACGACCTTGTGGAGTTTAAGATCAACGCCTAATTTTTCAGCAAACCTAATCAAGGCTTTTGTGTCTTTTGGAAGACAATTATGAGTTAGAAGTCCTCCGGTTGTAAGATAAAAACTATTTTGAGTCTCAAGAGCGTAAACCCATGTGGGTTGGGTAAATCTCTTTATCTCTTTAATGGGTAATAAAGCTACACTCTCGTTTAATCTTTCGTACACAGGAGACTTAATAAATTTAGCAGTAAGCTTTATATTCTTTCTCTTTTCTTCTGTCAAAAATGGTAATAATTTCTTTATCTCTTTAGACTCAGAGATCCGAAGCTCATAACAATTTTCTTTAGATTTCTTTGACCTGAAAATTCTACGACTAGCCAATATTCCTTTTTCTCTTAATAATAAATCAATTCCCTCTATTAATCTTTTGCTAACCGTAGCATAACTAATGGTATAATAGTTCCCTATATTTGACGCTTCTAATGAACCGTCTCCTCTCAACAAACCTTTTAATAATTCATCTTTTATCTCTTGAGGCATTAAAAATATATAATCAGGAATATATTTTGAATAACAATCTTTTCCAAATTGCTCAAAATATCGAGAAAGAATTTTTGAAGATACTTTGACAGTAAAACTACTTTTGTGACCTTGCCAAAAACCAACCTGAGTACTGAATTTTATACCTATCCTACCAAGAATGAATTTAACATCTTCTATCAACTCTTTTTCTGAATACCCAAAACTAAAGAATACCCTGTTATCTGAAACACATCCTTCAGCAAGGTAATATCCTATTAATCTTACAAAGTCTTTATCTACACCCATTTGACTTGGAATCCAAGTACCTGTCTTTCCGGTTTTTATTATCAAGCCCTCCATTGGAATTTTTGCTTGGATTACTGAAGATAAGGGAAGGGATATTGGTCTGACTCTTTTTAATCCTTTATATTGATG
Organism: uncultured Candidatus Saccharibacteria bacterium; assembly: GCA_964493485.1. GTDB lineage: Bacteria > Patescibacteriota > Minisyncoccia > Minisyncoccales > JANBVM01 > CAZBMQ01. The sequence continues at coordinate 16,470 of CAZBMQ010000002.1, forward strand.
AAATGAAAGATATGGTTTTAATTCATTAGCATAATCTCGAGCAACATTTCCAACAAATACTCCTTCTTTTATCCTTAAATCCTTTACAAGATTAATAGTATACTGGTCAAAAACCACTGGAAGCTTATCTAAAATGACTGGAATTTTATCTCCTATTTTTAGATTTTCGGCTTCTGTTATATTAAAATGACCATTTTTATCAACATATACTACTAAATGGTCTGGAGACATTTCTAAGTTCCGTCCTTTTGAAAGGTTAACTTTAACGGTCTTTTCTATTTTTCTTTTACTTTTAGCTAAAACTTTATCGATAAAGAGTTTTCCGTCTTTAGCACTTAAAATATAGTCCCCACAAAAATCTTTTATTGGAACAATTTTAATACCATTCCCTGTATATTGATAAATCATCTCTTCTCCTATTAAGCATTTTCCGGCATATCCGCGTTTGCCTTTATGCCACACCTCCAAATGCGTTCTTCCAATTCTCTTATCAGCTGCTGCAGCCTCCATTACCCTGTCATAATTGATTCCCAGTTTTTGGCATAGATCATACATCTGGTTCGCGAAAATCACTTTTGTTGAAAACCAGGTATTGCCAAAATATTTCACCATTTCTGCCTCTGTAGCTGGCAAAATGCGAGAGAACGGCGCTAAAGGTAAAAGCATTAGTATGTCTCCTGCGACATCAAAAGATTTTTTTGTGTATCCCACAATCTGACGATCGGGATAACACATATCCTGATCAGCTGTAGCCTCAGTTAAAAATTCAGGATTGTTCAAAATTTTGTGTTGAGGGTATCTTTCTTGAAGGAATTCAGCAGTACCCGGCAACACAGTAGATTTGATAACTACAATCTTTTCTCCCTTAATGTTTGAAAAGGCATCTTCTATATAGGACAAATCAAAATAGTTTTTCTCTTTGTTAAAAGGAGTAGGCACGCAGATAAAAATAATATCAGCCTTGTTTACTTCTTCTGGAGAACCGATATTCTTGCCTCTGTCATATACAAATGGCTGAATATTTCTCATTTTTTCAAAATAGCGCTTTAATGCGCCGCCCACCATTCCTACTCCAATTATTCCTATTTTTTTCTCCATAAATATAAAATATAATAGAAAATTGCTTATTTGAAGTTAATGCTTTATTATAAAAAAAACAGATTGAAAGTCAATCCATTTTATATTAAAATCAAGCATTTATGAAAAAAATTTTATTTTTAATCACCCAATCTGAGTTTGGAGGAGCTCAAAGATTCTTAGTTGAGCTTATCAGTCATCTTGATCCTGAAAAATATAAAATCTCAATTGCGGCTGGAGAAGGAAACGATGAATTATTTCAAAAAATCAAAAACCTGAAACAAGAGGTATCTCAACAAAAATCTGTACGCAAAAAACCTGAATTTAAAAATCTTTTAATAAAAACTTATAAATTAGCGAAATTAAAAAGAACTCCCTCTCCTATCGATGCAGTCCTCTCGATATTTGAAATCTTTAATCTTTTAAAAGAAGAAAAACCAGATATTCTCTTTTTATGTTCTACCACAGCTGGGGTTTTAGGTTCTGTCTCTTCTTTTTTTTATAAAATACTCACCCATGCAAATATACAAGTAATATATCGTATCGGAGGCTGGTCTTTTTTAGATCCTCGCCCTATTTGGATAAACAAAACCCTGTTTCTAGCTGAGAAATTTACTTCTTTTTTAAAAGATAAAATCATTGTCAACTGCGAAAACCATAGAGAAATTGCAATCAAAAATAATCTCTGCTCTCCTGAAAAGATTACAACAATTTACAATGGGATTGATACAAAAAGACTAAATTTTTTACCAAAAGGAATAGCAAAAAAATTTATATTGCAAAGAATAACAATTACCAGACCCTCTTTTTCAAAACTTTCAGAGCTTTCTTTTGTAGGGACAGTAGCTAACTTTTACAAAACAAAAGGGTTGGAATATCTAATCAGGGCTGTTCATATTTTAGATACTGAATACAAATTGCCCCACACAAAATACATAATTATAGGGAATGGAAAAGAAAGAAAAAAACTTGAATTGCTGATTAAAAAATATAATCTCAAAAACAAAATCTCTTTACTGGGAAGAATCCCAGACGCTTATAGATTCTTAAAAGGATTTGATGTGTTTGTTCTGCCTTCTTTAAAAGAAGGCTTTCCCTGGATTATCTTGGAAGCAATGGCTGCAGAGCTTCCTATTATAGCCACAAAAACAGGGGCTCTGCCAGAAATAATTAAAAATGGAAAGGAGGGGATATTGATAGAACCAAAAAACAGCCCTGTTTTGGCTGAAAAAATCTATTGGATATTAACCCATCAACAAAGAGCCAAGAATATGGCTTCTTTGGCAAAAAAGAAATTAAAAAAAGAGTTTACTTCAAAAAAAATGATAAAGAAGATTAATGAATTACTTGCTTAGCAGGTCATTAATCTTTGCTCTTGTCATCTCACCCACATAACCTGTGCCTTTTTCCAAACCCAAAGGAGCTAAAATATCTTCAGCATATTTTTCCTGAAAACGGATAACAGCAGCTTTAGTCAAGGAAAGAAAATTGCCTGTCACAAGTCCTTCTGGATAAATGTCCTCTCCCTGCATTTTTAAAAACTCCTGCAGACATCTCACATTGTCATCGTTTCTCAACCCATAAAAAAGATTTGTGTTAAAACTTTGACAAGAAATAGAAATCTTAACCGGCTCTTGGTTTTCTTCTATCTTTTCTACTGATTCAATCTTTGCTAATTGTGCTTTAAGTTGAGAGAGTATTTCTTCTATTTCAGCAATCTTTGTCAAAATTTCATCTTTTGACATTTCTGAAATTGGTTTTTCCAAAAGAATTTTATTATTTACCGGATTCTCTTTTTCTTCAACTGCGGTTATAGTAGAAGCCTCCCAGAAGAAAGGAAACGCAGGCTCTGGATCCTCAAATCCAGAAATCTTGCTTTGAATTGAAGGAATAATGGTAAGCGAACTGATTTCTGTGCCAAATCCAGGAACCAAAATCTCTCCTCTCTGATATTCATTCAAGTTAAAGAAATCCAAAGAATATTTGCCTGAAAAATCCCGAATGATATATGGAACCTTAAACAAGTTTTCTGGATTACCAATCAACTCAATCCTTAATGTTCCTTTGCTTCCTACAAATTTAAACCAATTACCTGCCCAATTTTTGGTAGATTGTGTCACTCCCAAAGTGCTTTTTCCACTAATTGGCAAGAAATTAATTGAGGGTGTTATTCTTAGGTTTCTTAGGTTCTCATTTTTGTAACAATACTTTTCTCCTAAAGAACAATCATTTATCAAAACTGCAATAGTCCAATCTGTAAAAATCTGAGCAAAGTCTTCTTCGAACCCTTTGTTTTTCAATGCTTCGTTTAAGCTTTTAATTCCAACCTCCTTTGATTTTAAGGAATCTACTAAAATCTCAACCCCATAATGATCTACTAAATATTGAATAAAAACATTCAAGGCTCCGTAATCCGAAGGTTCATTTTTCCATTCAGTGATAGAATCAGAGGGATTTTGCAGAAAGATTTTTACTCTTCTCTCAAGATTGCTTCCTTTATATGTCGAATCGTATCCTACTAAGGTAGGAGCATATTCCGCCCTGCCTTCATTTAGCCACACCTCTTCTTCCACTCCATAGATTCTTTCTTTTTGATTAAATGTTATTAGGTGGACAAATTCATGGGCTAAAAAAGCATCGGCTAAAGAATCAGTTACATAGTTTGCATTAAAATAAAACATTTCTCTTTCATTCGATCTTGGATTCTGAGACTTAGGGTATTCATCTCCTGAATTAAAATATCCTCCAGCTCCCTCTATCATTGGATGGATTAAAATCGTAATGTTGTTGTCATTATCAATTCCAGGCTTCCATTCTGAACCAAAGGTCAGAGTCAAGGTAGGATAAATCTTTCTATAAAATTCACTGTCTAAATATTGAATAGCTTCTTTAACCTCTTGTTTTTTTTGCGTGTCTAAGCTATTCCACCATTGGTCATCAATATAGAAATATGCCCTTCTGCCAATTCTTTGTAAGGTAGCTGAAATTTCATCTCTCTTGTATAAATCATAAGAAGGGTCAATATAAAAATCTACCTTTTCTCCTAAAGAAACAGCAAAAGCAAAAACAGGCAAAAACAGAAAAACAACTGAAATAAAAATTAGTCTAAATCTCGCTTTCATAGATTTTACTGCTGACAATCATTTATTTTATCAAACTCTTTCAAAAAAGAAAAGTAAAACCAAAAGCCGCTCAAAGAGCGGCTTTTGAGTTCCCCACAAGGAAAGGGAGAATTTTCTAAGGTTAGTTACACAAATTAGTAGCCAAGACTTACAGAGATTGGGCTTGAACCGTTCATCCAGGTGATGGAGCCACTGGTTATTCCCTGGTCATACCAGCGGAAATCACCAGGACTGGAGGATGTACCAAGATCTATACTGAGGTTCAGGGTCTCGACAGAACTTGTATCAGCAGTCAAGAGATTAATGGTATTGGTAATAATCTCAAAGACTGTGCCGTCGGTACCTACTGAAATCTCATTATCAGGGATCAAGGTTACAGTTCCAGCTGAGGTGTTGCCGGTATAGTAACCAACAGCCTTCTGGGTTCCACCGGTGGTCTTCAGGTAGAATGGTGTGCCAATAGAAGTGGTCGTGGCATTAAGGTTACCAGCTACATCTATTGTAATAGAATCGTTGTAGAAGCGAAGGTTGTCGATGTAGATGGTTGCACCATTATAAGTAGATGCATTAGCAGCAATCTTAATGCCCACATATCTGGAAGTGCTGCTCAATCCTGTCAAGGTAACAGTATAGTATGTCCATGTGTTCTTACCCGCTGCACCAAGGTTGCTTGTAAGCTGAGGTGAGGTTGCAATGCTTGTAGTGCCTACATTAAATGTAAGGTCATTGGCTGCAACATCTGCGCTGGACCTCAGCCAGAATGATGCTTTGGCGTAATTGTTCAATCCTGCAGAAGGGCCCCAGTCATACTCAAACCCGTCTCCTACAGCAGCTGAACTAGATGCTGTAGCAAGGATAGAATATGTTCCATCTATCTTCTGGGTTGAGCTTCTGGCAACAGAAACCATTCCACCCACTTCTGACCAATCTGAATCTGACTCATCTGCTGCTTCAACTGCAGCTCTCAACTTAGCGTCCGTAGTGGCTGAAGAACCAGTCAAGGTGAGGTCAGCAACCTTATCAGTGGATGCTCTTGTTCTTCCAGTACAATTGCCATGACAAGCAATAGAAGCAGTCAAGCTGGTTCTGTATGGATACATACCATTAGCATCGTAGTTTCCAGCTCCGCTTGTCAAAGCATAACCAGAAGCACCTCTTGCAATAATGGTGTCAGTGGAAGCTCCGGTAATTGTTGAAGGTACAGTTACCCGGAATTTAACATAATTTCCAGCTGAGGCACCATTAGCATAACTAGTAATATCAGTCTTTAACTGGAACACTAAGGAGCTGCCCTTTGGAATTGTACAATCGTCATCATTAAGCACGCCAAATCCTGCAGCATTAGAGACCAAAGCAGGTCTTGGTGGCTGCATCATTGTGCTTCCACAATACATCCTTAGGTTGTTGACATTCCCGCTACCAGCTGTATTGATATTCTGTACAATTACCTGGGTGACCCTAAGGTCTTCAACGGTGTTGGCTGTGAACTTCCAAGCGCCTACTACTACATCAGTATCACCCATTGTCACAATGGCCTCTTCTGGAGAAGAAGAATCAACTTCTACAGAAAGAGTACCAGCTTGCACAAGGGTTAATGTCTGACCAGCAACACTGTTGGTGTTTGTAATATTGGCAGCTTGGCTTGTGGTCTGTCCATAACCATTTGCTGTATCAAGCTCTACAGCATCACCGTCAGTCCAGGTAGGTGAGGTTCTTACATCAGCCTTCAAATCAATCTGTACGCTGACACCCTTTGGAATGGATAATACGGGTGACAGGTCAAAGGTGTATTGTGTGCCAGCACTATCATCTGGGTTGCCTACCTGTGTTGAACCAAGCTGAGTGCTTCCGTAATAAAGCTTCAGATTAGTAAAGGCAGCGCCAAGCCCGTTAGAACCTGCACTGTTGGCTGTACCATCACAATCCCTGAATACAATCTGGTTAACATCAACTCCTTCTGCTGAACCTGCTGTCAATACAAAGGAAGCAATGAGCACCTCGTCTCCGCCGTACACTGTGGTAATGTTTCCTATAGAAGGATTCTTGATGGCAGTTAGAGCACCTGCTACAGCAGTCAGGCTGTTCCCAGACATATTCCCAGATGGGAAGTCGAATGTGCCAAGAGAAACCATTCTCTGGGCATTGCTGCTTCCGGTATTAATCTGGGCAACAATGCTATCACCATTCTTAATAGAATCAGCTGCTCCTGAGGCAGAAGCAATATCTGCCCTCACTATTAAGGTCTTAGGATCTCCCACAGGAACAGTGAAGTTTACTGCAATGGTGGCAGCGCTTCCATTAGTAAGGCTTGTCTGGGTAACTCCTACCTGGATTCCATCATAGATGAGTTTCACATTCTTGATGTTGGTCCAAGTTGTACTTGAGGTAGATGCATCTGCTACCTGCACAATCAAGGAGCTAACCCTAATAGGTTCACCTACTGCCTGCAATTCATATTTGGCAAGGTCAACACCAACAGCGTTGAGTGCAACATTGCCGCTTGGAGAATCGCTGGCAAGGTTCATTATCAGGTTGCCCTCTGTCACAGTGGTTTCGGTGGAGGTCAATGGGGTAAAGGTGCCGATTGTTCCTGTGTCAGGTGCCAAATAAACATTGTAGTTTTCATCCATTGCCACAATGTCAGACATTCTCTGAATAGAGAACTGGATTTTTCTTGTAGAACCTCCAATTACATCAACCTTCAGAGAAAGTGTCTTTGTCACCCCGCTATCAATAACCAATGGTGAAGCAGACAAATCAATGGTAACTGTCCTGTCAGCTGACAAGCTAGGCACTGTCTCACCCAGCAGAGTGCCTCCTACATATAATCCTATGTTGGCGATGTCTTCACTGTTGATTGACCCCATCTGAAGGAAAGTAATCTTGTGAATACTCACCTTCTGATTAGAAGCCATTGCAGTGAATTTCATTGCCTCATAGGTCTTGCCAGGATCAACACTTGCTGAGTTGGTTAAAGCGCTTAGCTGTAAGCGTCCGAAATCAGAAACTACTGCCACAGTCATTTGATTTCCAACAAATGGAAATGCTCCTGTGACTGTTGTAGCTTCTGTGGTGACATCATCAGGTGAAACAAGGCTGAAAGCAATTGTCTTTCCGGCAAGAGCATCCTTGCTTATGTCTGCCTTTAAGGTGATAGTCTTTGTACTACCTACCTCAAAAAGACCGGCAGAGTTAACAAAGGTTACCTCACCTAAAGACATTGATGTCATTTCAGCTATCTTGGTATCACCCTCGTAAAGATAGACGTTACTAATGTCTGCATCAGTACTAATACCGGTTCTCTTAAACTTCAAACCAGTAACCTTGGTTTTTGTTCCTTCAGCTACTGTGAAGTTAAGCTTCAAGAAGTCAACTAAAGCCTGAGAACCAGCATTGTCATAGGCACCATCGGAGATAACGGTCGCAGCAGCAGGATTGTCAGGAGCGAAGGAGACTGATAGTTCACCAGCGGCAACCGGTTCCCCTGGTTCTTCCCCTGGTTCTTCCCCTGGTTCTTCTCCAGGCTGTTCTCCCTCGCTAGCTAGAAGCTCATTGAGCTTAGCTCTGGTTGTTGAACCAACAAAACCGGTACCTGAGGTTAAACCCCAAGAAGCCAATACCTCATCAGCGTATTTCTCCTGGAATTTGATAACAGCTGCCTTGGTTAAAGGACCAAAGTAGCTTGTCTCATTTCCGGGTGAACCTACACCTGAGGCGGCTAACTGGGTGTCAGGATCTGAGTTCAATACTATCTGCAAGCATTTGACATCATCCCCTGACATACCCTGTTTCAGGTTCCGGTCAAAGCTGGTAATTGTACAACCAGTAATAGCAGGAGCTTCGCCCTGAAGGGCGGCTAGCTGGGACTGCAAATCAGCTAACTGAGCTAACAAGGCGTCAATCTGAGCCTGAAGCTCTTCAGCTGTAATTGCAAAAGCCGGAGCTGCCATTGAAGCCCACACAGTCATGGCTGTAACAACCGCTACAATCTTTTTCTGAACAGTCATTTCTTTTTATTAATTATTTTTTATAATTTTTCTAATTTTTATTTTTCCCGTCGCGTCGACCTCATCCCCTTTTTTAAGCACAAAAACTCAAATGATTGAGTTGCTTTAATACGGGGATTGCTCGCGACCTTAGCTATTAGCCACGAGCGCGACTTTCAATTTTCAATCTTAACATAATTGTCAAGAAAATACCTGTGGAAAATTTATTGAGCGTTATAAATCTCTATTAACGCTTCTGCATATTCTCCTTGTTCATAATACATTTTTGCTTTTTCAAGTGCAGTTTTCTCTTTCTCTGTTAATGAAGATTGTTCCATTTCAGAAATCACCTGTTTTACTAATCGAGCCATAGCATTATCAATCTCTTTTGTTTCAATCTTGGTAGCCAATACTTTTTCTACTTTCTCTTTTTTCTCTTCTAATTTCTTGGTCTGAACTACCAGTTCTTTATCTACCTTCTTTACTTTTGCTAAATTCTTAGCAGCTTCTGAGATATTTGCATGAAACTCATCCATTGCAGGAGCCAATTTCTTGACTTCATTCTTTGAAGCTATTCTTTCTAATTCTTCTAATCTCTTATTTGCCAATTCTAAATTTAATACAGGTTTTTCATCTTCAGGTGATAACATTATCTGGCTTCTTTCTGTGATTTTCTTTAGATAATACAATGATTCACCAGGCAAAGCATCCTGAGAAAATTCAAAAATTCCTAACAAAAGCAATACTAAAAACACCCCTGCATAAGCGGGTTTAAAAAAGGGAAATAATTCTGCTTTTCTTTCTTCTCCTAAAATCTGATTTTTAGTCAACAAAACCCAGTCTCTTCTGGGCTTCACTGTCTTTAATTTCTTCAGTTTTTTTATCAGTGTTACATTAGTCATAAAACCAACAGCTTCTTTGCCTTCTGTATATATGACGCAGAAATGCTTATTTTATTACACTAAACCTCTCTAAGCTTCTTTAGATAATGAAGGTTCTAATTTGTTTTTTAGGGCCTTCAACGCCCTGTGAAGTAAGACACGAGTGGTTTGTTCTGTCCTACCTAAAATCTTAGAAATATCTCCTATGGATAGGTCATCTAAATAATACCAAATAATGACATTTTGATAATCTTCTTTTAGGTCAGACAGAGCTTTTCGAATATATAAAATGTCAGAATTTACTTTTGCTTCTTCTTCTAAATTATACCTTGGATCAACTAAGAAGGGATTGTCCATTGCAACAATACGAATCTTGCCTTTCTGCCGATAATAGTCTGTGACCAAATTTCTTGCTGTTTTATATAAAAATGCCTTAATATTCTCAATCTCTTTTTTAGTTCTAAAAACTGCCCATGTTTTTGAAAAAGCTTCAGAAGTCAAATCCTCAGCTATTTCTCTTGAATTAACTTTTAGATAAACAAATCGATAAATTTTATCAATATGCTCGTCATAAATTTTACTAAAGAGTTTTCGTAGGTCATCCATAGGAAATTTCTAAAATTTTAGCCTTAATATTTAAATTAATAGGACATTTGTCCTATTCTAAAACATGAAGTAAAGTTGTGTCCTAATTATGTCCTAACTACACTTCTTCTGTCCTACCTCGAATTCTGTAAAATGTGTTATTTTTCTCTCCAATTCTGTCTACTAGTCCAAGCTTTAAAAGCTTTCTAAAATCTCTCCTAAGGGTTCTTTTGCTAACATTTGGAAAAACATTCTTCATCTCTCCAACCTGTGCTCTTCCTTTTATCTTTAAAATTTCTAAAATCTTTTTCTGTCTTTCAGAGATTTCTGGTTTTACTTCAAATGTAGGGCTGGATTGTTCTAACTGCAGTTTCTTTGGTTCTGGCAAAGAAGAGATTTCTTCTCTTTCTTTTCCTGTTGCCTCTTCTCTTGTTTTTTCCCTTTTTTCTTCTCTTTTCAATCTTATTAGCTTCTCATTTATTTTACTATATTCCTCTTGCAAGTTCAACACTTCTGAAGCTCTCACCCATCCTTGAGATTTAACAAGCTCAAAAAAAGTATCGAGAATCTCAATCAGTCTTTTTGAATCTCTTATTATCTTTATCCTGTTTGGATTATTATCTGCCTGTGGAAGCGACACAAAATTAGCCAAGACCTCATCTGATAACTCTCGCATCTTATACCTCAAAGGCTCTTTCTTTGGAAAGAGTAAGGTTAAACGGTAAAGCTCATTCGTCACATATAATATATGATTTTTATCAAAATTATCCCACTCCATAATTCTTAATAATTATAAGACTCTAAAAAACTATATCAGAAATAAACAAAGAGGTCAAAAACCTCCTTAGTTTACTTCCTTTGTCTCTTTTATTTTTTTCTATTTTATAAAATCAAAAACTGTTGTCAATCCACCAATCCACATAGTACTTTAACAAAATATTAATTATAATAAAATAAAGAAGATTAAAAATCAAATAATGAAAGAGGGGGGAACGAAATGCCAAAAATAAAATTATTGAATTCTCCATACCAAGAAAGATTCAATAGAAAAATAAAAGAATTAAGAAGGGAAAACCATTATTTTAAAAACCCAAACGAAAATGAAGAATTATTCAAAAGAAAAAAGATAGTATTTAAAGAACCTCTAAGAACTAAGATAGAAAAGAAATCAGAAATTGAAGAATTGTCTAAAAAAATTGGGAAATACCTTTTAGAAAAAGAGAGGTTATCAAGATTATTAAAAGAGAATAAAGATATTAATAGAATTAATAGAATACAAGAAAGAATTAAAAAAATAAATGAACAGATAAAAATATTAAAAGAAAGACTTGAAGCCTTAAAATTTTAAAAAGGAAGAAAAATTTCTTCCTTGTTTTTTTAATTTTTTGCTATTTAATCTTCACTGCTTTTGACAGTCTTTTTAAAGAAATTCTTGTATCAGTTATCCGTGTAAAAGTACTGGTAATAATATTAAGTGTCCCCTGCATTTCTCTAAAATAACCGCTTATTAAAATCAGATTTCCAATGGGGGTTATATTCTTAATAACTTTATCAAGAACAAACAAAATAACACCTCCGATTGTAGCACTTGAGAAAGCCTGCAGTACAGCCCATCTTATCATATTTATTCTGTTTGCTACGACCTCTTTTTTATAAAGATCTTTTCCTTCTTGGTCTACAGTTTTAGCAAAGGTATAACCATCCTCTCTTTGACGCCACACCTCTGGGGTCTTGCGATAAGTGGTCCCCCAAAATATCTCAGCTGCCCTGAAAGAATCTTGAACCTTCTGACGATAAAGTTTTAATAAAGAATAATCAATTATAAGATATAAAACACCATATATTATTAAAAGTCCTAAATAGCTTAAATTAACCCTCAAAAATATAATCGGTATTATTATAAGGTTTACTGGGAGTTTTAATAAATTATCCTTATAAAACTCAATTAGAGAATTAATATTTTCTGAAGCTCTTTTTATTGCCTGAACTGATTCCCCTGTTTTTTTATCTTTACGAAGTTCTGTTCTTTCAGTAAAAAAGGTAGCCAAAGAAATTTCTAATTCTGTTCCTATTTTCTCCAATTCGAATTTTGCTTTTATCCTTATTAAATCTTCCAACACCTTGTTAATCACCATAGCTCCAAGCCAGTAAAAAGCAATTCTCCAATTTTCAGGATTATCACTCATTATATTTACCACCTTTGAAAAAGCAAAGGGCCAAAACAAAACTTGAATAAAAGCTACAATTCTCAAAAAAGAAAAAAACAAAATTTTGTTTTTGTGTTTTTTATAGAAGTCTAAGAAGAATTTTTTCATAATATTAATTTATTAATTTTAGCATAAATATTTTTTTCGAAAAATAAATATATACAATATGCAATATGCACGAAATTTGACAAAAGATTTATTAAGCGTATACTTAAAGAACGTTTCTTTTTTGTTTTTTTAAAAAAGAACGTCGTACTTTCTAAGTCTTCCTCAGGTTTTTTATCCGTGAGAAGTTAGAAGTAGGTCGTAGAATAAAATAAGTTCTCAAAAAAATGACAAATAAGCTGTATATAGGAAGTCTTTCTTTTGATACGACCGAAGATACATTAAAAGATCTATTTTCGCAAGCAGGAACAGTAGATTCTGTCACTATAATCCTTGACAAGTTCTCTGGAAGATCAAGGGGATTCGGTTTTGTTGAAATGTCTTCAAAAGAAGAAGCAAAAAAAGCTATAGAGATGTTCAATGGAAAAGAATTAGATGGAAGAAATATTGTAGTCGCAGAAGCAAGACCTGTAGAAAAAAGATCTTTCAGAAGATCCTCAGGCAATCGTAGAGGATTTAACAAAATGAGGTTTTAAAGAAGATTCCTGAAATCAAATTGCAAAAAGCCTTTCTTTGAAAAGGCTTTTTGCTTTCCTCTTTCTTAATTATTTATCTTATACTTTTTCTTAATTATTCACCTTATACTTCCTGAAACTTCCTGAATACTTACTCATACGCGTTAACTTTCGATATCCGAAATTAACGCGTATGAACATAATAAACATTTTTGAAATTTTTACTTTAAATTAAATTTGTTTTTCAACCAAACATCATTCCCAATATCCTTGGATACAATCAATCTTACCTCTTTTTCTTTCAGTCCAAAGAAATCTCTCAATAATTCTATTTCATCTTTACAGCCAAAAGGATATATCCACACACTTTTTTGCAATTGAAAAAACCCTAACTCTTTTAGTTTTTCTCTAAATACTCTCCTATAAAAATTCCTTAAGCAGGCAATATCAAAAATAACTATTCTCCACTTCCTATCCCATTTTTTAGGTTTTTTTATTTCTAAATCATTAATCTGCAACCATCCAGCTTTCTTTCTCCCTTCCTCTGTAAGAGAAATATAAATTTTGTGATTTCTTTTTTCTATATTTATATAGCCCTTTTTTCTAAGTCTATAAAAGGCATCGTATACCTTCTTTCTTTTATATTTTTTGCCCTTCTTAAAACTTTTTAATATATTAAGCAAAAAATAGGGCGAAGTAGCAGCAATAGAAATGGCGCCGGCAACAACCAACCAACGGAATATATCTTTTATAATTTCTGATTTCGGCTTTCTAAAGTAATATTTATACTTAGTCATATTAATTTAAACGATAACAATCATTAAATTAACATACTTAATTATATCACTTTCATATAGAATTGATATGATTGGTATGGTAGAGGTTAGTTTTTCCATACGCGTTAATTTCGGATATCGAAAGTTAACGCGTATGGAAATTTAAAATTAAAAATTGAAATTTAAAAAAGAAGTAAAAAGAAAAACAAAAAGCTTTAGGGACTTTCAAAATAACTCCACTGGAGTTTTCCACAACAAGATTTGTGTTTTTACAACAAAAGAGTAGAATTAGAAAAATATGGGACAGAAAAGGAAGTTTATTATTTTCGGTGTTATTATTATTTCACTCCTCGCAATTGGAGGAGTTTTTTATTGGAAAAATCAAGAGGATATTAAAAATTTAAACGCAAAATTACCAGAAGGAATTAAAGTCACAAAAACTCTAACAGGGAAATATAGGGTGACAAATAAGATAGATGGATATGAGTTTACTGCCCCTAAAGAATGGAATGGAATAAAAGAAATCAAATATATAGGGGAATGGAAAGAGAAAGGATACAAAGGGAAAAGTATAAATTTGCAAGCCAACAACGGAATTTCGAATATCTTAGCAATTGACCAATTTCAAATAGAAAACTGGGAAGATTTCTCTTTAGAATCCTGGGCGAAGAAAAGCTTTGAAAATTTTGGATTGGTCGGAGAGTTTCAAAAAAACAAAATAAATGGATTTGAAGTAGTTAAAACTAAAGAAAGTGCACATCTATTAGGAATGTATGTGTACTTTTTTAAAAAAGGATCTTTTGTATATGCAATAACAGGAGGTCCGGAAGAATCTATCAAGGAGATTATTATTAATGGGCGATGGTAGAATCAGTCTTTTTTAAAAGCATTATATCTTTACCCAAAAAAATACTAATCTCTGCGATTATACTATGTGTAATCGCAAATTTTGTATTTGGAAAAATTGTTTTAGCTAAAAAAATAGAATTAACCGATAAGGAAGTAGAAAGAATAAAAACAAGCTTAGATCTTGTAAAGGCTTTTGTAAATTTCACGCTTAATCAAGACAAACTAAAAGATATTCTAAATACAATAATCCATGCAGGAGAAACCTCTACAGATATTACCTATGGCTTGCTTATTTTGAGCGCATTAAATGAGATGGATCTAATAGATTTAATTGTCTCCCAAGAATATAAAAGGCAGGCAAGAAATTATTTCAATAATGTCTTAGATGAAAGATTAAACCTATTCAATTACTATACAGGAATAGGATATGATATTCCCAAGGCAGTATTTGGATCTATAACAGGTCCCTTTTCAGCTTTAACACTTAATACCTTTTCAATCACAAGCAAAGCAATTGAGATATACATAGCTTTTGAGAATATAAAGACTGTAAAGCTTTATGACGGTCTATGGTTTTATTTTGATTTAAGAAAAAATCATGAATCACACAAAAGTGCTTGGGATGATACAAAAGAATTGCTTGGATGGCTAAAAATTAGGTATCCATTCAATGCTCAAGAGATAGCAGAAATGTATACTCAGCTTGAATCTCAATTCGCTATACTTTTTGAAAAATGGGGACCTCTCACAACTTCCAAGGGGGTAAATGAAGAAGTTAAAAAACAAACAAAACAAGAGCTTACAGACAGTTTCTTGTTTGCTATGGAAAGATATAAATTGGTAGAAAAAGAAACCTCCCCTTCTTTCTTTGCAAAAGTAGGAGGATATTTTAAGGGATTGCTTGCAAAATTAAAAGATGCAGGAAGTTTCATTGCAAGCACTGGTACTACTTCTCAAGAAACAATTAAAAAATGGTTAAAAGATGTAAATGACAAAATAAACAATTTGTTCAATCTGGTAAATAATTCTAATCCAGAAATATCAAAACCTGTTTCAAAACAAGAAAAACCTAACAAATCAATAGAGAAAGTGCCTGAGGCTCAACGAGAAAAAACAGAATCTCAAAATAAAGAACTTAAATCAGGTCCCAGTTTAAAGGAAATACAAGATGAATTAGATGATATCTCTGAAACAATTGAAATTATTGCTCAAGAGATATCAAAATTAAAAGCCGAAAAAGGGACAAACCAAGGAATTGAAGAATTAGAAAAAGAAACAGAAAAAGCCTCAGAAAGGGTTGAGAAAATAAAAAAGAAGGTTGAAGAAAAAGAAGTTGAAGAACAACCTCTAGAGGAATCAATTGAATCATCTGAGTTTGTATTATGCGAGAAATTTCCGGGTTATTATCCAGCAAGAAATAAAATAATTATAAATGAAGTGGCATGGATGGGAACTGTAAACTCAGCAAACGATGAATGGATTGAATTAAAAAATATCTCTAATGTTGAAATTAATCTTCATAATTGGCAGTTATTAGACAAGGACAAAAAGATCAAAATTGTCTTTAACAATTTATCTCTAAAACCAAATAGATTTCTTCTTTTAGAAAGAACAAACGATGACTCTGTTGTCCAAATTTCAGCTGACCTTATTTATACAGGAGCATTAGGCAACACAAATGAAATATTATATCTTTTTGACGAAAATTGTTATCTGGAAGATGAAGTGCTGGCAAATCCAAACTGGATAGCTGGGGATAACTCTACAAAAAGAACCATGGAAAGAAAAAACAAACTAGAATGGCAAACTAGTTTTGATATAGGAGGTACTCCAAAAGCTGAAAATAGTAAAGGTTATTATGAAGAAAATCTGGGAGGAGGTGGAGGAAACACCACTACTCCTACTTCTACTTCTACACCTCCATCTATTCCCGAACCTATTCCAAAAATCTTGATTACAGAAGTCCAAATTAAAGATGCAAGCTCTTCAAATCATGATTTCATAGAATTGTATAATCCTTCTACCAACACAGCAAATATATCTAGATTCCAACTCAAAAAGAAAACCAGTACTGGAAAGGAATATTCAATAATGGTTTTTCCGAAAAATACCAATATCTTGCCAAATGAATATTTTCTTTGGGTAAATAGCGATTATGCTCATTTTATAGAAACAAAAGTTGATGCTACTACCACACAAACTTTATCTACCAACAACAGCATAGTATTGCTTGATAAAGAAAAAAATATTGTTGATGCTCTGGCTTGGGGAACCAGCACCAATCCTTTTGTGGAAACTACAGCCTTTCCTAAAAATCCTGATGAAAAACAAAGCTTAGGAAGAATGTGGTCCAGCTCTACTAATTCCTATATTGATACTGATAATAATTTAAAAGATTTCCAAATCCAAGAACCAACTCCAAAAGCAAAAAATAAACAAAAAGAGCCAGAGAAAGAAAACCTTTCTCCTGTTGCTTTATTTAGTTATGCTCCAAAAGTTCCCACTACAGAAAAAACTGTATTGTTTAATGCCAGCTCCTCTACTGATCCAGATGGAAATATTAATCTCTTTGTATGGAATTTTGGAGATAATAACTCTACTACAACAAACCTATCTACTACTACTCATGCTTTTGCAAGCTCAGGAAGTTATACAATCTCTCTAATTGTCATTGACAATAATGGAGCAGAAAGTAACCCTGCCACAACCAGTATAACAATAATAGAAAAACCTATCATAAAGGAAAAACCAAGCCAAGTAGTGGTTATCAATGAAATAGCTTGGATGGGAACAAAAGCAAATTCTTTTGATGAGTGGATTGAATTATATAACACCAGCTCTACTGTTATTGATTTAAATAATTGGAGTCTTGTTTTCGGCCATGGAACAAATACTTCATCTATTATTTTTACTACCTCAAGTGCTGTCACAACTACTGTCCCCGCAAAAGGATTCTATTTAATAGAAAGAAGCGATGATAACACCATAAATGATATAGCTGCTGATTGGTTTGGTTCTTTTGGTAAGGGTCTCAATAATAATGGCGAAAAGATAGAATTAAGAGATCAAAAGGGCAACTTAGTGGATATTGTAGACTGTTCTGATGGATGGTTTGCAGGAAAAACAAGCCCCGATCGTATCTCAATGGAAAAAATCAATGCTTTTGCCTCAGGAACAGATATTAATAACTGGGCAGATAACAATCTTTTCACTAGAGATGGAAAAGATATACAAGAAAATAATATCAACGGAACACCAAAGAATACAAACTCTGTATGTATATCCCCTACCTCTATATCTAATCTTCCCTTCAATGAATTTGAAGAAATTACTTTGGCTCATTATGGAAGTCCTTATATAATTGAAAAAACTCTATTTGTTCCTAAAGGAAAAACCTTAAAAATCAATCCGGGAACAATATTGAAGTTTTCTCGCTCTAGTGCGATAGAAATAAAAGGAAAATTACTGGCTGAAGGAGAAAATGAAGCTACGAGAAAAATATTTTTCACTTCATTAAAAGACGACGAATTGGGTGGAGATAGTAATAATGATTCAACCTCAACCCAACCTGCGCCGGGTGATTGGCTGTGGCTTTATTTCCAAAATACATCAGGCTCCCGCTTACAGAATGTGGTATTGAAATATGGAGCTGGACTAGCAGGAAATGTCAGTACACCTACTTTTTCAAGAGGAACCATTTCTGTGGAAAATGGAGAATTAACAATAAAAGATTCTGTATTCGAAAAAGGATTAACTGTGGGTGTATGGTTGATTAATTCTTCAAGCACAATAGAAAGCACAGAATTCATTGATATCAAAGGTGCGCCTCCTCAACGATTTGAAAAAACAGCCAGTATTTTAATCGAAGGAGGGTCGCCCATAGTAAAGGATTCAATCTTCCAAGGAAATAAAAAAGGAATAGAGATTACATTAAACGCCGAGCCTGAAATCAAAAATAACATATTTAAAAACAATGAAAAACCTATATATTTTAACGGCTCATATCCTTATTTTAAGGGAAATATTGCAGAAGATAATAAATACAATGGAATTTTTGTTGGTGGCTCCACACTTACAACAACTACTTGGGATGCTGATCTACCCTATATTATTGAAAACACAAGCATAGGGGCTGGGGCTACTCTTATTATTAAGCCTGGAACAATAATAAAATTTGACAAAGGTGGATTAGGGGTCGGTGGGAAAATCTTGACTCAAGGAAATCCAAATAATCCTGTTGTATTTACTTCATTAAAAGATGACGAATATGGAGGAGACACTAATAATGATGGAAATGAAACTCAACCAAGGGCTGGGAATTGGGGCAATATTCGGTTTTCCTCTTCAGGAACAATATTTGAAAATACAATTATTAGATACGGGGGAAGAAAAGGTTCCCCTTGGTGGATTAATATAGGAGCTCTCACCTTAGGAGAAAATATAAAGATTGAAATAAAAAATTCATTGATTGAAAAGAATATCTATGCAATTTCTTTTCCAAATACTACATCCTGCGAAACAATCAATGCCACAATTGAAGGATTTAAAGCAAAAAATACTGTATTTAAAGACAATGAGTATCTTACCTATCCTATATGTAAGTAATTTATGGTACAAAAAAATCCTCGAAAAAATCGAGGATTTAACTAATATATTCTTCTTTATCTTCTTTTTTCTCTTTCGATAAAGTTTTTTTCTTTTCTTCTTTATCTTTAAACAAACTAGGAAAACTTCTGAAACTTTCTGGGGGAAATATAACCGGAAACAAAAGAGGGGGATTTTTGAATGGTATAGGCGAAAAAATTTTTATCCCAGACTCTTTTTTACCAATATATCTCACTAGTTGAGTGAAGTTTTCAAAGAATAAATTAACTGCCTGCAGTACAGCTGTGATTTTCGCATATATTTTGAAATACAAAGAATAACATGATTGTAGTTCAGTGTTTTTTATTTTTTCTAAATCACCATTAGCGCTTTCGATTATTTCTTTAATGTTTTCTATAAGAGAACTGATTGTATTATTAAATTCTTTAATATATTTCTTTTCATACTTTTCATTCATTTTTTCTTTTCTCATCATTGTTTTTTTATTTTTAAAAGAGCAAAGCTCCATGCTTTGTTTTTATAAAAAATTCCTTAAATGTCAAATTAAATTAATAAAATTATTCTTCTAAGATGTTAATAAGCTGTGAATAAAGTAAGGAGAGGCTATGGATAAGGTTTGAATTGTAATAAGAAAATAATAGGTATAAGCCTGTTGAGAAAAGAAGAAAATTTTTTCTTAGGTCTGTTTTTCTGTTTTTATCTTTATTTTATTAAAGATAAATCCATACGCGTTAATTTCGGATATCATAAATTAACGCGTATGGAACTTGTGCTCATAGCTAACGTTAAACATAGACATATTGCGTTCGTAATCTAAAACTTGACGAAAAATTTCATCAATGTATAGTTAAATCTAAAGTATTTAAAAAGGTGATAAACAGGACAGAAATAAAAAGATTAGAAGAAGAGAAAAAATTATTAGAAGCACAGATCAGATGCTGTCAAGACATTGAAATTATTGATCTTCTCGATACAGAAGGAGTAATTATAGGAACAAATCACAATCATCATAAAGACATAAAAAAATTAAAAGAAAAATTAGAAAAAGTTCGTCAAAAAATCGAAAACCTAAAAGTAATAAATAAAAAATAAAAAGGAAGGCTTTTTTATTACCTTCCTTGTTTTTTTATTTAAACGACTTGACATAAGTATTAAAAAGAGAAATATAATAAATAGAAAACAGTTTGCTCCTCTCGTAAAAGAAGGGAAGCCCTCTATTATTAAGTTTTCAACTTCTTTCTTTTTTATATCCCCTTTATTCCCTTGATACATTGGATTTCGCTTTACCCTTTCTTTCACTCTTTTATAAAGAGAGGAGCAATACATTTAAAAAGGATGGTAAAAAACCATCCTTTAAATATTTTTAAAATCAATTCTCTTAAATATTAAGAAAAGATTGCATAATAAAGCATTATCCCAATCAAAATCAAACTAAATATCAAGTCTATCAAGACTATATGGTTTCCTTTTTGTTGTTTAATTATTGTTTTCATATTTTAAAACCCGGCAAAGGATTTTATTTTTATAATAGGAATTGTACTAACTCTTCCCCATTTATCAACCAGGTTCAGTCCCAAGAGCTTACCCTCAATATTAAATAATGGACTACCTGCTAAGGTAGTAGTCTCTAAAATACTTGTCTTTATAATCTCTTTATCAAAATATTTTACAACCCCTTCATTTACTATCTTTTTTATTTCTCCCTCTTCAAAAATTATACCTGCAAGAAATACTCTCTCTCCTTGCCTTAATTTTTCAAATTCAGCAAATTCTACTGTCGGAAGGTTTTCCTGTTTTATCTTTATCAAAGCTAAGTTTTCTTTTAAATCTCTTTTTAAAATTTGAAAAGAAACAAGTTCCCCGTCTACAAAAAAATTAAAATCACCCCCTTTGGGTACTAAATCAGCTAATGTAACCACTAAACCATCAGAAGTAAGAATTAATCCTGATCCTTCTAAAACCTTGCTTTTGGGAACAATTGTCTTTATTCCAATTATTGTATTTTTTACCTTATCAAAGGCATTCTGTAATGCCACATTTTCTTGAATAGTAATCTCTTTTCTCTCAGTAACATACACTGGAGTTTGTTCTAAATTGTATTTATAGAAAAGAGGTTTTTCAACAAAATAAGGCCAAAGGATTTGGTCTGCAAAAATACCACCACAAATTCCTACTATAAAACTCAATAAGATATAAAAGAAAATTTTTCTCATTTTCTAAATCAAACCGCTACTTTTTGTTTTTTTGATTCTCTTTTTTTAATAAAATCTCTAGGTCCCTGAAAAACTATCTTTCCGTCTTTCAAATCTACTCTCACTCTGTCTCCTTCTTTTATTTCTCCTGAAACAATTTTAAGAGAAAGCGGATCTAAGATTTTCTTTTGAATCGCTCTCTTCAATGGCCTTGCTCCTAAATTTGGATCAAATCCCTTCTTAGCAATGAAATCTTTTACTTTTTCAGAAACTTTTAAATCAATCTTCTTTTGAGACAACCTCTTCACTACTTTTTTGAGTTCTAACTCTGCTATCTTTTTTATTTCTTCTTTTGTTAAGTAATTAAAGATAATAATCTCATCAATCCTGTTCAAGAACTCTGGCCTAAAGTTTTCTTTTAAAGCTGTGAGGACTTTGTTTCTTAAGGTTTCTCTTTGAGCTTTTTCTTTATCTCCCCCCACAAAACCTAGCGAAGCTTCTTTAGCAATGATGTCTGAGCCTACATTTGAAGTCATAATTAAAATTGCATTCTTAAAAGAAGCCACCCTTCCTTTTGCATCTGTCAATCTTCCATCTTCTAAAATCTGAAGTAAGATATTAAAAACTTCAGGATGAGCTTTTTCTATCTCATCTAGCAAAACAACACTATAAGGTCTTCTTCTTATTTTCTCTGTTAATTGACCTCCCTCGTCATAACCTACATAACCTGGGGGAGAACCTATCATTTTAGAAACCGTGTGCCTTTCCATATACTCTGACATATCTAAACGAATCATAGCGTTCTCATCATTAAATAAAAACTCAGCTAAAGCTTTTGCCGTCTCTGTCTTTCCTACTCCAGTAGGACCTAAAAACATAAAAGAACCAAGGGGTCTGTTTTCTTCAGAAATCCCTGCCCTTGCCCTGCGGATGGCATTAGAGATAGCTATAATTGCTTCTTTTTGTCCTATTACTCTTTCCGAAAGAACCCTTTCCATCTTTTCTAATTTCTTTGCTTCTTCTTCCAATAATCTTGTTACTGGAATTCCTGTCCATCTTGAAACTACTCTTGCCACATCTTCTTCATCAACCTCTCCCTTTAAAATAGGGTGTCTCTTTTGAATTCTTGCTAATTTCCTTTCAGAAGCTTTTAATTCTTTTAAAAGTTGAGGTATCTTGCCATATTTTATTTCAGCCACCTTTTGCAGGTCTGCTTCAGCAATCCCTTTTTCAGCTTCAAACTTAGCATCTTCAATCTCTTTTTTAAGATTTTTGATTTTAGTTATCAATTCTTTTTCTGTCTGCCATTTAGTCTTGATAGCCTCTTCTTTTTCTTTTAAATCAGAAAGTTGCCTTGATATTACCTTTAATCTTCTTTTTGCACCCTTTTCCTTTTTTATTGCCTCTCTTTCAATCTCTAATTTTTTAATTTCTTTTCTTAAATCTTCTAATTCAGAAGGTTCTGACTCTATCTCTAATCTTAATGAACTCATAGCTTCGTCCATCAAATCTATTGCCTTATCAGGTAAAAACCTGTCTGGGATATATCTAGCTGCTAATTGAGCGCAGGTAACCAAAGCTGCATCTGTTATCTTCACTCCATGATGCAGTTCGTATTTTTCTTTTATTCCTCTTAAAATCACAATGGTGTCTTCAATTGATGGCTCTGCCACATAAATTGGCTGAAATCTTCTTTCCAAAGCCTGGTCCCTCTCGATATATTTTTGGTATTCTTTCAAGGTAGTAGCTCCTATTGCTCTTAATTCTCCTCTTGCTAAGGCAGGCTTTAAAAGATTTGAGGCATCAATGGCACCCTCTGCGGCTCCTGCCCCGACTAATGTATGAAGCTCGTCAATAAACAATAAATATCTACCACCCGCCCTGTTAATCTCTCTTAAAAGGGCTTTAACCCTGTCTTCAAATTCTCCTCTATATCTTGTTCCTGCAACTAAGGCTCCTAAATCCAAAGCTATAATTTCTTTTTCTTTCAAGCTTTCTGGAACTTGACCTGCAACAATTCTTTGCGCTAACCCCTCTACGATAGCTGTCTTTCCAACACCAGCTTCTCCAATTAACACTGGGTTGTTCTTTGTTCTTCTCGAAAGGATCTGCATCAATCTTCTTATCTCATCCTCTCTCCCGATTACAGGATCCAATTTTCCTTTTCGGGCTAATGAGGTGAGGTTTCTTGCATATTTCTCTATGACCTGATATTTTGTCTCTGGTTTAGGATCTGTTATTCTTTGTCCTCCTCTTATCTTAGCTAATTCTTTTAAGACCAAGTCATAATCTAGCTTTCCAAACTCTAAAGAGCCTGCCTTACTTTCAGGTTTTAAAAAAGTTGCTTTATCTAAAACTTCTTTTGCCTTTGTCTTTGTGGTTAAAAGCGCCAAAAATAAATGTTCAACTGAAATATATTCATCTCCCATTTTCCTTGCTTCTTTTTTGGCGCTATCCAAAACCTTTGCCATATCTTGAGTCAAATAAAACTGACCAAAACCGGTAGGTGTGATGATAGTAGGAATCCTGTTTAAAGCTGATTCCGTGTTCTTCTTTAAGGTTTCTACATTTACCCCTATTCTTTCCAATAAATTCAAAACAATGCTTTCTTCTTGTTCAAGTAAAGCATACAGCAAATGCAAGGCATCGATCTGTTGCTGATCCCTTCTCTTGCTTAATTCTTGGGCTGCAATTATTGCTTCTTGAGCTTTATGAGTAAATTGACCTCCGTTCATCATATATGACTATTTATTTTATAATAATAAAAAAATCCAGAGAGGGTATATAATTATATCAAAAATCTATTAAAAAGCAATTTATTATTCAAAATTACTCACTTCTCTCTCCTAACACAACATTAACAATCTTTTCTTCTTCCCCTCTTAATATCTTCAAAGAAACCTCATCGCCAGGATTATATTTCATAATAATTTTTGCCAAACTGTTTTTCTGAGTAATCTTTTCTCCATTAAACTCCAAAATTATATCTTTTTCTTTTAATCCAGCTTTTTCAGCAGCAGAGCCTTCGAAAATAGCAGGTTCTCCATTTCCCCCTATTATCAATGCCCCATAGTCTACCGGAAGATTATATTCTTTTTTCACATCTTCATTAATCAACACATATCTCACGCCCAAGAAAGGATAGACAATCTTACCGGTTGTTTTTACCTGTTGAATATCTCTCTTTGCTTTATTAATTGGAACAGCAAATCCTATATTTTGTCCCTGAACATCAATTGCTGTATTTATTCCTATCACTTCTCCCTTCAGGTTCAAAAGTGGACCCCCAGAGTTTCCTTTATTAATAGCAGCATCTGTCTGGATTATATCTTCAAGAACCTCATAAAATCCACCTCCCGAGGCTGTAATGGTTCTTCCCAAACCTGCCACCACTCCTACTGAGACCGTGTTTTGATATTTACCTAATGCATAACCTATAGCAATCACTGTCTGTCCAATCTGTATCTTGTCTGAATCTCCTAATTGGATTTTAGGAAAAGATTTTTCTTCATCCCCTTCTTTTTGTTTAATCTTTAATATTGCTATATCCTGAACTGGATCTCTCGCCAAAACCTTTGCTGGATATTTATCCCCGTCCACAGTTAAAATAGTATATTCTGCCTCCTCATCTAAAACCACGTGTTTATTTGTCAGCACCATTCCGTCTTCTGAAATAATAAAACCTGTTCCCCCTCCTACCTGTCTTTTCTCAAATCCCTTTTGGCGATATTGAGGAATTTTAAACTCGAAAAATGGCTGACCAAAAAATTCTTCAAAAGGTGAATAATAATACTCTTCATAAACAGGGAGATCTTTGCTGATAATAATACTAACCACAGATGGGGATGCTTTCTTGACTACATTAATCACAGCTTCCTCTTGAGTTGTTTGTGGAGTGTAATTATTTTTGGTTTGAAAACCAGCTTGGGGCCTGTTAATCTGTAAGTTTAATTTATCGAATAATTCTATGACTTCCTGATAAAAATAATTACTGGACAACACTCCTGCAAAAAACCCAAAAAAAGAGGAAATAAGAATTATAAGAACTAATCCTAAAACTGCCCTCTTTTTTGGTTCAGGAGATTTTAAAAATTCTGTTTTGTTTGGTTTTAATTCTGGTAACTTAAATTCTGGTAAATTATAGCTAATCATACTAAATTTTATTATCTATTATTTTATTTTATTTTTCAATACAGTAATAAATCTATATTTAAAGATATCAGATTTTATAGGTCCAAAGAATAACATCCAAATTCCAGCTAATATATATTTCAAATAGGTTTTTATTCTTCCTTTTTTCTCAAACCTCCGGGAAGAGGTCAATATAGGTTTAATCTCTATAAATCCGAATCTTCCGTATTTTTTTGCTCTCCTTACATAGTCATGATCCTCTGCTAATTTAATCTCCTCATCAAATCCTCCAATTTTTTTATGAATTTCTTTCGTTACTAAAATAGAATTAGTAGCATGAGGCAAAAAATTTTGACTTATTTTAACCCACATATTATACACCCAATAAGCGAACTTATCAAATCTTGTTCCGTTTGGATATATTGGAAAAGAAGCAACTTTCAATTTTCTTCTTTTAAACTCATTAATAAGGTCTTGCAAAAAAGTTTCATACCCTATCTTGTTGTCTGCATCCATAAACAAAAATAAGTCACCTTTAGCTACCTCAGCTCCATTATTCCGTCCTTTTGCTGGCAAACCTCCTTTTACAACTTTACACCCAAACTCTTTAGCTATTTCAGCTGTTCTGTCAACAGAACCACCATCTGCAATAATTATCTCATAATCCTTAAATTTTTGTTCCTTCAGGCCTTTAAGTAATTCAGGAAGATATTTCTCTTCGTTTAAAGCTGGAATTATTATGCTTAGCATATTATTGAAATAATTTCTTAGCTTCTTCCCATATTTCAGGGTTTCCCTGTTTTTCTTTCATCCAATACCACCACTCTCCTCCCCATAAATAGAATTTATTAAGCCCTGTTCTTTTTGCAAACTCAATATTGTATTTAAACTGTCTCAAATCCATACTCTTTTTCTGTTCTTCTATACTGCAATTGTAAAGCAAATTAGGACACCAAGGTTCTGTCTGTAGCTCTACACAAATAACATCTTTCTTAAAAATATTTTTGATAATTCGGGCCTTTCTCCAATAAAATGTAGGAGGAAATGGATAAAAAACATATATTTTAGCTTCTCTAAACCAAACCTTTTTATACATTGTAATTCCAACAATATCTGCTAACCTAGCAGAGGTAATCCAAAAAGACCCCTCGCCACTATCTGAAACTAAAATAGGTCTTTTAGAATCTAATGATTTTACCAAAGCTATTTCTTTTTTCAAAAAATTTTTATCTTTCCAGGTACACTCCCCAAAAGGAAAAAGGGGTTCGTTTTCTACTTCCCATACAACTATTGATGGCTGGTTTTTATATCTTATAACAATTTTTTTAACCAATTCTAAAATTCTTTCTTGTTGTTGTTCTTTAGATAAACCTTTTGCCCATTCTGGAATATGACACTCAGGCCATCGCCCTGTTTTCATACCAATGACTAAGATAATTTTCACGTCTCTTCTCTGGGCTTCTTCAATCTGCCAATCTAAATCATCGAAAAAGAAATTACCTCTTTCTTTCTCAATCAAATCCCAATGGGTAATCAACTTCAGATTCTTAATTTGCAAGTCATCAAGTAAAGCTAAATAAGTCTCTTTCCAATCCAGACCCATTTGTTGAGCGTGTTTCTGTGAAAAATTTACTCCAAAAACAATATCTTCAGTTGGTTTGGGAAAACCTACAAAAAAATACACAAAAAGAATTAAAAAAATAATAAAAATTAACAATAGAATCTTTTTAATTTCCATTTTTTATAATCTTATTGTCCAAATATTATTTCTTGGATATTAAAAACCCCTCTTTTCTCTCCTTCAATAAAACCCTGCATCGCAGCTTCTGCAAACCAGCCTTTCTCTAATAAATCGAAAAGCCATTCATCAGCATATTCTGGATTTTCTTGCAAGATTCCAGATCCTAATCTTAAAAGCCATTCTCGATTAAAATCTTCCTGAGAACCAATTGAAGGAGCGATAACGATAGGAAGACCTAACGATGTATAAAAGGATAGCTCACTTGGTTTTGTCCACAATATATCTGTCTTTTTTAATGCAAGATTAAATGCTTTAAAATATTCCTCTATTTCCTCATTAAAAATTATTTCTATATTCTCTGGTACACTGTTCTGCAAACCTAAATCTTCTATTCTTTCTATAAAATACTCTCTCAACCAATCTCTTATCCCTGCAACTAAAATAAGCTTTACTTTTTTGGCTTTAATTTTTTCTTTTAAGCTTTTTAAAATCTTGAATCCAATTTCTTTTTGTGCACCAGCTCCTCCTATAGCAAACATCACAGTGAATGGGCGCGAAGATTTTTTGGGCAACTTCCCTATATATCTTTTAATTAAAGGCTGATATCTTTGGAAATACCTTTTTTGAGGATCTAAAACTAAAAGACGTTCAGCCAAACTCTGTTTTAATACCTCCAAGTTTTCAGACCCTATATTCTCTAATGGCAATGGATATCCTGTAAAGAAAATGTTTTTAGGATTTACACCATAGAGCTTCAACCTTTCTACCACTCTTTCGGTCGGGGCAAAATATTTAATCTTGCTTGTAGAAGGAATTAAGGGAGCCCATGATCTTGCTATATCTGCATCGCATACAATACAAAAAATCTCACCCGGATAATTGAAATATTCTGCCATAAAAGCAGGTATAAAAAAAGTAGAAACAAAAGGTAAGGGATTTTTCTTTAATCCATCAATAAGGTGTCTGCCCCAGCCCTTTTTAAACAAAGCGTTAAATCTTTTGAGGGAAAAATTAGGTTTAGATAAATCTCTTTTGGGATAAAAACTAAGGATTTTCTGAAACCTATCATAGATTGAAAAAGAAAACTCTCCAATTAATGGTACACGTTTAAACTTTGAAATAAACTCATAAAAACTTCTTGCTCCTTCCCAAATCTTTCTGTCTTTTTTAGGAATTCCATTATAACTGTTAGCATTGATAATCTCTCCCTTGAAAGCTAAATGCTTCAGGGGATAAGCTGTTCTTTGGTGACCATAACCCATATTTACAGAAACTATCCAAGCCTTGTGATTATCAAGCTTTTTCATATATTTTATTTTATCAAAATTCTTTTGGTTTGACATTTAAGGCTTGATTAGTTTTTGGTTTAGTGATAAAAAGAAAAAATATACCTGTTTTTTTAAAAAATAAAAAGTGATAGACGTGTTGCCACCACAAAAAACTGAAACGAACATCTTGGAATTAGAGAATAAGGTCGAAAAATTGATAAATAGTTTTAATGAGATCACCAGAACGAGTACCAACTGTAGAGATTTTGATTTTTTTTACCCCGAAGAAGTAAAAAAAGAGAAAATTCAAAAACTATTAGGAGGAATCCTGATAGTTGGAGATGGACAATTAGATCTGTATAATATAAGAATACGTAAAAAAATTAGAAATTTAAAGAAAAATAATCATTAATTTTTATTTTTTATTTATTTTTGTTCTTTTTTGTTCTTTTCTAAATCTTTAAAAGAAAAGCTTTTTTAAAAAAGCTTTTTAATTTTGCACAAATTTTATCTTGTTTTTTGTATTTATGAATACGCCCTAATTCAGCCATGGCTGAATTAGGGCGTATCTAGTTTATTTGTGTTATTTAATATTGCAGAAATCTCAATCTCTGCTTTTCTTGTAACCAATAAGTGACAAGTCCTAAAAATATATATAAAATAAAAACCCAAATAAAAGAAATATTTTCAAAGCGCCAAGCAATAAAAGATAGTTTTGAGGAAAAATCAATTATTTTTAATATATAGGTTAAAATAGGATAGACCAAAAAAGACATAAGCTTTCCTATCGGGAGAAAAAATACACCTAACAATGCAAGAATAAACCCTAAAATTGTAATCAATGATAAAAAAGGAATAATAAAAAGATTAACAAAAGGTCCTACCAATGGAATTTGACCAAAATTATAAATCAAGACAGGAAGAGTAAAAAATTGTGCAGCTAGTGTAGAAGACAAACTATATCTTATTTCCAATGTCTTTGGAAGTTTTTTAAACAAATTTAAAAATATAGGTTGAAGATAAACTAATCCTAATACTGCCAAGAAAGAAAGCTGAAAACCTATATCTGATTTTAAAAGTAAAGGATTAAACCACAACATTAAAACTGCCGAAAAAATAACTGCTCTAAAACCATTAGAAATCCTTCCAAAATATTGAGCTGTTAAAAGAAGAATACCCATAATCCCAGCTCTCACGCCAGAAGCTGGAGCTCCAATAATTAAAACATAAAGTAAAATGAAAATCACAGAAAGATAAAACGCCTGGTTCCTCCAAAAGCCTAAAAACAAAAAGAAGTTTAAAATTAAAACAGAAATAATTGTAATATTCATTCCAGAAACAGCAGCTATATGACGAGTCCCTGTAAGATTAAATTTCTCCTTCCATTCTTTTGAAATATTTTCTTCATCTCCAAAAATCAATGCTTCTAATAATCCTGCCTGAGGCATAGGAAGTATTTTGTTTATACTCTTTTTCAAAGTGTTTTTTAAAAAGAATAAGGTTTTTAAAAATTGATTTCCAGAATTCTTACTGAGTAATTCTATTTTGGGAATATCCATTACAGCATATATTTTATCTTTCGCTAAATACTCTTTATAATTGAAGTCATTAAAAACCTTTGGTTCTTTTAACTCTCCTGTAATCTTCAACCTATCTCCATACTCATATTCAGGATATTTCCAGTAGGTTACTAAAACCCTCTCTTTTTTAGTTGAAAATTCCTTCTTTCCTATCTGCAATACTCTAATCTTTAATTTTCTTGTTTTCTCTCTTGTTATAGGCAAATTATCGACAATTCCTATTATACTTATATCTTTTTTGCCTATATATTCTTTAAGAAGGTTGTTCTCTGCTGTAAAAACTGCTTTTTGATGAAGCCATGCAGCAAAGATGAAACTTAAAACACAAAGAGCAATTATAATGAACTCTTTGTTTTTCCTAAAAGGAATGATAAGAAAAAATCCAGAAATTAATAAAAGAGGGAGTTGAAAAATAGAAATAAAAGAATCAAAAAAAATCCCTCCTATAAAAGAGAGACAAATGCACAATAATGCTTTAGATTTTGTCATTAAAAATTATCTTATTTGGCAGATGTCAAAAAACGGTGCAATCGCTTTTTGAATTTCTAATAAATACTCATTAGGATAAGGTCTTATATTTTGAAAACTCGAATCAATTGTTTTCTCGGCTCTGAAGTTTTGTAGGAAATATTTAGGGGCTGGTTTTATCCAATGCACAATCTTTAAAATGTCTTCTTTTTCTAATAAGCCCGGCACCACAGTAGTTCTAAATTCAAAATCAATCTTAGAATTTTTTAAAATCTCTACACTTTTTTCAATATTCTTCATCATTCTGTTGCTCCAGCATTTTGGCATTCCAACAATCTCTCCATACTTTTCTTTTGGGCCCTTTATATCCATTGCCACATAATCTATAAGTTTTTTATCTATTAATTCTTTCAACATCGCAGGATTCGAACCATTAGTATCAAGTTTTACCAAATATCCATTTTTTTTAATCTTTCTTGCGAAAGCCGGCAATTCTTTATTAAGAGTAGGCTCTCCTCCACAGATTACTACACCTTCTAATAACCCTTTTCTGTCTTTCAAAAAACTGAAAAATTCTTTTTGTGATATTTTGGGCTGATTTTTAATTTTCTCTGGCAATACAAGTTCTGAAGAATAGCAAAATGGACAACGAAAACCACACCCTACAAGAAAAACAGTGGCCGCTAAGCGACCAGGGAAATCAATAAGGGTTAATTTTTGAAGCCCACCTATCTGCATAAACTTATTATACTTTTAGTTTCAAATTATTAACTTTAATTTTAGGGGGAACTTCTTTAACCCTGTACTCTTTTCTTTCTTTAAATTCTTGTTGCTTTCCAAGATTCCATTGCTGAACTGGCCTCAAATAACCAACGATTCTTGAATAAACCTCACATGGTTGTTCAATAGTACATTTTGGACAGTAAAAATGCTCTCCTGATAAATATCCATGCACAGGACATATTGAAAAGGTAGGAGTAATAGTAATGTAGGGTAAATGGAAGTTTTCAAAAACCTTCCTCACTAAATTTTTAACATTTTGAATATCGTAAAGTCTTTCCCCTAAAAATAAATGTAAAACAGTGCCTCCTGTATATTTGCACTGTAATTTATCTTGTAGCTTTAATGCCTTAAATGCATCTACAGTGTAATCGACAGGAAGATGGGTAGAATTGGTGTAATAAGGAACCTTTTTTGTACCGGCTGTAATTATATCAGGAAACCTCTCTTTATCTTTAAGAGCAAACCTGAAGCTTGTGCTTTCGGCAGGAGTTGCTTCAAGGTTATAAATATTGCCTGTTTCTTCTTGATATTCTACTAGTCTATCTCTCATGAAGTCCATTACTTCTAAAGCAAACCTTCTTCCCCGTCTTGAAGCAATATTTTCACCTATAAAATTCAAAAGTGCCTCATTCATTCCTACTAATCCTATTGTTGAAAAATGGTTTGCGTAATATCTGTTTCTCATCTTCTTTACACCCTCTAGGTAATATTTTGAATAAGGATACAGTCCCTTTTCTATTAAATTCTCTAATACTTTTCTCTTTATCTCTAAACTTTCCTTTGCTAAATCCATCATTTTTGTCAATCTCTTGAAAAATTCTCTCTTTGTTTTAGATAAATAACCTATCCTGGGGAGATTAATGGTTACTACTCCTATACTGCCTGTTAGAGAGCCTGAACCAAACAACCCTCCTCCTCCTCTATTGTGAAGCTCTTTTAAATCAAGACGAAGTCTACAGCACATCGAACGAACATCCTCAGGCTTCATTTCAGAATTTATATAATTTGCAAAATAATTAGTCCCGTATTTTGCTGAAGCTTCAAAAACCAAATCAAATACAGGATCGTCCCAAGGAAAATCTTTGGTAATGTTAATAGTGGGTATTGGAAAATGAAATGGTCTCCCGCTCTTATCTCCCTCGAGGATAACCTCATAAAAAGCCTTATCAAAAATTTTCATTTCTTCCTCAAATTCTTGATAGGTTTCCTTTTGAGGTTTTCCACCAATAATAACGGGCTGTTTAGCAAAAGCAGGAGAAGGCCTAAGATCCAATGTAATATTGGTAAAGGGACATTGAAAGCCTACGCGAGTAGGCACAGCCATATTATAAAGAAATTCCTGAAGAGATTGCTTTACTTGCTGATAACTTAGATTGTCATATCGAATAAATGGAGCTAAAAGCGTATCAAAATTAGAAAAGGCGACAGCACCTGCTACTTCGCCTTGAAGGGTATAGAGAAAGTTTACAACTTGCCCCAATGCTACCCTGAAATGCTTTGGCGGTCTTGACTCTACTTTTCCAGGAACTCCGCCAAACCCCCTTAGTAAAAGATCATAAAGATCCCAACCCATACAATAACACCCTAAGGTGTCCAGGTTGTGAATATGTAAATCTCCTGCTTCGTTTGCTTCTCTAACTTCTTTTGGATAAATTTTATTGAGCCAATATCTTTTAATAATATATGAAACTCCATAATGGTTTAGTCCTTGAAGAGAAAAAGCCATGTTGGCGTTTTCTTGAACCTCCCAATCCAGTCTTCCTAAATATTGATCAATTCTCTCCACTGCTTCCTCACTAACCACAACAGCCTCTCTTATTCTTCTTCTTTGTTCTCTGTAAAGAATATATGCTTTAGCTGTATCAACCAATCCTTCTAAAATTAAAACCTCTTCGATAATATCTTGAATCTGTTCTACTGTAGGAATTTCGTTTTCCTTAAATCGTCTGTTTAGAATCCTCACTACCTTATTTGAAAGTCTTTTTGATTTTTTTCCATCTCCTTGCCCTGTGGCAGTAATAGCTTTAAAAATAGCGTCTGAGATTCTTGATTGATCGAAGTCTACAATAGTTCCATCTCTTTTTTGAACCTTAGTAATTTTATTCAATGGCATGATATTCTATTTTACTCTGACAAAAAAATTGGGTCAAACCCAATTAATTTTAAAAGAAAATTAAAGTTATCCACAGGTCAAAAAATCTAAAATCCTGTAATAATAACTGTCACTTTTATTTCTCCTTTTTTTAATTTTTCATCTTGAACAGCACCAAAAATCACCTTGGCTTTAGGATTAATCTCTTTAGTAATAATTTTTCCTATCTCTTCTATCTCAGAAAGTGCAACATCCTCTCCTGAAACATTAAACAATATTCCCTTAGCTCCCCTGGGAGTTAAATCAAGCAAAGGAGAATTTAAAGCTTGTATTACAGCTTCTTCTGCTCTCTTCTCTCCTCTGCTCTTGCCTATCCCAAATAAAGCGCTGCCTGAATTTTCCAAAATAGATTTTACATCAGCGAAATCAACATTAACTATTCCCGGAAGCAAAATCAAATCTGAGATCCCTTTTACTGCTTCTCTCAAAATATCATCACAAAGCCAAAACGCACTTAACAAAGGTGTATCTGGTTCAAGTGTATCTAATAACTTGTCATTCTTAATAATCACCAAAGCATCAACCTTACTTCTTAATGCTTCTTTGCTCACTTGCGCAATCCTTTTTCGGTAAGCCCCTTCAAATGAAAATGGAAGTGTGACAACAGCCACAGTTAAAATACCTAAACCTTTCGCAATATCAGCAATAATGGGAGCTGCCCCGCTACCTGTACCTCCACCTAATCCCCCTGTGATAAAAACCATATCTGCTCCTTGTAAAACTTCTCTAATCTCTTCTTTGCTTTGAAGAGCAGCTGCTTTTCCAATTTCTGGATTCATTCCTGTACCTAAGCCTTTAGTTATCTCGCCTCCGATCTGCAATTTCACATCAGCTTTTATTTTTTTCAAATCCTGAAAATCTGTATTCATGGCAATCAATTCCACTCCTTTTATCTTAGACTTTCTCATTCTAAAAATAGCGTTCCCTCCAGAACCCCCTACTCCTACTACTTTTATTTTTGTTGCTGAATTCATAAAACCTTTATGGAA
The DNA here is from genome assembly GCA_964493485.1 of uncultured Candidatus Saccharibacteria bacterium. Taxonomy (GTDB): domain Bacteria; phylum Patescibacteriota; class Minisyncoccia; order Minisyncoccales; family JANBVM01; genus CAZBMQ01. The sequence goes on from CAZBMQ010000002.1 coordinate 50,482, forward strand.
TAAAAATTCTTAATAGGTTTTTAACTTTAGAAAATACCCTTCTCCAGGAATCTAAGCCAGGTTTCTTTTTCTCTTCATCAGCTCCCATCAGCACTAAACCACATACAGTGGCTAGGCTTAAATCTCCATTTAGTCCTTCAATTCCTTTTGGTATTCCTAAGCGCACAGGTAGATGAAATTTATTTTTGGCTAATTCTATAATCTTTGGCAATTTAGCTCCGCCTCCAGTCAAAACTATTCCTGCGGGCAAAAGTTTTTCTTTTGAAATCTTTTTCAATTCTTTATTAGCCTCTTCAAAAATCTCTGAGACCCTGTCTGTAATAACCTTAATTAAAAATTTTTGAGAAAACACCAAAGGAGTATCCTCTCCAATATTTATCTTTCTCTTTACATCTCTTCCTTTAAAAAGACAAGAGCCGTATTCAATTTTTACTCTTTCTGCAATATCAATATCGGTTTTCAGAGCGATGGCTATATCATTAGTAATATTACTAGATCCCATAGGCAACACAGCAAAATGTATTAGATTTCCTTCTTCAAATACAGCTAAGCTAGTAATTCCTGCTCCTATATCTAAAAGACCAACCCCTAATTCTTTTTGTTTTTCTGTAAGCACTGATCTTGCTGCTGCTATAGAGGAAGGAATTATATCTAAAACTCCAAGATCAGCATCCAAAACAGCTTGTTTAGTATTTTCCAAATAAGGAGAAAATCCTGCTAGGGCTAAAACTTCAACTTCCAATCTTACTCCTTGAAGTCCAATAGGATCTTTAATACCTCTTTCTCCATCTACAATAAATTCTTTAGGAAAAACTTCAAAAATCTCTTTGTTGGAAGGTAAATTTATAGTTCTTGCGGCTTGCAAAACTCTTTGGATATCTTCTTCTGAAATTTTCTGATCCGCCCTAGAAACAGATACCAGCCCTCGGGAAGAAGTAGAAAATATATGACTCCCCTTCACATTCACATAAACTGAATTAATTTTTTGACCCAACTCTTGCTCAACCCTCCAAAAAAGTTTTCTTAAAATATTAGAAACTTTTTCAACACCTATCACTGTTCCCCTTCTTACTCCATCTGAAGGCTCCTCTAACTTCAAAACTAAATTTAATCCAGTCTCGTTCTTTGAATCAACAGCAACTATCATTGCTTTTGTACTATATGTTCCAATGTCAACACCTGTTATTAATCTTTCTTTTGCCATTGGATATTGAGTATTGTTTATTATTAATTTACCAGTTTATTTTTTTCAAATAATATTCCTCTTTTTTTCTCATTTTCTCAGCCAACGCTTGCGATTTCTCATGGTCATAACCCAAGAGATGTAAAATCCCATGAATCAATACTCGAGCTAATTCTTTTTTGAATGAAGAATTAAACTCTTTAGCGTTTTTCTTCACTGTATGAGGACAAATAATAATTTCTCCTAAAATATTATTTTTTAAAATTTTATCTTGATGAGAAAAAGCTAAAACATCAGTAGGATAATCTCTATTTAAATATTTTTTGTTCAATCTTTTCATTCTTACCAAACCAACAAACACAATAGATAAATAAAAATCGCCCCTCTTTTCACTCTTTAAAACAAATTCTGAAATCCTTTTTAAAAATCTTTTGTTTAATCTTATAGAAGTAAAATTATTAATATCAATCATAAGAAAGCATCTCTTTCACAATTTTTGAGACCAAACTTCCATCAGCCCTCCCTTTTATTTTTGGCATTAGGTTTGACATTACTCTCCCCATATCCTTAATATCCTTTGCATCAATTTCTTCTATCACTTCTCTTGCCATTTTCTTTATCTCCTCTTCAGAAAGCTGCTCAGGTAAATACCTCTTCAAAACCTCAATCTCCTCTTTTTCTTTCTTTACTAAATCCTCTCTTTCTCCTTTTTCAAAACTCAAAATTGCCTCCTTGCTTTTTTTTATTTTAGAAAGAATCACCTGTAGAATTTCTTCATCTGTAAGAGAACTCTCTTTTTCTAACTCTTCTTCAGTTAACTCAGGCTTCTCTTTGCTTAAATTATACCTTTTTTCTTTCTCTTTATTAAGAATATCTGCCCTTAACATCCTTAACACAGAAATCTCTATCTCTTTCCTTTCTTTCATCGCCTGCTTAAAATCTGTTTCGATTTTTTCTTTTAACATATTAAAAAATAAAATCTTTGGCAGTGCCACCAAAGATGAGAATTATTTAATCTTCAATCCTAACTTCTCCATTCTCTCATATTCCCTTCTTTTCTCCTCTCTTCGTAATGCTGCTCTTTTTTTTAACTGTCTTGATTTCTTTCTTTCCTTGTATTGGGCTTTTCTTACCCTAAGCAAAATTCCGCTTTGTTTTACTCTTTTTGAAAAGCGGCGAACTAAACTCTGTGGATTTTCTTTTTCTTTTCTTTTTACTATTAAAGCCATTTGTTTAGTTTTAACTTAAATAATGTTTATTAATTAAGGCATACCGGGGATATCTCTTTCTTTTGCACTTTTCCACCCTCCTAAAAGGTGCAAATGCAAATGATCTATCATTTGACCTCCTCCTCTGCCTACATTAAATACTAGTTTATAACCTTTTTTATCTAACTTTACTATTTTTGCAACTTTTTTTGCAAGTAAAAATAACTCTCCCACTAAATCCTTATGTCTTTTTGTCAAGTGATTAACTGAAATTATATGCCTCTTAGGAACAATCAAAATATGAATAGGGGCTTTGGGCTTAATATCCTTAAAAACAATAAACCCCTTATCTTCATAAATTATTTCAGATGGAATATCTCCTTTTATAATCTTGCAAAATATACAATTCATAACATTTTAGATTATTACTTCTTTATAAGTTTTTTTACTTCTTTCACAATCTTATCTAGCTTCACCTCTCTTTGTTTGCCTGTAGCCATATGTCTTATTATTATGGTTCCTTGCAATGCTTCTTTTTGTCCAAAAATTAAACTATATTTAACTCCCATCTTATCTGCTATCTTCAACTGTGCCCTTAAAGAATCACGACCCAATGATTCTAAAATAGGTAATCTTTCTTTTCTAAATTCTTCCATTAGCTTTAAAGACTTTCTTTTTGCTAAACTTCCTAATTGTGCTAAGAAAATTTCAGGTTTTACTTCTTTTGAAACTTTTACCCCTCTTTTTTTCATCCATAAAACAATTCTCTCTATACCACCGGAACCTCCTACTGCAAAAGTTGGTTTTCCTCCTAACACTTTAACTAAATTATCATATCTGCCTCCACCTCCTAAAGCACTAGGCTTCACTTCTTCCACACCCTCCTTTTTCGCATCTTTATCCTCTGGAAAATTAGGAAAAATCTCAAATACTGTTCTTGTATAATAATCTAAACCTCTTACTAAATAAGGATTTAAATGATATGGTATTTCAAGTTCGTCCAAAATCTCAAGAAACTCTTTAAAATGTTGATGACAATTCTGACAAAGATGATCTATTATTTGAGGAGCTTGAGAAACTATCCGTTGGCACTTTTCTTCTTTGCAGTCTAAAATCCTTAAAGGATTTTCTTTTATCCTTCTTCGGCAATTAACACATAAACTGTTCGCTCTTGATTTCAAATAGTTGACTAAAAGTTTTTTATAATATGGCCTGCAACAACTTGCTCCAATACTGTTAACCTCAATAATTAAATCTTTTAATTTCAGCTTTGTTAAAATATTATAAAAAATCTGAACAATCTCCGCGTCCCTTATCGGACTCTCTTCTCCTATAGTCTCTAAACCAAATTGCCAGAACTGACGGAATCTTCCAAACTGGGGTTTTTCGTAGCGAAAGAATGGTCCAAAATACCAGAGCTTTACTGGCTTTAAAAGAGCGTGCATTCCATGCTGAAGATATGCTCTCACTACTGAAGCTGTGCCTTCTGGTCTTAATGTTAAATGATCTCCTCCTTTGGTTTTGAGAGAAAACATTTGTTTTTGAACCACGTCTGTAGTCACCCCCACCCCTTTGGAAAAAAGCTCTGTCTCTTCCAAAATCGGAGTCTCTATCTTTTCAAAATGATAAAAAGTAGCAATTTCATTAACGACATTATATATTTTCTGAAAATATTTCTGATCCTCACCAAGGATATCGTGCATTCCTGTTGGAGATTGAAATTTAATCCTCATAATAATTTATAGGCACGCATTAATAAGAAGGAGGTTCTAATTTAGCCAACGCAACAAACGGCCATGCCCTAATATATACTCTTCCAATAATATATTTTTCAGGAAGAGGTCCCCAGCGCCTAGAATCAGAAGAAAAATTCCTATTGTCACCTAAAACAAAATATTCATTATCTGAAAGAGTAATCCTTATGTTCCCTGAGGTTTTAATATCAGCCGGAAGATATGCTGACTCATTCAGCTCTATCCGTTCCCCATCTTTTTTAAAGATTGTTATCTTTCCATCTTTTATCTCTACAGTTTCCCCCGGCAAACCTATAATTCTCTTAATATAACGCTGGGACGGATTTCTTGGATATTTAAACACAATAACCTCTCCTCTTTCAGGTTTTCTAAATCTATAAGTAATCTCGTCCACAATCAAATAATCCCCATTTTCAAAATTGGGCTGCATAGAAATTCCTTGAACAAAAAAAGGTTGAAAAATAAAATAGCGGATAGGAATAACAATAACAGCCGCCAAGATTACTATTCTTATAATCTCAGATATGAGAGAGAAAAACTTTTTCATATCTTCCTATTATATCAGTTTTTTCTTTTTTGACAAGGCTCTTTCTAATAAACAATTTCTATTTTAGTATTTTAAACATTAAAAGTGATATAATAAAGATATTAAAGATATGAAATTAATTATAGGCTTAGGTAATCCAGGCAAAGAATATAAAAATACAAGACACAATCTTGGTTTTATGGTTGTAGATGAATTTAAAGAAAGAAATAACTTTTCTGAATTTAAGTCTTCAAAAAAATTCAAATCTTTAATCTCGAAGGGTAAATTCAAAGAAAAGAGAATTGTGCTGGCAAAACCTCAAACCTTTATGAATAATTCCGGTATAGCAGTAAAAGAATTAACGAAATCTTTTATAAGAAAGAATAAAATAAATGATTTTAAACCAGAAAATTTAATTATAATTCATGACGATTTAGACCTTGATTTGGGAAGAATTAAGATTGTTAAAAACAGGGAAGCTGCAGGACATAAAGGAGTCCAATCAATAATTAATTATCTAAAAACAAAGAACTTTATAAGAATAAGGGTTGGAATTAAGCCTAAAAAAAATATTCTTTGTGCCCAAGAGTTTGTTCTCCGGGAATTTACAAAAACAGAAAAAAAGATTATAAAAATGACTATTGAAAGAGCTGTAAAGGTTATTGAATTTCTTTTACAGAATGGTTTAGAAAGAACAATGAATAAATTTAATTAAGCAAAAATATGGCTTAAAAAATGAAAAATAAGGAATTCATAAATAATGTCCTTATTGTAGGGATAACCCCCTATTTTCTGAAGAGGGGTAATTTTTGGTTTGAAAAAAACTTAAAAAAAATATTAGAAGCAAGAAAAACGCAATCTTTTTTTGAAAAATACACCATTTTTATTGAAAAAGATCAAAAATATAACTTCTCTGAATTTCTGAGAAAGTTAGATGAAATGGGCTATGAAAAGGTTTATAAGGTTTCAGAAATTGGAGAATTTGCGCAAAGAGGAGGAATTATCGATGTTTTCCCAATAAATACAAACTGGGCTATACGCATTGAATTCTTAGGAAATAAAATTGACACAATTGAAAAGCTTCCAATAGTAGTAAAAGACGAAGAAAAATCAAAAACTGTTTTAGAGAAAAGATTAAAATCACAAAAACTCTTTTCTGACTTAAAAGGTATCAAACCAGGAGATTATCTGGTTCATTTAGACCACGGCATAGGCAGGTTTATAGGAAAACAATTAATAGCTGAATATAAATTACCAGCTAATGAGTATTATGTATTAGAATATGCCCAAAAAGACAGGCTTTATGTCCCTGTGGGATTAGAAAGGAAATTATCAAGATATGTGGGATTTGTAGAGCCTAAGATCTCGCGCCTAGGTTCTCCTTTATGGCAAAAAACAAAAAGAAAAGTAAGAGAAGATGTTAAAAAATTAGCAAGAGAACTTTTAGAGATTTATGCTAAAAGAGAAATAGTAAAAAGAAAACCATACCTTCCAGATGATGAGATTGATTCTCAGTTAGCCTCTTCTTTTAAATATGAAGAAACCCCGGATCAATTAAAAGCAATTGAAGATATTAAAAAAGATTTAGAAAGTCAAAAACCTATGGATAGACTTTTATGTGGAGATGTAGGATTTGGGAAAACAGAGGTAGCTTTGAGAACAATGGTAAAAGCAGTGAAGTCTGGATATCAAGCGATATTACTTTGTCCAACAACAATATTGGCTAATCAGCATTTTCAAAATTTTAAACAAAGACTCAAGGGTCTGCCTATCACAATTGAGATTCTTTCCAGATTTCAGTCAAAAAAAGAACAAAGAGAAATAATTAAAAATTTACAAAAAGGCAAGATTGACATATTAATAGGAACACACAGGGTATTATCTAAAGATGTCTCTTTCTATAACTTAGGGCTATTAATAATTGACGATGAACACCTTTTTGGGGTTAAACAAAAAGAAAAATTAAAAAAAATGAGAGCATCTCTCGATGTATTGTCTCTCTCAGCAACCCCAATACCAAGAACACTTTACCTTTCTCTTTCTTCATTAAGAGATATCAGTCTTATTAAAACCCCACCTCCTGAAAGACAACCTGTTAAAACCTTTATTCTCCCATTTTCTGAAAAAACAATTAAAAAAGCTATTCAAAATGAAATCTCCCGTAAAGGCCAAGTATATTATCTACATAATAGAGTAGAAACTATTGAGACAGCCAAGAAATTCTTAGAACATCTCTTGCCAAGACTTAGATTTGATATTGCACATGGAAGATTAAAGAAAGAAAAAATAGTAAAAGCTATGGAAAGATTTCAAAGAGGAAAAACAGATGTCTTGATAGCTACTACTATTATTGAAAGTGGTCTAGATCTCCCAAATGTAAACACCTTGATAGTGGCTAATGCAACCCGATTAGGGCTGGCTCAAGCTCATCAGATAAGGGGCAGAATTGGCAGGTCGCATATCCAAGCCTTTGCCTATTTTTTACACCCTAAGAACCTTTCAGAAAAAGCAAAAATAAGGTTAGAGGCATTAAAAGAAGCACAAGAGCTTGGGGCTGGTTATAGAATTGCTCTAAAAGATTTGGAGATGAGAGGTGCTGGAAATATTTTAGGAAAAGAACAATCAGGGAACATCAACAGGGTGGGATTAAATCTATACTGCCAAATGTTGTCTGAAGCAATTGAAAAAATAAAAAAAGAAGGTCAAAAGACCTCTTTAATCAAGGAGCACAAGCCACTCCACTGATTTTGCTATTTCGTTTATTGTTTCTTTCAAGTTTTTAAAACAAGCAGAGGCACTCTCTGAAACCTCAGAAAGCAAGGTAGTGTTTTTATTTTTCTGTGAAGCTTCAAAAATCTCAGGTGGAAACCCTCCATTTTCAACTTTTATTTCTATATTTAAAATAGGAATCTGGAAATGAAAATCAAAAGGCTTTATCTCTTTAGTTGTAAAAAAAACTTCTATTTTCACTCTCAATCCCTTTATTAAGTTTTTAAAATCTATATTCAGATAATGAAATATTTAAGAAAAAAAATCAAGTGCTTTCGGTCCTTGTAGGTTTTAAAAATTTCATATTACTGGTATAGTTTAATAATTTATGCATAAAATCGAAATTGTCAGGAAAGAAGACAAAAGCTATCCAGAGAGTCTAAAAAAAATAAAAAATCCTCCCTCAGTTCTTTATTTTAAAGGTAAAATTTTGCCAAAAGAAAATTGTTTTGCTATTGTTGGAACAAGACGCTGTTCAAGCTATGGAAAACAAATAGTCCTAGAAATTGCAGGAGATTTAGCAGAAGCTGGTTTAACAATTGTTTCTGGATTAGCTGAAGGCATAGATACTTTTTCGCATTTAGCAGCAGTAGAAAGACAAAAAAGAACAATTGCGGTTTTGGGAACAGGGCTTGATGAAAAGTCGATTTATCCTCAATCAAACCTAAAGCTATCTGAAAAAATTTTAGAAACAGGAGGGTGTCTAATATCTGAATACCCCAAAGGAACGCATGGCACAAAATTCACTTTTCCTGATAGAAACAGAATTATCTCTGGGTTATCTTTAGGCGTGCTGGTAGTCGAAGCTAAACAAAAATCTGGAGCATTAATCACGGCAAATTGGGCAAGAAAACAAAATAAAAAAGTGTTTGCAATTCCAGGTTCTATACATTCTTTAAATTCAAAAGGATGTCATAATTTAATTAGAAAAGGAGCAATATTAGTAGAAAATGCAGATGATATCCTAAAAGAACTGAAACTTTTTAAAAAGTCTAGAAAAACTAACAATCTTAAAGGGCAAAACAAAAATGAAAACTTAGTCTTGGAAGCCTTGAAAGAAGGACCTTTATATATAGATAAAATTATTGAAAAAACTAAACTGCCAGCCTCCAGCGTGGCAAGCACTATTGCTGTTTTAGAAATAAAAAACAAAATAAGAAATTTAGGGAAAAACATTTTTTCATTATTCCATTAACTTATTAGTGTATATGAAACTAATCCTTGTAGAAAGTCCAACCAAATCCAGAACTCTTAAAAGATTTTTAAGTGAAGATTACGAGGTCTCAGCCACAATGGGACACATCCGTGATTTACCAGAAAAAAGCTTTGGAATTGATATAGAAAAGAACTTTACCCCAAAATATATTGTTATTCCAAAGAGAAAAAGAACAATTCTCCAGCTTAAGAAATTATCTGCAAAAGCTGAAAAAATTTATCTAGCTATGGATCCTGATAGAGAAGGAGAAGCTATCGCCTGGCATGTTGTTCATGCCCTAAAACTAAAAAATCCAAAAAGAATTGTTTTTCACGAAATAACAAAACCAGCCATTGAAGAGGCAATAAAAAATCCTAGAGAGATTGACATAAAATTAGTGAATGCCCAACAGGCAAGAAGAATTTTAGATAGAATTGTAGGATATAAACTTTCACCCTTTTTATGGAAGAAAGTAGTAAGAAAACTATCAGCCGGGAGGGTCCAGTCTGTAGCAGTAAGACTGGTAGTAGAAAGAGAAAGGGAAATTAAAAAATTCGTACCTCAAGAATATTGGACTATTGAAGCACTTCTTGAAAAACAAAAAATAGAGCAGGAAAAAAAATACGCATTCAAGGCTCTCTTAGTAAAGAAAAATAATAAAACAATTCCCAAATTAGGAATAAAAACAAAAAAAGAGGCTGAGAAAATAATAAATGAGCTGAATAGAGCTGTTTATAAAGTTATTGAAATAGAAAAAAAAGAAATCAAAAAAAATCCATTACCTCCATTTACCACATCAACACTTCAACAAGAAGCCTGGAAAAGATTTCATTTTCCTGCAAAAATCACAATGCAAATAGCACAAAACCTTTATGAAAGAGGTTTTATCACCTATCACAGAACCGATTCTCTGAATCTTTCTAATCTGGCTTTATTTGGAGCTAAAAAGTTTATTATTGAAAAATATGGAGAAAAATATTGGGCAGGATTTCTAAGAAAATACAAAACTAAAAGTAAAACTGCCCAAGAAGCTCATGAGGCAATAAGGCCTACCTATCCCAATAAGACACCTCAAAATATTGAAAAAGATTCAAAACTGACTCCAAGAGCCAAAAAACTTTATGATTTAATCTGGAGAAGATTCATTGCGTGCCAAATGGCACCAGCTATCTTTGATTCAATAAAAGTAGATATTTCTGCCACAAAAAGTGAAGAGAAAATAAATTATATCTTTCAATCAAATGGCCAAACATTAAAATTTGATGGGTTTTTAAAAATATATCCTATAAGGTTTGAGGAGATTGAATTGCCAGCGTTGGAAAAAAATGAAATTTTAATGTTAGAGAAATTAATTCCTAACCGACATTTTACACAACCTCCTTCAAGATACACAGAAGCTACGCTAATAAAGGCTTTAGAAGAAAAAGGAATCGGCCGCCCTTCAACCTATGCGCCAATAATATCAACCATTCAGGAAAGAAATTATATAGAAAAAGATGAAAAAAGACGTTTCCGTCCGACAGAAATAGGAATTGTAGTGAATGATCTTTTGGTCAAACACTTTCCAGATATTGTAGACATCAACTTCACAGCAAGAATGGAAAAGAACCTGGATGAAATTGCAAAAGGAAAAAAAGAATGGGTATCTGTAATAAAAGAATTCTATGAACCATTTGAAAAAAATCTTAAGGAAAAAGAAAAAGAAGTACCTGACAAAAAATTAACATATGAAAAAACTGATAAAAAATGCCCAAAATGCAATAGTCCTCTTGTTATAAAGCTTGGCAAATATGGAAAATTTTATGCCTGTTCTAACTTCCCAAAATGTAAATATACAGAACCTTTAGAGAAAAAAGCTTTGGGAATCAAGTGTCCTAAATGCCAAAAAGGAAATATTGTTGAAAAAAGAACTAAAAAAAGAAAACTTTTTTATGGCTGTTCAAACTGGCCAGAATGTGATTTCGCTACCTGGGATGAACCAACAGGAGAATTATGTCCCGAATGTAACTCTCCTTTAATAAAAACAAAGAGGGGAAAGATAAAATGTTCAAACAAAAAATGTAGTTTTGGATTGACAAAAAACAAATAGTAAGAAAAAATAATATCGGGCGAGTGCCGGAATTTAGCAGACGGTCACGACTCAAAATCGTGTGGAGTTCACCTCCGTGAGGGTGCAAGTCCCTCCTCGCCCACAATATTTTTAATGAAAATGAAATCTCTATCTTTAATAAAATCCAAGTAAATTTTCTTGGCTTTTATTTTTTTTAAATCTTAATACAATAGAAATATGGAGGAAATTTTTACCAAAGAAGAAATCGATGAAGCATTAAATGTTAAAGGAGAAGCAAGGGGTATTGCGATAAAAGAACATTTAGATTTTATCCTTAAAGAAAAGGGAGAAAGTGAACTTAAAAAATTAGAAGATTTCTTGAAAAAGTTTGGATGCCCTGGATACAAAGAGATAAAACCAATGAGCTTTTATCCATTAAAGTTTTACGCCCTTACGCTTTTAGGAATAAACAAGATTTTTGGATTCGGTCCAGAAGAATTCGAAAAAATGGGAAGATTCAATGCTAAGTTTTCTATAGTAATAAGATTGTTGATGAAATATTTAATTTCACTTGATACAGCAGCTCGTCAAGTCCCTAAAATGTGGAGAAGATATTATAGTGTAGGAGAACTGAAAGTTATAGAGTATAGTAAGAATGAAAGATATGTCACAATAAGATTGGAGAACTTCCGTCCCCATCCAATGTATTGTTATATGGTAAAAGAATATCTCTCTGAACTTTTGGAAATAATAGTTAAAAACCCTGTAAGGTGTGAAAGGGCCAAATGCGACAAAGGAAATGGTTATCATGAGTTTTTATTAAAATGGTAGAAAACTAAAAACTAAAAAACTGCCCTTGAAGCAGTTTTTAAATTTGTTCAATTGCCAATTTCACTGCACCTATCACAGGCTCTCGGGCTCTGATAAACTTAACTCCTGAAGCTATTTTTTTAATTTCTTTCTTTACTTTTCTTAACACTATAGAGCATTTAAACATTCCTCCTGCCAACACTAAAGGAAATTCAGTTTGTTCCAATCCAAGCTCCTTAATGGTAGTAATAGCAGTTAAGGACAATTCTTCTCCTGCATTAATTAATATTTCCTTGGCAATCATATCCCCTTTCTTTGAAGCTTTATCTACTAGTCGAGACAACAAAGAAACATTCTTTATTATATTATTTTCAAGATAGATTCTTTTTTTCAAAACACCTGGCTTTTTTGTTTTAAACTTCTTAAACAAAAGATTGGTTATCAAGGTTTTCTTTCCTCTTCCGTCTAACTCTTTAAAAACTGCCTGGTATGCTTTCTGACCCACCCAAAAAGCAGAACCTTCATCAGCTAACCATCCCCAACCACTAACATGAGATTCTTTTTTCCCCCTCCACCCATGGGCAACCGATCCTGTCCCAGAAATCAAAACAACACCATCTTTTTTGTTGGTGCCGGAGCGAAAGGCAGCAATCTGGTCGCTCTCAATGGTTACCTTGCCATTAAAAATCTGGGAGATTTTAGTTTCAAAAAAAAGCTCTTTTTTTATAATATTTTTATATTCTTTATTTTCCTCTACAGCAGCTAAAGCTATAAATGTCGACAATATTTCTTTTTTCTTGGTAATTGGTAATACCTTATGTATTGCATCGCTAATATTTAAAACGCTCTTTTTAAGACCTACTTTCACAAAACTAGAAGGACCTGTTTCTGCTGTCTTTAAAATCCTTCCTTTTAAATCAGCTAAAACAGCAATTGTTTTTGTCCCTCCCCCATCAACACCAATTACATATTCTTTGTGACTCTTTTTATAAGTTCTGTTTAAAGGGTTTTTCTTTCTCATCTTTAACACTTCTTCTTTTGTTTTTTAATCTCTTTAAACTCTGTATAAAAAACTGTATCATCTTCAATGTTCCCCATTACCAAAGAACCTGGTCCAATAACACAATTTGAGCCAATTAATACGCCTGGCATAAGTGAACAATTAATTCCAGTTTTGGTATCTTCGCCTATGATACATCCTAAACTAGTCAATCCAGTATCTACTCTTTTGTTAGAAACAATAGATTTTATCTCTTTTCTGTCTATCCTTCTGTTTGCTGTAACCGTTCCAGCTCCAATCTTGCATCCTTTTGCCAATATAGAATCTCCAATAAAGTTTGAGTGTGTATGGACATCTTCTTGAAAAATAGAACGAGTAATCTCGCTATGAGCTCCGATTAAAACATTATCTTCTAAATTAGTATACTCCCTTATTAAAGAATTATCTCCAATAACACAGTTTTCTCCAATATAACAAGGTCCTTTTATCGTGGTGTTTTTATAAATTTTGACATTTTTACCAATATATACCTTCCCTTCGATAACTGCTCTTTTCGAAATCTTTGCCGATTTTTCTATCTTCTTTTTCAAATATCTGTTGAATAAATATCTTTCTACTCCAAAAAGATGCCAAGGATATTTAAGAGTAGAAGCTTTTTCTTCTTTTCCTAAAATAACAACATTAACCTCTCTTTCTTTCATATATTTCGATAATGCATCTTCAAAATCATAAGTGTGCTTTTTCACTTTTTTATAATAATCAAAGAATTTTGGCTCTAAAATATAAATCCCTACTACTTTTATATCTGAGGGTTCTTTTCCTTTTTTTGGCTTTTCAACAATTTCTAAAACTTTATTTTTCTTTATTTTCATTATCCCATAGAGTTGCGGGTTTTTTGTCTTTCTGCCAAATAAAATATTTTTATGTCTTTTAATTTTTAATTTTGCATTTTTAAGTATCTCATCTACATCGACTCTTTCTGCATTTAAAACTAAAAATCTATCTTTTAACAAATCTCTCGCTTGCCATAAAGCATCACCCATACCCTTTGGTTTTTGTTGAACAACATATTTAATCTTTAACTTAAAATTGTACTCTTGAAGTTCCTTTTGCACATTTCTTTTTTTCCCTTGTACAATTATCACTTTTGGTATTCCCAAATTCTCTAATCCTTTTAAAGTATAAAAAAGCAGGGGTTTACCCATAATCTTAATTAAACATTTACGCTTTTTATTCAAAGGCCAAAATCTTTTAGATTCACCAGCTGCCAATACTATTGCTTGTGTAATCATATTAAAGACAATATTACTTTTGCTAATTTCTTGGGATCGTGAACAATTTCACCCGATGGGGTAAGAAGATTTCTTCCAATAAACTTTTTGTTTTTTGAAAGGGTTTTATCTATCTCCACCAATTTTATTTCTTCTGGATGTATCTTTTTATGAAATGCTAATCTTTTTAAAGAGGGCTTTTTTGTATTATAAATTACATAATCCACCTCTCCATTCAGATAATACTCTATTTGCTTAACAAAATCTAAAACCTTAAATGTATTAGTCTCTCCATATTTTGTCATCAAATTACAAACGTATACTATCTTTGCTTTACTTTTCTTAATTGCTTCTGGTATCCCTTCGACTAATAGAATCTGAGCCAAAGAAGAGTATAAATCTCCAGGCCCAATAACAATAAGGTCTGCTTTCTTTATTGCTTTTAAGGACTTAGGATATGCTTTAGCTTTTGGTCTTAGAAATACTTTTTTAATCTTCAATCTACCGTTGTGTTTTGGTCTATCAATGTTTGTTTCTCCAGAAATAATTTTTCCATTTTCCAGAACTGCAAAGAGATGGGAATTATCCAAGGTGACCGGTAAAACTTGATGCTGAATATTTAAAATCTTACACATCTCATCACATACCTTGTCATAATTATTTGTTGAAAGCTCTAACGCAGTAATTAAAAGATTGGCAAAATTATGATCCTTAAGCTCGCCCGTTTGAAATCTATAATTAAAGAGGTTTTCTACTACTGGAGAAGTGTTCGCTAAAGCTATAAATGCCCGCCTTATGTCACCGGGTGAAATAATCTTATAATCCTTTCTCAATCTTCCAGCTGAACCTCCTGAGTCTAACATTGCACATATTGCAGAAATTCTTACAGGATGCTTCTTCAACCCTGTCAACACTGCTTTTGGCATTGCATTTCCCCCTCCTAAACATATAATCTTTGGTAATTCAGAAGATTTTTTCTTGGTAATCTTTCGCTTTTTTTTCATAACATTTTGTTTTTTTTATGAGCGAGGTATTACCTCGCTCTTCAGAATAATAGAGTTTACTAATTCTATTTTGGCCAATAATTATATAAAAATCAAATAAAATTATCTTAATATTTTTAAAATTTTTTCTTTAGGAATCTCTCCTTCTCTTATGATTTTAAAATCCACCAAATCAACCACTGTAGATGACAGCGATTCTTTTAAATTCCCCGCATCCAAAACCAAATCAGGTTGATATTTTTTTCTTGTAAATTCTTTTAATATATCTTTTATTTTTGTTATAGCTCTCTTTCCGGAAATATTGGCTGAGGTTTCTGCTAAGGGTAAATTTAATTCTTTTAACAATAAGTTTAATAACTTATATTTCGGTATCCTCAATCCAATTTTTTTATCTTTGCTCAAAATACCTTTTGGAAATTTTAAAGATTTTGCCTCCAATACAGCTGTGAATTTTCCGGGCCAAACCTTTTTTAAAATCTTTTCTTGCCTTTTGCCAATATATGCTATAGACTTTGCCATTTTTAAATCTTTTACAAAAACAGGAAGCGGTTTTTTGAAAGATCTTTTTTTAATCTGAAATATCTGTTTTATAGCAATATTATTTTTAACATCTGCTATTAAACCATATACTGTATCTGTAGGGCATACAACTACTCCTCCCTTTTTAATAGTTTCTACAGTCTCTTTTATTGCTTTTTTTGTATTTTTCGGAGAAATTTTTAGAATCTTCATACTCTCAATTTTTATATCATAAAATCAAACTGAATCAAATAAACAACACAAGAATTTGACTTATAAACGTCCTGGGTATATCTTTATTAAAAAGATATTTCAAAAATAAATAGGTGAAGGTTATAAGAAAAAAAGGAAAAATAAATATTCCTAAAGATATACCAAAATGGCTCCACAATAAGGCTTCGATAGAAGAAATTAAAAAAACTTTTAATGATTCTGATCTCTTTTTATTGATTGGAAAACATATCGCAGTATGTTCACATCCAAACTGTAAAATGATCAGAGAGATTTTAGATAAAGAAGAATGTCTTCCAGATCATGTGCTTGAAAAAATAATCTCTTCAAAAGAAAGAAAAGTTTACATAGGGCATCTTTCAATTCTTAAGATAGAGAAGAAATATAATTTTTAAAATATATATCCGAGCTACAAAATAATTGTAATTGCTCGGTGTTTTTTTGTTCCAACAGTCATTAAAAATTTTTGTCAAAATCTAAATTTTAATTTATAATAATTAATCATGCAAAAAAGATTTTTCTTAATAAAAGGAGGCAAACCATTGAAGGGTGAGGTTAAAATTTCTGGATATAAAAATTCAGCAGGAGCCATATTAACTGCTTCTCTGCTTTCTGAAAAAAGCTCTATAATCGACAATTTGCCTCTTTGTTTAGATGTTCTCAATTTAATAAAGATTCTCGAAGAAATGGGGGCTGAGATAAAATGGTTGGGAAAAAGAAAAATCAAAATAGACCCAGCAAACATTAATCCTAATAAAATCCCAACTAATGTGTTTGAAAAAATGAGAATATCTGTTTTGTTGATAGGGCCCCTTTTGGCAAGATTTAGAAAATTTAAAGTTCCTCATCCGGGTGGAGACAGAATTGGATTAAGGCCTATTTCTGCTCATTTAGATGCATTAAGAAACTTTGGAGTAAAGATTAAAGAAAAAGGTAATTTTTACTTTTTCGAGGCTCCAAAGAATAAAAAAGGAACACGAGTAGTATTAAAAGAATTTTCTGTCACTGCAACTGAAAACATAATGATGCTGGCTGCAAAAGCTGAAGGCAAGACAAAGATTGAAATCGCTGCATGCGAACCACAAGTACAGGACTTAGGAGAATTTTTGAGAAAAATGGAGGCAGAAGTAAAAGGAGCAGGGACACATACCATCGAAATAAAAGGTAAAAAGAAACTTCAAGGCACGAGCTTTAGAATATCACCTGATCCTTCTGAAACTGCCACATTTTTAATTGCTTTTGCAATCACAGGAGGGGAAGGAAAAATCAAAAATACAAACCCAGAACATCTTTCTTTCTTTTTAGAAAAAATGAAAGAAATAGGGGTGAAGTTCAAGATAAAAAAGAATACCGTATTAGTAAAAAAATCAAAAAAATTCCATCCTACGAAAATTCAAATTCTTCCCTATCCAGGTTTCCCAACAGACCTACAACCTGAAACCTCTGTTCTTCTAACACAAGCTGAGGGGAAATCTTTAATTCATGACCCTCTTTATGAAAACCGTTTTAATCATCTTCATGAATTGAGAAAAATGGGAGCAGATATTGAAATCACTGATCCGCATAGAGCCTTAATATTCGGAAAAACGAAATTGACCGGAACAAAAATAAATGCTCCTGATATAAGGGCAGGAGCAGCATTGATATTGGCTGGACTAATAGCAAAGGGGCAGACCCAGATTGAAAATGTTTATCAAATTGATAGGGGTTATGAAAAATTGGATGAAAAACTTAGAAAATTAGGGGCTGATATCAAAAGGGTTTGACACTAAGCAAATTCTTTAATAGTCTTTGAAGTATTAATCTTTCTTTTTATTCTATACCAGGGTTTCTTCAACTGAGGCCACTGATCTTCAAAAGTGGGCTTTTTTATTTTATAAAATATTCCAACAGGAATTTTGGCTTTTTCGTCTAAAGAATAGTTCCATTCTATGCTTTTTTTGAAAGCTTGCTTAAAATCAGCAGGATTATGGTTTTTATCTAATTTATAAATATGTTTTTGGATATAAGGAGCGAAATTGTGAAAGGTTAAACAAGGCTGTAAGACATCAACAAGCGCAAATCCCCTGTGTTTTATTGCTTCTTTTATTAACCCTCTCAAATGAACTCTGTCCAAAGCATATCCCCGAGCAACAAATGTCGCTCCATTTACTAAAGCCAAAGCTATTGGATTTAACGGTCCGTCTTTCACCCCCAAAGGAGTGGAACGACCTATAAACCCTATTTCTGATGTAGGAGTAGCCTGTCCTGTAGTAAGAGCAAAAACCTTATTGTTGTGAACAATCATTGTAATGTCAGCGTTATAACGACAGTTATGCACAAAATGAGAAATACCTTCAGCATAAGTATCTCCATCTCCTCCGAAACCAATGACTGTAAGCTCAGGATTGCCTACTTTCATACCTAAACAAAGAGGCAAAACCCGACCATGCAGTCCGTAAAAACCATTTACATTTAAATAATCAAATATCTTTGCATGACATCCTATACCGCTGGCGATAGCAACATCTTTAGCTTTTATCTTTTTTTCATTAACCAAATCTGTTAGAGCTTCTTTAACTGCTTGTAAAATTCCAAAATTCGGACAACCAGGACACCATGTATTTTCTTCTTTTGTATCAAAATATTGAGGTTTCATAATTATTTTTTCTTTTTGATGCTGTAAATTATATCATCTAATGTAAATGGCCTAGCATCATATTTTAGAACCTTTTCTTTTATAAAAATCCCTGTCTGTTCAGCAATTATATCGCCTAATAATCCTGTAGCATTATTCTCTACTAAAACTACCCTTTGAGATTTTTTTATTTCTTTTTCTACTATTTCTTTAGGAAATGGACTAATATAAGAAACTTGTAGGAATCTAAAGTCTTTTAACTCATGCAAAGCATCAATAATTGCTCCTTTGGTAGATCCCCATCCAATTATTAGATTTTTTCCCTTCCCATAAACACTAACCGGATTGAGTTTCTTTATCTCTTCTCGAATATATTTTATTTTCTTTATTCTTTTATCGTTCATTCTTACTGTCCATTTAGCATCTTCAATGGTATTCCCATATTCATTGTGTTCATAACTGGTGGCTCTAGCTACTGGGCCTTGACCTGGCACAGCTCTTGGAGAAACTCCATCATTTGTAATCTTATAGCTTTTATAATCTTTCGGAGGATTCTTTAAAATAAATCTTTCGTAAGGCAAAGAAGAAATCTTTAATTCATCGAAACTATAATCACTCTCTGCTCCATGCTTATCGTTTATAACAATCGCCAAGTTCCTGTATTTTGAAGAAAGATAAAATGCTTCTTGGGTTCTTATTATCGCTTCTTGTGCATCTCCTGGAGCCACAACTATTCTTAAAAATTCCCCATGTCCTGCATTTACTGCAAATTTCAAATCACTCTGTGCAGTATAAGTAGGAACACCTGTCGCAGGACCTGTCCTTTGGGCTAAATAAACCACTAAAGGAATTTCAGATATCCCAGCCAAACTCATTGCTTCTGTCATTAAAGCAAATCCTCCTCCTGAAGTACCTACCATTGTTTTAGCTCCGGCAAAAGAAGCTCCCAAAGCAGTGTTTATTACTCCAATCTCGTTTTCTAACTGCAACACTAAAAATTTGTGCTCCAATTGCTTACCTGCTAAAAAGTGCAACACAGGGGTGGCTGGAGTCATTGGATAAGCAATATAAATATCTATTCCTGCATTAATAGCGCCTACCCCTGTACCTTGACTTCCTGAAATAAAATATTTCTTTTTGCCTATTCTTTTGAAACTCTCCTTCTTTTCCCCTATCCCATAACCTATCTCAATTGCTTTTTTGATTAAATCTATCTTCCCTTTTTTAAAAATGTCTTCTGCTTCTCGCAATAAGAATTTTTTATCAACCCCAAAGTATTTAAAAAGCCACCCAATAAAAATATCATTTTCAATAATTTGGGGGGCTTTAAGCTTTTTTAAAATAGGCTGGATGTCAATCTTGTATATTTTTTTTGCTTTTAAACTCTTGTCTCCTACAATAAATCCTTGCTTTTTTAAATCCTTTTGATGGAGATTAATTGTTTTTTGATCAAAAGCTAAAATTATATCATATCTATTTCTGTGAGAATAAACCGGTTTATCAGAAATCCTTAAAACATTAAAATTATGCCCTCCTCGAATAAGAGAAGGGTAATCTCTATAATTAAAAACATAATAGCCTAAATTACAAAATATCTTTCCTATAAAATGTGAAGTTACAGCTGTACCCTGTCCTGCTTTTCCTCCTATCAAAATTGTTTTTTCCATATATCTTTTATTATAATGTCTGATAAAAGCATGGCAAGAGTTTTATCCACAGGAGACTTTTTTCAATATTTACTCAACAGTCACACTTTTTGCTAAATTTCTAGGTTTGTCTACATCTCTTCCCAACAATACTGCCATATAATAAGCGAAGAGATGGAGGGGAATAACAGAAAGCATTGGGGTTAGCATTTCCAAAGTCTTTGGAATATAAATTACATCATCTACCAATTCTTTTATCTTTTGGTCTCCTTCTGTGGCAATGGCAAATACAGGTCCTCCTCTAGCTTTTATCTCTTCAATGTTTGAAATCATCTTCTCATATACTGAATCTAAAGGACAAATAGCTATTGTAGGAAAATTCTCATCAATCAAGGCTAAAGGTCCGTGTTTCAACTCGCCACCTGCTCCTCCTTCGGCATGCAAATAAGAAATCTCTTTTAATTTCAAGGCTCCTTCTAAAGCCACAGGGAAGTTATATTTTCTACCTATAAACCAAAAGTTCTTGAAATCCTTGTATTTCTCTGCCAGTTTCTCAACCCTGGCAGAGTTTTTTAAAACATCTTTTGCTAATTGAGGAATTTTTGAAAGTTCTGATACAATCCTTCTGCCCATTATCAAAGACATTTCTCTTTGTCTGCCTAAATATACTGTAAACATAGCTAAAGTAGAAAGTTGTCCCAAGAATGCCTTAGTGGAGGCTACAGCGATTTCAGGCCCTGATCTTATATATACACCTGCATCTGTTTCTCTTGATTGGGTAGAGCCTACAACATTTGTAATTCCTATGGTTAATATCCCTTTCTTTTTCATCTCACGGAGGCTAGCCAATGTGTCTGCGGTCTCACCAGATTGAGAAACAAAAACAGCGGCTGTACTATTTTTTACTATTGGCTTTCTATAACGAAACTCTGAACCTATATCTACATCCGTTGGAATTCCAGCATATTCTTCCAGCATATATTTCCCTACTCTTGCTGCATAATTTGCAGTACCACATGCAACCAAAATCAATCTTTTCACCTTTTTCAATTCTTCTGAAACATTATCTAACCCTCCTAATTTTACTGTTCCTTCTTCCGGTATTAATCTTCCTTTAATGGCGTTTTCAACTGCTGTAGGTTCTTCCATTATCTCTTTAAGCATAAAATGGGGGTAACCTTTTTTCTCTGCTTCCTCAGGAGTCCAATCAATAGAAACTGTAGGCTTTTCTTTCAAAATAAAGAAGTTATCAGGTTTCAATACAGCGATTTCATTATCATCTAAATTAATCACCTGTCTTGTATGAGTAATAATAGCTGCGGGATCAGACGCTACTAAGAACTCGTCTTTACCAATACCTAAAATTATAGGGGAAGAAAAACGAGCAGCTACAATTTTCTCTGGTTCTTTTCGCGATATAACGGTTATTCCGTAAGTGCCTCTTATTTTTTTTAAAGCTTTTCTCAAGGCTTCCTCAAGATTGCCGTTAAAATATTTTTCTATTAAATGAGACAACACCTCTGTATCAGTTTCAGAAGTAAAACTATGCCCCTCTGAGATTAATTCTTCTTTCAACTGTTTATAATTTTCAATGATTCCATTGTGAACCAGAAATATTTCTTTTTTACAATCAAAATGAGGATGAGCATTTGCATCAGTGACCCCGCCTGTCGTAGCCCATCTGGTATGCGCCTGACCCACATTTCCCTCAATATTAAAATTTAAAAGCTTCTCTTCATCGTCTGAAATCTTCCCTGCTTTTTTATATAAAAATGGATCTTTCAAACCATTAAGAACACAAAAGCCGTAGCTGTCATAGCCACGGTATTCCATTCTTTTTAATCCAGATATCAAAGCTGGAAATGCGGGCTTCCTACCTATATATCCGATTATCCCGCACATATCTTTTATATTACTATATTAATTAATTTTCCTGGAACAAAGATAACTTTTTTAACCTTTTTATCCTGTACTCTCTTTTTAATCTTCTCTCTCTCTAATGTCAACTTTTCTGCTTCTTCTTTTGAAATACCGGCATCCACTTCTATTTTGTCCCGAACCTTGCCATTAATCTGGATTATTAAGGTTATTTTTTCTTCCTTTATTAATTCTGAGTCGTATTCAGGCCATTTTTGATTATGTATTGAATCTTGATATCCTAAGTTGTGCCAAAGTTCTTCTGCAATGTGAGGTGCAAATGGAGCCAATAAGACGAGAAGTTTTTCAAATACATCTTTACCCACTTCTTCTTTCTTTTCGTAGCAAAGATTAATAAATTCCATAAAAGCAGCAATGGCTGTATTAAACTTCATAAGCTCTATATCTTCTGAAACCTTTTTAATAAGCCTATGAAGCTGTCTGAGAATTTCCTGGCTGCTTTCCTGTTTCTGACCACACTCCTGTGCCAAATTCCATACTCTGTTTAAAAACCTATTCACTCCTTTTACTCCTTGACTACTCCAATCAATCGCCTGGTCAAAAGGACCCATAAACATCTCATATACTCTTAATGTATCTGCTCCATATTCTTTAACAATATCATCTGGGTTTATTACATTACCAAAGGACTTTGACATCTTTCTACCATCTTCTGCCAGCACTGTGCCATGAGATGTTCTCTTTTTATATGGTTCTGGATGCGGAGCAACACCTATATCAAAAAGAAATTTATAAATAAATCGAGAATACAACAAATGCAATGTTGTATGCTCCATGCCGCCATTGTACCAATCCACAGGCATCCAGTATTCTGCTTTTTTCTTATCTACAATCTCTTTATCATTTTTAGGATCGCAATATCTTAAATAATACCAATTCGAACCTGCCCAATTTGGCATTGTATCTGTTTCTCTCTGGGCTTCACTTTGACATTTAGGACATTTAACATTAACCCATTCTTTTATCACAGACAAAGGAGATTCTCCCGTGTCTGTAGGCTTATACTTTTCTACATATGGGAGTTCTATTGGCAAATCTTCTTCAGAAACAGCAACCCATCCAGGATTTAAAATCTCTCCTTTATTAAATTCTTTTTCAAGTTCAGAGATTAAATTTTGAGCCTTAAAACTCTCTATTCTTTTTTTACATTCTTTGCAAAAAACCAAAGGAATGGGTTCTCCCCAATAGTGTTGGCGGGAGAATACCCAATCTCTTAATTTGTATTGAACTTTCTTTCTCCCAAAATTATTCTTTTCCAGCCATTCAGTAATTTTTTCTATAGCTTCTTTTGAAGATAATCCAGTAAATGGTCCTGAATTTACCAAAATACCGTAGTCCACAAAAGCTTCTTTTGATATATCTCCGCCTTTTACAACTTCCCTTATTTCTAATCCATATCGCTTGGCAAAATCGTAATCTCTTTTATCATGGGCCGGCACCATCATCACTGCACCTCCCCCATAGGTTGCTACCACATAATCACCAATCCAAATAGGCACCTTCTCATTATTAAGAGGATTTATACAAAAAGCCCCTGTAAATACTCCTGTTTTTTTCTTTTCTAACTTTGTCCTTTCAAACTCTGATTTTTCTTTTGATTCTTTAATGTATTTTTTAACCTCATCTAAGTGTTCTTTTGTTACTATCTTTTCTACCAAAGGATGTTCAGGAGCTAACACAAGGGCTGTGACACCAAAAATAGTATCTGCTCTAGTAGTAAATACTTTTATTGTTTCTTCTAAATTTTCTACTTTAAAATCTATCTCTACTCCATAACTTCTCCCTATCCAATCCATCTGCTGAGCTTTTATTTTATCTAAATAATCAACCTTATCTAAATCTTCAATCAATCTATCTGCATATTTTGTAATTTTCAACATCCACTGCTTAAGTTCCTTTTGAGTAACTTGAGCTTTACACCTTTCACACTTCCCATCAATTACCTCTTCATTAGCTAAACCAATCTTACAAGAAGGACACCAATTAATTGGGATTTTAGCTTGATATGCTAATCCATTCTCAAAAAGTTTTAAAAAAATCCATTGTGTCCATTTATAATATTTAGGATCTGTTGTATTAACCTCTCTATCCCAATCAAAAGAAAGACCCAAACTCTTCAATTGTCTCTTGAAATTTGCTACGTTCTTTTCAGTAGCCTTTGAAGGATGAATTCCTGTTTTAATAGCATAATTCTCTGTGGGCAATCCAAAAGCATCCCAACCTATAGGAAACAGAACATTAAAACCCTGCATTCTATATTTTCTAGCTATAGCATCCATTGCAGAGTAGCTCCTGCAATGACCTACATGAAGCCCCTGACCAGAAGGATATGGAAATTCAACAAGAATATATTTTTTAGGCTTTTCTGAGAAATCTTGAGCCTTATAAAAGCCCTTTTCCTCCCAAAATTTCTGCCATTTTGGCTCTATTTTCTGAGGCTCGTATTTCATATTTTTCATATTATCGCTTAAATTTTAATTTGTAAACCTGGTATAATTAATCAATGAAAACAGCTTTAGTGTATAATCCAAAATTAAAAGACTACAGTTTTGGCAAAGGACATCCTTTTACTAGCGAGCGTTTTGAAAATTTTCTTAATTTTGCGAAAAAAAAGCTATCTAATTTTCGAAATATCTTTGAAGAAATCATCTCAGAACCAGCTACCAAAGAGGATCTGAAACTAATTCATACCAAAACATATATTGATATTATTTCAAAAGCTTCGAAAGGCATCTTTTTGCCAAATATTTTTCTTTACGCTACTCAAGATAACTTTAATCCCTCCACAGGATATCTGCCAAAAGGAATAGATGCAGCTGCGAGAATAGCTGTAGGGGTCTCGTTAAAAGCTAGCCAATTGGTTTTTGAAGGAAAATTTAAAAAAGCAATCGCTCTAGGCGGAGGACTCCATCATGCTAAAAAAGAAAAAGGGGAAGGTTTTTGTATATATAATGATGTTGCTATCTGCGCGAAAAAACTGCTTTTGCAAGGATTAAAAAGAATCTTAATTTTAGATACAGATGCTCATGCCGGAAATGGAACGGCTGAAGCTTTCTATGAGGAAAACCGAGTTTTATTTATTGATATCCATCAAGACCCTTCAACTCTGTATCCCGGAACAGGTTTTATTTATGAATTAGGTAAAGGGAAGGGCGAAGGTTTTACAATAAATATACCTCTACCTCCAGGAGCCAGTGATAAATCTTATGAATATGTGTTCGAAGAAATAATTTTGCCTCTGGTTAAAGAGTTTAAACCAGAGATTATCATAAGAAATGGCGGTTCTGATCCTTATTTTGCGGATGGACTGACTAATTTAGGATTAACGCTGGATGGATTCAGAATGATTGGAGAAAAAGTAAGAATCTTATCTGAAAAACTTTGTAATGGAAAGGAGATTGACCTTATAGCTTCTGGATATAATCCAAAAGTATTGCCTTTGGCATGGCTTTCTTTAATCTCAGGGCTTTTAGGTTTGGAGTTGAAAATAAAAGAGCTCAAAGAACCAATATTTTCAAAAGACTTCAAACTGAAAGAAACAAAAGAAGTAGTAAAAGAATTAAAATCTTATCTAAAAAAATATTGGAAATGTTTTTAATTAAAACAAAATAATACCCCTCAACCACACTAGCACACTAATAACCTAAATTGTACGATCGTACAATTTAGGTTATTAGTGGGCTGTTAAATCCCTATCTACTGTTTCTTACTGTTACCTAGTGTTACCTAGTGTTTTTTACTGTTATCTATTGTTATCTATATTCTCTAAAGATTATATTTTGAATAATTTTTTTGCATTTTTGGTTGTAACATCTGCAAGCTCTCCCAGGCTTATTTTTTTTACATCAGCTATAGTCTGGGCAATATATTTTACAAAAACTGGCTCATTTCGTTCTTTTTTAACCTCAGGTGGTATTAAATAAGGACAATCTGTTTCAACTAAAATTCTTTCAAGCGGCGTATATCTTATAGCTTCTTTGAAATTAACCCCTTCAATGTTTTTATAAATTATCCCATTAAAACCAATATAAAAACCGAGATTTAAAAAATCTTTTAACTCATTTATTCCCCCAACAAAGCTATGGGCTACAGCTCTCTCAGGAAATACTTTTGAGCTTTGTCGTAAAAACTCAATCAAATCTTGATGTGCCATTCTGCAATGAAATATTACAGGTAAATTAAGCTCTTTTGCCAAACTTAATTCCTGATAAAGCAATTCTTTTTGTCTTTGTTTGAACAGCTCTTTTTTTCTCTTTGTTTTTGGCTTCCAATAATAGTCAAACCCAATTTCTCCTATTGCCACAACTTTTTCAGAACTTGCTAATTTTTTGTATTGTCCATAATCAAAATTAACTTCAAAATGTTTCCCTTCTTTAGGGTCGATTTTTATCTTAACCAAACCTGTTTCCAGATTAATAGGATGCAAACCAACAGAAGCCAAAACTCCTTCCTTATAGTTCTCTGCTATCGCTACTGCTTTTCTTGAAGTTTCAAGATTTGTACCAATATTAACAACCCAAATGTTATTGTCTAAACATCTTTTGATGACCTCTTTTCTATCTTTATCAAAGGCTGCAAAATTCAAATGTGCGTGTGTATCAATCAGCATATAGTTTTATTTTATATTTTTTAAAAAAATAAAAAAACTCCCCAATGAAATAAGGGAGATTAAGAGATGTTTACTTCTTAAACCATCTCTTTTTAGAAGAAACGAATGGTTCTTTTTTCTCATCAAATAAAAATGAATCTACTGTATTAATAAACCCTTTTTGCTCCAATGTTCCTTCCTCAAATAGAGAAGTTACAAGAGTATCTAATATCTCCTTTGTAAATTTTTCTAAAACCAGAATTAATCTCCGCTGAGTGGATGTTCTCGGATAAAGAATAATTCTTCTGCTTCTTAAAGCTATCCATAATTGATAAGTACCAGGGTAATCTTGAACAAGCTCTTTTATTTTCTCTAAGAAATCAGTCACCTGTTTTTCTTCTACTCCATTATAAATTACCAAAGGCACCTTTATATCACTTTTAAAATTTTATTTTTTAAATATACTATTTTGGTAATATCACATTATCACATCTTTTCCTAAAGTCAATCCTATACATCTTTCCTATTTATTAAATCTTTTTTATCAAATCTTTTTTTATTTCTTATTTTTTTATTCATACGCGTTAATTTCTGATATCCGAAATTAACGCGTATGAAAAGAAAGCAAAAAATAAAAGAAAAATAGAGAAAAAAGAGAAAAATTAAGAGACAATCCTTGGAAAAAGAGCTTTTCCTTTCTCAACCAAAAAAATACATTCTTTACCATCTGACTCTATTCCAAGTTGACATAATATCTCGTCAGAAGTTTTGGGCATAAAAGGCTTTAACATCTTTGCGATCTCTGAAATAGTAAAAAGTAAACACAACACACATATCCTCTGAATATCTGTTTTTTTCCACACTCTTTTGGCCTCAATATATTGATCACAAAAACCAATCAAATCCCAAACTGAAGCCAAGGCTTCATCAAATCTTAGTATATTCAAGGCTTTATGATACTTTTCCCAAGCATTGTCTATTTCTTCTCGAAATTCTGTATTCTGTATCTCTGCAATCTTCAAAATCTCTTTTTTAAAACCGGATTTTTCTGCTATCGAGGTAAGCCGAGCTAATAAATTACCAAGTCCTTTAGCTAAATCCGCATTATACTTTTCTCTTAACTTATCCCAAGAAATATCTCCATCTCTTCCAAAAGGACAGATTGATAAAAGTAAATAACGCGCGCCGTCTACCCCAAACCTTTCAATCAATTCTTCTGGCCATATCACATTACCTAAAGACTTACTCATTTTCTGGCCTTCTATAGTAAAATATCCGTGAACAAACAACTGTTTTGGCAAAGGAATACCCAAACCTAAAAGAATCGCAGGCCAAATAGTGGCATGAACCCTGAGAATATCTTTTGCCATTAATTGAACATTAGCAGGCCAGAATTCTGGTATTTTATCCGGATCCCCTTCCCAACCAATTCCAGTAAGATAATTTAAGAAGGCATCAATCCAAACATATGTAGTAAGATGAGGGGCAAAAGGCAAAGGAATACCCCATTTTACCTTTTTCCGAGAAATAGAAATATCTCGCAAACCTCCTTTCAAAAACTCTAATACTTCTTTTTTCTTATCTTCTGGTCTTATCAAGAGCTCGTCGTTCCTTATCTTTTCTTCAAGCTCTTTTTCAAATTTGGAAAGCCTAAAAAGATAACTTTCTTCTTCCAATATCTCAGGCTTGGTCTTATGATCAGGACATTTCCCATCCACCAAATCACTCTCTGTTTTATACTGCTCACATCCCAAACAATAAAGTCCTTTATACACTCCTTTGTAAATCAATCCTTTTTTATATAAAACCTCCAAGGCTCTTTCTATAACCCTTATATGATCAGGATCAGTAGTTCTTATAAAATTATCATAAGAGATATTTAATTTCTCCCACGCATCTTTAAATTTCTCAGCATTCTCATCACACAACTGCTTAGGTTCTTTATTCAACTTCTTTGCAACCTGCTCGATTTTACCGCCATGCTCATCTGTGCCTGTTAAAAAAAATACTTTTTCTCCTTTTTGTCTGTGATACCGAGCCAAAACATCAGCAGCTATAGTGGTATAAGCATGGCCTAAATGAGTCTTATCGTTTACATAATAGATTGGAGTTGTAACATAAAATTTCTTTTCTGGCATAATTTCTTAAAAACCACAAAATATTCTATTATTAAAAATAAATCAACCTTTTAAGGTTTTTATGGAGTTGAGATTTGTAAAATTTTTAAAAATCTCAACTAAATATTGGACAACATCTCTTCTTTTCTCTTCTTTAAAAAATCTTTTAAAAACTCATAAATAACACTCGTTAAGGGAATAGTTAAAATAGCTCCCAACACTCCCCACAGTCTTCCCCCTATTAATAAAGCTACCAAAACTAAAATTGCAGGAAGCCCGACAAACTTTTTTGTTAACACCGGCGTAAGGATATTCCCTTCTATTTGTTGAATTAAAATAAAAGCAATCAATACAAATAATGCCTTTAGCCAAGAATCCAAAGCAATCAATATCACAATCAACATGCCTGCAAAGATAGGTCCTAAAACCGGGATAATATCCATTACTCCAGAGAACACACTTAAAACAAAGGCATAATTAATATTAAAAACACTGAGTGTGATATAAGAAAGCAATCCTACAAAAAGAGCACTTAATATTCTGGTACCAAACCAAGCAGCAGTCTTTATTTGACACCTTTCCCATAAATCCAAAAAATAAGCTTCTGTTTTTTTAGGAACAACAAGCTCAATAGCTTCCTTCACTTTGTCTTTCTCAATAGAAAAGAAAATAGCCATAGCAAAGATGGTCACAGTAGAAAAAATCCCTCCAAAAATAGAAATTACAGCTCCAAATATACTTGAAGAAACCTTTACCAACCAATCTTGAAGAGCCTGAGTAAAGGTCTCAAAACTTTCAAAGGCTTCAAGCTTCAATCCTCTTAAAGGAGGAGCTAACTTCTCAAAATATTGCGGAAAAAGCTGAGTGAATTGCTGAATTTCAAAAATAAACACTGGTATAGTCCAATAAAGAAGAAATGTCAAAATTCCAAAAAATGCAACATATACAAATATTGTTGCTATAACCCTAGGTATTCTAAGTCTTTCTAAAAAATCAACTGCTGGGTTAAACAGAATAGAAATTATTAATGCAAAAAGAATCCAAATCAAAATATCTTTTGTTAGATAAAGAATATAAAAACCCAAAAACACAATTGCAATTTTCAAAATTGTTCCCCAGGAAATGTCTAAAATTTGTTCTTCGTTCATATTTTTAATAATTTTTGAAACCTTTCTTTGTCCTTAAAAGGCCCTATGATAGCTAGATTTAACTTGGAAGGTTGAAAAATATCTCTCGCTACTTTTAAGATATCAAGAGAGGAAACCTTGTCAATTTTCTTAAAGATTTGTTCTGGCGTCAAAATCTTTTTTTCCAAAATCTCTTGGTTGGCAAAAAAGGAAGCCTTGGCGTCTGAAGATTCCAGCAAAAGTGCAGTCTTCCCTTTAATATAATCTTTTGCTTTCTTAAGCTCCTCTTGCGGCACTTTTTCTCTGCATAGTTTTTTATATTCCTCTAAGATAGCTAAAATCACTTCCTCTATTCTTTTATCATCCACTCCTGCCCTGGTAACCAAATATCCTGTGTCAGGATCAGCAGAAGAATCAGTGCTAATGTAATAAGCAGCTCCCATTTGTTCTCTTATTTTAATAAACAAGCGAGAACTCATCATCCCTCCTAAAATAATGGATAATAATTTTTGTGCATATCTCTGAGGATTGAAAAGATTATATGCTCTTACTCCTAAATATAAATGGGCCTGGTCTGTTTTTCTTTTATGTAAAAGCAATTTTGGTTCTGATTGCTTCTCTTTCACAGGTGGTTTTTTAAAAGGTTGTGTCTTTTTAATTTTTGAAAAGTATTTCTTTACTTTCTTTACAGCCAAAGAATTGCTAACCCTTCCTGCTATACACACAATTGTGTTTGATGCAACATATTGGTTCTTCATATATTCTAATAATTTTCCTCGGGTAATTCTGCTTACAGTTTCTTTTGTACCCGCAATATCCCAGCCTGCCGGCTGATCTCCATACAAAAGCTTTTCCCATAATATTTCAATATAAGACATTGGGTGGTCATAACGCATATTAATCTCTTCAATAATCACTCCTTTTTCTTTTTCTATTTCCTCTTTTGGCAGGGTGGAGTTTAAATAAATATCAGAAACCCAATCCAAAGCTGTTTCAAAATGGTCTGAAGCTACTTTTGCAAAATATCCTGTATATTCCTGAGAGGTAAAGGCATTGTAAATCCCCCCTATTCTGTCTAATGTTTCACTGATAGCAATAGGGGAAGGTCTTTTTTTAGTTCCTTTAAAGTACATATGCTCTAAAAAATGAGAAATTCCATTAATGTCTTTTGTTTCATATTTTGAACCAGTGCCCACCAATACCAAAACCGTCACAGCCTGTGTGGTCTTTTGCGGAACCGTAATAATTCTTAATCCATTTTTTAAAGTAGTTTTTTTAAACATCCCTTTTTTCAGATATGGTTTATTCTTCTAATTTTTTCTTTAATACTTTTTTCAACTCTTTTATCTTCACCCTGTCCTGCTCCATAGTGTCTCTGTCTCTTATGGTCACATCTTTCTGTTCCAAGCTCTCAAAATCAATGGTCACAGCAAAAGGAACACCAATCTCATCTGCCCTCCGGTATCTTCTTCCAATTGAACCTACCTCGTCATATTGACATACAAAGTCTTTTTTCAATAAATCATAAACCTCCTTTGCTTTCTTGACTAATTCTGGTTTATTTTTAAGTAAAGGCAAAACCATCACCTTTATTGGAGCCAGTTTCTTATTTATTTTAAGCACAACTTCAATTTCTTTTGTCGCTTTTGTTGTTTTTGTTCTTCCTCCCCTAACTTCTTCATAACTATTGCACAGCACAGCAAACATAATTCTTTCTATTCCACATGAAGGTTCAATAACATAGGGGATATAATATTTTTTTGTTTTCTCATCAAAATATTTTAAATCCACTCCTGAAAACTCTTGGTGCTGTTTCAAGTCAAAATCTGTTCTGTTTGCTATTCCTTCTATTTCCCCCCAACCAAAAGGAAACTCATATTCAATATCAATGCAAGACTTGGCATAGTGGGCAAGCTCTTCTTTCTCATGGGGCCGGATTCTTAATTTCTTTTCTGGAAAACCCAATTCGCTAACATACCACTCCATTCTGTTTTCCACCCATTCTTCAAAAGCCTTTTCGTCTTCTCCTGGTTTTACAAAATATTCCAATTCCATCTGCTCGAATTCTCTCACCCTAAAAATAAAATTCCTTGGTGTAATTTCATTCCTAAAAGCCTTTCCGATCTGAGCTATTCCAAAAGGAATTTTCAATCTTTGGGTATCCATTATGTTTTTATAATTTATAAATATCCCCTGAGCAGTTTCTGGTCTTAAATAGGCTATAGAGCTTGTATCTTCTACAGGACCTATAAAAGTCTTAAACATTAAATTAAACTGACGGGGAAGCATAAGCTCCCCTCCACACTCAGGACATCTTATTTTCTTTATAGCTTTTTCAATATCTTTTTGTTCTTCTTCTGTAAAAAGTCCGTGTTCGTCAAGTTTTGCAGAATTTTTAAAATCTTCTATCAAATGATCTGCTCTGAACCTTTTATGACATTTCTTGCATTCAGATAAAGGGTCCACAAAGCTTTTCACATGACCTGAAGCTTCCCATACTTTAGGATTGAATATAACTGAAGAATCTAGTCCTACGACATCATCTCTTTGCCAAACTATATTCTTCCACCAAGATCTTTTGATATTATTCTTTAACTCAACGCCAAGAGGTCCAAAATCATAAAAACCAGCTAACCCGCCATAAATTTCTGAAGAAGGAAAGATAAACCCCCTTCTTTTGCATAGAGAAATAATTTTATCTATTACATCAGCCATATTTTTGTATTAATATCTACTTTACAATACCCATTTCTTCTGTTATAGATGCATCGTCTGGTAAGGTAGTGTCTATAGCAGAATCTGAATATTGTATAATTGTTTCTGTCCAAGTATCCTCTCCTGTTATCTTAACGGGACCAATAAGGTTTGGGCTTTTATTTCTTTGAAGTTCACTTGGGGTAAGGGCAACCTGAAACGCTATCGTTAAGCCTTCTTTTGTAACACCAATACCCCTTTCAAGATCTCCAAGAGACCAAACAATCTCTCTTGATTGAGAATCAAATGTAAATTTAGGAACCTCTTCTTCTGGAAAAATTTCTCCTGTCAGTTCTACATTTTCTGGCAATACAGCTTTTACTTTTGCGTTTTTTACATCAGAATAATAGTTCTTCACATGCCACATTATAGTATATGTTGTCTTCTTGCCAACCTCCGGCGGAATTGGGCCTGAATTTCCAAACACTTCATCTTGGAAATATCCTTTTTGTACTATCTCCAGTTTTGAACTGATTTTGGTAACAAATTCTTCTTTTGCTTGACCTATAAAAACTGTATTCCTCAAGGTTGGGTTTTTTACATTCCCCAAATCATCTTTTAATTTTATCCAGAATTCAACCTTCCCTTCTTCTAAAGGAACCAGATATTGAAGTTTAGGAACCTTTCTCCAGTCGAATACTATTGAGTTATCTCCTTCTTGATAGTTTCCTGTATCTGATTTTATTGTAGTAAAATCAAAAGCCTCTCCTTCAAGCCTGCTTACCATAAATAGATTATTCAGTCCTTCATCACCTATGTTTTTGAAAAATATTTCATAATGAAGCCAATCGCCAGGCAAAGCAACATATTGAGGATTTCCATTTATTTCTTGTCTTAAATATAAAAGAGGTTTAACAATTTCTACTCCCTTAGTTATTTCTTTCAATAAAATAAATTCTCCATCTTTTAAGATTCCTAATTTAGCCTTAAAAATTCTTGCTTCTCCTACATTACCTGAAAGCTTTCCAACTACTTCAATTCTTCCACCTTCAGCTTTATTCAATACAGGAATTTCCCAGTCTGTTTTTTCAATAGACTTTGGTGTAGACCTAATAAACTCAAAACCAAAAGGGTATTCAATCTGACACCTTAAATCAGTCAAAAGATAATCAACATTTGAAAAATAATTTATTCTAAAAATAAATTCTTTGTCTGCCCCTACTTTTGAGGGTAAATCAAATTCAAATGTGATAGGAGCTGATTTAATTTGAGTAGTAAAGCTCGAAGAAGATTCATATCTAGCTTTTAAATCTTTAGGCTGATAACTCAAAGTGGCTCTCGCTATTTTTATCTCTCCTTCCTTGCCCAATAACTTCATTTTAAAAGAAATTGTTTTTTCTTCTCCAGGATAAATAGCATCACCCAACTGGTCTGTTCCCAAAGTCTCTCTCTCAAAAATTTTATCATCGCGTATAGAATATTTTGGAGCTTCAAATATTAACTCAGGATTATCTAAACGAAAGTTTCCATTGTTTTTATATCTGATAACATATTCTACCTCCTGTCCAAGTTCAGCTTCTGAAGGACCTAAAATCTCGAGTTTTAAAATTTCTTTTGAAAAAAGATTGCCCTGCCAATTCCAAAAAAAGCCAGCTATCCCGGCAATTATTGCTAATATTAATAAAAATCCAAAAAATTTATTCATAGTCTTTTAAATATATGTATTTTTATTATATCATATTTCTCCAACCTGTTCTGAAATAAATTCAAAATAATACTTAGAAAGTTTGTCTAACTCCTGAAAATGTTTTTCTTTAAGTTTTAATCTATATATATAATTCTTTTCTTTTTTAAGAACCACTCTTAATATCTTTATAACATCTGAGCTAACTTCTTTGGCAGAGTTTTCTTTTAAAAAACATTTTTCGCAAACCACTCCACCATGCTGCGGACTGAAATATAATTTCTGAGGCTCCAATTCCCCCTGACATAAAACACATTTATAAAGCTCAGGAGCATAACCCAAAAGAGAAAGAAAGTTCCAAAAAAAATAATGATAGATTATTTTAGGATTTCTCTTCTTTGTATCAAGTTTATCCAAGTCTCTAAAGGTTTCAACTAAGAGATTCCAAATTCTTTCATCTGGCTCTTGGCCGTGGATTAATGCATCTAGAACTTCAGAAATCTCAAGAGCTATTGTAGATTTTTCTAAATCTCTGCTTAAGTTTTTGAATTTTTCAATCAAGATTGCATCTGTTAAGGTTTTATGAGCTTTGCCTTGAATAAATTCAATCTCTGAGAGATAAAAAAGATCTATACCCGCTCTCAGTTTTGAAGAAATCTTTCTTATAGCTTTTCCTAAAATCTCTAATCTGCCAAAATCCTTTGTATAAATACTAAATAGCTGATCTGCCTCTTTTCTATCAACTTTTTTTAAAACGATTCCTTGTGTCCTGTAATGAATAAACATTTATTTACCAAATATCTCTTTTCTTTTTAACCATCTTATTTTTCTCTCAATCTCTTGTCTTTCTTCTTGGGGTTTACCCCATTTTTCCCTCTCTAAACCTTTTATAATTTTAGGAATATCTTTTTTGTCAAGATAATAAGTTTTTCCAGTATATTTTTTAATCTTCTTTTTTAATTCATTTCCTATTTCTCTTCTTTCTTTTTCTGTAAACATCTTCCCTCCTGTGCCAGGAATATATGGAGAAGCTTTTCTTATTTCTTCTAAAAACTTAGATATTGGAATCTGAGATTTTCCTCTAAATATGGTCATGTCCTTTTCTTCTAAAGAAGATTTTGAACTAGAGGGTTTCTCTCTTAAAGACTTCTGAGGAAGCTTTGGTCCTCTTATTAATTCTCCTACTCCCTTAACAAAATCCTTGGCAAGCCCTTTACCAAATTTTCCTATAGAACTCCTAAAAGACTTTGGTTTTTCTCCAGCTGGTCCGGTGGGAAAAGGTCTGGGAGGTAGCTCATCATCTAAAGGCATATTAAATGGAAGTTTTATTTTTTAACCTTTTTAATGTAAAGATATAATTTTTCTCCATCGATTTCTATTTGTTTTTTCACTTTAAATCCAGCTTTGCCTTCTTTTAAATCTTTGGCTCTTGTTTTATTGACTATCTTTATTTTATTCTTTAACAAGAACTCCTTTATCCTCTCACTTGCCTCAAAATAAATCAATATTGTATCTCTGGGAGTAAAACCTCCCTCTTTTCTCGTCTGTTGTAAATTTCTAATAATTTCTCTTAGGTTCCCCTCTTCTTTTAAATCAGGACTAATTTTTGTGTCTAATTCTACTTTCTCTTTAAGGGAAGAGTCGGAAACTATTTCTTTTATATTCACTTCATCTTTTATCAAACCTAATATTTCTTTATATTCCTTAAATTCTTTATTAATCTTTAGTGTCTGTAATGGTTGTCTTATTTTAATACCAGCTTTTGCTCTTTCTGACAACGCCAATTTTACTACTTCTCTCGCTTCTTTCATTTTTTCATTTAATTTATTATCGATTGCCTTTTTATCAGCCTTAGGCCAATCTTCTAAAT
Source organism: uncultured Candidatus Saccharibacteria bacterium (assembly GCA_964493485.1). Classification (GTDB taxonomy): domain Bacteria; phylum Patescibacteriota; class Minisyncoccia; order Minisyncoccales; family JANBVM01; genus CAZBMQ01. The sequence goes on from CAZBMQ010000002.1 coordinate 86,283, forward strand.
GAACTGATTTTGTTTTGTATCCTAAACCTTTCAATCCCTGATAAACAGCCTCGCTTACAAAAGGAATAAATGGAGCTGTCAATTTAACTAAATTCAAAAGTACAAAACCTAAAGTTTTTGAACCCCACACAAAATCTCTCTTTGTTTTTTTATCAAGAATAACGCTCTGTTTGGACAAAGAATGAAATCTGGGTCTAGATCTCCTTATATACCAAAGAGAAAGGTCTTCGATAGTGAAAGCTTCAATCAAACGAGCAGCTCCTGTGATATCATATTTTTCTAATAACTCTGTTGCCTCCAAAATCAATTTATTTAGTTTGGAAATAATCCATTTATCTAAAATATTCGGGCTTTTAGGTGCTTTAGAGGTTACTCTAATATGATTCTTTGGAGTATAGGTAATAAAGAAAGAAAAACAATTCCATAGGGTCATAATAAAACGCTTCAATCTTTCTTCCACTTCTTTTTCTGAAAACAACTTCGGATCACCAGGCTGACTCATAGTATAAAAACACCATCTTACGGCATCTATCCCATATTTCTCAACCACATACCAAGGGTCTACTATGTTGCCCTTTGATTTAGACATCTTTTCTCCTTTTTCATCTAAAATATGTCCTAAAGAAACAACATTTTTATAAGACGGACCCTTTCCCAGCAAGGTTGAAATAGCTAAAAGGGTATAAAACCAACCTCTGGTTTGATCAACTGCTTCACAAATAAAGTCAGCTGGGTATTGGATTTTTTTATCAATCAATTTCTTATTCTCAAAAGGATAATGATATTGAGCAAAAGGCATTGTTCCTGAATCAAACCAGCAATCAATCACTTCTGGAACCCTTTCCATTATTCCATTGCAATGCTTGCAATAAAATTTCACTTCATCTATATAGGGACGGTGAAAATCAAGTTCTCCTTTTTCATTAAAAGGCATTAATACAAAATCTATTTCCTTTAACTGACCTGGTTTTATTGTCTTTCTTTTTAATTTTTGTTTAACAAGTTCTTCTTTTGAAAGCCCCTTTAAAGCCCCTTCCAAAAGCCAAAGGGGATCTCCATGGCTAACAATTAATATCTTTTTATTCTTATATTTTTTATCAATCTGCTTCAAAAATTTAAGCATTCTCTTTCTACAACTGAGCCATGTCTCTCCGCCTTTTGGTTTTTTATAAAACCTATCTTTTATGTCGGGAAAAGCTTTAAAAAGTTCTGTTTTTTTCTTTCCCCGATAAATCCCTAAATTTACATCCCTCAACTTTTTATCAAACTTTACTTTAATGCCAAGCTCTTTGGCAACAATTTCTGCGGTTTCTTTTGTTCTTTTGTAGTCTGAAGAAAATATTAAATCAATTTTTAACTTTTTTAACCTTTTAGCAACCTTCTTTATTTCTTCAACTCCCTTTTTGGTCAAGCCTAAGGAAAAATCAGCTGATTTAGGATAGATTATACCCTTCAATTCATCAATGTATTTTGTGGTGCCGTGACGAAGAACAAAATACCTGTTTGTGGTATATTTCTGCTCCAAAAGATCTTTTCTGCCGCCTATTACTTCTATATTTGAGCATGACTTACATTGCCATACCGGCAATGGAGTACCCCAGTATCTTTCTCTTGAAAGGGCCCAGTCCTTTACATCCCTCAACCATTCACCAAACCTTCCTTCTTTTATATATGAGGGCACCCAATTAATCTTTTTATTATTCTCAATCAATTCTTTCTTTATCTTTTTCATTCTTATAAACCAGCTCTTTTTAGCATAATAAAGCAGAGGTGTCTTGCATCTCCAACAGAAAGGATAATCATGTTCATATAATTCCTCTTTAAATAACAGGTTTCTTTCTTTCAAATCTTCTATAATTAATGGATCTGCATCTTTGAAAAACATCCCCGCCCATTTTTGAACATCAAGATTAAACCTGCCTTCTTTGTTTACGGTCAACAAAATTGGTATCTCTGGAATCCCCTTTGCCTTATATTCTTTATTTATGTTCCTCACAGCCTCCATATCCTCTTCTCCAAAAGCAGGAGCTATATGAACCAAGCCTGTCCCCTCATCTAAGGAAACAAAATCTGCCAAGATGGTCTTGTATGCTTTTTTAGAAGTTTCATAATGCAAAGGGTATAAAGGTTCGTATCTTAAATCAGCTAATTCTTTACCTTTAAATCTCTCAACAACCTCCCCCTCCACACCGCTTGGAGAAATTCTATCTTCAGCCAATATCAAATACTCATTATTTACCTTCACCTTTGCATAAGTAAACTCAGGATTTATAGCAACAGCTACATTCCCTGGCAATGTCCAGGGGGTGGTTGTCCAAATTAACAAATAAGAATCTTTAAATTCTAAATTCTTTACTCTCAACTTTACATATAGAGAAGGTTCTTTTATTTTTTTATAACCCTGGGCCACCTCATGGGTTGACAAAGATGTACCGCATCTCGGACAATAATGCACTACCCTAAAGTCTTTATATAAAAATCCTTTCTTGTAGATTTGTTTAAGAATCCACCAAACAGATTCAATATATTCTGGACTATATGTAATATAGGCATTTTCCAAGTCCAACCAAAAACCAATTCTTTCTGTCAGCCTCTCCCAATCCCTCTTATATTTCCACACAGATGCTTTGCATTTTTTATTAAACTTTGCAACCCCATACCGCTCTATATCTTTCTTTGACTTCAAACCAAGCTCTTTCTCTATCTCTAGTTCAACTGGCAAACCATGTGTATCCCATCCGCCTTTTCTCACAACCTCAAAACCTTTCATAGTTTTATAACGACACTCCAGGTCTTTAAAAGAACGGGTCAAAACATGATGAATACCAGGCCTTCCATTCGCTGTTGGAGGACCTTCATAAAATACAAATCTTGGCTTACCTCTTGTCTTTTTTAAGCTTTTTTTAAATATTTCTTTTTCTTTCCAGAATTTCAAAACTCTTTCTTCTTGTTTGGGAAAATTAGTCTTCATACACATTTAAAATATCATTTTAGGCTATTTTTTTCAATTTAACCTTTTATATTTACATCTTTTTTAAAACTTTTATCCCAAGAAGATTCAAACCATTTTTTATAACTTGAGAAGCAGCCTTAACCAAGGATAAACGAGCATTTTGAAGCCCCTTAGTTTCAGCCTTTAAAACAGGAAGGGACTCATAAAAATTGTTAAATGCTTGGGCTGTTTCAAAAAGAAAATTGCAAATTAGGTTGGGACTGTATTTCTCTGCAGCCTGCAACACAATCTCTGGGAATTGCAAAAGTAATTTAATAAGTGCCTGTTCTTTTTCTTGCTTCAGTCTTAAAAGATATCGTCCTGAGATTATTTTTGTTTTTGCTTTTCTCAAAATACTGCAGGCTCTTGCATAGGTATACTGAAGATATACACCAGAATTGCCTTGCAAGGAAATAGATTCATCAAAATCAAATGCTATTTCTGTGGGTGGACTTACCTTTAAGAAAGAATATTTAACAGCACCTACAGCTATTGTTTCTGCAGCCTTGTCAGAAACCAAGGGAAAATTCTTTTTTATTCTTCTTTTTACTTCGTCTAAAAGCCATTCTCCTGGTATTACGTTTCCCTTTCTAGAACTCATTTTCCCTCCTTTCAATCTTACCCAACCGGAAACAAGATGGTATTCCCTTCCTTTTGTATAAGGAAACACTTGTTCTAGAGCAAAGAAGATGACTTTAAAATAATCTGACTGCTCTGGTCCCACATTATGAATAATCAGGTCAGGATTATACTCTTTAAACTGAAGTCTTGCCAACTCCATCTCTTTTGCTTCATAGGTAGCATTGCCTTCTTTGGTAATAAACACACGGTCATGAAGGCCATATTTTGATCCCGGAAAAATAATAGCTCCTTTGCTTTTCTCAAAAATGCCTTTTTCTAAAAATCTCAAAACAATTTCTTTTCCCTTCTTGGTTACTTCATCTTCAAAATAATATCTATCAAAACTGGTATAGACCCTCTTATATATTCTCTCAAAATAATCCAAGCTCCATTGTCGTGTCTCTCGCCATAAATCTTTAATCTTCGGATCTTTATTATATATCTGTTTGTTTATTTTCAAAATTTCCTCCTTTGCCTTTTCGTTTTTTTCATAGGCTGTATTTCCTTTTACATAACATTCTGCTAAAAACTCAATTTTTTTATCCAAAGTATTTAGTTTCTTTAACCTGCTTTTAAAATCTTTAACCTGTTTCACTACCCAAAGACATTTTGCAATATGTAAGCCCACATCCCCCTGATAATTGGCTCTTATTACTTTTGTCCCAATGGCTTCTAAAATTCTAGCTATTGCTTCCCCATTTGTAATATTCCGTAAGTGACCGATATGAAAGATTTTATGGGTGTTTGGGTGAGCATATTCTACCATTATTGTCTTTCCTTTTCCAATTTTGCTCGTTCCATATTTCTTTCTCTTTTTAAAAATTTGGTTAATCTGTTTTGCCAAATATTCTTTTGAAAGAAATATGTTGATAAAGCCTGGTTCTACAGCTTCAATCTTATCAAAAAATAACTTAGCAGACTTGTTTAACTCTTTTGCGATTAATTCTGCTATTGTGATAGGCTTTATCTTTGCCGCTTTGCTTATCTGTAAAGCAATATTTGTGGAATAATCTCCATGCTCTCTTTCCTTTGGATGTTCGATTTTTACTGCAGGAATTTCAAAAATAGGAATTTTTCTTTCCTTCTGAAGATTTAATATTGTATTTTTTATTAAGTTCTTTATTTCCTCTTTCATCGTAAAATTATTTTTTAAATTTTCTTAAGATTTCCTTTGCTTTTTTAAAAGAAATATTTCTTTCTCTAACCATCTGGTCTGCTATTTTTTCAATCATCTTACCTTTTGCACCAACCTCCATTGCAATATTTTTAGCCCGAATTTTAAGATGTCCTTTAAATATCCCTTCTGAAACCAAAGCTCTTAAAGCGCTGAAGTTCTGAATCAGTCCTACAGAAGCTATTACCTCAGCCAACTCCTGGCCTGATTTTACTTTTAAAATTTTAAGAGAAATCTTAGCTATTGGATGAATATTTATTACTCCTCCCACAGTGCCTACCATTATTGGAACAGTCATCTCACCAATTAAATCTCCATTCCTATCCTTTTTCCAAATACTCAAAGGTCTATATCTTCCGGATCTTGAAGCAAAACCATGAGCTCCAGCTTCCAATGCCCTATAATCATTACCGCAAGCCAATGCTACAGCAGTCATTCCATTCAAAATCCCTTTGTTGTGGGTAACTGCCCTATAAATATCCATCTCTGCTATTTTTTGGGCCTTTACAATTCCGTCTATTATTTTCTCGGGGAAAAATCCTTCTTTTTTTAAAACCTTTCTTGTAATTTTTGTTTTTACTTTTATCAATCTTTTTTCAGCTAAGTTAGAAACTATTTTTAAAAGACTCTTTGCTTTTATAATATTCTTTTCAATAAAGAATGCTGTTCTTTCAGTAATAAAATCTACTGTATTAGCTCCCATCGCATCTTTTGTGTCTATTAATAAATGAATTCTTATTAAACTGCCTATTTTCGTTTTTTTAAAAACCTTTATCTCAAAATCTTTTACTCCGCCTCCTAATTTAGTTAATACAGGATTTTGTTTATTGGCAAATTTTAAAATTTTTACCTTATTTTTTAATATTTTTTCTCTTACTGCTTCTGCATTTTTTAAATCTACAATATAAATCTGTCCTATCATTAAATTCCCTAAGCTCTTTGCAAAAATCCCTCCGTTTTCCCTTGTCAATTTCGCTCCATAAGAAGCAGCGGCCACCACAGAAGGCTCTTCAGTAACCATTGGTACAAAATAATCCTTACCATTAATCAAAAAATTAGGAGCAACAGAATATGGAAGAGGAAATATCCCTATTACATTCTCAGAAATCTCTTCCAAAGTCTTGGGGCTCAAAATTCCTTTTTTGATAACCTCAATCTCTTTATTGGTTAAACCAGCAAAATCTTTCAGAATCTTTGTTCTTTCTTTTGCGTTTAATTTAAAAAAACCTGGAATCCTGCTATTTTTTTTCATTAGTTTTAGCTTATCTGATTTTTCTGTTAAAATCAAAGAATGAAAGAATTAGCTAAAAACAAAAAAGCTTATTTCAATTACGAAATTTTAGAAAAGTTTGTAGCTGGAATTTCTCTCACTGGACAAGAAGTGAAATCAATAAAATCAGGTAGAATAAATCTGGCTGGAGCTTATGTGGTAATAAAAGCCGGAGAAGTCTTTTTAATTGGGGCTAATGTCCCTCCTTATCAGCCTAAAAATGCCCCTAAAGATTATAATCCTGAAAGATCAAGAAAACTTTTACTTAAGAAGTCCGAAATTAAATATTTAATAGGAAAAACCAAACAAAAAGGTTTGACAATTGTGCCATTAAAGGTATATAATATAAAAGGAAAAGTAAAGATAGAATTTGCAATAGCTAAAGGAAGAAGAAAACCTGATAAAAGAGAGAAGATAAAGAAAAGAGAAACTGAAAGAGAAATAAGAAGAATTTTAAGAGGTAAATCTTAATATTAAATGTTTAAGATTCAGAGCTTCCTATATAAATGGTGGGGATGGAAAGCTTTGACAGAAACCTAACCAAGATATGCAAGCCGAGTATTCTCTAATCTCGTAAAACTTAGAGAAAAAAATAAGTGCCAACTTATTCAGGCAACCTGCATTAGCATACGCCTAATGCCATCTATTTTGCTGATTCTCGATAGGTAAAATAGGTGTCATACAATCGAGATAGATGCTTTATCTTGGTCTAAATAAAGCATTGAAATAACAGACCAAAAATAGAAAGGTTTTTGCCTAATTTTATACTTTCTGTTATCTTCTAAATTAGGATAAGCTCGTAGAAGTATCTTGGAAAGGATTTCTGGACAAGGGGGCAGAACCCTTCATCTCCACAAATCCTTCGTTAAAATAAACCTTGATAAAAAAACCACTAATCAACAATAGAATAAGGGCTTCAAAAGTAAGATTGATTGATGATACTGGAAAACAAGTAGGTATTGTTCCCTTGGAAGAAGCGCTCCGAATAGCTAGGGAGCGTAATTTAGATTTAATTCAAGTAACTGACAAGGTTGATCCTCCTGTGTGCAAGATATTAGATTATGGAAAATACCTTTACCAACTTCAGAAAAAAGAAAAAAAAGCTAAAAAAAGCAGCGAGATTAAAGGTGTAAGATTAAGATTTAACATATCTCCTCACGATTTAGAAACCAAAATGCATCAGGCTGAAAAATTTTTAAGCCAAGGAGATAAAGTAAAAATAGAAATGATTTTAAGAGGAAGAGAGAAAAGACTGGCAGGGTTTGCTAAAGAAAAATTAAATAATTTCATAAAAGAATTAGAGGAAAAAGTTCCAATCAAAATAGAAGGAGGACTTAGAAAAAAAGGAAATGGATTTGTTATAATAATTGCGAGCAATCCGCAACATGGAACACAAAACATAGAGCATAGAGCATAAAAGAAATTTCTTCATAATCTTTTTATTCTCTGTTCTGTGTTTTTTGTTCTTTTATCTTTATGAAAGTTAGAAAATCAATATTAAAAAGATTTAAGATAACAAAAACAGGAAAGGTTCTAAGAAGAAGAACCGGTCTTGATCATTTCTTAGCTAAAAAATCAGCAAAAAGAAAAAGAAAAAAGAAAAAAATGGTTGAAGTCTCAAAAACAGAGGCAAAAAAAATAAAAAAATTATTAGCTAGACCTTAATATTAATATGGTAAGAGTAAAACGCGGCAAAGCCGCTCATAAAAAAAGAAAGCGTGTCTTGAAGCAAACCAAGGGATTTATGTGGGGAAGGAAGTCAAAATACAGACTGGCAAAAGATGCCTTATTTCACGCTTGGACTCATGCATATAGAGATAGAAAAAGAAAAAAAAGAACATTTAGAGCTCTGTGGCAAACACAAATTAATGCAGCTTGCAGAGAAAAAGGTATTTCCTATAACAAATTTATCCACGGATTGAAAGAAAATAAGATTGAAATAAATAGAAAGGTATTGGCTGAGTTAGCTCAAAAGCATCCAGAAATTTTTGAAAAGATTTTAGAAAAAGTCAAAGCTTAAATCCCTATCAAAAAAACTATTTTAAAAAACCTGCATTCTGCAGGTTTTTTATTAATCTTTAGCAAGAATGAAATCACACTTTATGATCTCGTAGGAATTGTTCGGCTTTTTTTAATACATTTCTTGCATTCTGAAAAGTTAATCTTTCCAAGGCTTTTTCAAAATTCAACCATTCAAAATCTGTATGTTCCCAAGATATCTTTACGGTTTTTGTTTTGGTCTCAGCTAAAAAAAACACAACTGTTTTAAAAATATTTTTGCCGTCTCTTTTATAGAAATACTTTATTGTCTCTTTAAAACCCTCAATAAACCTAATGTCTTTAATCCCTGTTTCTTCTTCAATTTCTCTTACAACTGTTTCTTCCAATTTTTCTCCTTTTTCAATATTTCCCTTTGGAAAAGCCCAGTGTCCAGCCTGATGATGTAATAAAAGATAATAATAGATATTATCTTCTTTTCTAAAAACCACAGCTCCGGCTGATCTTTCTAAGGGCATATTATTTAAAATATCTTAAGAGTTTGGATAATGGTTGAGTATTGATAATGTCCTTTTTCTCTGCCCAGCCTCGACGCGCCTGAGCCACTCCCAGTTCCATATATCTCATCTGATCTTTATGATGAGAATCTGTATTGATTATCATTTTCACTCCTTCTTCTTTACATCTTCTAATATTCTGGTCTCCCAAATCTAATCTCATTGGTGTGGAATTGATTTCTAAAATAACTCCAAACTCCTTTGCCGCTCTCAAAATCTTGTCAAAATCAATCTCATATTCTTCTCTTTTCTTAAGAAGTCTTCCTGTGGGGTGAGAAATGATGTCTATATGAGGATTTTTCATAGCCCTTATCATCCTTTCTGTCATTTCTTGTTTAGACATTCTAAAATTCGAGTGAATTCCAGCAATAGCATAATCTAATTTTTTCAAAGCCTCATCTGTTATATCAATTGACCCATCTTTTAAAATATTGGTTTCTGCTCCCTGTAATATTTTAAATTTTAGATTCTTTGACTTAAATTCTGTATTTAGTTTTTCAATTTCCTTTCTCTGTTGGGATAGTTGTTTTTCATCCAAACCATTTTCAATTCTTAAAAATTTTGTATGGTCTGCGATTCCTAAATATTCATAACCCATCTCTAATGCTTTTTGGGCCATTTCTAAAATTGAATGCTCTCCTCCGTTCCAACTCGAATGACAATGTAAATCACCCTTAATGTCTTCCTGCTTTATTAATTTAGGGAGACATCCTTTAAGAGCTGCTTCAATCTCTCCTTGGTTTTCACGTATTTCTGGAGGAATCCAGGACATACCTAATTTTTCATAAATTTCTTTCTCTGTCCTCCCTGCAATCATTCTATTTCCTTTGAATAATCCGTATTCATTTAGTTTAAATCCTTTAGAAATAGCTATCTTTCTTGTAGCAATATTGTGCTCTTTCGAACCTGTGAAATATTGAAGAGCAGCACCGTAACTCTTTTTTGGTATTACCCTTACATCGACATCAAAACCTTCTTTTAATCTAATAGAAGATTTTGTAGGACCCTTTCCCCAAACCTTGACAACACCTGGGAGAGAAACAAAAAAATCCATTACTTTTTCGGGTTTTTCTGAAATTATTAAAAAATCTACATCTCCAATAGTTTCTTTCCTTCTCCTTAAAGACCCAACCATATCAATTGCTTCTATTTCTTTTAAGCTCTTTAATCTTTCATATATTTCTCTTGCTATTGGCAGAATTTCTCCTAATAAAAATCTGCCTTTGCTTTTTTTCAAAAACTCAATTCCCTGCAGAATATTCTTTTCTGTCTTCTCTCCAAAACCAAATAAAGGAGCTATCTTATGGGCTTTTGCTGCTTTTTCTAAATCCTTTAAATTCTTTATCCCTAATTTCTGATACAACACCTTTATTCTCTTAGGGCCCATTCCTTCGATAGCAGTAAGTTCCTCTATATCAACCGGCGCTTTTTTCTTCAGATCTTCGTAATATTTTATCTTTCCCTTTTTTAGATACTCTTCTATTTTTGAAGCAATACCTTTCCCTACTCCTGGAATTTTCTTTAATCCTTCTACCCCTTCTTTTTTATAAATTTCTTCTACATCCCTTTCTAAATTCTCCAACACCATGGCTACCTTTTGATAAGCATAGGGTTTAAAAGGAACGCCTTCCATTTCAAGGTACTCTGATATTGCATAAAAGATTTTAGCAATTTCTAAATTCTTCATATCTTAGAATGGAGAAAAGTAAGGAAAAAATGGAAAAGCATGGTCTTTTGGAATAATGTCTTGACGAATTAATAAAAGAAGAAGGCTGGATATTATGGTTAAAATTCCTACTAAAATAAATACAATTTGAAAACCAAAAAATCCCACCAATAAACCACCAACAGCACCTGCAAGTCCTATGCCAAAACCCAAAGAAGTGCTTCTCATGCTCCACTCAAAAGCCTCTTTTCCCTTATCGATATGCCGTGTAAAAATAGCTGACCAAGAAGGAATCACCATCGCCATGCCAAAAGCGTGCAAAACATGAAAAGCATAAATATGCCAAGGTTTAGATGATATAAGAAAACCAAAAGGCACGAAAGCTGTTAAAAATATACCTATTGTCATAAACCAAAAATCATCTTTCTCTCCGTGATTTTTATCTAAATATCTGCCTATTGGAATTTGCAAAATAGATTTAACAATCCAATAGATCAAGGAGGCAAAACCAGCAACTTTTGCTCCCACAATAGGATCGCCAATAGTAATTTTCTGAACAATAAATATAGCAAAAATAGGCGCCAATAAACCCCATCCACTATTTAAAACAAAATCACTGTATATTAAAAACCTGATAACTTTATTAATGGATTTCAACATTTATTCAGGCATTAATTATTTTTACTAATATTTCTCTTTCTCTCGGCCGATTATCAAAATCAATAAATACTATTTGCTGCCAAGTACCTATAACAATTCTCCCTTGTTCAATTGGGACACTTAAAAATGGTTTAATTAAAGACGAACGTACATGGGCATAACCATTACAATCTCCCCATCTCTTGCAATGTTCATAGTCCTTTGTCATAGGAACTATCTTATCTAATATTTTTTTAAAATCCTCAATCAGTCCTGGTTCATATTCCATAGTGGTAATACCGCAGGTAGAGCCAGGGCAAGAAATTAAACAGATTCCGTCTTTAACTCCGGCCTTTTCAACAATCTCAGAAACTTTATTTGTGATATCAATAATATCATTAAATCCTCTTGTTGTGATTGAAAATCTCATATTTATTAATTATAGCTTAAATAAAAATAAATAAAAAAACCTCTTTAAAAGGTGTCTGTTTACATTAGTAAAACAAATTATTTTAAATCATCCCAAGTGGCAGAGAGATAAAATACTATCGGAGCTAACATCATTCCAATCCTCACAAGAAGAATCAACCAACCCGTGAAAATACCCAAAGAATCAATAACCCCTGTAATTGCATAAATAAAAAATCCAACACTAAAACCAAACAGTTGTCTATCTAAGGGACTATCTGTTTTTCTCCATTTCTTAAAGGTACTAATAAAGTTTGCGATGATACAAATAAAAGCTGGGAGAAAAACTGTAAAGATGAAAAGTTTGTTGGCTTTTTCATTTGGATTATGGTGGCTACCCCAATAAGTAAGTTCTCCCTCGACAATCCCATATTTTAAAAATGCAAAAACAGTTAAAAAAATTGTGAATGTAAAAAAGACATTAAACAAAAGGTGAATTTTTTTTCTATTTCTAAAGAAGCTCCAACCAAAATAATAAAAAGCTGGAAGTAAATGAATGTAATTAAAAGGGCCACTAATCCACCTGAAAAGAAAGATATTGATATAATGAAGATTGAACAAAGTAAAGGTCTTTCTCAAACCAATAATCCCCCAAAGAATTCCTAAAAACAAAGAAAAATAATCAAGATGTTCTGTATATTCTACTTTCTTTTCTTTTCTTATCTTCCTTAGATTAAAAAATACTACTATGCTGGTAAAGCTAATGAAAAAACATAAAAAGACATTATATAAAACACCTGTATACATATTGTTGAATAAAAATAAATTTAATTAATTATTATATCAATCTTCTGTTTCAAATACAGCAGCTAAATAAAAAATAAGAGGGGTTATCATCATTCCACTTCTGGTAAGAAGAACTGTCCAATTTTGAGCAGCACCCATTACATCAAAAACCCCTATTATGGAATATAACAGAAGTCCGAGGGTAAAAAGAAATAATTGTCTCTCAGCAATATCATTGGTTTTTTTCCATCTACTAAGTCGCCTAATAAAATCAATAATAAGACAGGGGAAAAGAGGAATAAAAACCCCAAAAACAAAAATCTTATTACTCAAACTATTCGGCACCATGTTATTTCCCCAATATGTAGGTTCTGGTCGAGAAAATCCATACCTCAAAAGCGTAAAAACTGCTGTTAATGCAACTATTGTAAAAAAACTATTAAATAAAAATCTTATTCTTTTGTTGTCTTTGAAAAAACTCCATCCCAAATAAAAGAAACCCGGAATTAAATGAAGATAACCAAGAGGACCTGCTAATAATTTATAGGTTAAAATCTCAAATTCTATATTGCCAAGCCATAAAAACAAAATCCTTATTCCCACAGAAACCCACAACAAACCTAACATCAAAGAAAAATAATCAACACCTTCACTGTATTTTATTCTTCTTTCTTCTCTTATCTTACGAAGCAGTCTAAATACTATAAGCCCTGTAACCCCTGAAACAAAACATACAAATGCGTGGTATAAAATACCTACAGACATATTATTATAATTATATATATTTTACCATTTTGAAAAATAATTTTATCAGTCTATAATGGATTGTTTTTTGAAGGATTGCCTATTTTTCTAAAAATAAAGTCTTTAAAGAAAACAGCGCCAAATCTTAATAGAATTGCCAGCCCTGCTAATGCAAACAGAAGCTCCGCAGCTCTAATAATTATTGTAAACGCAGTAGCTGTTGAAAAACCTAATCCAAGCGCATTAAAAGCGAAGGCTTGAATTGCTTCATGAGAACCAAGAGCCGTAGGGATTGGGATCATCGCAGCCAAATAGGTAAATCCAAGAATGGATAAAGCTGACAAAATAGAGGTTTTTTTTCCTAAAAAATCTATCAAAATCCATACCCTTATATACATCACTCCTGCTCGAAGAAAAGAAACTGCAAAACTCCGCCACATTGCTTTTTTCTGAGGTTTAAAAAAAATAAAAATTTCTTTTTCTGTTTCTAGCGGCTCTTTATCTAAAGTGCCATCGAAAACTCTGCCAAATGTTTTTGCTATACTTTCTCTTTTAAAAACCTTGAAATAAAAAACAAAAATTCCAACTGCGAAAAATAAAAATACTCCTCCAAATATTAACCCTAAATTCTTTGGGGGAAGTCCTATATTATAAAAAAAGAATAAAACACCAAATACAATAACAATTAAATTAGTAGTCCATTCCAACACTCTATCAATTATTATTGAAGCCATGGCTTTTGCCCATGTAATTTGTTTTTTCTCTTTTAACGCATATCCACGAAATATCTCGCCTGCCCAGAGTAATATAGGAGCCAAAAACATTACAGCAAAACCAGCCAAATATGATTTAAAAAGCTCCCAAAAAGAAATCTCCAAACCCTCTCCTTTTAATATCTCCTTCCATTTAAGGTTGCCAAGAAACATTATAATTAGTGTAAGAAAAAAAATTACTATTCCCTGCCATCCACTAAACACCAAAAAGGCTCTCTTTATCTCTTCAAATCCTACAAAATTGATAACCCATATAAAAAGACATATTCCTACTAAAAAGGAAATGAAAAACAATAGGATTTTTTTCATATCAAGTATCATATTCTAATTTTATATAATTTCTAATTAAATAACAAAACACCCCAAGCATTTCTGGGGTGTCAAGTTATTAAAAACTTCAAATTCTATAATTACTGGATGTAGTAATAATCTTTATTCGTAGGATATTCTACTCCATCTGCACATTTTACTTTATATACCGGCACATAAGAAGACCTAGATGTAACCTCCCAGTTTTCGTTATCCCCTGCGTCTTTATATTTATATACCGTCCTTCTGCCTATGAAATACCTGTAATTATTGTATTTATATGTCCCCTGAGCGCACTTACAGAATTTTTTAAGTTGACTTCTGTTTCTATAAAGATATTGATTTTCTCCACTCCAGCATAATTCTCCTGAAGAACAATCTGGATCATTAGAAGAATTACATTCAGGGCCACAGCATCCATCATTTATACCGCAAGCTGGCCATATATTAACGCAAACATCTAAATCTTCATCACAGGAATCAGTCGTGCAAGACTCATTATCACTGCAGTCTCGTTGTGTTCCTACATTACATATTCCATTCATACAAACATCTTCTATGGTACAAAATTCTCCATCATCACAGCTCGTACCGTCTGGTTTATTTCTCTCTTCTCCAGTATCCAGCCATTGGGTGTCGGTAATATTATACTGACAATCTAAAACAGCATCGCAATAATAGTCTCTATATTCCTGCTCTTTTTGTTCTTTTTCTGTACATTGAGTGATAGAGACCCATTTAGTATTTCCTGTATCAAACCAGCCGTCTGCCTGACAATAATTATCATTTGTGGTATTAACACATACCCCATCTACACACGCATCAATAGTACATAGAATATTATCATTACAATCAGCATCTATAGTACATGCAGGTTGCTGAGGTTTAACAGCTAAATATGCTTCATAAGCATTCACCACCCCAGCTCCAGTAATCTCTGAATCACATGTTACCTCTCTTTGTCTATAACAAGTATTTCCCCACCAGAATATACATTTATAACATTTGTTGGCTGGATCAGCTGTCTCATATAAAACATTTTTTATTTTATCTGTTGATAAATTAGAATCTGTTTCTAGTAATAAAGCAGTGACTCCTGAAACATGGGGAGCTGCCATAGAAGTGCCAGACATATAACCATATCCTCCAATTACTGAAGAATAAATACTAACTCCTGGAGCTAAAATGTCCAAAGCCTTTCCTCTACCAGACCAATATGGAACATTGTTGCTGCTGTCCACTGCACCCACAGCAATTGCCTTTGAGGCACAACCGGGAGAAGAAACTCCTCTTCCGTCATTTCCTGCTGATACAACAACAGTTAATCCCTGGTCCACAACCCAATTCACTTTTTGAGCCAAGGGATCATCATCACAGTTTTCTGAAGTGTAGCTTCCTCCTCCGATACTAATACTCATTACCTTGGCATCTGTCTCTACTGCGGCCTCCATCGCAGCTATCATATCATCTTCATAACATGCACCATCTGCATTGCATACCTTGTACATATATATCCCAGAATCAGAGGCTACTCCTTTAGAGTTATTGTCTTGAACTCCATTTGATGTAATTATCCCAGCTACATGTGTGCCGTGGCCATGATCATCTTCTGGATAAGGATCGTTATTAACATAATCATAACCTCCAAGATAACTGTCTTTAAGTTCTGGATGGTCTGTATCTATTCCAGTATCTAAAACAGCTATCTTTATACCTTTTCCTGTAATTCCTTCAGCCCAAACTTTATCTGCTCCTATTTGTTTATCTGCATTAAGATCTGTAATATGGAAAACTCTTGCCTCTCTAACATTTAATTCCGGCACAATCTCTTTCGGACATTCAAAAGAGGTTAAGTGGCTTAATCTATGTTTTATTAAACATCCTCTTTCTTTAATCGAATTAATAATGTCTTCATTAACGCTGTCTATAATTACTCTTTCGTAAACTTCTCTGTTAAAAATATCCCTATCAGCAATAATCTCATACGCTCTTTTTATTTGATATGTATTAATTGCCAATGGAAGAGTGCCTGCCAATACTCCTACCATTAAGATAGGAAGAAATATTTTTCCTTTTTGCATAGTGTAATGTTTAGATTAATCTAATTTTAAAATTAACAAATATCGACCACTAATAATTAGAAAGGTTTTTCTAAGAGGCTAGTTCATTTTAGTGTGCTCAGAGGAACTTGTCAATGAATTATTATTTTTGTACCTTCAACACCGCTTTTACTTAAAAAAGAGCTGAAACCATAATCTTTAAAGGTGTTTATTAATTTTAAGGCTTTGTCTTTATTGTCAAAAAGAACCAAACAGCATCCACCTCCCCAACCCCCAGTCGGCTTAACCCCTAAAGCCTTGTTTTTTAATGCAATCTCCACTATATTATCAAGTTTAGGGGTTGAAATCTTTAATTTTTTTAACTCTTTATAATATTCAACCATCAATTTCCCAAGCAAAAAAAGATTTTTAGAATTTAAGGCTCCTAGAGCCTTTTGAGAAATAATATCTAAAGAGTGTAAAATATCATCTACAAACTTAGAATTCTTTTTTTTCTCCTCTCTCACAAAAGAAACCATTTCTCCTGTCTGGGCTTCTTCTCCACTATCAACAATCAAAAGAGGTATTTCAAAGTTAATGTTTAAGGGAATGACTCCTTGGGACTTTTTGTACTTCAAATATCCCCCATAGGTCACTATAGTATTGTCTATTCCAGAAGGAGTCCCTCCATGAGCTAAAATATCTCCTAAAAAAGCGAAATCTGATATTTCTTTTTTAGATACATCTTCTTTTAATAGGCTCAACACTCCAAAAGCGACAGCTGAAAATACAGCTGAACTTGATCCTAAATTCTTGGGAATATCAGACTTAATTTCAATTTCTAAACCCCTGAAACCATATTTTTTAGCGATATCTCCAAGAATAAAAAAAACAGGGACAAGCCTATTTTCCTGATAAATCTCTCTTATCTTTTGGAACTCTTTGTTTGTTTTTAACTTATTAATTGTTTCAAATAAATCTAAAAGCTGTTTTTCCTGAAAAGAATTGGAAAGATCCAAATCAATAGATCTTACAGAAATATTCTCTTTATTAGAAAAAGAAACCTTTACATAACATCTCTTATCAATAGTGCACGCAATCCCCAATTTATCATAAACCACAGCATGTTCCCCAAAAAGAATCACTTTGCCTGGTGATGAGGTAATTATCATTTTAATAGCGAAATAAGTCTTTGAGCGTTTTCAATAGCATAGCCATGGAAATCATTATTAAAATAACAATAAACAGAAAACTTCTTTAGCCATTTTTTGATTTTCTGAGAAAGAACTTTTAATTCTTCCTCTGAGTATTTCGAAGAAAATAAAGCACCTGGACCATGCATTCTTATATATACAAATTTGCCTGTTATTGCTTCTGCTTTGGGATATCGAGAAGAGTCAGCAATTACCCAAACTGCTTTATATTTTCTTAAAAGCTTATAAACTTGTTCGCTGCACCAAGATTTATGACGGAATTCCAAGACATAATTAATATTATATTTGTTATTTTTTTCTTGATATTTAAAAATAAGTTTTAAAAATCTTTCTAATCTCTCTTCATTCTCTTTTGTTAAATGAAAGCTAGGAGGAAATTGAAATAATATAGGCCCAAGCTTTTCTTTCAAATTTAAAGCGTTTTGAATAAACTGATCTAAGGCCTCTTCTATACCCCGGAGTCTTTTTATATGAGTAATAAATCTACTAGCTTTTACAGAGAATACAAAATCTTTTGGGGTAAATTTATACCAGTTTTGATAAGTAGTTGGTCTAGGCAAATGATAAAAAGAATAATTGATTTCAGCTGTAGAAAAATATTTAGAAAAATGCTCTAACTTTTCTTTCGAAGACAAACCTTTTGGATAAAATATCCCATCCCAATGAGAATAACTCCATCCAGAAGTCCCAATAAAAAATCTTGGCATAAAAATCTTTTAATTAATATTTTAAATTATGAGAGGGGAACTTTTCTTGAAGGAAGGAAGAAATCTTAGGCCCAATATAAGGTGAATCCCAACAATATTGATGCCCAGGAAGATAAAAAGCTCGAGAAAAAGAAAGATTCACCCCTGAAATTCTTGCTAAACCCCACCTAAATGGAGCTTTTATCAATGAAGATATTAATACTAATATCTTTTTTCTGGAGAGAGGATCTCTTCCCTCATTATCTAGGGAAATGATATTTTGAGAATTTAAAGATTCCTCCCAAAACGGAACACCTACTTCAATAGCAAACACTTTGTCTCCGCCTTCTTTCTGTATTTTTTCCATTACCTTATCAACAAAGGCTGCGCCATTGGACAACCCTGTCATAATTATTTTGTTCTTTGGGTTGTCTTTTAAAAAATAATTAATTTCTTTTGCCAGTTGTGTAGATTGAGTTTTAAAAGAGTTAAAAAGCTCCCTCAATCCCTCTATCCTTCCCAAAAAACTGTTTTTTGTCCTTTTATAAGGAACAACTATAGACTTATAACCTAATTTATTTAAGGTTTCTTGAATTCCATCTACAATAGGTCTAAAATCATCGGCCTCTTCTAAAGGAGTATCCCCCCATCCTCCAGAATTAAAAATAACTACAACCTTGTCTTGTGAAACAGACTCTAAAACATCTCTCAAGTGAGAGTTGTCAGGAAATTCTCCCGGAAGGAAAAGAAAAATAAAAATTAATATTGAAGAAATTGCGAGAATTCTTTTTGTTTTTTTAGGCATCTTTTAATAATCTTAATAAAACTTTCTTTTTATCTCATCGAAAAACTGAAAACATATCTTATCATCGCATTTTTCAAAAGCCCATTCCCAAATTGGTGCGGCAAGAAAACTCTTTTTCTCTTCGTAAGAAAGGGCTTGAAGTAAAACTGCCAAAACATTAAGTTGAGATAGAAAATAACCTTCCGGAGTGCTCCTTGTTCTATATTCATCCCATAGTTGGATTATTTCTTTTTTAAACCCTCTATCTAATTTATTTGTTAGTTTTTCTAACGCCTTTTTTTCATTTTGATAATCTTTAATAAATTTTTTTGTCTTTTCTTTTTTAGAAAGCCTTGTCCATCTCTCTAAAAGCTTTCTTCTTTTCTTTTTATCTTTGGGTAAAATATCGTCATAAGGTGTAGTGTCCCCGGTATAAACAGCTGAAATTTCATGACACAATGCCATTTTCAAAAGCTTTTCTATATTATACTTTTTCTCCTTTTCACTTCCAAACACCCAAGCCATTAAAACCAGTGTAAAAATATGACCTGCCACAGTTTCTGGGTTTTTGACTTCTCTAATAACCCAATACATTCTTGGCATTTTTTTAAGTTTTCCTATATCTAAAAGAAATTCTAAAATATTCTCTAAGTCTTGATTCTCTTTTGATATCTTAATTTTTTTTCTATAAAATTTCTTTTGAATAATCTTTAAGAAATCTAATAAGAGAGCATCCTCTGTTATCTCTTCTATTTCCTCCCACCAACCAACTACTGGGGTATCTTTACCACTCCCAAAATATTCAACAGCTTGAATCAAGGTCTCTATTTTATCTACCTGTTTTACAAACTTTCCCTCTTTTGAAACTCCTTTTTCATAATCAAACCAATTAGAAAAAATATCTCTTCTTAGTTTGGGTTTAAGATTTTTTATCAATCTTAACAATCCTTTCTTTTCTTTTTCAAACTTCTTCTTTCCTCTTTTCTCTTTTTCTTTTTTTGAAAGACGGACCCATTTTTTTAGTACTTCTTTTCTCTTTTTTTTGTCTTTAGGTAAATTAATATAATAAAAAAATGGAGTTACATCGCCTGCATAGACCTCACAAAGGTCATGAGAAAGAGCTACTTTTATCGCTCTTTTTACATTTAAACCCCTTTTTGCGCTTAATATCCAAGAAGCTATTGCAACCCTAAAAATATGCTCTGCAATAGTTTCTGGGTTTTTTACATTCCTTAAAACCCATCCTGTGCGAGGAGTTTCCTTTAACTTGTTTATTTTAATTAAAAAATTAAGCTTCTCTTTCATCAAAATAAAATATGTTAGGTTTTTACCTAACATATTATGGCATAACTTCTTTCAATCTTCAATGAGGCACTTAAAAGTTAAGACAAATCATATTTTATCTTTTTTATCTTATAAACCACTTTTATGGGAGAGGTAATTACCACCTCGTCTCCAATTTTATGTCCTAAAAGAATTCTGCCTACCGGAGAATCAGAAGAAATTTTCCCCTCGCTAGGATTGGCTTCAAGAGTACCCACAATCATAAATTCGTTGGTCTGTCCATCAGGCTCTTGTAATGTCACCGTAGCTCCTAAATCTACTACATTTCTTCTGTTTTTCGGTGGAAGCTTAATTAATTCTACATTTTTAAGAATATGCTCTAATTCAGCTATCCTTGTCTCTAAAAAACTTAAATCTTCTCTAAAAGAAAGGTATTCTGGATTTAAATCTTCAGAATGTAAAATTCGAGGAGACTCTCCTTTTGTTTTAGCTAACTTAATTCTCTTTAAATCTTGATATTCCTTTTGAAGTTTTTCTAATCCTTTTTTAGTTAAATAAAATTTCTCTTCCATAATTTAAAAATGAGACAAAAATAGCCTCTCGGCGAGAGGTCTAGTAGCAAGCGGTTTGTTTTTTAAAGGTCATCTCTTCCTACTAAACCTCTCTTCTCTTTTTAATGATGTCATTGGAATAGAGATGCAAAAACAACAGACTCTTAAAGTCCTGTCTGATATTAAAAGACTATTTTTTCCATCAATTCTTCGGTTCATAATCTCTTCAAAAAGCATTATTAATTATAGTCAAAGCCAAAAAGTATTGTCAAGTGCTTTTTATTTATTAAAAATTTGTTTAGAATTAATCAAGATATAATAAATAATATGTTAGAGTTCGACGGTTCCACATTGGAGGGAGGCGGTCAAATATTAAGAACTGCCATTGCTCTTTCTGCAATCCTTAAAAAGCCTTGCAGGGTTTTTAATATTAGAAAAGGAAGAAAAAAACCAGGTTTAGCTATTCAACATCTTTTGGGCATCCAAAGCCTAGCCCAACTTTGTGGAGGACAAATAGAAGGAGGGTTTTTAGGCTCTACAGAGATAATCTTTTATCCCGGTTCAGAATATAAAAGGAGTATTTCTATAAATATTCCAACTGCGGGAAGTATCACGCTTATTTTGCAGGTTCTAACCCCCCTTTCTCATTCTCTACCATTTCCTATCGAAGTCAGCTTCAAAGGGGGAGCTACAGACACTTTCTTTTCTCCAACAATTGATTATTTCAAATATGTTTTTTCAAGAAATCTTGAAAAAGTAGGAGGGATGGTAGAAGTAGAAATATCTAAAAGAGGCTATTATCCAGAAGGTGGAGCTAGTGTTAAAGCAAAAATTCATCCAGCAAAATTCAAGCCCATTAATTTAACAGAAAGAGAAGATTTTGAACAATTACTTATCTTTTCTGGAGCTTCTGCAACATTAAAAAATAAAAAAGTGGCAGAACGACAGATTATGGGAGTAAAAGAGGTTATTGGAAAACTAAAACTACCTATTAAAGAAAAAGTAAAATACTATGAAACAGATTGTCCAGGATCTCATATCTGCTTGGTAGCAGAATTCAAAAATACAATTATAGGTGTGGATAACTTGGGGAAACTTGGAAAAAGAGCAGAAGATGTAGGAAAAGAGGCAGTCTTAGAATTATTAAAAGAAGAAAAATCTAAGGCTTGCTTAGATAAAAATATGGGAGACCAAATTCTGCCATTTTTAGCGCTAATAAAAGAAAAGTCTAAGGTTACAGTCTCTGAAATAACTAATCATTGCAAGACTAATATGTGGGTAATAGAAAAGTTTGGAATTGGAAAATTTGAAACAAAAAACAATTTAATCACCTGGCTTCCAACAGTTTAATTATTTTTTGCTTAATTTCTTCTCTATTTTTCTTGGTTAAATTTAAAATTTTTGTATCTTCTCTTTTCTTAACTAAATTACAAAAGGAATTCGGACTTAGGGTTATTGTTCCCAAAACTTTCTTTTTACTTTTTAGAGCAGCTAACACTGCTTTTTTAAATTTAAAAGAAAACAATTCCATCTTTCCTATCTCATCAATAATAATCACTTCTGTATCATTATCATACAAACAATCTAAAATAGAATCCACGCCAATTCTTTCAAGATTCTGAATGTCTACCTTATATCTGCCTACTCTATATTTACTTTTTTTTATATCTCTATGAGCCAATATAGCTTTTTCCCCTGAAAGAGTTATTATCTCAAAACCTTTTCTTTCATTCTTTTCACGAATTTCCCGAGTATAAAATCCTCCTGTTTTAAAGTTTAACTCTTTAACTGTCTCTATTATTAAACTAGTCTTTCCGCAACCAGGTTTCCCAGTAATAAATACATTCTTTATCATTTTAATAATCTAAAAATTATATAAAAAATAATTGAAAGAAAAACGCTTATTACAAAACATGTTCCAAGAGGAGCAATCAAAGTAAAGTTTTCTTTTTTTATATAAATATCTCCGGGAAGTTTTCCTATATATGGAACTTTTTCCACTGATAATAAAATAATTCCTGTTAAAACTAACAGAAAACCAAAGAAAATTAAAATTTTTGCAAGTTGAGCAATCATTGATTTTGATAAAGTCTTTTTAATCCTAATTTTTTGGCTAAATCTATTACATCCTGGTATTCTTTCTCTGTTATCCTGCGCGAAAGTTCAGGATACTTAAAAGCTTTAAAACAAGGGTAATACTGATCCATAATATTTAAAAATGTGTTTTTTGAAATCTCTTTGGACAGAAATCCAAGAACTTTCCGAGAACCTGCTAAATTATTAGGCAGAACTAAATGTCTTACTAATACACCTTTTATAGCAACACCTTCTTTATTTAAAACCAAATCCCCTACCTGTCTATGCATTTCTTTTACTGCCTTTTTCATAATATCAAAATAATCAGGAATTCCTGAATATCTCAAAGCTACTCTATTATCAGAATATTTTACATCCGGCATATAAATATCGATTATTCCGTCCAGTAATCTCAAAACCTTATAAGAATCGTAAGAGCTTGTGTTGTAAATAAGGGGAATTTTTAATCCATATTCAATTGCTATTAAAAGAGATTTTAAAATTTGGGGCACCTGAGGAGTAGGGGTAACTAAATTAATATTACAGCATCCTCTCTCTTGAAGATCGAGCATTATTTCTGCTAATCTCTCATAAGAAATTTCTTGTCCTATCCTTAATTGAGAAATCTCATAGTTTTGGCAATACACACAAGATAGATTACAGGAAGTAAAAAATATTGTGCCTGAACCTCTACACAAATTATGTTCTTTTAAACTGAAAATCTTATAATTTCCCACTAATGGAGTCTCCTCTCCAAAATGAGGATGGAAAGCAGAAACCATTGGTGCTTCTCCTAATTTACAAAAGCCCTTTTCTCCCTTTAGTCTGTTCACTTGGCATTTTCTTGGGCAAATCTCACAGTTTTTTAAAATTCTAAATAATTTCTTTATTCTTTTAATTAAATCCTTTTTTGAAAGCCTCAAATAACTAGGGTGCATTTTTTATTATATAACAAAAAATCGCTTAGACAGCGATCTCAACAAGTCAAGTGAAATAACCCTATAAGTTTTTCTTTTTTTCCTTTCTCTTCTTCTGCCTCTTCTAAAATAATATTAAATGTCCTTACTGCTTCCTCGGTTCTATCTATAATTAACCGAATCCCTTTTTGCTTTATAAACACCTCACATTCCTTAGTCACCTTAGCTACGCCCATACTTCCTGTACCAATAACAATTACATCTGGATTTTCCTTTACAGCTCTTTCAACATCCACAATATCTATAATATGCCCTTCTTTTCTCCACCATTTTAAAATTTCAAATTGATAAACATTCTCTTCTTGGGGCATCCAACGTACTTCTACATCATAGTTATATGTCTTTCCATTTATAGTTATCGTTCCAAATTTATATTCTTCTATCATAAATCTCAGAAATAAATTAAGAAACTGCAGTATTCAAATTTGACCATTTTCCGCATCTGTCTCCCCATCTAGCAACAATCTTACCGTCTATTCTTGCCTCAATAACCTCACAATGATTAGGACAACCTTGACACTGGAAAGAAGTGCATCTTATATCTTTATCTGAAATCTCAAAACCTAAAAACTTTGTTTTTTCAGGAGGATTTTCTTTCACTAAAAGTGCTGCTCCAAAAGCCCCCATTACTGTATTATATTTAGGAACAATAATTTTTTGTTGAAGGGCCTCCTCAAAAGCTTTTCTCATTCCTACATTTTCAGAAACCCCGCCAAGAAAAACAATTGGAGGTTGAATATTTTTTCCTTTTGCCACATTGGCTAAAAAATTCCTGGTTAATCCTTGGCACAAACCTGCAATAATATCCTCTGGAGCATGTCCTATCTGCTGTTTATGAATCATATCAGACTCAGCAAATACTGTGCATCTGCTTCCTATATTTGTGGGATTTTTTGATTTTAAAGCTAATTCTCCAAATTTTTCAATTGGAATCTTTAACCGAAATGCCTGGGCATCAAGAAAAGAACCAGTACCAGCGGCACATACTAAATTCATGGCAAAATCCACCGCCACTCCATTTTCCAAAATAATAATCTTTGAATCCTGTCCTCCAATTTCAATAATTGTTCTTACATCTGGCACAAAACATGAAGCTCCCTTTGCATGAGCTGTAATTTCATTTTTTATTAAATCAGCACCTGTGACAACACCTGCTAAATACCTAGCAGAACCGGTAGTGCCTACACCTGAAATTTCAACGTGTAAATTATGGTTTTTAATATAATTTTCCAACTCTCTCAATCCATCTTGAACTGCTTTTATTGGATTACCTCCTGTTCTTCGGTAAAGAGAGAACAAAATCTCGTTTTTTTCATTAATCAAAACGATTTTGGTAGAAATTGATCCTACATCAATACCTAGATAATGCCTCATAGTTTTTGTTTATATTCTTTGGTTTCTTTTGTTTTTATAATAATTCTTTACTACATCGACAAAAGCCTCTAATCTAGTATTTATTCCAGCTTCAGCCACTTGTTCATCTAAAGATAGAGAGAGAAAAGGAATCTTGCTTTCTTGATGAATCTTTTCCAAAATCGGACGCACTGTTATCTCTGGCATACAAAATGCTGGCAACAAGTGCAGTATTCCATCAAAATCTTTTTTTACATATCCCAACATCTCATAGATAGCATCTCTTCCATGTCCTCCTACTGTTGACTTTAAATAAGGCCTTATTTTTCTTTGAATCAGCCAATCCTTCCAAGGGAAAATTCTTTTTTTTAAATGATATGTCAAATCCATTTCTCTGTGAACTTCAATACCTTCCTGACCCAGTTTTCTTTCGACTTCAAAATTAATTATTGGGTCGCAAAGTGTATAGATTTCTCCAACCAAACCTACTTTAGGAATATCTCTATCTTTTTTAATCTCAATATTTGAAAATTTCTTAAAAATCTCTTTTTTAAATCTTGAAAACTCCTTTTCTTTTTCTATTTTATCAGCTCCCACAAAAGCCTCGATTAATAAACTGTCAGTCTCACCTTTATTTTTTTCTCTTGGTCGGAAATATTGAGCTTTTCTTTCTATTGCTTCGATAAAGTTTAATTTTTTGAAAAAAAATCTCACTGCTTTAAAAATCTGTAAGAAAGAAGCCCGAGAAATTTCTTTCACTTTTAGATAAATATCCTTGAGATTTTGATCAAAAATAATAAAATTTACATCATATCCAGCCTCTTTTAAAACCTTATCCTGCACCACACCATAATATCTTAATCGGCAGGAACCTCCTAAGGAAGTAACCATAAAAATCGTATTCGCTCCTTTTTTTATTGTTTCTAAATAATTACCAATATTTACTTTTAAAGGAAAGCAATACATCTCTGGGGCTAATTTTGCACCCTGAGCAATTGTTTCTGAATTTGTTTTTTCAGGAGGGATAACTTTCAATCCAAGCTGTGTAAATAATGTCTTGAAAGCAATAGTATAGTTTCCCCACCTTGGAAAGGTGATTATTAGAGTTTCTTTTTCCATAATTTCTGCTTTAGAATCCAATCTATATGTTTTTAGATTATACAATTAAAAAAGTGTGTCAATAAAGGCTTCTAATCTTGTGTACATTAAAACCAATCGGAAGTATTAAGGATGTTGTTCAATATATATAAGAAATTAATCCATCTTCAGCTGATTGTCGAGGGATTTACTATTAAGTGAGCGAACAA
>CAZBMQ010000003.1:0-110987 GCA_964493485.1 uncultured Candidatus Saccharibacteria bacterium
GCGTTTCCAAATTTCCAAAAACCAAATCTGCACCTTTCAGATAGTCCTGTATTTTCAGAAATGGATAGTTAATATTGCTTTCTTTTATGATTATCCTTTCTACTCCTCGCGAATAAGAAATGTCGCCGACCGCAATTAAAGAAACCTCCTCGCCCCTTTGAGGAAGTTTCTTTTTCTGTGACATAAAATCTAAAAATTCCTTTTCGCCCTGAGGCTGGCTCTTTTCTGTTTCTTGGTTTTTAGAGAAATGCAAATAATAGCTACTGGCCCATAGAGCAATAGCAAGGGTAAAAACGGATATAATAATTGACCGTGTAGTTTTTCTTTGCATTTATTCTATTTTGCGACAAACGCATCAGTCCAAGACGGCAAATCAGGAGCTTGGCCGGAATTTAACAATTCTCGCCATTTTTTATCAGTTAATCTATCAGACATCGGCCAAGTAAATTCGTAGTAAGAATAAACTCCGCCTTTGGCGATTCTTAATTTACCGTCAACTGGAACTACAACATAAATCTCTGAAATCTTACCCGTACCTTCTTCAAGAACTTGGCCGTTCGGATCAGTAGCAACATCAGCCACAATCGCTGCAGGATTTTCGCTTAGATAATCTCTTTGACTTGTTGATTCTTTAAATGCTGGCTCGTCTTTATTAACCTCGAGCCAGAAATGCTCTAATTGTCCGCCGTATGAACGGATAAGTTCGTATTCCTTGTCAGTAAGTTTTTCGTTATTTAATTCCTTTTCTGATATTGTTTTAAGTGATATTGCCAGTTGTTCCATTTTGCTCAAATTATCTTTCATGCTTGCAGTTAACAATCCCCGCATTTCCAAACCTTCATTAGTCATCTTCAGAAGTGAGGCAAGACGCGCGTAAACATAAGGGTTTGGTTCAACATAACCGCGATCGTCTTTTTCTTCCAAGTCACCACCTCCTCCCAATTCAGCATAAACTTGTTTGGCGTAAAGAATGGTATCGTGTTTCAGTTGTGACCAGCTACCCAAAAATGTGTTAAGATCTTTTCTTGTCCAAGCGGTATTTTGCATAAAGGAAGGATAACCATTTCCTTTTTCATCGAGAAGTGGTCGGAGTTGATAGAGCCAACCCCAATACAAATTTTGCGTCCAAACTTCTGTACTCAACCCTGATATATAATCATTCATCTTTGACATATTTTCGGAATAGCAGGCATATTGAGTTTCGCCCATTCCGTCTAATATATTTTTTGCTTCATTTGAACCCATTGTTGCGGGAATATCTAACCCCTTAGGAAGACATCGTGCTCCCGATAAACACCCTGTTTCCTCTGGTCTAAATGTTTGGCAAGATTTAGTTTTGTCACCAACTTCGGGATAGAGAAGTCGTTGAAAAATTGAAGCATCAATAGTGAATCTTTGTCCCATAAAACGGAATCCCTTAATTTCTTTTTCTCTATCCGCTTGAATTGATGCTTGAAAAATCGGCATGGAATTGATTTGCGGCGGTTCTAAAGTTCTTGCTTCATTAATGAAAGAAGCGAGTTTGTTTTTATCGCTTGCTACTAACTGAATTGTTGCATTCGGGCCGTAAATTTTTTCAGCTAAATCTTTAAACTGATAATAAGTAATGTCATCGCTCTTGCCGACAAAGAAATTTACCGGCTCATAAATTTTGTTCCAGCTGTTCTGATTATTTTCTTTATTGAGCGCAAGAGTAATAAGCAAAGCCGATTTTACTTCATCATCACTTTTCATTCTGAAAGTAAGACGGCCATACCACATCATTGATTTAAAATAAGCCTTCAATTGTTCTGTTCTGTCATAATGGCCTCTTGGTATATATTGCGAATAGTCCTCTTTTAATGCTTCTAGTGGTTGCGGACCCTGTGGAGTATCAATCATCACATCCTCTCCGCCACCAATGTTCATTACAGGAGACTTTGCTATGCCTTGGTGTGCTTCGATAAGTGCTAATTCCTGATTAACTTCGTTTGCGACAATTGATGGAATGCTTATCGAAGAATCTAACAGTTTGCTCCCGACCGCAAAGAATCCGATATTTCTTTTGGCGGCATTTTCCCATTCCGTTCCTTTCAGATTGTTGTATTGGTTCAATGATTCGGAAAGCATACTGGTGTTAAGCTGTTTTAATTCTGCCGCCAATTTTTGCTCCTCTAATTGTTTGAGCAAAAAATCAAACATTAAGTGGTAATTATGAAGTATTGAGTCAGTCGTTATAAAACTCGGTGTATAACTATACCGATTTGATTCATAAAGAGGGAAAAATTCATTGTGGTAAGACGGCTTGACTACAAAAGCATTTTTTACCAACAGATTTTTTGCCGCATCAGAAAAATTAAAATCGCTGGCATTGGTAACATTGCTTAAATTTTGACTAATGGAATAAGCTGGAACCTTCGGGTTGATATTCACTGGCAATTCCTCATAAGTTGCAAATTTGGAAGCGAATGCCACAGCGGGCCTATGAATATCTTCAGCGGTTTTCTTGATCGTTTCTTTGTCGGATTTTGGCAAAACAAAATAAACTGTCAAAGCAATAACGATGACCGTTCCTAAAATTCCCGAAACGATCCAAATCTTTTTCTTAGGTTTTGGTTTCGGCGTAATCGACGGTGTTTGGGTGCTCTCTGACACAGATTGCTCTGGTGTAGATTGATTAAAATTTTGGTTGTTCATATTTTTTTATTCCTTTCCGGCTAAGAGTTTTTGTCATCAGAAAAATTAAATTATTTTTGAAACTTACGACCTTGTTTATATTTTATTTACCCCCCCAAACTTTGCGATACATACTTCTTTGTCAACTCATCCAGCAAAACACCTAAAGTGTCCGTGATATTTTGGACGGTTTCAATTTTGGGATTTTTGATTAAACCCGACTCTGTTTTAATTATAGTATTATGGGCGATGTCTTCCAATATGTTTTTGAACTTATTACGGAATTAAAGAGAGCAAAACTACAAAAACGTGCGCAAAGGAGGGCGGAGGCAAGAACCTTCAAAAACTCTGAAATTGAATATTGGCGGTGGGGCTGGGATTCGAACCCAGGGTACGGTTGCCCGTACACTTGCGCTCCAGGCAAGCCCATTCGTCCGCTCTGGCACCCCACCTTATTTAATCTCCATTCCTCTTAATGCTTTTATCCTTTCTTCAATTGGTGGATGGGTTGAAAACAACCTTACCAACCAATTATCTTCTTTAAATGGGTTTGAAATATATAGATGTGCCACAGAATTATCTATCTTTCTCATCGGGGTAGCATCTTGAGCTATCTTTTCTAGAGCCCTGGCTAATCCTTCAGGATATCTTGTTAAAAGAGCCCCTGTAGCATCTGCCAAAAATTCTCTTTTTCTCGAAATCGCCAAACGAATTAAGGTAGCAATAACTGGAGCTAATATAGCCCCCAGCATTCCCAATACCATTAAAATGCCTTCTGCCTTTCTTGTTTCTCTGTCTCTTCTTCCTCCCCAATAACTCATTCTTAAGAACATTCTTGAAAGCAATGCTATAATTCCCACTAAAACCACTAATACGCTTCCCAAAAGCATATCTTTGTTTCCAATATGCGCCAATTCGTGGGAAATTACCCCTTCCAGTTCTGTTCTATCTAATTTTTGCAAAAGTCCTTTAGTCACAGCCACTACAGCATGATTCTCGTCTCTACCTGTCGCAAAGGCATTAGGCTGAAGCTCATTTATTATATAAATCTTTGGAGTAGGAAGACCTGCGGTAATAGAAAGATTCTCCACTATTCTGTAAAGTTCAGGATTATCACTCTTTTTCACCTCTTGGGCCCCGGTAATAGCAAGGACTATCTTATCAGAATACCAATAACTGGCAAAGCTCTGAATTACACTTAGTAATACTGCAAACACTAAAAATGTAATGTCATCTAATATATAGCTCAAAAACCAGCCAAAGGAAATAATGAACAGCAAAAACACTGTCAATAAAATCCAGGTTTTACGAATATTTGAGTCTGCCTGAGTGTATAGAGTAGCCATAGTGTTTTAAATCCGAAATCAAAATATCAAAATCCAAGACAAATCAGAAATTCATTCGTGGTTTAAATTTTTTGGATTTAGAATTTCACCTGCGGGGTTTTTCTCTCTTCTGCTTCTTCCAATTCAAACAGGTCCATTTTCTTAAACCCTAAAGATGAGGCTATAAGATTTGCTGGAAAGCTCTCGATCTTGATATTTAAATCTCTCACATTCCCGTTATAAAATCTTCTGGCTGCCTGAATCTTGTCTTCTGTGTCTCTGAGTTCTCTCTGAAGTTCTAGAAAGTTCTGAGATGCTTTTAGCTCAGGATAATTTTCAGAAACAGCAAAAAGACTCTTTAGTGTCTGAGAAAGAGCGTTTTCAGCTTCCTGTCTCTCTTTCACATCCTTAGCTCCCATTGCTTTGGCGCGAGCCTCTGTCACTTTTTCAAACACCTCTTTTTCATGAGAAGCATATCCTTTTACTGTCTCTACTAAATTAGGAATTAAATTGTATCTCCTCTTTAACTGCACCTCAATATCAGACCAGGCTTCTTGTGCTCTGTTTTTAAGCCTTACCAAACTATTATAGGTAAAGACTACCCAGAGAAAAACTAAGATTATTATTGCTAATAAAATTGCTGAAATCATTTTTAATTAAAACGAATATTAAAGGTCCTTAATTAATCGACCTTTTGTATTTAAATTATACCCTATTTATTTTAAATTCTCAATTAAACCCTCACCAAAAAGGTGAGGGTAAATCAGAGCCGTTTATTCTTTCAGCACAGTTTAGTAACCAGCTCCCGGCACATTAGGTCCTTCTTTCTTTTCTTCTGGCAATTCAGCTACCACAACTGAGGTTGTCAGAAACATTGAAGCTGCAGAAGCTGCATTCTCTAAAGCTATCCTCACTACCTTGGTAGGGTCTAAGATGCCTGCCTGGAACATATTTTCTATTTTTCCTGTCACAGCATTATATCCTAATGCCCAATCAATCCTGCCGCTTTCCTTTGCCTGTTTCTCTTTCTTGTCATCTATTTGTCTTAATACCTTGTATAGACTCACCTCATCTGCTCCAGTGTTCTTTATAATTTGTCTCAATGGAGCAGTACAGGCTTTCCTTACTATTTCCTGTCCTGCAAGATATCCTTTCTCTTCTAAGCTTGACATATGCTCTTTATCTTTCTTGTCTGGAAGCTTTGCTAAAATAGAGGCTATCGCAAGAGCCACACCTCCTCCAGGCACAACACCTTCTTCAACTGCTGCTTTAGCTGCAGCCAAAGCATCTTCAATCTTGTGCTGTTTCGCTTTCTGCTCAACTTCTGTGGCAGCTCCTACCTTTATGACTGCTACTCCACCTGCTAATTTAGCAAGTCTTTCCTGAAGTTTTTCTTTATCAAATTCAGAGTCTGTGGTTTCAAGCTCTTGTTTAATCTGATTAATCCTAGCATCAATATCTTCTTTCTTTCCTTTTCCTTCTACAATAGTGGTTTTTTCCTTGGTAGCAACCACTCTTCTTGCAGAGCCTAATTTATCCAATGTAACATTTTCTAACTTCAAACCCACCTCTTCTGAAATCACCTGAGCTCCTGTGACGCAAGCAATATCTCTAAGCATTTCTTTTTTTCTGTCTCCAAAACCAGGCGCCTTCACTGCCAAGGTTTTGAAAACTCCACGAAGGTTGTTAATCACTAAGGTAGCCAAGGCTTCTCCTTCCACATCATCAGCAATAATCACCAACTCCTTCTTGCCTGTCTGGGTGACCTTTTCTAACAGAGGGAGAATCTCCTGTACGCTGGATATCTTTCTGTCTGTTACTAATATATATGGATTCTCATAAACTCCCTCCATTCTCTCTGGTTTTGTAATCATATAGGGGGAGATATATCCTCTATCGAATTGAAGTCCTTTTACAATCTCTTTTTGGAGACCCAGACCTTTTGACTCTTCTACTGTAATCACCCCGTCTTTACCAACCTCCTCCATTATATCTGCTATCAAACCACCAATCTCTGCATTTTCAGCAGAAATAGTAGCTACCTTAGCTATCCCTTCCTTTGTCTCTACTTTTATAGAACCCCTCTTTAAAAATTTAACCAATGCCTCAACTGTATCTTTTATTCCTCTATTAATATCAGCTGGAGTAAAGCCTGCTTCAACAAGCTTTAATCCTTCATTTACTATGGACTGGGCTAAGACCACAGCTGTAGTAGTACCATCTCCCACATTATCATTTGTTTTTTCTGCCACCTCCTTTATAATTTCAGCACCTAGATTCTCTATTTTGTCTTCCAATTCAATCTCTTTTGCAATACTTACTCCATCGTTTGTAATAGTGGGAGCTCCAAATCCTTTGTCAAGCACAACATTTCTGCTTCCAGGACCTAAGGTAACCTTCACAGCATCAGCTAATTTGTCCAGTCCCTCTTTTAGTTTTTTTCTAGCAGATTCTTCATAAAGAATTTGTTTTGCCATATTTTTTTTCAAAGCAATTATTCTATAATTGCAAGAATGTCGTCTTGCTTTGCAATAAGATACTCTTTATCGTCGACCTTTATCTCGTTCGGGCCATATTTTGTAAACAATACCTTTTGACCTACTTTAACATCCATAGGTATAAGTTGCCCCGAATCATTTCTTTTACCAGGCCCTACGGCTATAACTCTGCCTTGTTCAGGCCTTTCTTTGTCAGCTGTTTCAGGCAACAAAATGCCTGATTTTGTTTTTTCTTCTTCTTTGATTGGTTCAATGAGAATATTATCAGATAATGGTTTTATCTTCATTTATCTCAGGAAGCAGGAAACAAACAACAGGGAATAGAGTATTTCTCTCTAATTTTACCTGTTTCTTGTTCCTTGCTTCTTGGCTTTCTTAATTTTTAGCAGGCTCGACCTTTGAGTGCTAATCGTATATTTAATATATAAAGAAACAAACCCCCTGTGTCAAGAGGTTAAAAAGGTAAACCCTTCAAAGCCTTTTTAAGATATTTCCCTGTGTAGCTTTCTTTTGTGTTCATAATCTCTTCAGGGGTCCCTTCAGCTACAATATATCCTCCCTCCTCTCCCCCTTCAGGACCCAAATCAATTATCCAATCACAATTTTTTATCACATCGAAATTATGCTCTATCACCAATACTGTGTTTTCTTTATCTACCAGTCTTCTCAATACCCTCACTAATCTATTGATATCGTCTGGATGAAGCCCTGTGGTTGGTTCATCTAAGATATACAGGGTTTTCCTTGTTGCCTTTTTCGAAAGTTCTGCTGCTAATTTTATTCTTTGAGCTTCTCCTCCAGACAAAGCAGGAGCAGGCTGGCCTAATTCAAGATATCCCAAACCAACATCATTTAATATCTTTAATTTATGAAACAAGCCTGGAATGTTTTTGAAAAATTCCATTGCCTCTTCCACAGTCATTTCCAAAACATCTGCTATGTTCTTTCCTTTATACTCTACCATTAATGTCTCTTTGTTGAATCTTTTTCCTTTGCATTCTGAACATTCCACATATATATCAGGCAGGAAATACATTTCTATCTTTATCTGACCCTGTCCTTGGCAGTTTTCACATCGGCCTCCTTTTACATTAAAAGAAAACCTACCCGGTTTATATCCCCTTATCTTTGCTTCTTTGGTTTTAGCAAAAAGATCCCTAATATATGTAAATACGCCGGTATATGTTGCTGGATTGGACCGAGGCGTCCTTCCGATAGGAGATTGATCAACCAGCACAACCTTGTCTAAGTTCTCGACCCCTAAAATTTCTTTATGTTTTCCCGGCTCTTCTCTTGAATTGTAAAATTTCCTTCTTAAAGCCCTGGCTAAAACATCATTCATTAAAGAGGATTTACCAGAGCCTGAAACACCTGTAATACAGACGAAATGACCTAAAGGAATCTTCACATTAATATTTTTAAGATTATGCTCTGCAGCTCCTTTAATCTCTAACCATTTCACTTTCTTCCCTCTTTTGGGAAAACTATCCCTCCCCTCTTCTTTCTCTTTCCCGTTCTTAATTATCTGAGAAGAAGGAATAGCTTCAACTTTTTTTCTTCCTGAGAGATATTCGCCAGTTAATGTATTGGCTTTTAATAATTCCTTAGGGGTTCCTTTAAAAATCACTCTACCCCCTTTCTTGCCTGCACCTGGACCAATATCAATTACAAAATCTGAAGTAAGTATGGTCTGAGGATCATGCTCAACAACCAACACTGTATTGCCTAAATCTCTTAGTTTTTTAAGCGTATCAATTAGTTTTTTTTGGTCCCTGGCATGAAGCCCGATTGAAGGTTCGTCTAAGATATATAATACTCCTGTAAGTTTAGAGCCAATTTGAGTGGCGAGCCTTATTCTTTCTCCCTCTCCTCCTGAGAGAGTGGATGCCTTTCTATCTAATGTTAAATAATTCAAGCCCACATCTGTCAAGAATTGAAGTCTGTTTATAATCTCTTTTATAATGGGCTGGGCAATTCTTTGTTCGTTATCTTTTAGTTTTGTCAATAAATCTTTAAAGAACAACTCTGACTGCACAATAGACATCTCAACTATTTTATCAATAGATTTCCCAGCTACTTTTACTGCCAACACTTCGGGTTTAAGTCTTTTCCCATTACAAACATTGCATCTTTTTTCAACCATATATTTCTTATATTCCTCTCTGGCATGATCTGAGTCAGTCTCATGAAATTTTCTTTCCAGCCACGGAATTACTCCCTCAAAATCAATATCCCCATATAAT
Source organism: uncultured Candidatus Saccharibacteria bacterium (assembly GCA_964493485.1). Lineage (GTDB taxonomy): Bacteria > Patescibacteriota > Minisyncoccia > Minisyncoccales > JANBVM01 > CAZBMQ01. The sequence continues at coordinate 8,722 of CAZBMQ010000003.1, forward strand.
ATAGAATTAACATCTTCTTTAGATAATTCTTTAACAGGGTCGTACAAAGAAAAATTATGGCGTTGTGCTAAATCTTCCAGTTTAGGCCAGAAATATCCCAACGGACCACCTCTTCCAGAAGCATAAGCCCAGGGAGCAATTGCTCCTTCTGCAATCGACAGATTTGGATTAGGAATTACTCTTTCAGGATCTGCTTTTAATTTTTCACCTAACCCCTGACATGCAGGACATGCGCCATAAGGAGCATTAAATGAAAAAAGTCTTGGTTCTAATTCAGGCAAGGAAATACCGCATTCTTCACAGGCAAAATGCTCACTAAATATTAGATCCTGATATCCTCGAGGCTTAAGGTTTGATGACAACTTCTGACTTACAATAACAATCCCTTTGCCCAACTTCAGTGCGGTCTCCAAAGAATCAACCAGCCGGGTTCTGTCTAGATTTTCATCCAAAACCAATCTATCCACCACTACCTCTATATTGTGTTTTTTATATCTTGCAAGTTTTAATTCCAAAGCTTCCTCTATACGATAGATTATTCCATCAATCCTCACTCTCACGAATCCGCTTCTCTGAATCTCTTCTAAAACCCCATGATACTCTCCTTTTTTTCCTCTTATCACAGGTCCTAAAATTATAATTTCACCAGGCTTTTTCTTTTCAGTTTTCAACTCTAAAACCTGTTCTGTAATTTGGTCAATTGTCTGCCTTTGAATCTTTCTCCCGCATTTAGGACAATGAGGAATGCCTATTCTTGCAAAAAGCAGTCTTAAATAGTCATAGATCTCTGTGATTGTACCCACAGTAGATCTTGGGTTATGGGAAACAGTCCTTTGGTCAATTGAAATAGCAGGAGAAATGCCTTCAATTTTATCCACATCGGGTTTTCTCATTATACCTAAAAACTGCCTGGCATAGGCAGAAAGAGATTCTACATATCTTCTCTGTCCTTCGGCATACAAAGTATCAAAAGCCAAAGAGGTCTTACCAGAGCCTGACACTCCAGTTATTGCAATGAGTTTATTTTTTGGAATATCTAAATTAATATTCTTTAGATTATGAACCCTGGCCCCTCTGATTTTAATAAAATTTCCAGACATAATCGTTATTATATCCTAAATTAAAAAACTTTTCAATAATAAAGTCTTATTAAAAAATAAGTCAGTGAAACCACTGACTTTATAAATGTGCTAAGAATATTCATATACATCAGAAAAAATCACCCGGATATTCCATGGCAATTTGTTTATTTCTGAACTCAAAAGACTCATTTCTCCTTCTGTGAAAGAAAATCCATGCTTTCCTTCTACTTTTCCTTTTACTTTTCGAATAAAATCTAATTCTATCTCTAAGTGAGGTTTTTCTTCCATCAATTTCTGCATAGTGATCCTTGCCTCATTTGAAATCTTTTTCAAAACTTCAATATCTTGATATCTCTCCGGTATCACATATCTGACAACTATACTCTTTTCTGAAAACACGATCTCTGGCTCTTCCACTCTTTCCACCTTTTTTTGTTAATATTATATTTCTTGCCTATTTTGAAAATTTGTCAAGCTCTTAATTGAAAACAGCAATATTTTTAAGTAGAATTTACAGTATGGAAAGGTTTAAATTTCTTAAAAAAGAAGAGGTTTCAAATCTGCCAAAAACTTCTGGAGTGTATGCCTTTAAAAGCAAAAGGGAAATTTTATATATTGGAAAAGCAATTAACATTAAAGAAAGAGTGAAAAATCATTTTCAAAAGTCAAGCTTTAGAGACAATCTATTCATAGATAAAGTAGAGAATGTGGGATTTATTAAAACAAATTCTGAAATCGCAGCTTTAATCTTAGAGGCAAATTTAATCAAAAAGTATCAACCAAAATATAACATTATGTGGAGAGATGATAAGAATTTTTTTTATGTTGGCATCACAAAGCAGAATCTACCCAGGATATTTATCACACATCAGATCAAAAAAGAAAAAATAAAAAATGGAAAGCAAACTGTGTTTATAGGACCATTTGTCGACGGCACCAGCCTAAAAAAAACATTAAAAATACTCAGAAAAATATTTCCCTACTATACAGTAAAAAAACATTCAAGGCTTCCTTGCACCTGGTGTCATTTAGGGCTTTGTCCCGGACCTAATCCAGATGAAAAAAAATACAAAAAAAACATCAAAAATCTAATTTCTATCTTAAAAGGAAAAAGCGCCCCTGTTTTAAAAAGTTTAAAAAAAGAAATGAAAAAAGCAGCTAAGCTGCAGGAATACGAAAAGGCTGCAGGATTAAGAGATAAAATCCAAGCCCTACAAAGGACCATCTCGCATGCTAAGATTTTTGAAGAAATAAAAGCAAAAAAAGATAAATGGGAAAAAATAGAAAAAGAGCTTAAAAAAATCTTAAAAACAAAAAAGAAAATCTTAAGAATTGAAGCCTACGATGTCTCAAATATCCAAGGGCAAAAAGCTACTGGTTCCATGGTAACATTCATTCAGGGAAATCCAGAGAAAGATTTCTACCGAAGATTTAAAATAAAGTCTATAGATAAACCAAATGACATAGCTATGATAGAAGAAGTGTTAGAAAGAAGATTTAAGCATTTGGAATGGAAAATGCCAGATGTGATTTTAATTGATGGAGGCAAAGCCCAATTAAACATTGCAATAAAAACAAAAAACAGAAATAGGAAAACAAAGAATATAAGTGTGATAAGTCTGGCAAAAAAACAAAATAAGTTGTATATTGAAAATCGAAAAGATCCGATATTATTAAAAAAACTATCAAAAGAGGTTGCTGATTTAATTCTACAAATAAGAGACGAAGCTCATAGGTTTGCAATCACTTATCACAGAAAATTGCGAAAAAAGGAGTTATTTGGGTAATCCTCGCCTACTATACTTGTTAAATTAATTATTTCTTGCTATTATCTTAAAAGATACCCAAAATATCTTTTTTTGAATAAAAATTATGTTAGAACGATTATTTTGGTATATCATAGCTGGAATCCTGTCAATCTTTCTTGCAACAAAGTTCGTACCCGGGGTAAGTTTAGAGATAATCCCCGGGCAAAGTGTTTATTTTGGAATAGAACTAACAGAACAATGGCATATTCTTTTTTTGGTTGGAGGAATCTTGGGTTTTATTAATTGTTTTATCAAACCGATCTTAGACAAAATTACTATACCACTGAAGATCTTGACTTTGGGTTTATTTTCTTTAATCCTTAATATGATGCTTATTTGGTTTCTGGATATATTGTTTCCAGAACTCCAGATCTTGGGCATTGCCGCTTTATTCTTTACTACAATCATAGTATGGATAATTAATTTTCTTTTAGGGGTGAGGAAATAATCTCTCTTTTACCATACTCATATTGATTTATGAAAGAAATCTTGCTAATCTCTCAAATCATAGTCTCTATATTCTTAACCATTTTAATTCTTTTACAGCAAAGAGGCGGGGCTTTGGGTTCTGCATTTGGAGGAAGCGGAGAGTTCTATGCCTCAAGAAGGGGAATAGAAAAGAAAATATTTATTGCCACAATAGTATTGGGGATTGTCTTTGTGGCTTTGGCTTTGTTGAATCTTATTATATAATCAATTTACTATGTCTAAACGCTGGCCTTCGAAAAAACAATGGAGGCAATTTTTTAAAGTTTTGAAAAAAGAAGAAAAAATTATTTTCTCTATTTTGCTTGCCTTGTTCTCAGGCTCTCTTTTATATCTTTTGGTTAATTTTTATTTTGAACAAACAAAAATAGCGCCAGCACCTGGAGGAATATATGTAGAAGGTGTGGTTGGTTTCCCAAGATTTATAAATCCTGTATATGCCACAATTTCAGATGTAGATAGAGACCTGACAGAACTTATCTTTTCTGGATTAATGAAATATGATTTACAAAATAAACTCCAATTAGATCTGGCAAAAGAATATAAAATACTGGAAGACGGAAAGGTGTATGAATTCACCTTAAAAGAAAATCTAGTATGGCAGGACTCACAACCCCTTACTGCAGACGATGTGATATTCACAATAGAAACAATACAGAACGCAGAGATTAAAAGTCCTTTGAGAACAACTTGGCTGGGAGTGGAAATAGAAAAAATTTCTGACCTTACTTTGCGCTTTAGACTTAAAAATGAATCTTCAATTTTCTTGGAAAACTGTACTTTAAAGATAATACCAAAACACATCTGGGAAAATGTTTCAGCTTCAAACTTCTCCTTGAGTCCGTTGAACTTAAATCCAGTGGGCTCAGGACCCTATAAATTGGAAAATCTGTTCCAAGACGATGACGGAAAGATAATCTCTTTAGATTTAGTAAGAAATCCTTTATACTTTGATAATCCTCCATATCTTTCCAAAATCTCTTTCAGATTCTTTAGTTCAGAAAAAGAATTAATTTCAGCCTATGGAAAAGGAGAAATAAAAGGGTTTGCATTAAATTCTATTGATACCATTCCTGGATGCAATCTTGATCCAAATTCAAGCAATATCTGTGAAAGCGGAAAGATTTATTCGTTTACCCTTCCTAGATATTTTTCGGTGTTTTTCAATCCTAAAAACTCAAAAGCGCTTTCAGAAAAAAATGTAAGAATCGCACTAAACTATGCCACAAACAAAGAAGAAATCTTAAGCAATCTCTTTGCAAACCAAGGAAAAATTGTTCATTCCCCTATCTTGCCTGAAATCTATGGATTCAAAAACCCTACAGAAATTTATGAATACGATGCAGAAAAAGCCAATGAGATTTTAGAAAAAGCTGGATTCTTAACAAATGAAGACGGTTTTAGAGAAAAAACAATAAAGAAAACTCCTGCCTTTACTTTTAAAAGTACTCTTTCTGTAGGATCGAGAGGAGAAGAGGTCACAGAACTTCAGAAGTGTTTGGCTAATCCTCCAGCAGGAGGACCTGATATATATCCTGAAGGAAAAATCACTGGATATTTTGGCTCCCAAACAAAAGCTGCTGTGATAAGATTTCAAGAAAAATATGCTAAAGATATCTTAGAACCATTTGGCCTAAAAAGCGGAACAGGACAAGTAAAAGCAAAGACTAGAGAAAAACTAAATGAGGTGTGCTTTGAAAAACCAGAAGAAAAGATTCCTTTAAAATTTTCTCTTATTACTGTGGACCAGCCAACTCTTAAAAAAGTGGCTGAAAATTTAAAAGAACAATGGGAAAAAGTAGGTGCTCAGATAACAATTAAAACATTTGATATTAATACACTAGAAAGGGAGGTTCTTAGAAAAAGAGATTTTGAAGCCCTGTTGTTTGGAGAAGTATTAGGGGCTATACCAGATCCATTTCCCTTTTGGCATTCCTCTCAAAAAGGAGAATTAGGGCTGAATCTGGCTAATTATGAAAATAAGGAATCTGACAAACTTTTAGAAGACAACAGGAAGTCATTAGATCCCGAAGAAAGAAGAGAAGATCTTGAAGAATTTCAAGAAATTTTAATAAAAGATTGTCCTGTTGTGTTTTTATATAATCCAGATTATCGCTATTTTGTGTCTAAAGAAATTAAAGGAATAAAGGAAGGGACAATTGTTGACCCGTCAAAAAGATTTATTGATATAGAAGAATGGTATATCAAAACAAAAAGAGTGTGGGACTAAAATAATGAATAAAACAAAGAAAATTGAAAAAATAAAAGGAATAAAACCTGACATTAGATATCTGAATGACATGAGAAAAGTTCTTTATGATAAAGAATGGCAAAAGACTGCTCCTAATCTTGAGCTTTACTATATGTACAGAGGGATAAAAGAAAAAAACGGGCTTAGATACGACATCACAATAATTCCTCCAAAAATGCTTGGGAAAGAGTTTGTAAAAACAAAAGGACATTATCATAAAGGAAGTTATGGAGAATTATATATCGTTTTAGAAGGAAAAGCCATTTATTTAATGCAGAAAGAAAAAAATGGAAAGATTGAAGATGTCTATTATGTCAAAGCAAAAAAGGGGGATTTTGTTCCAATCCCGCCCTATTACGGTCATATCACTATAAATCCATCTTATGAAAAATTAAAAATGGCAAATTGGGTATCAAAAGAATGCAAATCAGATTATACTCCAATAGGAAAGAAAGGAGGGGCATGTTATTTTTATACTAAATCTGGTTGGATAAAGAATAAAAATTACAAAAATGTTCCTAAGCTCCATTTTAAAAGGCCGAAGAAATCATTTCCTAAAAATTTAACATTTCTTTACGGCGTATCATAAAAATATGACAAATAAAATTAAAAAAGCTGTTATCCCAATAGCTGGATTGGGAACAAGATTCTTGCCTCTATCAAAAATTATTCCAAAAGAATTCTTTCCTTTAGGGACGAAACCTGTAGTGCAATATGTGGTCGAAGAAGCTCTAAAGGCAGGAATAGAAGAAATTATATTTGTCGTATCTCCTAAAAAAAAGAATATCTTTAGAAAATATATATTAAAATACTTTCAAGAGGAAAAAGAACTTTTAAGAATTTTAAAAAGAAGGAAAAAAGAAAAAGCATTAAAAGCTCTTAATGAAATTCCAAAGATAAAATATAGATATACAATCCAGAAAAAACCTCTTGGAGATGGTGACGCAATACTAAGGGCTGAAAAACTCGTGGGGAAAGAACCTTTCTTGGTTCTCTTTGGCGATGATGTATCATGGGGAGAAAAAGGAATGCCTACACAACTTGTGGAAGCCTTCAATAAAATAAAAAAGCCTCTCTTGTGTCTCTATAAAATGCCAAAGAATAAACTCTCTGCATATGGAGTTCCTAAGGTTGAAAAAGTAAAAGATAGAATATATAGAATTAAAGACCTGATAGAGAAGCCTAAAAAGAATCCTCCTTCGGATTTTGCGCTTGTTGGCAACTATGTGCTAACACCTGATGTCTTTGATTATCTCAAAAAAACCCAACCAAAAAATGAAGAAATAATTTTAGCTAATGCTCTAAGAAAAATGATTGAAGAAGGGAAAGATATATTTGGCCTCTGGGTTAAAGGAAGATGGTTAGAGTGCGGAGATAAAGAAAAATGGATAAAGAGCTTTATATTTCTAACCAAATCAAAGAAAAAATGAAGGGATTCATTTTAGCAGCAGGAGAAGGCACAAGGCTCTATCCTCTCACGCTGGAAATACCAAAACCCTTACTGCCGGTAGGGAAAATTCCAGTAATCACATATCTGGTAGATTTATATTTAAAATATGGAGTGAATGATATCAAAATAAATATCCAGCAAAAACATCTTGAAGATTTTTATAAATGGAAGGCTACATATTTCCCAAGAGAAAAAATTGAATTTATTGTAGAACCAAAACCTTCAGGCACATTCACTCCAATCGCTAAAAAATTAGACCCTAAATGGTTTTCGAGAGCAATAGTAGTATCAAACGGAGATGAATTAAAAGAACTCAATCTTAAAAAAATGATAGACTTTCACAAGAAAAAGAAAGCTTTGGTTACAATCGGACTAGTAAAAGTAAAAGATCCAGGAGCCTATGGCTCTGTAAAAGTAAAGAATGACAAAATTATAGAGTTTAGTGAAAAAACAGAAAAACCTCTCTCATCGTATATCAACTCCGGGCTTTATATAATGAATCCCGGAATTAGAAAATACTTCAAAAAGGGAGCTACTTTTTCAATGCTGGAAACAGATCTGTTTCCAAAATTAGCAAAAGAAAGAAAATTGTTTGGATATAAATGGAAAGGAAAATGGCAAGATGTAGGCACCTGGAAACGATGGGAAGAAGCAATAAAGCATTGGAACAAAAAATAATACTCCTGCCCAGGTGGTGGAACTGGCAGACACGTTAGCTTCAGGAGCTAATGCTCGCAAGAGCTTGGGAGTTCGAATCTCCCCCTGGGCACAGTTTACATAAACTAAGATCCTAAATCTCTAAATAATAGTATAAAATCCAATCTTCGATGGATTTGGAATACTTTATTTAGAATTTAGATTTAAAACTCTTATGGCAAAACAATCAAAACACCAAAGCCTCCGCATTATCCCACTGGGAGGACTGGGAGAAGTGGGGCGCAATATGACCCTGTTAGAACACGAAAAAAAGATTTTAATTATTGATATGGGATTAAGAATGCCAGAAGAAAACATGCCCGGAATTGATTTTATCATCCCAAATATAGAATATCTCAAGAAAAGAAAGAAAGATATCTTAGGGGTTGTGTTTACCCATGGTCATTATGACCATATCGGAGCCATTCCTTATTTAATTGAAAAGATATACAAAAAGAATCTGAAGTTTTTTGCCAGCCCTCTTACGAAAGGAATAATTTTGAAAAGACAAGAAGATTTCCCGGGGCAGCCCAGATTAAAGATTAACGAAGTAAAAGAGGGGTCAAAGATACAATTGGGGGTATTTAAGATTGAATTCTTTAAACAAAATCACAACATTCCAGATAATTTGGGATTGTTTATCGAAACCCCTGTGGGGAATATCCTGCATACATCAGACTTTAAGTTTGACCGAAATCCAGTCAATGATACTCCAACTAATTTTAGAAAGTTAAGAAGTATCGGAAAAAGGAATATCCTTTTAATGATGTCTGATTCCACTGACGCAGAAGAAGAAGGCCATTCTTTGTCTGAAAAAGAAATCTCAAAAAATCTAGAAGAAATCTTCAAAAAAGCTCGCGGCAGAGTTATTGCGGCCACTTTTGCTTCTCTTATAAACAGAATCCAACAGATTATCACTATTTCAGAAAAATATAAAAGAAAGGTATGTATTGAAGGCTATTCAATGAAGACTAATGTGGAAATATCCAAAGCTTTAGGGTATATCAAGGCAAAAAGAGAAACATTTATAAAGGCAAAAGATATAAAAAATTACCCGGAATCCCAAATAACAATTTTGTGTACAGGAGCCCAAGGGGAAGCAGAAGCCGCTCTAATGAGAATTACCAATAAAGAACACAAGTTCATAAGAATAGCAAAAAAAGATACCGTTATCTTTTCCTCTTCAGTTATTCCAGGAAACGAAAGAACTGTCCAAATTATGAAAGATGAAATTTTGCGACAAGGGGCTAAGGTATATCACTACAAAATGATGGATATCCATGCCGGGGGTCATGCGAAACAAGAAGAACTAAAGAAAATGATAGAAATAATGAGACCGAGGTTTTTGTTTCCAAACCACGGGCAACACTCAATGCTGTTCGCGCATGCTGAGTTAGCAAAAGAAATGGGCATGCCTGAAAAAAATATCATTATTGCTGAAAACGGAGAGGTTATCACCTTAACGCCAAAGAGATTTTTTATTGAAAAAAACAAGGTTCCTTCAAATTATGTTATGGTAGACGGTTTAGGCGTGGGAGATGTGGGCGAAGTAGTCTTAAGAGACAGACAGATGCTGGCAAAGGACGGAATGTTTGTAATCATTGTCGTGGTTGATAAACAAACAGGCAGGGTTATTGGTTCTCCTGATATTATATCAAGGGGGTTTGTCTATTTAAGAGAATCAAAGGAATTATTGAAAGATACAAGAAAAAAGACAATTGCTATTGTACATAAAGCCACTGGAAGCGGCGGAGCTGTGAACTGGGTTTATGTAAAAGACGAGATCAAGAACAAAATAGGTAAATTCCTATTTTCAAAAACCCAGCGCCGACCTATGATTCTTCCTGTGGTAATAGAAGTATAAAGCAAAACCTTAAGCTTTAAATTTCAAACTCTTTATCTTGACATATATTTTTAACTAATATATTCTTAAAAACGGTATGACAGATATGTATTGTTTGAATAATAAGAAAAAAACTAAACCAGAAAATCAGAACTGGTGGGTTTTGCATTCTTATTCCTGCAAAGCCCGGTTTTGGGTTGTTTATGAATAAATAAATAAAACTAATAGATAAACAAGAAATCCTCTCCTGGCTTTGCAGGAGAGGATTTTTGTTTTATTACAAAGGTCGAAAAAGGTCGAAATAAAATCAGATAAATATTTAACAAATATGAAAAACACAAAAATCATTCTTGAAGAAAATAAAATCCCAAAACAGTGGTATAACATCCTGGCTGACCTGCCCTTTAAGATGCCTCCTGTTATCAATCCTGCTACCAAAAAGCCAGTTAAGCCTGAAGATTTGCTGCCTATTTTCCCAGAAGCCTTAGTGCAACAAGAAATGACAACAGAAAGATATATAGATATCCCAGAAGAGGTATTAGAGGTATATAAAATATGGAGACCTACCCCATTATATCGGGCTTACCGGTTAGAAAAAGCTCTGAATACGCCAGCTAAAATCTATTATAAGTGGGAGGGTGTAAGTCCACCGGGCAGTCATAAACCAAATACTGCTGTAGCCCAAGCCTATTACAACAAAAAAGAAGGTATCAAAAGGCTCACTACTGAAACAGGGGCAGGGCAATGGGGAAGCGCGCTTGCCTTTGGTTGTCAAACCTTTGGTCTTGAATGCAAGGTTTATATGGTAAAAATCAGTTATGAGCAAAAGCCGTACCGAAAGATATTAATGAAGACATGGGGGGCTGAGGTTGTTCCAAGTCCCAGCACGGAGACAAAGGCTGGAAGAGAAGTTCTTGCAAAGAATCCTGATTCTCCGGGTTCTTTAGGAATAGCAATAAGCGAAGCAATTGAAGATGCAGTCACCCACAAAGATACAAAATACTCCTTAGGAAGCGTATTGAACCATGTGCTTTTGCATCAAACCATTGTCGGGCAAGAAACCAAAAAACAATTAGAAATCGTTAATGAATACCCAGACATCTTGATAGGGTGCGTTGGAGGAGGAAGCAATTTTGCAGGACTCTTCTTGCCTTTTGTAAAAGATAAGCTTCAAGGCAAGAAACCCAATCTAAGAATAGTATGTGCTGAATCTACTGCCTGTCCAAGTCTCACAAAAGGGCTTTACAGATATGACTTTGGAGATACTGCCTGCACTACTCCCCTATTGAAAATGTACACATTGGGACATGGGTTTATTCCAGCCCCTATACACGCTGGAGGACTTCGTTATCACGGAATGGCTCCAATTGTGTGTGCTCTTTATGATAGAAAAATTATTGAAGCTGTAGCATACCACCAAAATGAAGTGTTTAAAGCGGCTATTCAGTTTGCTAAAGCAGAGGGTTTTATTCCTGCACCAGAATCAGCACATGCAATAAAAGCTGTAATAGATGAAGCAGAAAAGTGTAAAAAGACAGGGGAACCAAAAGTAATTGTATTCAGCTTTAGCGGACATGGACATTTCGACCTTAAGGCTTATGAGAGTTATCTTGAAGGTCGCCTCAAAGACTACGAATATCCAGAAGAAAAAGTAAGAGAAGCTTTAAAATATCTTCCTGTAATAAACAACCAATAGGCAAATAGGAGAATGGGTGGCTAGAGAAAATCTAGCCATCCTTCTTCTGGATATAGACTTATAAAGGTCTAAATGATATTATTAAAAAATAATTTCTCTAAAAAACTATGAGAATCTTTAGCGGCATAAGACCCACAGGAGAACTTCATATTGGAAATTATTTGGGCGCTATTAAACAATGGATTGAACTGCAGGAAAAGAATGAATGTATTTTTTGTATTGTTGACCTACATGCTATCACTACTCCTTATGAAAAAGAAAATCTACAAAAAAATATTTTAGAGATAGCTGTAGAATATCTATCTGCTGGTTTAAATCCTGAAAAAACCATTATCTTTGTCCAATCACAAGTAAAAGAACATGCTGAACTTGCTTGGCTTTTAGGCAGTATCACCCCTCTCGGAGAATTGAAAAGAATGACTCAATTCAAAGAAAAAGCAAAAAAGCATCCAGAATACATTAATGCCGGGCTATTAAACTATCCTGTATTAATGGCGGCTGACATATTGCTGTATCAAACAGAAGCAGTACCTGTAGGAAAGGACCAACAACAGCATGTGGAGTTAACCAGAACTATTGCAAAGAGATTTAATCAAAAGTTTGGAAAAACATTTAAGATTCCCAAAACCCTTCTGCCAAAAACAGGTGCTAAGATTATGTGTCTGCAAAATCCAAAGAAAAAAATGTCAAAAACCGGCAATCCAAAAGGATGTATCAATCTCTCCGATGAACCAGAGATAATCAGGAAAAAAGTGATGTCTGCTGTTACAGATACTGGAAAAGAAATCCGCTATAATCCTCAAAAGAAACCAGGAATTTCAAACCTCCTAACTATTTATTCCTTATTTTCGGGAAAACCAATAAAACTGCTGGAAAAAGAATTCAAAAATAAAGGTTATGCAAACTTCAAAAAATCCTTAGCAGAGTTATTGATAGAATCTTTAAAGCCTTTAAGAGAGAAAAGAAAAGAACTTCTCATGAGAGAAGTATATGTTGAAGAAATCTTAAAACAAGGAAAAAGAAAAGCTCAACTTATTGCCCAATCCACCATGCAGAAAGTCAAAAAAAGGATGGGGCTTTGATTTGATTATTATTTATCACTCTTTTCTATTAAAGAAAGCAGTCTCTTTTTATGTTTTTCTAATAGGTTTTTGGTTTTTGCTTCTAGGACCAATCTAACAAGGGGTTCTGTATTCGATGGACGCAGATTAAACCACCAATCTTTAAAACTAATCTTTATCCCATCAATCTTAGAAATTTCCCCCTTTCTACCAAACTCTTTCTCTAAAACCGCTAAGACTTTCTTTTTGTCTTTTACTTTAAAGTTTATTTCTCCTGAATGAAAATATTTTTGGAACGACTTTATTAGTTGAGAAAGAGGTTTATGAGCTTTTGACATCTCTTTAAGAATTAAAAACAAAACATAAAAAGGACACTCACAAAAATAATGTTCTCTTGAATAATAGTGGCCTGAAAACTCTCCGGCAAAGAGAATATTCTCTCTTCTCATTCTTTCTTTTATAAAAGAATGGCCTATTCTGTTTGCTAAGGGGATACCTCTATTTTTCTCTATGGTCTCTTTTACTATATTGCTTGAACGAACATCGTATATTACCTTCTCTTTAGGTCTTCCTCTCAAAAGTATATCTGAAACCAATGCTGTTATAATATCTCCTGATACAATCTTTGCTTTTTCAGTAAGAAAAACAATTCTATCTCCATCTCCATCAAAAGCCACACCTAGGTCTCCTTTTCGTCTTATAAGTTCTTTTTTTAAAAATCTCAGGTTTTCCTTTTTTAAAGGGTCTGGATTATGGTTTGGGAAAGTGCCATCGAGTTCTTTAAATAGATGAAATATTTTAAATGGGAATTTTTTAAAAATAGATGGGATTATTATCCCAGAAACACTATTTGCTGTATCTATTACTATCCTAAGCGAAGAAAATGCTCTGGTATCAATTCCCTTTAAATTAAATCTGACATAGTCTTGCAGTACCTTCTTTTTTATTATTCTGCCTTTTTTAGACGCTCTAAGTTCTTTCTCAAAGACAAATTTTTCTATCTTTTTCAGTCCTGTCTTACCGCTGATTGGAATTGCGTTTTCTCTTACCAATTTAAACCCATTATATTCAGGAGGATTATGAGAACTAGTAATCATTATTCCTCCGTCAAACCCATAAAAGGCGACTGCAAAATAAAACATTGGTGTGGTTGAGAGCCCAATATTCACTACATCAGATCCAGCTTGAGTGATTCCTTTGCTTAGGTGCTTAAAGAGAGCTGGAGAAGAAATACGATTATCCTGCCCTACCACAATCTTGAATTTTGATTTTTTTTGCTTTTCTTTTAAAAATTTAATGAATCCCTGTCCTACCTTAAAAGCCATTTCTTCATTTACTTCATCTGGATATAAACCTCTAATGTCGTATGCCTTAAAGATGTTTGATTTCTTTTCCATATAGTTTTATTCTACCAAACTATAAAAAACCAGCCAAATTAACAATAATTGACATTAAACCCCTAAAAGGTTATCATATCCTTATGAGTTTTTCAGTAGGTATTGTAGGATTGCCGAATGTAGGCAAATCCACTTTATTTAAAGCACTAACAAAAAAAGAGGTTGCTATAGAACCTCGTCCTTTTACAACCATAAATCCAAACTTTGGAGTGGTTTCTGTTCCAAACGAAAGACTGAATAAGCTGGCTGAAATAATCAAGCCTGAAAAAACAACACCTACTATAATAGAATTTATAGATATTGCAGGCCTGGTAAAAGGAGCTCACAAGGGAGAAGGATTAGGAAATCAATTCTTAGCCCAGATAAGAAACTGCGATGCAATATTAGAGGTAGTGAGAATCTTTAAAAACCCAGGGGTTGAGAATGTATTGGGAGAGATTAATCCTAAAAAAGAAATTGAGGTGGTAAAAACTGAGTTGTTAATGAAAGACCTGGAAACCTTAGAAAAAATAATATCAAAATTAGAAAAAAAGAGAGAGAGAAAAGATATAAAAAAAATTGAAATATTAAAAAGAATTAAAGAAGAGGTCTCTCAAGGCAAACTCATTTCAGAGATAGATTTAACAGAAGAAGAAAAAACAGAGATTAAAGAATATCAAACATTAACAGAAAAACCCATTCTTTATGTCTTAAACACTGATAATGATATAAAACCTCTTGATCTTCAAGCAAGGTACCTGGTTATGAATCTAAAAGAAGAAAATGAAATCTTAGAACTTTCAGAAGCAGATAGAAAAGAATTGGGTTTAGAATCCCATCTTGGCAAATTAATCTTATCCTGCTATGATATTTTAAATCTTATCACTTTCTTTACAGTGGCCGGGGGCAAGGAAGTAAGGGCTTGGACAATTGAAAAGGGCTCTAAAGCGCCTGAGGCAGGCGGAGCTGTGCACACGGATTTTAAAGAAAAATTCATCAGGGCAGAGGTTATCAATTGGCAAGATCTGGTTTCAGCTGGCTCCTGGTCAAAAGCAAGAGAAAAAGGCTGGGTAAAAGTAGCAGGAAAAGACTATATCGTGCAAGATGGAGATGTAATTGAATTTAAGATATAGTTAATTATTACGAATTGAAGTGCTAGTTTATGCTATTAGGTTAGCCTAAATCTGCACCAAATTCGTACTCTATTCCCATGAATTTTTATGAATTTACATATCTAATAGATCCTGAACTCTCAAAAACAGAAATAACTTCTTTGCAAGATAAAATAAAATCTTTGATACAAGAAGAAGGAGGAACAGTCAAAAGCACTGGTCATCCTAGTAAAAGAATTTTGGCATATCCAATCAAAAAAAAGAGAGAGGCTTTCTTGGCTGATTTAAGTTTTGTTCTTGAACCAGAAAAATTGAAAAATATTAAAAAGAAGTTAAAAGCAGAAAAACAAATCCTTAGGTTTTTACTTTTAAAAAAGCAACCTCCAAAAGAACCAAAGGTTGCGAGAAAACCAAGAATAAAAACAAAAACAAAGGTCGAGCTAAAAGAAATTGAAAAAAAGCTTGAAGAAATCTTGGGAGCTGATTAGCTCATTGGCTTATTAGGTTTGATATTAAATGATTAATTTTAATTAATAACCTAATAGGCTAAAAATATGAACCTAAACAAAGTATTTTTAATCGGAAGGTTGACTAGGGACCCGGAAATGAGAATGCTTCCTTCTGGACAGGCGGTAGCTAATTTTGGACTAGCTACAAGCAGATATTTTACTGATAAATCAGGACAGAAACAGCAGGAAACAGAATTTCATAATATTGTGTTGTTTGGAAGACTGGCTGAAATTGCTTCTCAATATCTGAGAAAAGGCTCGTTGGCTTTTGTGGAGGGGAGAATCAGAACCAGAAATTGGGAAGATTCCTCGGGAACAAAAAAATACAGAACAGAAATTATTGTTGAAAGATTGCAATTAGGTCCTAAATTAGCTGAAAAAGTTATACCTCCTATTCCAGAAGAAACTACAACCCAACAGCCAGCCGCTGAAAAAACCCAAGTATCTGAAGAAGAAATACCTATAATTGAAGAGGAAGAAATAAATGTTGAGGATATACCATTTTAACCTCTTTAACCTCGCTTCGTGAGGAAACTCTAAATCCGAAATCCTAAACTCTAAACTTTATGGAAACTATTTATCTGTGGTTCAGAATTTACAAGTTAGGATTTAAGATTTTCCCTGCGAAGTAGTGACATCATGGCTTGTTATTTTTGTCAAAGAAATATCAAGGAGATTGATTTTAAGAATGTAGAACTTCTAAGGAAGTTTATTTCTGGTTTAGCAAAAATCAGACCAAAAAAAAGAACTGGGGTCTGTGCCAGTCATCAAAGAAAATTAGCCAAAGCTATTAAGAGAGCTCGATTTTTAGGATTGCTTCCTTTTACTACAAAATAGGTACAGCAAAAGAATAAAATCAAAAGGCTACATCACTTTATTTTTGATGGCCTTTTTTATTCTTTCCAATACATCTTTATTTTCCTTTAAAAATTGTCTGCTCGCTTCCATGCCTTGCCCTAACTTTATGTCTTCAAAAAGATACCAGCTTCCAGAACGTTTTATTATCTCGTTTTTCAAAGCTGTGTTTAGAATGTCGCCGAAATAAGATATTCCTTCGTTGTAATAAATATCAAACTCGGCTGTCTTAAACGGGGGCGCTACCTTGTTCTTTACTACTTTAGCCATTACCCTATTCCCAATAATTTCATTGCCATGTTTTATTTGCGCTATTCTTTTCAAATGAATTCTCACAGAAGCATAAAATTTTAATGCTAATCCCCCAGGAGTGGTCTCTGGATTGCCAAAACGCTGGCCAATCTTCATCCGCGTTTGATTAATAAAAATAACTATTGTTTTTGTCTTTGCTATAATACCAGAAAGTTTTCTTAAAGCTTGACTCATTAAACGAGCCTGAAGGCCAATTTGAAATTCCCCCATTTCTCCTGCAATTTCAGCCTGAGGCACCAAGGCTGCTACAGAATCCACCACAATCACATCAATCTCTCCTGATTTTACTAATGTTTCTACGATTTGAAGAGCCTGTTCACCAGAATCAGGCTGAGAAATTAATAAATCATCAACATTCACACCGATTCTTTTTGCATAATCCGGATCTAAAGCGTGTTCTGCGTCTACAAAAGCACCTACTCCTTTCCTTTTTTGAGCTTCTGCTAAAATGTGGAGAGCAAGAGTGGTTTTTCCTGACATCTCCGGTCCATAAATTTCAATCACCCTCCCTCTTGGAACTCCTCCTACCCCTAAGGCTAAATCTAAAGAAATAGAACCTGTAGGGATAACCTCTACAGTAGAAGATTTGCTTTCTTTCAATCTCATAATAGATCCTTCACCAAATCGCTGTTTAATTTCAGCTACTGCCTCTTCTAATTGCTTCTTTTCCTTATCGCTTGAAGCTTTTTTGGTTTTTTGTTTTGCCATATATTATATTTTAGACTATTTTTATACTGCCTGCCACTCGTCATTTTCATCTTGATATTCTTGAAAATCTCCTGAGGAATTTTCATCAGATTCAGAGATATAAATCTCTCTAGGTTTTGCTCCCCTACTAGGGCCTACCACTCCTTTTTCTTCAAGCATATCTATTATCCTAGCAGCTCTAGCATAACCTATTCTCAATTTTCTCTGTAAGAGAGAGGCTGATGCTCTTCTGTATTGCAAAATAACTCTTTTTGCTTCTTCATATAAAGGATCATCTACAGAACCTGTCTCTTCAAACCCATCTTGGTGTGCCTCTAAGTCTCTATCTAAAGCCTCTGCCAGGTCCTGTTTTAAAGATTCATCCTCTGAAGCCTCTTCCCCTAAAGCCTCTTCATAGCTTGATTTTATCCATTCTACCACCTTCTTTACCTCTTTTTCTGAAACATAAGCTCCTTGTATCCTTTTTGGTTTTACAATCTCATTTGAGATAAAAAGCATATCCCCCAACCCCAATAATCTTTCAGCACCTGCCATATCAAGGACTGTCCTGGAATCAACCTGAGAAGCAACCTGAAATGTCACTCTTGAGGTAATGTTTGCTTTTATAAGGCCTGTAATAACCTCTACTGAAGGTCTCTGTGTAGCCACTACTAAATGGATACCAACTGCACGAGCCATCTGAGCCAATCTTACAATTGCAGTCTCTACATCCCTGCCCTTAGCCACCATTAAATCAGCTAATTCGTCAACAATCAAGACAATATAAGGAAGATACTCGCTTTTATTGTCTAATGCTTTTCTGTTATAGCTTAGTATGTTTCTTGATTTTTTTTCAGCTAACAACTTAAATCTTCTTTCCATCTCTCCGATCAACCATTTTAAAGCATTTACTGCTCTAGATGATTCCACAATTGGGGGACATAAAAGATGAGGAAGTTCATGATAAACTGTAAATTCGACTCTTTTCGGGTCAATTAAAAGAAATTTTAAGGAATCTGGAGAGTTTCTATAGATTAAAGATAGAATCAGACTGTTTAAAAAAATTGTTTTTCCTGTACCAGTAGAACCTGCAACCAATAAATGGGGCATTCTTTCTAAATTAGTATAAACAGGGGTCCCTGCAACATCCTTGCCTAAACAGAAAGTTAAATTATATGGAGAATTCTGAAACTGAGGATTTTCTATCAATTCTCTTAAACGAACAAAGGATCTTACTTTGTTTGGAACCTCTACACCTACCAAACTCTTTCCTGGTATTGGAGCTTCAATTCTTATAGGATGGGTAGCTAGAGCCAAAGCTAAATCATTGGCAAGAGAAGTAATTCTTGAAAGTTTTATTCCTTCAGCCGGCTTTAAGGAATATTGAGTGACTGTAGGACCCACACGATAATCTGCCATTTCTACGGGGATATCAAAACTCTCAAGGGTCTTTTTAATAATTGCCATATTCGTCTCAACATCACCTCCAGAAGGCTTTTCTTTTGTCAGACCCAATAAATCAAAAGGAGGAGTCTTATAATATTTTTCAAAAACTGAAACTCTTCGCTTTAAAGGTTTTGCTTTAAACTCTAAAGGAGGCTCTTTTATAATTTTTTTCTCTTTTTTTACAGGCTTAGGTTCAATTGTTTGGGTCTGAAAAGATGGAGCAGAAGAGAATATTTTTTTCATCCAAGAAGACTTCTTTTTTTCTGGTTCAAGAGAGGGCTTTTCTTTAGAACCAGGTTCTATTAAAAGATGTCGGAAAATTAAACCCCCGCTCAGTAATATAAAGCTAAACACGACCCTTGTTACCCATACATCAAAAAATTTCAAAAAGGGCCAAGTAAAAATATATCCAATCCATCCACCCTTCATTTCTCCTTGTTTCCAGCTCTCTAAAACTCCTGAAATACCAACGATACATATCAAAATCGCTAATATTAAAGCTTTCAAGACTTCTTTGTATCTTGATTTTAAAAATGCCAAACCTGAAAGCACAAAGATAAAAGGCAGCATAAAAACTGCCTTGCCTGTAAGAAGAGAAGAAAAATTAAAAAGAAATTTTCCAGCTATTCCTGCTTTTTCAAAAAAACTCAAAGAAAATATGGCTGCAATGGCAAAGAATACTACTCCAAAAATATATCTTTTTGTTTCGTCAGATAGAGAAAAGCTGGCAAATTCTCTTTTTTTAGATACTTGCCTTTTATTTTTTTTTCGCTTATTCTTTTTCCGGGCCATACTCCAAAGCCACTATCTTATTATACATTTTTCCCTCAATTCTTGACAAAACCTGTACCTGCAGGAATAAGTTTTCCTATAATCACATTTTCCTTCAATCCTCTCAACTTGTCTTCTTTCCCTTCTACTGCAGCTTTAATCAAAACCCTTGAAGTCTCTTGGAAAGAAGCAGCTGACAAGAAAGAATCTGTAGTCAATGCCACCTTAGAAATACCTAATAACAGTGAAGTGCCTGTGGCAAATTTTGCATCTTTGCCTTTTTCCCGTTTCAATTTTAGATTTTCTTCTATAAACCTTGCTCTTTCAACAATCTCGCCTGGAGTAAATGGAGTTTCACCAGGATCCTTTATCTTTACCCTAGAGAACATCTGTCTTACAATAATCTCTAAATGTTTATCGTGAATCTGAACTCCTTGAGAAACATATATCTTTTGAATTTCTTTTATTATATATCTCCAGGTCTCTTCCTTATTTGTCAACTTAAACAGCCTTCTTACATCTAAACTTCCCTCACAAAGCTGCTGCCCTTTTCTTACTGTTTGGCCCGGTTTTACCCAAATTGCTAAGTCTGGAGGAATTTGATATTCCAAAATTTCATCTTTTTTCTTTCGTTTTGCACCTTCAACCTTTATCTTTATCACTTTGTCTGGAGTAATCTCTACCACCTTTCCATCAGTTAAAGACATAACAGCCTTTCCTTTAGGAACCCTTACTTCAAATAACTCTTGTACCCTTGGTAAACCAAAGGTAATATCTCCTCCTCCAGCTACTCCTCCAGTATGAAATGTTCTCATTGTCAACTGTGTTCCAGGCTCCCCAATAGCTTGAGCCGCTACAATACCTACTGCTTCCCCTAATTTTATCAATTGATTATTCCCGAGATCCCAACCATAACATTTTTGACATACGCCTCTAACATTCTTGCATCTCAGAGGAGAACGAACCCTTACCTTCTCCACACCACTATCAATTATCTCTTTTCCTTTCTGCCAGTCTATTATCTCATCTTTTTTACAGATTACTTTTGAACCTGTACCTCTGGGAGTTTTTATGTCTTCTAAACATACCCTTCCAACAATCTTTAAAAGAAAATCCTGTCCAATATCATCTGCATCTTCTCTGAATATCTCAATACCAGTTTTATCTTTGCAGTCTTCTTCTGAAATTATCACATCATGAGAAACATCAATCAATCTTCTTGTTAAATATCCTGCACTAGAGGTTCTTAAAGCTTTATCTGCTGTACCTTTTCTTGCACCGTGCGTAGAAATGAAATATTCAAGAGGGGTAAATCCTTCTTTATATGAACTCTTAACTGGAAGCTCTATAATATCACCTATCGGATTAATAACCAAGCCCTTCATTCCACACATCTGTACAGACTGAGTCCAAGATCCTTTTGCACCAGCATTAATCATTTGAAATACAGATCCTCTTTTCGGAAGAGCCTCTGGCACCTCTTTTTCTATTTCCGACTTAGCTCTACTCCATATACTAATTATTTTCACTATTCTTTCTTCATTAGTGAGAAGACCTTTTTCAAAATAACTTTCAACCTTTTCTTCTTCCTTTTCAGCTTGCTCTAAAATTTTCTTTTTTGCCTCAGGTATCACCAAATCATCTATACCCCAGGTGATTCCAGCTAATGTTGAATACTCAAATCCTAAATCTTTTATTTTATCCAAAGTATCCTCTACTACTTCTATTGGATATTTTTCAATAATATCTGCAACAATCTTTTTTAAATCTTTTAGTTTAATCAACTTATTCTGAAAAGGAAAATCTTCAGGAAGAGCTTCATTGAAAAGAATTCTTCCTACAGAAGTCTCCACAAAATCAGTATTTTTAGCTTTTAAATTAGATTTTAAAGTGTTTGCTCTTACTTTAATCTTTGCCTTTATGTTTATTTCACCAAACTCATGCGCTAAAATTGCTTCATTCGGGTTCCCAAAAATCTTCCCCTCTCCTTTCAAACCTTCCCAAATATCAGTAAGCCAATAGCATCCTAAAATAATGTCCTGATAGAGGGTAACAATAGGCATTCCTGTAGCTGGTTTCAGAATATTTAAGCCAGCCAGCATTCTTTCTTTTGCTTCTTTTTGCGCCATATTTGAGAGAGGTACATGCACAGCCATTTGGTCGCCATCAAAATCAGCATTGAATGCCTTACAAATCATTGGATGAATTCTTATTGCTTCACCCTCGATTAATTTAGGATAAAAAGCTTGAATGCCTAATCTGTGCAAAGTAGGAGCCCTATTTAATAGAATTAACTTCTTCTTTACTACTTCTTCCAAACATTCCCAAACCTCATCTGTTTCTTCGTCAATCAACCTTGATGCGCCTCTCACATTATATGCAAGCTCTCTTTCTAAAAGCTTTTTAATTACAAATGGCTTAAAGAGTTCCAAAGCCATTTTCTTTGGCAAACCTACTTCATTGAATTTTAACTCAGGACCAACACATATCACTGACCTACCAGAATAATCAACTCTTTTACCTAACAGATTCTGCCTGAATCTACCTTGTTTTCCTTTAAGCATATCTGCTAAAGATTTCAGCAATCTTCTTCCTCCTGTGGTAGCCCTGGTTGTAGTTCCTCTTCTCATTCCATTATCAATTAAAGAATCAACAGCTTCTTGTAGCATTCTTTTTTCATTTCTCACAATTACCTCTGGTGCTCCTATCTCTAGAAGATATTTTAATCTATTATTTCGATTAATCACTCTTCTATATAAATCGTTTAAATCAGAAGAAGCATATCTGCCTCCATCTAGCTGAACCATTGGTCTTAAAGCAGGGGGTAAAACAGGCAGGACTGTCAAAAACATCCATTCAGGACGAATATTGGCTCTTTTCATTGCCTGAAAGAGTTTTAACCTTCTTAATGTCTTTTTTCTCTTCTGCACAGAGATTTCTTTTAGTTCTTTTTTTAATTCCTTAATTTTTTGGTCTAAATTTATTTTCTTGAAAATAGATCTTAATGTCTCTGCTCCAGTCCCAGCTTCAAATACCTCTCCATATTTCAAAGAAAATTCTCGGTATTCAACTTCGTTCAATATCTTCAAGGGCTTAATCGACATTAACTCTTCTTTTGCTTTGGTTTTCGCCAATTTTAAATCTCTAAGCTGGTTGTTTAGAGCTCTTTGTGCAGTTTTTGTCTTTTCTTTTGCAAGTTCAGATTTTATCTTTTTAACTTTTCTTTTGTACTCTTTCTCAATTCTTTCTAAAATATTCTTTTTTGCTTCCTCATTCACCTCAGTAATAATATAAGAAGAGAAATAAATCACTTTCTCCAATTTCTGCATTGGAATATCAAGAACCATTCCTATCCTTGAAGGAATTCCTTTCAAAAACCAAATATGAGACACAGGAGCTGCTAATTTAATATGCCCCATTCTTTGTCTTCTTACAGAAGACTTTGTCACCTCTACACCGCATCTATCGCAAACTATACCTTTATATCTGATTCTTTTATATTTCCCGCAATAGCATTGATAATCCTTCTCAGGACCGAATATCTTCTGACAGAATAATCCATCCTTTTCTGCTCTCTGTGTCCTATAATTGATGGTTTCAGGTTTTGTGACCTCACCATGACTCCACGAAAGAATCTCTTCGGGTGAGGCAATTTTTATTCTAATTGCTTCTAAATTTTCAACTTTCATAGTTGATATAAATCAATTTTATATTAAATTTTTAAGATTTTTCTTCTTCTCTTTTTTCTTTTTCTTTAACTTCAACGCTTAAACCTAATGCTTTTAATTCATTGACCAAAAGATTAAATGAAGCCGGAATATTGGGTTCTTTGATGTCTTCTCCTTTTAATATAGCTTCATAAGCAGCTGCTCTTCCTGGTACATCATCAGATTTTATAGTCAACATCTCTTGAAGACTATGAGCTGCCCCATAACCCTCCAAAGCCCAAACCTCCATCTCTCCAAACCTCTGTCCCCCAAATTGCGCTTTTCCTCCTAACGGCTGCTGGGTAATTAAAGAATAAGGACCAATAGAACGCATGTGGATTTTATCTTCTACCATATGTATTAATTTCATCATATAGATATAACCTACTGTAATCTTTTCTGGGAATGGAAGTCCTGTTCTTCCATCGAAAAGCTGCATCTTTCCGTCTTCAGAAAATCCTGCTCTTTTCAACTCTGCTTTTACGTCTTCTTCTGTGGCACCGGAAAGAGCAGGGGTTATAGCATGATACCCCAAAGTTTTTGCCGCTAAACCAAGATGTGTTTCTAAAACCTGGCCCAGGTTCATTCTTGAAACCACACTCAAAGGATTAATAATAATATCTACTGGCGTACCATCTTCTAAAAACGGCATTTCTTCTATTGGCAGGACTTTAGATATAACTCCTTTGTTTCCGTGTCTACCTGCCAGCTTATCACCAGCCTGTATCTTTCTTATATGAGCTATCTCTACTTCAATTCTTTTTATAACGCCTGGCTCAAGCTTGTGTCCTAATTCTCTTGAAAATATTTTAACATCTATCACTCTCCCTCTTTTACCGTGCTCCATCCTTAAAGAAGTATCTTTTACCTCTTTTGCTTTCTCACCAAAGATTGCTCTCAGCAATCTCTCTTCCGGAGTTAATTCTGCCTTTCCTTTTGGAGATATTTTTCCAACCAAAATATCATTTGGACCTACCTCAGCTCCTATCCTGATAATTCCCTCTTCGTCTAAATCTTTTAATTTTTCTTCTGAAACATTAGGAATATCACTGGTTGTTATCTCTGGTCCTAGTTTGGTTTCTCTAACATCACAACTAAAATTCTCTATATGAATAGATGTGTATACATCATCCCGTACTAATCTTTCAGAGATTAAAACAGCATCTTCAAAACTCCCTCCTCGCCAGGGAATAAAAGCAACCAAAATATTTCTACCAAGAGCTAAATGGCCCTTTGCTATTGCTCCTCCATCAGTCAATACATCTCCTTTCTTTACAATTTGACCCTTCTTTACTATTGGCTTCTGATGAAAACAAGTGTATTGATTTGTTCTTATAAAACTCCTTAGCTTATATTCTATTATCTTATTAGAATTTTTTGTCTTGATTTTAATATGAGTAGCGTCTACTTCAACAACTTTTCCGTCTTCTTCGCAAATAATCGCTCTCCCAGAATCCTCAGCTACTCTTTTTTCTAATCCTGTCATTACCAATGGTGGGTCACCATTAATCAGCGGCACTGCCTGTCTCTGCATATTCGAACCCATCAATGCTCTTGTTGCATCGTCATTCTGTAAAAATGGAATCAATCCTGTGGCAATAGAAATAGCCTGCTCTGGAGAAATATCAATAAAATCAAGATCTTTTTTATCTACTATGTCTGGTTTTCCTTTTACTCTTGCCTCTACCCTCTTTGGAATAATATTATTGTTTTTGTCTATAGGAATAATACCTGAACCTATAATATGTTTCTCTTCCTCATAAGCATTAAGGTATTGAATCTTGGAAGTAATCTTTCCATTTTCCACTTTAAGATAAGGTGTTTCCAAAAAACCATATGGATTTATTCTAGCAAAACTTGCCAAATGTCCGACCAGTCCAATGTTTGGACCTTCTGGAGTCTGAATTGGACAAATCCTACCGTAATGGGAAGGCTGTACATCTCTCACTTCAAAACCAGCTCTTTCTCTTGTTAATCCTCCGGGACCTGTAGCAGAAACCCTTCTCTTATGTTCAAGTTCAGCCAAAGGATTTTGATTATCCATAAACTGGGACATCTGACTTGAGATGAAGAATTGCTTCACCACCACCATCACAGGCTTTGGATTTATCAGCTGGGTAGGAGTCAATGTATGAATATCCAAGGTAGACATCCTGTCTCTGGCAATTCTTTCCAATCTCATAAATCCTACTCTTAATCTGTTAATCAATAATTCTGTAAATGGCCTTACTCTTCTATTTCCTAAGTGGTCAATCTGGTCAGGTTTTGCTTCGGGATCGTTATTTAACCTTATTATCTCTCTTATAACCGCTACAACATCTTCTAGCTTTAAAACTCTATCTTGAATTGTAATTTCTTTGTCTAAGTTATAAGAATCTTTATTTTTTGGATCTCTTGGTCTTAATTCAGGGAGTCGAGACCACATTCTCCATCTTCCTACTTTTGACAAGTCATATCTTTCGAAATTAAAGAACATGTTTTCTATTAACTCTCTTGCTGTATCAGGTGTAGCCATATCTCCAGGTCTCAATCTTTGATAAATCTCAACCAAAGCTTCTGCTTGATTGTGTGTTAAGTCTTTCTTTAGGGTCTCTTTGATATAATCTATTTCTCCCTTATTTACATCTTGAAATTTCTCTTTAATATCTTGGTCATTATCAATCCCGAATGCCCTCAATAAAGTAGTAGCTGCCACCTTTCTTTTTCTATCTATCTTTACCCCTATTGCTCCTGATAAATCTGTTTGAAATTCCAGCCAGGAACCCCTATTAGGAATAATCTTTGCCCCAAAGCAATTTCTCCCGGCAATTCTCTTCAGAGTAAAGAATGCGCCGGGAGAACGAATTAATTGAGAGATTGCAACCCTTTCTACTCCATTTACAACAAAAGTTCCCCTTTCTGTTTGTAAGGGGAAATCGCATAAAAAAACCTCCTGCTCTTTTACCTCCTTAGTTTTCAGGTTGACCAATCTTGTCTTTACAATAAGAGGAGCTTCATAAGAATCATTGTTCTTCTTTGCCTCTAGGTCTGTCTTATATTTCGGCTCTCCCAACTTATAATCTAAAAACCATAACTCAAACTCTTTTTTTGTATAGTCCCGAATAGGAGAAATTTCTTTAAATAATTCCTTTAAATCTCTCTCCCAAAACTTTTTCCAACTTTCTTTTTGGAGTCCTAATAAATATGGTAACTCTAAGAAAATTTTTGCTTTTCTAAAATCTTTGGTTTTTATTTTTTCCATAATATTTATTATCGGCAGATACCGATTTCAAAATAAAAATAGCTTCTTTTTGTCTTTAATATATTTTGGAATAGACAAAAAGACCCCCTAAGAATATTAGGGCAACCTTAAAACAAATTATTTCTAGTAGAGGATAGAATTAATCAAATATTTGCTAATCAAATAATATTAATAAAGGTTATATGTATAACTTTACTCTTTTTAAAAATTTTGTCAACCCCTCTATAGAATTTTTTGATTTTTGCAATCAAAAAACTATTCACTTCTTTTTATGCTTTGCAGGATACCCAATCCTATAAACATAGTCAAAAGACCTGACCCCCCATAACTGATGAAAGGAAGAGAAATACCAATGATAGGGAGAATTCCTAAATTCATGCCAATATGTATAAATACTTGGGAAAGCAATAAAATAGCAAATCCTAAAGCAAAAAGACGGGAGAAATTCGACCTGCTTTCACCTGCAATTTTTAAAATCCTCCAAATCAATATCAAAAACAAAGAAAGCAGAATGCCAACTCCAATTAAACCGGTAGATTCTGCAATAACAGAAAAACTAAAGTCTGTAACGGGTTCTGGCAGAAATCCATATTTTGTTTGAGAACCTCCCTTTATCCCCTGGCCAAATATCCTGCCTGAGCCAATAGCAATCTTTGCCTGTCTCTGACTCCACCCAACGCTTAAAGGATCGGACAGTTGAGGTCTTATAAAACTTAAAATCCTTTGTTTTTGATAATCTTTTAAAATGCTTGACCAACCGAAAATAAAAACTAAAATTCCGCAAAGAATTAATATTAAAAAATGACGCAACTTAATTCCCGAAACAAGCAACATGCCTATCCATAAACTCACCAAGATTAAAACAGAACCTAAGTCTGGCTGAAAGAAAACCAAAATAGAAGGAATGAACACATACAAACCAGAAATTAAAATATGAATGACACGATACATTTCAATGTGTCTGTTTGAGAAATACTTTGCCAGTAATATAATCATAACAATTTTTGTCAGTTCAATTGGATCAAAAGACATAAATCCTATCTTATACCAGGACTTTACTCCCCTTATCTCCGGGGCAAAAAAGAACAATCCTGCCAGCAAAATTATACAAAAGAAATAAAAAAATAAAATAATATGAGTTTCTTGTTTTAAAAATCTCCAATCAAAAAAACTAATTAAAAACATTAAAAAAAACCCTATAAATAAAAAAATTATCTGTTTTTTAAAAACCACTAGTTCTTCGTCTAACCTAGAAGAATTATAAATAGAAAGAAGTCCGAAACTCACAAGAAATAATACAACAAAAATTAAAATCCAGTCTAATTTTTTAAGATGAAATAAAATTTCTTTCATTATTTTAGAATTACTGCTCCAACATTTCTAAAAATTCTTTTTCGCTGAGTATCTTTATACCTATTTCTTTTGCTTTTTTAAGCTTTGACCCAGGATTCTCGCCCATTACTAAATAATTTGTTTTTTTTGAAACTGACTCAGATACATCTCCTCCTAAAGCACGGATTCTTTCTTTAGCTTCTTTTCTTGTTATTGTTTCTAAAGCTCCTGTCAATACAAATGTTAAGCCTTTTAGCTTTCCGGGTTTTGATTTTGGTCTTGTGGTTTGTATTTTCACCCCCACATCTTTTAATTTTTTTATAAAATCTAGATTCTTCTTATTATGAAAAAAATCATATATCGACTCTGCTACAATTGGTCCTATATCTCTAATCTCTTCCAACTTAGACAAGGAAGCATTTTTTAAATTCTCAAGAGAACCAAATCTATCAGCTAATAGATATGCTGTTTCCTCTCCTACATTCCTTATCCCTAATGCATAAATGAATTTAGGAAGACTTATTTTCTTTTTTGACTGGATAGAATCAATCAGGTTTTGAGCAGCTTTTTCTGCAAAACCTTCCAAGGGTAAAACATCTCCTTTTTTTAATTTAAATAAATCTGCAGGGTCAAAGATTAATCCTTCATCAATCAGTTTATCTATAATTTTGGGACCTAATCCCTCAATATCAAAAGCTCCTTTTGAGATAAAATGATAAAAATACTTTTTTCTCTTGGCAAAACAGTTTGGATTAGGACAGCGCCAAATTACTTCACCTGCTGGTTTTACTAATTTTGTCTTGCACACAGGACAAAACTTTGGCATTTTAAACTCTCTTTCTTTTCCAGTCCTTAAATCAGGTAATGTCTTCAAAACAGCTGGTATCACATCACCTGCCCTGCCCACAATAACTGTATCCCCAATCTTCACTCCTAATCTCTTTATTTCATCTTCATTATGCAGTGTAGCGCGGGAAATAACTACTCCATCAATCTCTACTGGCTTCAAAATAGCTACTGGAGTCAAAGCACCTGTCCTTCCTACCTGTACCTTTATATCTTCTATAATAGTCGTTGCTTGTTTCGGAGGGAACTTAAATGCTCTTATTCCCCTAGGTGACTTTCCAACTACTCCTAATTTCTCAAATAAAGAATTGTTGTTTACACTCACCACTATTCCATCAATCTGAAAAGGGAAGCTTTCTCTTTTTTTCGTTATTTTTTTATAATAATCTACAACCTCTGAAAGAGTTGCACAGACCCTGCCTAAATCAGTTTTAAATCCTAAAGCAAAAAGTATTTTATGCTCTTGAGAATGCTTCTCTTGACCCAAGTCAGTAATAATATCATAAGCGAAAAATTTTAATGGTCTTGAAGCGGCCAATTTAGGATCAAGCTGGCGTATTGAACCCGCAGCTAAATTTCTTGGATTAGCAAATGTTTTTTCTCCTTTTTTTCTCATTTGTTCGTTCAATCTCTCGAAATCTTTCTTTTCCATATAAACCTCTCCTCGAATCTCAACCACTCCTTTTTTAATAAGATTCTTAATGTTACTTTCAATCTTTCTGGAAAGCTGAGGGTCAAAACCTAAAGCAGAATGAAGCTCTAATTTCAAGGGGATGCTTTCAATTGTTCTAAGATTCTGAGTCACATCCTCTCCTATCTTTCCATTACCTCTCGTAGCTCCCTGTATGAAAATACCATTTTTGTAAATCAACGTGATTGCAAAACCATCAACCTTCAATTCAGTAAAATACTCAAATTTCTGTCCAGGTAGCAATCTTTCTAAATAATCTTCCCACTCTTTAAGCTCTTCTGGAGAAAAAATATCTTCAATAGAAAGCATTGGAATTTTATGCTCTACCTTGTTAAATCCTTCTAAGGGCTCGCCTGCTACTCGCTGGGTAGGAGAATCTGGTGTGATTAATTCAGGAAACTGCTGCTCAAGCTTATATAATTCATGCTTTAAAGAGTCTAAAGCAGAATCTGAAATCTCCTGTCGGTTTAACACATGATATAAATAACGGTGATAATTTATCACCTTTTTCAGCTTCTCTATCCGCTGTTTGGCCTGTTGTTTAGTCATAATCCTAGATAGGATTCAAAATCTAAACACCCAAAAACTTGTTTGAAAATTTTGGTTATAATACTTTATTTAGAATTTAGAGTTTAAAACATCAATATACCACTTCAATAGCACGGCTTGTGTTTTTATAAGCTCCGATAGATTTTATGGTGGTAGTACCAGTAGTGCTGGTAGAAAAAGTTACATCATAGCTTGCCTCATTACTTAGAATAGTAGAGGTAGTATATGGGGCAATCAAACCCCTGCAGACAGAAGTACAATATACTGGAGGACTACTTGTTGAACAAGCAGGAGGGTAGCAGCTTTTGTCTTTATACAAAACAGCCTCCACCCCGCTGTCAGCTGCATAAAAAGCAACTACAGAATAACCAAGTTCTCTTAATGTCTTACTTTGTCTAATAAAAATAATGCTTGTTCCCAAGGCAATGCCCAATACAAAACTTAGAATTAAGACAGCAAGCATTATTGATAATCCTTTTTGGTTAATATCCATAATTTTTCAAGTTTTAATACAAAACATCAAGGTTTCTTTGAGACACGGTGGTCTGAAGTTTCACAGCCGGAGAATTGGAAACCCCTCTTTTTTCAATCTCAAAAGAAAGTGTGACTCTTGGCTGATTATCATCATCTTGGTTCTCTCCATAAATCCTAAATTCAAGCTGCTTTACCTCCAAGTCGTCTGAAGTCAAAAACAAAATTTCTGAACCCCTTTCTTCTTTTATCCTTCCATTCTCTAAATAAAAAGAATGACACTGTTCGTTATGGTCTTTAAAGTTTATTCTATGATTAGAATCTTCTAATTCATAATTCACATTGTCTCCAGAAAGACAACTTACTCCATCTAAATCATCTTTCAACGCCATTCTTAAAGACCGACTCATATATTCTGCAACATAGGAAGCATTATCAGTAATTTCTCTAAGAATGAGGGCTCTGTTTTGTCCTTTTAAAGAAGAGACAAAAATGCCGGTTGGAGCAGCAACCAAAATCGCAAATATGGTGACAGCTACTATAAGCTCCACTAAGGTGTATCCTTTTGTTTTATTTAAACCTTCTGTTAACTCTTTGTTATGTTTATTTTTTGTATTATCTCTCATACCAATTTGATAAATCTTCTACTACTTCTATGCTATGACTCCTTTCTCTCTCCTGCCATTCTACTATTACTTTCACTTCCATTTTATCAGACCCTTTTGGGGTAATAATTATTTTTCTTTTGAACTTTGTAGGTGTACCAGAGTCATAGCTGTAGAATCCATTTGTGTCAATATTAAGATATCTAAGATTGGAAGAATTACAATTTGAAACATTTGTCAAAGAAGTATAGATCTTATAGTCTCCCTCACAACAATTTGGAGATTGACAATTAGTAAGACCATCGTCCCAAGATACAGAGCTGGATCTTGACTCAAGCCAGTTGCTATCTCTGATATTTCTTACTATTTCTATTCCTTCTTGAGCTAAATAAGCAGCAGTCACTTTAAGTTCAACCATTGAGGCGCCGGAAAGACTCTGACGGAGCAAAGCAAAAGCGCCTCCTATTCCTACAGTAAGAATAAAAATAGCAGTAATTACTTCCAAAAGAGTAAATCCTAACTTTTCTTTTTTGGGTAAGTATTCATTCATTTTTTGCTCTTTGATTATTATATAAAAAATACAACTTTTAATCGATATCAATTAAGCCTGCTTTATTTATAGTAATAGTTCTGGTCTTTGAGTAATCTGTTTCTAAAGCAAATGTAATCTTTGTCTCTGTACCATTGTCTGACTGAATCCTTTTTATTTTTATCACGGGGTCTGGAGGCCTGAAATTGATAGAAATCTGATTAGAATCTATAGAATCCATCTTTATATCTATAATCACCACCCCCTTTTCTAATTCTATTGTTTCTATCTCCTCTCCTGCGGTATAAATCTCATCTCCGTTCTCATCTGCATACAAAATATAAGATGTATTATTGGGAGATGTATCTCTGAAATAAATCCCATAGCCCGGGGGAACTCCCCCTCCACATTCTTGGCATTCCATACCTGACATAGTTTTCTCTTGAGCAACCCTTATATCTTGAGAAACCTGGTGAACTGCTCTGTTTAATGAAAATTCTCTTTCTCCCATTCTATAGCTTGCCAGTACAAAAGTAGTCAAAATAATAATCATTCCTGAGACAACCAAAAGCTCTACCAAAGTGAATCCTTTATATCTTCTTTTTAAATCATATTTTTTTATTAATTCAAACATTTACTTTTAAAATATATTACGGAGAAATCTCACGCCATTGAGGAAGAGGAACTGTAACATACAACTTGTATGAAACCTGGTCTGATCTTCCATTTTGGTCAACAACTGAGAGGGTAACAAGACCTGAATTAGAGCTTAAAGCTTCAAATGTAGCTGAAGGATTTTGGGCGTTGCTTGTAGATGGAGTACCGTCTGTAAATGTCCAGCTCCAAGAAGTAATAGGCCAGTAGCCGCCTGATGTGTTTTCAGAACCTGTGGAGGTGTCTTTGAAATACACCCTTGCTCCTTCTGATACCTTGAAACCATCACAGCTCTGCCAACCTGAGTCAGGTTTCAAGGAACATTCAAAGTCTGCGATGATGTCTTGGCTAACATAAAAATCATGAGTTGTGGCATCTGTCGAACCTGCTGTATCTTCAACCTCCAGTTCAGCATAATACCACTGACTGGCAGGCATATTGGCAGGTAAGGTTATATCACAAATTGCTTCATTTTGTCCTGAGGTCAACATATTATCTGTGCATACTGTATAATCCTCTTGATATGGGGTCCCTCCCTGATAAAAGATAGACCATGTAGAAGTGACAATATCGTTGTTATCGTCTGGATCAAGATAGGATCTTTCATAACTATATGCTACTCCGCAGTTTGGACATTCAATATCAGAATTATAACTACCAGCTACAACATCAGGATAGCATTCATTTTCATCTTGATATCTCACACATCCTACTGATACATTGCGGAATCCAAACAAAGCACTGCTGTCGCTGCCGGGATACTCAATATATATATCATAGTCCTTATCCATTGAAGAAGAACCAAAATATATATACACTGCTCCACAATCTGAACATTTTGCGTCAGAATAAGGAGCGCCTACCACCACATCATCATAGTTGTCTTTATTAATATCTTCTGCAAAAACTGCACTTCCAAAATCAATAAGATTTAAAAGAGAACCAGGTTCATTTCTTGGATATTCAAGATATACATCATAATCGCTGTCCATTGAACTTCCTCCATAATATACATACACAGCTCCACAATAAGTGCATTTGACATCAGACCAATTGGCGCCAGAAATCACATCATCATAGCCATCATTATTTACATCTCCTGCAGCAACTGAAAAACCCAAATGAGCAATATCACTTCCTGGATATCTTAAATAAACATCATAATTGCCATCCATCGAAGAAGAACCATAATAAACAAATACAGCTCCACCGTCACTACACTCATAATCAGAAAGAGAAGCTCCCACTATTGCATCATCATAACCATCATTATTTACATCTCCTGCAGCAGCAGCTTCTCCCAATCTCGCAGTTGAATCATTCCAAGGATATTGAAGATATACATCAGAGGTAGCTGTGGCTGAAAGAAAAGCAGAGCCGAAATAAATATAAGCTGCACCACAGTCAGTGCACTTTGTATCATCAGTAAACGCTGTAACTATCACATCGTCAAAATTGTCATTATTAAAATCGCCAAAATACACTGATTTACCAAAATTTCCTATTAAAGAATCACTGTCTGTTCTTGAATACTCAAGATACACATCATAATCGCCATCCATTGGATTGCCTCCATAAAAAATATAAGCTGCCCCGCAATCAGTGCATTTTGCGTCAGATTTAGGAGCCCCAACAACTACATCATCATAGCCATCATTATTAATATCTCCACCTGAAAACACTATATAACCAAATTCTGAACCAGCATCATTTTTAGGATATTTAAGATATAGGTCTGGACTAGAAGTAGAGGGCATTGAATTAGAGCCATAAAAAACATATACAGCTCCGCTATCTGTGTAATCTGCATCAGCATAAGGAGCACCTACAATAATATCTTTGTAACCATCATTATTCAGATCTCCCGTAGCAGATACAGCAAGTCCATACTGAGAATTATCTGTCAAGGGATATTTAAGGTAGATATTGTGGACAGAATAAAAATCAGTAGATTGGTTTATTAAATTAAAAATACAGTCTTTATTGTATGTTCCCCATACACCGTTGCAAGCAGCGCCTTGACATAAAGAACCATCACAGGAAAAAGCAGCTGTGGGAGGAGTATTTTCTGGAGCTCCTCCTCCTTCACTTACATCAACTTCTTTAGCACAATTAGCCGGGCAGTTTCCCGGATCACCTGACCAATTTCCATCATTATCCTGTACCCTTAATTTGGCACAAAAAGTCCCTGTAGTAGTATAAGTATGTTTTACAGTATCGCTAGTGGTTGTTATTTTTGGAGAACCATCTCCAAAATCAAATTCATACTGAGTTATTGTGCCATCAGTATCATGACCTGACCCTGTAAATGTAACCTGTAATGGAGGCAAACCGTTAGCAGGAGTTCTTGATAAAGAATCGCAAACAGGAGGAATAGTATATCCTACTGTTACCTTTACATAATCTGTCGCTAAATCATAATCTATTGATATTACGGCTTTGACAGCAAAGCTCTTTAATAGAAAACTACCTATTATTAACAAGAAGATGCTCCATATTAAATTCTTTGATTTCTTAAAAAACATAAAATCTCTATTTACATGTATTGGTATATTGAATAATAGCTCCTAATGCCAGCACAGTGGTATGAGGACTATCAGCCCAACTTCCATTTTCTTTTTGACATTTTAAAATATTTTCAATCCATTCTTGCTTCACAGGAAACCCCGCATATCCAAGAAATAAAGCTCTTTCACAATATACATCTAAAAAAGCTATATTATTGCAAAAAATAGAAAAATCTTCTTGTTTCGTATCTTTATCCTCAGCTGCTATCAATTCTTTGGCTAATTCTTTCATTAATGGATCTAAAGTATTTCCATAGCATCCTTTTTCTTTCATTAAAGACAATGCGTGTAAAAGATGAATTGAATTATATCTTACATCCCTTTCTACTTCATTTATATCCTTTAACACTTCATTATAATCAATATTTTTGCAACACATAGCTTTTATTGTAATTCGTTCAAGTAAAGAAAAGAAGGATATTTCTTTTAGTAGCTCAGAGATATTCTGATTTCTACAAGAAGAATTGTAAAGCTCAAAAAAAAGCTTTTTGTTGCTATTTTCCTCTGCACTCTTTATCTTCCAAAGCTCCTCTAGTCTCTCATCATGGCATATTTTATTAAGTTTTTGAATTAAAAGAATTATTCCTACATCAAACTTTTTTTCTGTAGTTAAAAGAAAAACTATTCCTTTCTCAATTGCGCTGCTGCTTTGTCTCTTAAAGGGTTCCGAATAATTAATTACCAACCAAAACAATATTCCTAATATTAATAATGGGCCTAAAAGTAAAAGTATGTGTTTTATTGTAAACTTCATTTTAATTTATTCTACTAATACTGACATACACAATATCTCCAATAACCTGAGACAGATGCGTTACAACTTTGAGAGTATGAGCTATCTCTAGCCCAACATTCTTTGTTTCCCCATGCATCAGCTTTTACCATAGGCTGAGCTGCATTAACACCATTAGAATGACAAAGAGAACATCCTCCTAGATTACAACAAACTGTACAATTATTATCGTCATTCCAATTAGCTTGTACACATCCACCGTAATTAGAACAAAGTCCTTCACATGTTCCTCCTTGAGCTGACATTCGCCAACAAGCCTTTCCTCCCTGCCCTGCACAGCCGTTACATCCATCATCATAGAAATACACATTCCCTTCACATACCCTACAAACTCCCTGATAACATCTTGCATTACTTCCTGTGCACATATAATAATTACTTCCCCAATTTGAAGTAACATCAACATCGCATCTCCCAGAACCACCACATGTTTTACATACTGCACATCCTATCTCAATGGTAGTTATACAACCATCTCCCACCTTATATGCTGTCTCTGCAATTGCAGTACCAGGAAATGCATACCAATCGCTATAACGAACTCTTCCTGCATCAGTACACTTACTGCTACCCGCCAAACAACCTCTATAATATCTTTGAGCTGAACAAGCATAGGTAACACAATCTATTGTTCTATCACAATAAATGCTTGATGAAGGATTTATTTCGCTCCCAGCACTACACACTTTTCCGGATGTCGAAAGATAGGCAATACTATCTCCTACATCAGGTCCTGCTGCACCTCCTGAACCGTCGCAAGCAAGTTTATCTCTTTTCTTTTGGCAAGCGCCAACACAACCATTGAATGAAGATAAACTAGAATAATAAGTATCTGAACCTGTAGCTTCCTGTCCCGCTCCTATACAAACATATCCTGCGGCAATATTTACAACATCATCCTCTCCTGTATCATATGCACAGTTATGAGAAGCATCACACCTTAATTTGTCTCTTTGCTTCTGACAGGTATAAGGAGAACCCTCACCTGTGCACGCGTTGAAATCAGAATATCCGCATACTGCAATGCCTGTTGTACCACAAGTATCAGTAAGTGTATATCCTTCTTGAGCATAAACTGCACGTGAATAAGCATCAGTATGGTCTGTGGGCGCTCTACAGCTTCCAGAACCGTTACAAGAGATAAACCACTCAGTAGCTGAACAATCCCCATCATCACAATCTTCATCATAATTACAATAAGCAGAAGGAGAAACTGGTGTCTCCTGTCCTGCCCCTGTACATACATAGCCTGACCTCACATAGGTTGTGGCACCTGAGGATTCGCAAGAACCAGCTCCATCACAATTACCAGTAGTCTGTCCAATTGTACATTCATTAATACAACTCATAGTAATGTCGCATTGGTTTCCGGGATCAGTACCGGCTGTCGCATATCCACAAGAACCATTTTGACAAGCGCGACAGATACCTGTACATCCTTCATGCTGTTCATTATTAGGCCAATTTTCACAACTCCCACTTACGCAATGAGTACAATCCCCTGTACAATTGACTCCTTCGTCCCCTGTATAAGGCACTGAGCTAGTGCTCACTCCATCACAATAATAACAAACACTACTCACCTCTATGTTTTGGTTCACTGGCCGCACGGTACAATATCCATCTGAACCAATACCACTACAGGCTTCACAGTCTCCTGTACAAGGACCATCACAACACACCCCATCTACACAATATCCGGAAATACATTCACCCGAAGAACCGCAAGACTCTCCCAATGAAAGACCCGGCCTAGGACTAGAAACCATAATAGTTAAATGTTTGGTAGTAGGATCAATATAATCTGCAATATTGGTTGTAATATTGCCTAATAAAGTATCATCTATCTGCTGAGTAAAATCTTTACTATCCAATTCTTCCCAATTGTTTGTATTCCTGTTCCAAATATAAAAATAAGTAACTGCATTCTGATCAATCCCTCCATATCCCTCCCATTCAAAATCTAACGAAGTAATATTATTTATGTTCTCGTTTATGGTAAATGTAAAGATATGAGTATTCCATTGATTTGGTGGAGGAAGCAAAAGCTCCCATCTTGAATCATCGCTTGAAGAGATAGCATTATACTCTCCAGAGAGAGCTTCTGTATCATAGTCACTTGGATCTGATGGCTGACTTCCTTGTTTTCTATAAGCCCATTTGTCTACTCCAGCATTTGAAGAAAAATCATACATGCTTGTGGCTGCAAAAACCCTAAAAGAAAATCCAAATATGCCTAGAACAAATAAGACAAGAATTAGATAAATAATAACAATGTCAGTTTTGAATCTCAGAAATTTAAACATTCTATTTTTGCTAACAATAAGTTATAATAACTCTAATAATTTAATTATCATTTCTTTTTCGTAATTATATCACAATAACAAAAATCAAAAAACTTAATAAAATGTTTTTGAAAAAGATTGAAAAACTAATATTCAGAATTGAAAATTCAAAAGTTCCTTTTGCTTATTTTTTATCTACATTCTTCTTTTTAATTATTTTTAGATATTTTTTAGAAATGTTCTCTACTGACTTTTTATTCTCTCCATCTGATTTTTATCATATTTTTCTTTTTTTTCTCTCATGTCTCTTAACATTTGTTTTATTGTTCCATTTCAGTACGAAAGAAAATATAGAAAAGATAGTACGGTTTCTTTTCCTCTCTTTTGGTGTTATACTTCTTACTCCATTATTAGATATAATTCTCACTAAAGGAAAAGGTTATAAAATGACATATATTCTTCCAGGAGTCCACAAAAATCTACTCTTAAGATTTCTCACTTTTGGGGGATCTTTTCACAAAGACGGTTTATCTCCTGGTATAAAAATAGAAGTAGGATTAATTCTGTTGGGATGCTTTGTTTATTTTTTAATAAAGAACAAAAATATCTTCAAAAGCTTATTTTTTACATTTTTTGCATATCTTATTATATTTTTATTTGGAATTGCCCCATTTTTAGCAAAAGCATTTCTGCAGTTATTTAATTTACAATACAGGTTTTCAGCTTCCTTGATGATAAATTTTTATCTCTTACTGCTCTTTATTTTAAGTATATGGATATTCTATCTTTACAATAAAAAATTCTGTATAGAAATATTTAAAGACATAAGACCATTTAGATTATTACACTATGAACTGATGTTTATGTTGGGATTTGTAATAAGAGAGGTTTCTTTTATGGGAGATAAGGCTCAATTTTCACAAGAGCTTTTGTTTTCATGGATATTTATAATAATTGCAATAATGTATGCAGGTTTATTCTCTGGTATTACGAACAACTTAGCAGATTATGAAATAGATAAAATAAGCAACCCAAACAGGCCTACAGTTGCTAATACCATTCCGATAAAGGAATATAAAATGCTTTCTGGTGTCTTCCTGATGCTCGCAATAATCTATTCTCTTGCAGCAAGTTATATGAGTTTGTTTTTAATCTTATTATTAATAGGGAGCTACTTTTTATATTCAGTTCCACCCTTAAGATTAAAAAGAATCACATTTTTTTCAAAAATTCTTATTTCTCTCAATGCAATCACAGTAATGATGCTTGGTTATAGTCTCAATAGCATTAATTACAGCATATTTCTTCCTTCTAAAATCATTTTCTTTTCTTTAATATTTTTAACAGCCAGTATTAATTTCATTGATATTAAAGATTACAAGGGAGACAAAAAAGCAGGGATTAAAACCCTGCCGGTTATTCTTGGGTTAGAAAAAAGTAAAAAAGTCATTGGGCTGTTTTTTCTTATTTCTTATCTTGCTTTTTATTTTCTTTTAAAGGATAATTTCTTGCTGCCTTTTTTGATTTTATTTGGTATTATTGAGTTTCTTCTTATCAATCGAAAAAAATATAACGAAAAACCAGTATTTTTGGTTTATTTATTAAGTGTAATCTCATTAATTATCTATCTCCTTTTTTTTAACTTTTAAACTCTTATTAGGGTTTACAGCAATATACTTGAAAAAAATGATCAGCAGAACCTGAGGGAGTAATATATACTCCTTTCACATAATATCCATCATTACATAGATGGGTGCCAGTAGAAGGATTAGAGGGTTCCCAATAACAATCGCTTGTTCCTAAATTTCCATGGATCACACCGGGACCCGTCACACTTAAATCTCCTTCGTCAGACATCAAAATATGTGTTGTTTGAGGACACTGAACATTTTGTACCTCAAACTCACTAGAACCATATAGTCCACCGCCGAAATTGAATCGATCCCAGCATTTTGTTCCAATAGGTTCTGTGGCCAAATCACACTGAGAACATTCAAATCCAGAACCTGTATCGCAGGCGCATTGAGGACTCTCTAAACCCATAGATGAATTGCCCGTGGAAACATAACCTTTTTGGGTAGCATCTTTTGTTCCCTTTAAATCAAATTTAGCAGTAGGATTGGTTGTCCCAATACCTAAACGTTTATTTGTATTATCCCAATATAAATTAGAATCTGAAGTAATGCTGTTCCCGCTATTAAAAAATGCAATTCTGTTGGCACTTCCGCTTCCCTCAATAGTACCCTTATCATCTGCGCAAATCCAGTTGTTGTTTGCGCTATCATATTTTAATATCTGATTGTTGCTACAATAAGCACCCGACGGTTGAATACCTCTTAGTCTGCCTTCTATAAAAACATCGCCTGAAGTCTTGATGCCCATTGGATTGCTTGCAGTGCCCACTGTTAAACCATAGGAGGAATCATAAGTCTCTCCTTCTGGAATTGAAATACCAAGCCATCCTTTATTGCTGTCATTAACATATCTCTTAACCTGACCAGTTCCTGTGGCATTTAGAGGAGGTGCCACATTACCTCCAGGCGGGTTTTGAGAAGGACCTGTCCAAGCAAAAATATATAAAACAGAAAGCAAAGAAAATATCAATACACCAATGCTAATAGGTATTAATTGGTTTTTGGTTTTCATATTCATATATTTTTCAATCAGCTTCCCCAAATAAGATAAGGCTCTTATTAGGGTTTGCTATTGTTAATTATTTTTTATTAAATTAATTTTTACCTTTGAAAGAAATTAATACGGAGAAGCTTCCTGCCATTGAGGAAAAGATTTAGTAATATACAACTTGTATGAAACCTGGTCTGATCTTCCATTTTGGTCAACAACTGAGAGGGTAACAAGACCTGAATTAGAGCTTAAAGCTTCAAATGTAGCTGAAGGATTTTGGGCGTTGCTTGTAGATGGAGTACCGTCTGTAAATGTCCAGCTCCAAGAAGTAATAGGCCAGTAGCCGCCTGATGTGTTTTCAGAACCTGTGGAGGTGTCTTTGAAATACACCCTTGCTCCTTCTGATACCTTGAAACCATCACAGCTCTGCCAACCTGAGTCAGGTTTCAAGGAACATTCAAAGTCTGCGATGATGTCTTGTAAAATCTTAAAAGATTGATTGACAATATCTACTTCTCCAGCATAATCTTCTACATGCAATTCTGCATTATAGTCTCCTGAAGGAAAGTATGAAGGCATTGTCCAATTGCAAAGAGGATCAACAGTACAATGTAGGGTGTCATTTGTCTCTCCTGTAATAATCCAGGTAGAGCTTGCAATATCTCCCTGACCATCAGGATCAGTAGAATCGTTTTTTAAACAAAAGAGAGAACGGGTATATCCAGTACAAGAACCCGGAGACTGACTGCAGCCTTCTGGATAACAAGTTATATCAGCTGTTGGGGGATTATTACCTCCTTCACCCTCAGTAACAATAATCTGTTGGGTACAGGTATCAGGACAATCTCCTGGAGTTTCAGACCAATCACCATAATCGTCTTGAACCCTTAATTTCGCGCAATAAGTCCCAGTGGCATTGTATGTATATTGAGCAGTATTTTCAGATGTAGTGATTTTATTAAAATTCCAACTACAGAGACCACAGGGACTGCAACTCTCCTCTGAATCGAGAGAAGAACAGTCTCTTGATGGACCCGTGCAAAATCCTGACACCTTGTCCCAAGAACATCCACAAGCCTCACATGCTGCTTGAGTTAAAGCTAAACCGCAAACAATACTTCCCTCACATGCTCCCTCGCCAGTATTAAACTCATATTGAACAATTGTTCCTGTTTCATCTTGATCATGGCCTGAACCAGTAAAATTAACCGTTAAAGGAGCGTCACCTGAAGAAGGATTGGCTATTAAAGAATCACACACCGGAGTAAGGTTAGTTGAGGGAAGATTCCATTCGGCAATTTTATAATTAGAAGTAGTACATTCCTCTTCATTTAAACAATTGAAGGAAATCCACCCAAAATCATCTGACCATGCCCAACCTTCGAATTCACCTGTATCTCTATTAATCACAAGATTAGGATCTGCATTTAAGCTTATCCATCCATCCCATTCTCCCGCATCGGGATTTAAAGGACCACTGCACCCTGATTGAAAAACATAGCAAGCTCTTGCCCAACCACCAACAGGTTCTTCCGGGTCTGTCTTCATGGAGCTGGTATAAGCCTGACAGGGCGAAGAAGGACATCCTGCCAACTCAGACTCATTAAATGTTATCCATCCAATATTATCTGACCAGGCATAACCCTGTAAAAGACCAGGACAATATGGAGGAATCCCACCTAATGCTTCGTAGTCAATTTTTACTCCATACTCAACAGAAGAACCATCTGTTTCACTGCTAAAGCTTATCCATCCAATATTGTCTGACCAAGCCCATCCATGAACCTCAACCAAACCTACACATTCTTCGCTTGGAGGAGGACCGGGAGGACCCAAGTCTCCTTTTGTTCTTGTTGCCGTTAAAATTAGTGCTCCGCAGACAACTAACAGAAATATTTTAATAAGTTGTCTTTTCTTAATAAAAGAAGAATTTTTAAACATCTTAAATTAATTATAACAAAAGATTAAAGTAAAGATTAATTAATTTATCTCCATAGAAAAAAGCCAAAAAAGTTCCTGTGATTAAAAATGGAGCAAACGGAATTTCTGATTTTAATTTCTTTTTACCAAGAAAAATTAATATTATACCTATTATAGCCCCTATAAAAAAACTTAAAAAAATAGCCACCGCAATCCTTGGAAACCCCAGAAAAATACCCATAAAAAAGGCTAATTTCACATCACCCATACCCATTCCTTTTCCTCGAGAAATAAAAACTATTGCCAAAAAAAATAGACTTGCTCCAATACCTGAGAAAAGAATATTAAATATATTGTATTTAAAAAAAGGAGAAAAGAAAATCCTTGAAATTAAATACCACACAGCAGTCGTCAAAACAGCGGGATAGATTACTCTATCTGGAATAATATAATACTTTACATCATAAACAAAAATGACAATCAGAAAACAACAAATAATAAATAAAAAAAAGAGGTCTAAAACCCAAAAAAGAACAGGGATAGAAAATAATGATTCTATGTTTTTTAAAAAAATAAAAGAAAATAAAAGCCCTGTTGATAACTCCACTAAGGGATATTGAATAGAGATAGGCTTTTGGCAATACCTACATCTTCCTTTTAAGATAATAAAACTTAAAATAGGAATCAAATCAATGGCATGTAAGGTATGACCGCAATAAGGGCAGTAAGATCTTTTGGATAGAAAGCTTTGTTTTTTAGAAAGTCTATATATAACGCAGTTCAAAAAAGAACCAATTATCAATCCAAATATAAAAATGAAAAATGAAAAGAAAATATTCATTTTAAAATATCTACTATCTCAATTTCTTTTTATAAAAAACTAAAAACAGGTACAGCTACCCATTACACTGGGTTCTTCTTCTAACTCAC
This sequence comes from uncultured Candidatus Saccharibacteria bacterium, assembly GCA_964493485.1. Lineage (GTDB taxonomy): Bacteria > Patescibacteriota > Minisyncoccia > Minisyncoccales > JANBVM01 > CAZBMQ01. The sequence goes on from CAZBMQ010000003.1 coordinate 51,908, forward strand.
ACTTTTTTGTTCCTTTATGGGAAGCACAAAAATATACCTTATTACCAGGAGTTGCAGGTTCTTCTTCTAATATAGCGTAAGCGCAAAACCAATCTCCAGCAGAAAGACTGCCAAGATCCGGATCACTGCATAATATGTTGAAGCGGTTATCTACCCATACATAATCAGTACATGCCTCTCCCGGACATTGCGGATCATGCAAGGGGCTCAGATAACGATAAATCGCAGGAACTCCTCCCTCTTCTGGGGGAGCGGCAGTAAAATATCTATCGTTAAAGCCAAAGTATATTCCTTGAGCTGAAACCAATTGTCTCATATCTGACTGTCTCATCGCATCTCTTGCGCTGCTTCTTGCTCCTTTTAAATATGTAAAAACCACAGTAGAAAGTGTTCCAATAATAGCAATAACAACCAATAGCTCGATCAAAGTAAAACCTTTAAGTTTTTTAATCCTAAAGTGTTTGCTTCTTAATACTTGCATCATATAATTTAAAAAATTAATAAGTTTTAAAAATAGGCCTTTATTGTGTTTATTATATTATAATTTAAAAAAACAAGCGAGAAAAAAACTGAAAAACTATATCTTAACTTACATTGCAAATTTAATACAACTACTTAATGTTGGAAGATGGCCTGCTGTATATGTCTCATCAGAACATACTTCCTTAACCCCTCTATTTGAACTTACAAAATACCGGTGGGAAGTAGGACATCCCTCAAGATTTTCTAATTCTGCAAAAACACAAAACACATCACTTGTTGTAGCAGTTTCTGTATTGTCTAACCATATATAATCTATATGATTGGAACAGACTCCATCAGGACATAGTGGATCATGTAAGCCTATCAGATAGTTTCCAATAGGAGGAGTTCCATCTGTTTTCTCAGTATTCTCAAAATATGTCTCATTGTCTATATAATACATTTCCTGCGCTGTAGCCAATTGTCTCATATCTGTCATTCTATTTGTATCTCTTGCTCTCCTTCTTGCCCCTCCCAAAGACACCAAAACAATTCCAGATAAGGTTCCAATAATAGCAATAACAACCAATAGCTCAATCAAAGTAAAACCTTTTTCTTTTTTAAGCCTTAAAAATCTCCATTTCAAGGTCTCCATAAATAAAAATACATATAAAACTTATTTTATTAATTATACTAAAAAGTACGGAGAAAAATAAAGTTAAATTGGCGGGTTTTTGCCCGCCAATTTTTCTCTCCATGATAACTGATTTTCAAAACTATCTACCTCCTAATCTAAACTACAGATTAAAGTCACGACAATTTGCTAATGTGGGGCAATTTGCAGTATCATCCCGTGCAGTATCACTACAAACTTCTTGGACTCCTTTATCAGAAGCAACATAGTATCGGTAGTTTGTAGTACAGCTTCCAAGGTTTTCTAATCTAGCAAAGGCGCAAAAACTAGTTGTAGCGGTAGTACCGTTGTTAACCCACACATAATCTACATGAGTAGTACAAGTACCACCAGGACATTGTGGATCATGTAAAGCAACTAAATAATTTCCAATTGCAGGAATACCTGCTGTACAACTGCCTGGAGTTCCATTAGCATAATATCCTTCATGATCTCCATAATACATCTCTTGAGCAGTAGTTACTTGTCTCATATCAGACTGTCTGTTTGCATCCCTTGCCTTACTCCTTGCCCCTCCCAAAGACACCAAAACAATTCCAGATAAGGTTCCAATAATAGCAATAACAACCAATAGCTCAATCAAAGTAAAACCTTTTTCTTTTTTAAGCATGATAAATTATTAGTATAATAATTTCATAATTAATGTTTTACATTTTCGACCTTTTATCTTTTTTATCTATTTTTTATTTTAGCATAATTTTTAAAAAACCTAAATAGACATCATCTGATACATAGGCATTAGTATTGAAAACATTAATCCTCCTACTATCAAACCTAAAGAAACAATCAATAAAGGCTCCAATATTCCCAACATAGCAACCACACCTTCCTCCACCTCTCTCCTGTAAAAAAGAGCTATCTTCATTAAGCTGGTGTCTAATGTTCCTGTCTTTTCACCTACCAATGCCATCTGAACAAACACAGGAGGAAAAATTTCTGGATAAAGAGCCAAAATAGAAGAAATAGGCACACCCCTTCTTACTTCATCTTTGGTCTTTAGAATAGCTTTTTTGTACATAGAATTTCCAACCACATCAGCTGATAACTCTAAGGCCTGGGCTATCATTATTCCTCCTGAAATCAAAGTGGAAAGATTCTCAGCTAATCGGGCTAAATACATTGTTTTCATCACTGTACCTATAACTGGAATTTTAAGAAGAATCCTGTCTATAACATCTTTTCCCTGCTCTGTTTTATAAATTCTATAAAGAACAAACAAAAAGACAAAAACTCCCAATATAAAAAAGAAGCCGTAGTCTTTTAAAAAACCTGCAGCTTTCAATATCTTCATTGTAAATTCCGGCACCTCTGCTCCGCTTTCTTCAAGCACTGTCTGAAATTGGGGGATTACAGTATAAATCATCAAAATTATAACAAAGCTCACCAGCATAAGAATAAAAATTGGATATACCATAGCTCCCTTTATCTTTGAAGCCAACTGATATTGTCTTTCTAAATAGTCTGCCAAGTAATTTAATGACTCTGCCAATTTTCCTGAAGCTTCACCTGATTTTATCATAGAGATATATAGGTCAGAAAAAATCTCAGGATAGCGGGAAAGAGCCTTAGACAAAGCTGTTCCTCCTTCAACATCTTCTGAAATATTTAGAATCTTCTCTCTAAAATCTGCATTTTTTGTCTGACTTGATAAAACCCTCAAACTTTCCACTAAAGGAACCTTTGCATTAAACATCATTGCCAATTGTCGTGAAAAGATAACAATATCTTTTTGAGATATTCTACTGAAAAACTCTAACTTCTTTGCATAAAATGGAAGTTTTTCTTCCTCTAAGTATGTAACATAAAATCCATGCTTCTGTAAAAGTGAAAGAGCTGCATCTTTTGAAGAAGCTTCTACAATTCCAGCCCGAACATCTCCTTCTTTAGTTCTGGCTTGATAATTAAATTTCATTTATAAACAAAAGTTTAATGCCGAATGAGTATTCTTAATTCATTAGGAGACAGAGAATAAGAAAGAGCTGTTTCTAAAGAAACCTCTTTTCTTTTAACTAAATCTGCTAAAGACCGATTAAGAGAAATCATACCTAACTCAAGATTGGTTTCAATTACCATTGGAATCTCATGGATTTTATTTTCCCTGATTAAGTTTGCTACAGCTGGAGTAGCAATCATTACCTCACATGCAGGAATCAATCCGCCTTTGATTCTGGGTACTAGTCTTTGAGACACAACCCCTAAAAGAGAACCTGAAAGCTGGGCCCTTATTTGGTCCTGCTGTTGAGAAGGAAAAGAGTCTACAATTCTGTGAATCGTTTGAGCTGCGGAGTTAGTGTGTAATGTGGCAAACACCAAATGACCTGTCTCTGCAGCAGTAATAGCTGTAGCCATTGTTTCTGGATCTCTCATCTCTCCTACCATAATCACATCTGGATCCTGCCTAAAGGTTGAACGGAGTGCAGTAGAAAAGCTCATTGTATCCTGACCCACCTCTCTCTGGTCTATAATTGCTTTGTCTGGAGTAAACACATATTCAATAGGATCCTCAATCGTCACAATATGGTCAGTCCTTGTATGATTAATTTCATCAATCAATGCCGCCAAAGTAGTAGATTTTCCTTGAGATGAAGGTCCGCATATTAATACAAAACCTTGGGTAGGTTTGGTAAATTCATACAACACAGGGGGGAGATTAAGTTCTGTAATAGTGCGAATTTTAGCAGGAATTAATCTCAAAGCGCAAGAAATGTATCCTTTTTGAAAAAATATATTTACCCTAAACCGCGCTTCTTCTCCGAATTTATAAGAAAAATCTATCTCCTTCTCCTTCAAAAATCTCTCTTTTTGCGCTACATTCATTAATGTAAAAGCTAAATTCTCTGTATCTTCTGGAGAAAACTTCTCTTCTTTTACCAATGGAACAAGCTCTCCTGCAATCCTCAATACTGGAGGATGTCCTACTGAAATATGCAAATCAGAAGCCTGTTCTTTTATGGTTAAGGCAAGCAATTTTCTAAGCTGACTCAAATAGTTTGGCATAAATTTATCAAATTATTATTTTATAATCTAATCTTTTAATACCTTTTTAATTTCATCTACCACCTCTGCTGGAGTATAATGGGCTTTGATAAAATATTTTACTACTCCCATTTCCAAGCCTTTCTCAACTTCCTCTTTCTGACCAAGATTAGAAAGAATAAAAACCTTTAAATCTTTTAACTTCTTGTCTTTTTCAATTTCTTTTAAAATCTGCCAACCATCAATATGAGGAAGAACAATATCCAATACCAATAAATCAAAATGTTTTTCCTTTAATTTTTTCAAACCTTCCAATCCATCAGTAGCAACATCTACATCAAAACCCATTTCTTTCAATTTTGTGTGATAAATATCTACTAAAAATGGGTCGTCTTCAATTACTAAAATATGCTTCATATTAATAGAAAGAAGTTAATTATTAATTATATTTAATTATTATTTCTCTTGAGTTACCCTTAATACCTCAGTTAGAGTAGTAACCCCTTCTAATATTTTTAATATCCCATCCTGCCTCATAGTCACCATTCCTTGCCTTTCAGCTTCTTCTTTTAACTTCTTTTCTGAAAGGTCTCCTAATACAATTTCAGAAAGCCTGTCTGTCATCTCTAAAATCTCAAAAACTCCAATTCTTCCAGAAAAACCTTGGTTGTTGCAATCTCTGCAGCCTACAGCTTCCCATAAATAAAGCGTCTTGGGAACTTTTACTTCTTTTCTTAATTCTTCAGGAAAACCTTCTATCTCTCTCAAAATCATATCTCTGACCTCTTTTGAGGCTTTCACTTTCTTCTTGCATTTATCGCACAGTCTTCTTACCAATCTTTGACCTATGACTAAACTAAGTGTCGGAGGTATTAAATAAGGTTGAACTTTTAAATCAACTAATCTTGGAATAACCCCCAATGAATCATTAGTATGCAGTGTTGAAAAAACCATATGCCCTGTCAAAGCAGCATGCGTCACTAAAGAAGCTGTCTCTTCGTCTCTTATCTCTCCCACCATAATAATATCAGGATCCTGTCTTAATATAGATCTCAATCCATTTGCAAAACTATATCCAATCTCAGGTCTCACCTGGGACTGATTGATTCCTTTTAAAAAATACTCTGCCGGATCTTCAAGGGTCACAATATTTACTTCTTCTTTGTTTAAAATCTGTAAGATTGCATACAAGGTAGTAGTTTTTCCTGAACCAGTAGGTCCTGTGCTTAGAACCAGTCCATAAGGTTTTTTAATAGCTTTCATTATAGCCTCGCTATGCCTTTTTGACAATCCCAAATCCTCAAATTTTTTCAATCCTACTGTAGGATCCAAAACCCTCAATACTACTTTCTCTCCAAGAGTGGTAGGGAAGGTAGACACCCTGAAATCAATATCTTTATTTTCAATCCTAGCAGAAAATCTGCCGTCTTGGGGAACTCTTGTCTCATCTAGTTTTAAATTAGACAATACCTTTATTCTAGAAACTATTGCTTTATGAAGTCTTATCGGCAAAAAAATAGAAGAATGCAATGCTCCCAAAAATCTAAAACGAGCCCTTAATTTATCTCTTCCAGGCTCGATATGAATATCTGAGGCCTTACCTTCAACCGCATATCTTAAAAGCACAGCTACCACTTTGGAGATAGGGGCTTCTTCTACCAACCTTTCTATCTCTGCTTCTGTGGCTCTAGATACTCCTTCTATTTTTAATTCTTCTTCCAGCTCTTCCAATGCTTTTCCCACTTCTCTCTTTAATGTTCTGTGTTGTTTTAATATTTTATTAAATGTGTTTGGAGTTATCAAAAAAATCTTATAGTCAAACTTTCCTCTTCTTGCTAAAAATTTTAAAGCTTCCTGGGCATCTAAATCCTCAGGATATACCATTCCTACTTCTAAAATATTGTCTTTCTTAGACAAGGCTACCATCTCATAATGCTTGGCGGTCTCTTCAGGAATAAGCTCTAGCACCTCTAACTCTACTTGTTTGGGGTCTACTTCTTTTAGAGGAATATTTAAATATTCTGATTTTAGATTAAACAAAACCTCTTCTGTTACAATTCCTTTTTCTAAAATAAACTCCTCTTCTTTCTTATCTGATGATTCCAATTCCTGTTTAAAAACATCAAATTGTTCTTTTTTTAAAAATCCTTTCTTTAATAATTCTTCTAATAAAGGCATAATTTTATTTTTTAATTAAGGCTGCTGGGTTGGTAGATAAGGAACAAAAGGGTTTTCTCTTCCTAATTCACCTTCAAAATCAGGTATCTTTTCAATTGGCTGAAGTTCTTTTAATAATGGATTGTCCAATACCTCAAAATCTATTTTAATTTTTTTAAAATGTTGCTGAATAAACACTTCTTCTGTGGAAGTCTCCTGCTGCATATAAAAATACCACACTCCTATAAATATACCAGCCGCAACGAGAACTCCTAAAAATATAAAAATCAATCTCTTCTGTCTCTTTATTTGCTCTTGAAATGTAATTGCCATAGTTATAAAAATTGAGCTTAGTAGATTGGGTTTTCATTTATAAAATAAACCTTTATTATAAGATCAAATCCAAAAATTTTTTCCTTTTCTGAAAAAGTAAGATCAATATTTGTAATCTCAATTAATCTGTCTGACTTTTCCACTAGGGAAACAAATTGTTTAAAACCCTGATAATCTCCTTTTAGAGCAACTCCTATTTGGGCGACCCCAATATTTTTCCCCATTTCAGAAGAGGGAAAAACCTCTGTTCTTATCTGGTCTAATACAAGCCCGGATTGCGAAGCTGCTTTTTGTAAAAAATTTAAAAGCTCTGATAAACGAGGACTTTTAGGCAAAGCGGCCTCTATCTTTTCTAAAGAATCTTTTCTCTTTTTCAATTCTTCTGATATTCGCTGAACCTCCTTTAAATAATTCTCTTGTGATAATAATTCTCCTTCCTTTACTAATATCTTCTGTCTAATATCATTAAGTTCTCTGTATTTTGGAAGTACTGCCACAAATACAAGCAACAGAATAAAGGAAAAAACTATAAAACTATAGAATGAATAATTTTTCATATTAATATTTAAAAAGCTCTTTATTTAGCAAAAGAGTCAAGTCGAACTCAATCCCTCCTTTTTTTCCAAAACCAACATTACCTATTTTTAATCTCTCCACTAAAGGAGATTGTTTAAAAATAGAAATCTGTTGACCCAAAGAAATAAAGTTATCTGTTCCTCCTTTAAAATCAACCTCTCTAAGAACGGACTTTATTTTTGTATCAGAAAAGAAAACCTTTGGATGGGTATTTTTCTCTAAAAAATCAAAAAGTTTTGAGTTAATAATATGGGCTTCAAGAAAAGGAGCAAAATCCTTTATTTTCTTTTTGTAATAAAGTACTTCTTTTTCCAAAGAGAGCATTTCCTCACCTTTCTTGCTTTCTATCTTATTTTCTAACTCCTGAAGATAGACAGTTGTCTTTGAAATAAGATGAAGAAAGATAAAATATCCTATTACTGTGGCTATCAGCAAAAACACCAAGAAATAAAACATAAATACCTGCCATTTTGGTGCTTCTTCAACTGGTTTTGGTATTATCTCTACCATAATATTATTATGTGGTTATATAATTATTCCAATTCTCTAAGAGCCAATCCTACTGCTATTGCATAAGAAGGGCCCATTTTTCTTAATGTTTCATCAAGAATTGGAGGATAAAAAATATTTGAAAAAGGATTTACTATCTCTACCTGTTTATTGTTAAAGTGATCCTGAAAGTGCTCCAATAGACCAGGAAGAAAAGCTGTTCCTCCTGCTATAATAATCTTTTTTACTTCTTTTTTCTCTTTTAAATAAAAACTTCTAAAAATCCTCTCTACTTCTCTAATTATTAAATCAACCAATGGAATCAAAATTTCTTTGATATTGCTTGCTTTTGGGTCTTGGTCTGAAGCTGATATCCCGTATTTCTTTTTAAGTTTTTCTGCTGTATGATAATCAATTGACAAACCTCTGCTTATTCTTTCTGTCAAGCTATTTCCTGAAATATCAAAGCTGTGGGAAGTTTTAAGAATTCTTTTTTCAATTATACTACATGTAGTGCTCCTTGCGCCAATATCCAATAGACCAATCACTTCTTTGTCCTCTTTTTCTATAGAAGCTCGGATTAAACCAAATACTTCAGCCTCTAAAGCCAAAAGTTCGAATTCTAGTTTTGCGGCGATTCTCTGATATTGATTAATTACTTCGTTTGGAACTGCCACCAAAAGAACCTTAATCTTTTTACTCTCTTTTCCAGGAAAACCTTCTATCACCTGCCAATCTAATGTGACTTCTCCAAGAGGGAGGGGTACATGCCGTCTGGCTTCAGCTTTCACTGCTTGTGGAACCTCCTCTTGACTCATCTGAGGCAATTCAAATGTAGTAAAAAAACTTGAAAAATCAGGTATTGAGAAAATAACCTTACGAGACTTGATATTAGCTTCTTCAACTATAGCCTTAATCGCTTTGGAGATATCATCAGTGGAAAGCAAAAGTGTACTTTTTTCAAATGTTCTAAAAGGTTTTTTATATAACACTGAAGCTGAAATCTCACCGTAATTTTCTAGTTTCTTTCTACCAGCCCAACTAGATAATTCTACCATTTTTATAGCTGAAGTACCAATATCTATTCCTAAAAATTTTTGTGGAAGCAATTTAAAAAACCGCATTGTTTTATTTCCCTATAACTATATAATTAATTATATCATAAATTATATCACATGAAAGGATTTAATTTTAAAGAGTTTCTTTTAGATTTATTTTTTCCAAAATTCTGCTTTGGATGTAAAACAGAAGGAACATATCTGTGTGAAGATTGTAAAGCTATCCTTGATATTAATAATTTTCACAAGATATGTAAGAAAAAATGGCTCGATGATTTGTATTTTGCTCTTGATTACAAGAGTTTTTTGATAAAAAACCTAATCTATAATTTCAAATATAATTCCTTTGCTAGAGATTTATCTTTTCCAATTTCTTCTTTAATAATAGATCATTTTAAACTCTTAGATAAAAAACCAAATTTTTCAGATTTTATATTAATCCCAATGCCTCTTGAAAAAACAAGATTAAAGTGGAGAGGATTTAATCAGGCGCAAAAAATCGCAGAACAGATTTCTTTATTTTTAAAAGTCCCTCTAGTTAATAATGTATTATTTAAAAAGCGAAAAACTCCTCCCCAGATTAATCTTTCTGAAATTCAAAGGAAAAAAAATATCAAAGATGCATTTTATTGTTATAATTCAGAAAAACTCCTTAAAAGAAAAGGGGTATTATTGGTAGATGATGTATATACTACAGGTGCTACAATGGAAGAAGCAGCTAAAACTCTTAAAAAAGCTGGAGCTAAAAAAGTCATAGGAATAGTTATTGCAAGATCTACGCTCTTTCAGGATAAATTAAAAAGGTAAAAAGATAGGACAAAAAATAAAAGCTAGGACAAAAAAGAATAAAAACCGGATAAACACCGGTCTTTAATATTTGAAATGATAACATTTTCTATTGTCTAATGTCTAAAAGCTCTACTTCAAATATTAAAGTAGCATTAGGAGGAATTGGACCTCCAGGTGTGCCTTTTTCACCATATCCTAATTCAGGGGAAATAATCAGTTTTCGTTTTTCTCCTATTTTCATTCCTAATACACCAATGTCCCAACCTTTAATTACTTGTCCTATACCCAATTTAAAAGTAAAAGGGCTATTTCTATCTAAACTGGAATCAAACTTTGTCCCATCTTCTAACCAACCTGTGTAATGAACAACAACTGTATCTCCATCTTTAGCCTCTTGTCCCTCCCCTTGTTTTAATATCTCTATTTCTAAACCTTCTACACCTTTCTTGCTTTCAGTTGGAACTGACTTTTCTGTTGTATTTTTGCGAAAAGTCTGAAAGAAAAAATAAGACACAGAAAGAATTGCTATTAAAATAGTAATTGAAAGAATAATTTTTCTCATAATCCAAAAGGTAACTTCATATTTTATCAAATATCTCTAAAAAGAAAATCGAGCTTATCTCCTTTTTTTAATCCTATTTTTCTCGAAATACCTCCATTAATTTCTAAAACATATTTTGCCTTGAATCCCGGACTAATAAACGGACACTCTGTTTCTTTGCAGGGTTGAGCGTTTTCTTTTATAAATACTACCTTCCCTTCACTATTAATCCAGATAATATCTAAAGGAATTAAGGTATTCTTCATCCAAAAGGAATATTCTCCTTCTTCATTAAAAATAAAAAGCATACCTTTATCTGGATCCAAATGCTTTCTGAACATTAGCCCCCTACTGCGTTCCTCCGGTGTTACAGCTAATTCAAGATTGAAACAGAAATTTTTAAAACAAACCTTGCCTTCCTTTTTTGTTTTTTGATTTAAATAGGTGTTATAAGCAACTCCTGAAGCTATTAAAAAAAGAGTGGCTATTAAAAAAACTTTCTTTCTCATTTGCTTATTTCTTTCCTGTATTTATCTTCTCAGGTCAAAAAATTATTTCCCTTTTAATTTAGAGAACGCATCTTGGAAGAAAATAGAGATACAAAGCGCTTCCAAAACAAAGAAATGACATTATAACAAATACTGCATCAAAGCCAAATCTTGTCACTATTATCCCGCCTAGTATAGCACCTGTTGCTGTAGTAAAATAACTCATTGCTTCCCAGCTTCCCCACTGAAAACCGGATTTCTTTCTCTCTAAATGTTTGGAATAAACCGCATCAAATGCTGGACCATAAATTGCTTCTCCAAATCCAATTACAATTTGAATAAGAAATAAAGCCTCAATCGATCTCACTATCAAATATAAAGCAAAACCAATTCCCATTATTATATATCCTAATACTATAATGAGTTCGTTTTCTTTTATCTTATCGCTATATCTTCCAGAGATAAGAGTAGTAATTCCAGCAGCAAGTGCAAAGATTCCTCCTGCAAAACTGGCATCAAGAAGACCACCACCTATTTCTTCAACAAAAATAGCATAAATGGGCCCCAGCATTGCTCCTGCCAACATCACTATACCATCTGTTAAAAGTAAAATGTGGATTGCTTTATTAAAAAACAATTGTCTCATAAAATACCAGGAGAGAGCAAGTGAATCTAATTTTAAAATTTTCTAAATTCCTGCTCTTGAATTTACTTCCCTATTATCAATATTATTTTTACCACATCATCACTACTAAGATTATCTATATTCAACAAACAAAGGCGGAGGGGGTGGGATTCGAACCCACACGTCCCGTTAGGGACTCCAGTTTTCAAGACTGGTGGAATAGCCGTTATCCGACCCCTCCTTTTTAAAATAATATTCAAATATAAAAATTTTTAATAAAAAATATGTTTACTAAAGTGACAAAGCGAGTGCGGAGGAGGTGGGACTCGAACCCACAAGCCGCTTTTTACACGGCTACAGTTTAGCAAACTGCTGGCTTGCCATTCGCCGCACTCCTCCTGACAACTAGCTATATTGTATCTTCAAAATCTTCTAAAGTCAATTGATTCTAATCAGTTTTTGTGATAAATTTAAATAGTTTTTATCATATAAATCACTGTCCCCATAGCTTAACGGATAGAGCAGTAGCTTGCGGAGCTACTGGTGAAGGTTCGATTCCTTCTGGGGACACAATATATCAGATAAATTTAGATTCTTAGGTTTATATTTTATGAGTCTCACCCTCTCTACTTCAGTCGAGAAAATTCCGCGAATCGGTCCTCAATATCAAAAAAAACTAATGAGATTGGGGATTAAAACCGTTCGCGATCTTTTATTTCATTTTCCTCATCGATATGAAGACTTCTCAACCTTAACGCCAATTTCAGAAGTAAAAATCAATGACACTGTCTGTATTCAAGGAAAGATTCTGGAAATAAAAAACACCATAACGTGGAAAAAAAGAATGGCAATTACTGAAGCTATAGTAGAAGACGAATCTGGAGCAATTAAAGTAATATGGTTTAATCAGCCCTATCTGATAGATACATTAAAAGCTGGCGACCTGGTATGTCTTGCAGGAAAGGTAGCACTTGGTAAAAAAAGCTATCCCGGCGTCTATCTCTCTAGCCCTGCTTATGAAAAAATATCAGATGTAGAAAAAAAGACTCTCATTCATACAGGAGGACTTATTCCAGTTTATCCCGAAACAGAAGGGCTTTCTTCAAGATGGCTGAGATATATATTAAGACCGCTCTTGGCAGAATTTAAAAATAAAATAAAAGATCCTCTCCCAGAAGAAATTAAAAGAGAAGAGGGCTTGTTGCCCTTAAATAAGGCTTTGTGGCAAATCCATTTTCCAGATTCAAAAGAATTAGCTCAGAAAGCCAGAAAAAGATTTGCCTTTCAAGAACTCTTTTTTATTCAGTTAAATGTGTTAAGAGAAAAAATGAGATTAAAAATGGAAAAAGCAATCCCTGTTCCTATTAATATTAATCTCATAAAAAGTTTTGTTGATTCCTTGCCTTTTCAATTAACGAATGCTCAAAGAAAATCCGCTTGGCAGATTCTTAAAAACATGGAAAAGCCAAGACCTATGAATAGGTTATTAGAAGGAGATGTTGGCTCTGGAAAAACAATTGTGGCAGTAATTGCTGCCCTGAATGTAGCAAAAGCTGGATATCAGGTAGCCTTTATGGCTCCAACAGAAATCTTAGCAAAACAGCATTTCAAAAATCTAAAAAATCTCTTAAAAGATTTTGAAATAAAAATAAGCCTTTTAACCAGAGGGGATTACAAGCTTTTAGAAGAAAAATTAACTAAAAAGAAGTTCTTGGAAAAAGTAAGAAATGGAGAGATTGATATTGTAATAGGAACACATGCTTTAATCCAAGAAGAGGTAAAATTTAAAAAGTTGGCTTTTGTTATTTTAGATGAACAACATAGGTTTGGAGTAGAACAAAGGGCTCGTCTTTGTAAAGCATCGAATGAAGAAAGAAGGCTCATTCCTCATTTGCTTTCAATGACTGCCACTCCAATCCCAAGAACCCTAGCTTTAACAATATATGGAGATTTAGATCTTTCACTTCTCGATGAAATGCCAAGAGGAAGAAAAAAAATCATCACTAAGGTTGTTCCACCAAAAAAAAGAAAGGAGGTGTATGAGTTTATTAAGGCTGAAGTTAAAAAAGGAAAACAGGTGTTTGTTATTTGTCCTAGAATAGAAGATACCCAAACAAATCAAAAATGGACAGAAACCAAAGCAGTGAAAAAAGAATATGAAAGATTACAAAAGGAGGTATTTCCTGATCTAAGAATAGCCATGCTGCATGGAAGAATGAAAACAAAAGAAAAAGAAGAAATAATGAAAAAAATGAAGAATAAAGAAATAGATATTTTGGTCTCAACCTCAGTAGTAGAGGTGGGGATTGATATTCCTAATGCTACCTTAATGATTATTGAAGGAGCTGAAAAGTTCGGGTTATCCCAACTCCATCAGTTTAGAGGAAGAGTAGGAAGAGGAACAGATCAATCCTTCTGTTTTTTATTTACAGATTCTGGTGCCAAAAATACAAGAATGCGTTTAAAAGCATTGCTGGATTCAAAAACAGGCTTTGAGCTTGCAGAAAAGGACTTAGAAATCAGAGGACCAGGAGAAATCTTTGGTTCAAGACAATGGGGAATACCTGATTTGGCAATGTCTTCTTTGTCAGATGTTTTTTTAGTTGAAAAAACAAGAAGCTGGGCACAAAAAATCCTACAACAAGATCCTCAATTAAAAAAATATCCGCTTTTAGCAGAAAAAATAAAAGAATTTGGAAAAATAATCCATTTAGAATAAATCTCCTTTTAGTTTTCTTTTTATTTTTAAATTTTCCTCAAGAAAGTTTTCTATTTTAGAGAAGAAGGATAGCTAATCGAAGCCATTAAAGCAGCCATCATCATTATTATCCGCGAAAAAACCAAGAACCAACCTGTCTTTATTGCTAATTCGTCAATAGCGGCTAAACTTAAAAAAATAAAAAGTGAAAGGGTAGCAATAAAGTCTTCTCTCTCAAGAATTTTTCCAATTAACAATTCTCTTTACAAAATCGAATATCACAAAAAGAAAAGTTGTCACATATGGAAATATAAAAATAAGCGAAGCTATTTTCGCCGGCTTATATTCAGAACCAACCTCAGAAATTTCGGGTCCTTCTATTCCGTCTTTCAACAAGAAAAATAAAAACAAAAGAGAACAGATACCTGCAAAATACTGAATATCTTTGTCAACTCCTTCTTTTTTGTCAACTTCCAGGCTGTGTGATACATCATAGGAACAAATACAAAAGAAACAAAAATCTGGTCAAAATAAAAGAAAAATCTATCCATATCAGTTTTTCCCAGAGCAAATGCAAAAATTCTTACAGCCATAAAAAGGAAAGTAAGGCCTAAAACATCCAAGATAAAGCAAAAGTAAATATCTTTTTATCTTTTTGTTTACGAGAGAAGATGGTAATCGATGTATAAAGAGCAGAGATACTAATAACAAAAAGGGGGGGAATATTATTTAAAACACCAATTGAAACTATCATTTTATTGTTAATTTCTTATCTATAAAACGACCTTTGTTTGTTTCAAAATAACCCTTTGTCACTATAACTTAGGCCAAGATTCTATCATTAAACATATTTTTTTATTCTTCAAAGGAAGTTTTTGATAGATTTCTTCTGTTACAAAAGGAATAAAAGGATGCAAAAGTTTCAAAGAAGACAACAACACATATAATAAAACTTTTTGGGTATTTTTCTTTTCTGATTCTAACTTTGAATTTCTTATTTGTTTTTTGGATTTTTCAATATATATATCGCAAAAATCATGCCAAAAAAACTCATAAATCGTTCTTGCAGCTCTCCCGAATCTAAAATTCTCCAAATGACTGTCTACAGATTTTATTGTCTTTTCCAATGCTTTTAAAATTCTTTTATCATTTCTGGTAAATTTCAAGTCATCTTTTAATTTATTTGGAATTTGAAATTTAATACCTGAACATTGAAACATCACATATCTTGCTGCATTCCAAATCTTATTACAAAATTTCTTTCCCATCACAATAGTATCCTCTCCAAATTTTATATCCTGTCCACCAGTTGTCTGCCAAGCAAGTCCAAATCTAGTAGCATCGGCACCATATTTTTCAATTAAATCCATGGGATCTATTCCTGTCCCAAGAGACTTTGACATTCTCTTTCCTTCCTTTGTCAAAACTGTGGGATGAATATATACATCTTTAAACGGTCTTTTCTTCATAAATTCCAATCCAGAAAATATCATCCTCAAAACCCATAGATTAATAATATCTCTTGCAGTAGACAAAACATCTGTAGGATAAAATTTCTTCAAATCTCTTGTTTTTTTAGGCCATCCCAAAGTGGCGAAGGGCCAAAGAGCTGAAGAAAACCAAGTGTCTAAAACATCTTTGGTGCCTTTCACAGGAATCTTATGTCCCCACCAAATTTGTCTTGAAATGCACCAGTCTTTTATATTCTTGGTCCAATCAAAAAGAGTTTTCTCAAATCTTTTTGGATGAAATTTTATTCTTCCACTTTTCACTTCTTTCTCTGCCCTCTTTGCAAGTTTTTTCATCTTCACAAACCACTGCTCAGATGGTAGAATCTCAATTATAGTTTTGCAACGATAACACTGAGGAACCTGATGAAAAATTTTCTCTATTTTTTGTATCAAACCCAGCTTATTTAAATCTTCTACGATTTTCTCTCGAGCCTCAAATACATTAAGTTTTTGATAATCTCTTGGGGCTTTTTCTGTAATTTTTCCTTGCTCATCAATCACTTTTACAACCTCTAGATTATGAGAAAGACCTATCTCATAATCCTTCATATCGTGAGCCGGAGTCACCTTCACAGCCCCTGTTCCAAACTTAGGATCTACTAATCTATCAGCAATAATTGGGATAACTCTATCTACTAAGGGCAGTATTGCGTATTTCCCTATTAAACTGCTATATCTTTTGTCGGCAGGGTTCACGGCTACAGCTGTATCACCAAGCATTGTTTCGGGTCTTGTCGTAGCTACAACAATAAATTCTGATTTTTTTGATTTATATTTTCGAACTTGCTTTGAGTTTCGGGTTTTGGATTTTGGATTTTCCACAATTGGGTATTTTATATACCAAAACCTGCCCATTTCCTCTTTATATTCAAGTTCCAGGTCAGAAAGACTGGTTTGGCATTTTGAGCACCAATTAACAGGTCTTTCTTTTTTATAAATCAATCCTTTTTGATAATAATTCAAAAAAGCTTTTTTCACAGCATCAGAATATTGTCTATCCATCGTAAATCTTGTCCTGGACCAATCTAAAGAAGCACCGATCTTTTTAAACTGGTCAAGAATAATATTCCCATATTCTTTCTTCCATTGCCAAACCCTTTTAATAAACAATTTTCTTCCCAATTCAAACCTGGTTTTTCCTTCTTTTTTCAATTCTTTTTCTACGCGCACCTGAGTAGCTATTCCAGCATGATCTGTACCCGGCAACCATAGCGCTTTATAACCCTGCAGTCTTTTCCAGCGGATTAAAATATCGTTCACTGTAGCATTAAGCGCATGGCCCATATGAAGTCTCCCTGTTACATTGGGAGGAGGCAACATTATCACAAAGGGTTTTTTTCTCTTACCAGGTAGTTTATCTGGATTAAAAAAACCAGACCTCTGCCAAAGACGATAAATCTTTGCTTCTACCTTTTCTGGATTGTAAGCTTTAGACAATTTCATTTTGAAAATGAAATAAAAATATAACAATTATATTTTAAGATTAGCATTTACTTTTATTTTTTTCCAGCCTCTCTTCCCTCGCTCTATCCACTTAAGATAACCTGTGACAGCTACCATTAATGCATTATCAGTGCAATATTTTTTCTGCGGAATTAAATATTTTACATTCAGTAATTCTTTTTTTATCTTTTTTCTGAATTGTGTTCTCAGTTCTTTATTTGCAACAACCCCGCCTCCTAACATTATTGTCTTTGCCTTGAATTCTTTAGCCGCCTTTATAGTTTTTGAAATCAAAACATCAATGACTGCTTGCTGCACTTCAGCAGCCATTGCTTTTATATATTCTTTTGATGCTTTTATTCTAGATTTTTCCTTCTTGTAAGTATATAAAGCTGCTGTCTTTAAGCCAGAAAAACTGAAGTCGTAATTCTTTTGATTCATCATAGGTCTTGGCAGAGAAATTTTAAATCTTGAACTCTCAGGTTTGAATTTTAAAGCTTCTTTCTCTATAGCGGGACCACCGGGATATCCTAATCCCAACATCCTGCCTATTTTATCAAAACACTCACCAGCTGCATCGTCTCTGGTCTCTCCTAAAATCTTGTATTTGCCAATTTTTTTCACTAAAATCAATTGAGTATGCCCTCCGCTTACCACTAAACAAACAGCTGGGAAGATATCATGTCCAGAATTTAGAATTGAAAATTTAGAATTGTTTCTGATTCGCTTCAGCAAACCAGAAACAATATGGGCTTCGATATGATTTACCGGTACCAATGAAGTGTGTAATTCTTTTGCCAGTTTTTTTGCAAAGTTTACCCCAACCCAAAGACAAGGATCTAAACCGGGACCTATTGTAACGGCAATCAAATCAACCTTTTTTGGTTTATCTAAAAACTTAAACCTTTTTGCAATCTTTTCAAATAATACAGGTAGATTTTTCTGGTGCTCTCTCTTTGCCAAAAAAGGATACACGCCTCCATATTTTTGATGAATCTTTATCTGGGAAGAAAGAAGATTGGACAGTATTTCAATTTTTGGATTTTTCTTTCCTTGAGCTCTAATCACAGCAATTCCTGTATCATCACAGGATGTTTCAATTCCTAAAATAATCATAATTAAAAATAAAATTTATCTAAATGACTCTATTGTCTTAATTAGTATATGCTATCTTTTTCCTTGTTTTTTTTCAATTCTTGAGTTAGAATAGGTTTAATTCGCCGCCATCGTCTAACGGTTAGGACGTCGGGCTTTCAATCCGGCAATCGGAGTTCGACTCTCCGTGGCGGCACAAATATGTGAAAATTATATCAAAGGAGTGTTTTCAGAAGAAGGAATGTATATGAATAAAGATTATTTAGAGATTTCAAAAACTGCAGATTTAAAAAATCCAAAAGAAAAAATTGTATACCGTGTGCTTGAAATTCTTCCTGGATTTTTATCTTGGACAACCTTAATTTTGGCCTTTATATTGTCTTGGCTGGCGCCGGCAGTAATTGCCGTTTTTATTATTCTTTTTGACTTTTATTGGCTTTTAAGAATTTTTTATTTATCAGTACATCAAATATCAAGTTACAAAAGAATGAAGGAACATTTAAAAACTAATTGGATAGAAAAACTTAATCAACTCGGAAAAAATTGGAAAGAAATATATCATTTAATAATCCTCCCTACCTATAAAGAAGGGGAGGAAATAATTGCAGGCTCCTGCCAAGCCTTGGTAGATTGCGATTATCCAAAAGAAAAAATGATAGTGGTATTAGCTATAGAAGAAAGAGCAGGGGAGACAGCAAAACAAATAGCAAGAAATATCGAAAAGAGATTTGCACACTATTTTTTTAAGTTCCTTATAACAGTACATCCAAAAAATTTACCTGGAGAAGTAAAAGGGAAAGGGTCTAATACATATTGGGCATTAAAAGAAGTAGAAAGAAAAATAATTAAACCTTTAAATCTGAAGGAAGAGAATATTATAGTATCGAGCTTTGATATTGACACAAAGCCCTATTCACAATATTTTGCATGTCTAACTTTTTATTTTCTAACAGTAAAGAAACCTGAAAGATGTGCTTTCCAACCAATCCCTGTCTATAACAATAATATATGGTCTGCTCCAAATTTCTCCAGGGTAGTTGCCACCTCAAATACATTCTGGCAAATGATGCAACAAGAAAGACCAGAAGTGCTTGTCACTTATTCTTCCCATTCAATGCCGTTTAAGGTTTTAAAAGAAGTAGGATATCCAAAAAATGTAGTACCAGATGATTCAAGAATATTCTGGAAGGCTTTTCTTTATTATAATGGAGATTATCAGGTAATACCTCTTTATTATCCTGTATCAATGGATGCTGTTTTAGCAAAAAATCTACCCAGAACAATAATAAATCAATATAAACAACAAAGGCGCTGGGCTTGGGGATGTGTAGATATTCCATTTCTGTTGTTCGGTTTTTTAAAAAACAAAAAAATCCCTCTTTCTAAAAAACTGTATCTATCATGGAACATCTTGGATGGTTTCTGGGCTTGGGCTACAGTCTCTCTGCTAGTATTCTTTCTAGGATGGCTACCTTTAATCTTGGGGGGAGAAAAATTCAATATCACCCTTCTTTCATATAATCTGCCGCGTGTAACAAGAAATTTAATGACGGTCTCAATGACAGGAATGCTAATCTCCTGTATTATTAGTTTTTTAATTCTGCCTCCTAAGCCTAAAAATTTTAGCAGACTTAAGAATCTCTCATTATTTTTGCAGTGGTTATTATTGCCAATAACTTTAATAGTATTCGGAAGTATCCCCTGTTTAGATGCTCAAACAAGACTTATCTTGGGAAAATACTTAGAGTTTTGGGTTACTGAAAAAACAAGAGTAAAAGTATGAGTTATTCTATCTTAAACTATTCAATCTATATCTTCTTTGGGGCTCTGCCAAGTATTTTGTGGCTTCAATTTTATCTGAGGAAAGATGTAAAACCTGAACCGAAACTAATGATTTTAAAAGTGTTTTTCTTGGGTATATTAGCTACAGTACCTGCAATTTTTTTAGAAACGGCTTTTTTTGAAAAAATCAACACATTAAATCTCTCAGAACCTTTTATTTTATTTTTAAACATGTTCCTGGGAGTAGCTTTGGTAGAAGAATTCTTAAAGTTTTTTGTAATAAAAGAAATGGTTTTAGACAATCCTGAATTCGATGAACCGGTAGACGCTATGATTTATATGATTGTTGCAGCTTTGGGCTTTGCAGCAGGAGAAAATCTTTTAATTTTATTCCCTCTTGTAAACTCTGGTATATGGGAAGAATTGTTTGAAATTTCACTTTTAAGATTTCTAGGGGCAACCTTTTTACACGCCCTTTCTTCTGGAATAATTGGATTCTTTATAGGTATTTCTTTTTTTGAAAAAGAAAAAAGAGAAAAATTAATTTTTCAAGGACTCTGTTTTGCCACCATCTTGCATGGTTTTTATAATTTCTCTATAATTAAAATGGAAAAAGGTCTAAAAATGATAAGTGCTTTCTTTCTTTTAATGACAGCTGCTGTATTTATTTCTTTTGGATTTAAAAAACTTAAAAGAATGGCAGGGGTTGAATAACAAAATCTTTTATGAAAAATTCCTTTTTTCAAAAACTCAAAAAAGGAATGAAGCTAAATGAAACACCAAAGGAAGAAAAAGGGGAAATTAAAAATTCTGAAATAGAAGAAATCTCTATTGATCTAGAAGAAGAAAAACCCGCTGCCTCTCTATCAAAACTGAAGAAAAGTAATAAATCAATTAAGTCTAAACCTAAAAAAATGCCAAAAAAGAAAATTGAAATTAAAACCGAAAAAGTCGAACCAGAAGAAACTCAAAAAACTGAAAAAGAAGAAAAGTGGCTAGAAGCTGAAGGGCAATTAGCTGTTGATGTTTATCAAGTGGAATCTGAATTAGTAATCCAATCAGCTATAGCAGGAGTAAAACCTGAAGATTTAGATATTTCAATAGAAAATGATCTTTTAACTATAAAGGGGGAAAGAAAAAGACCTACAGAAGAAGAAGGAGATTATTTCTCTCAAGAATGTTATTGGGGACATTTCTCTCGCCAGATAATTTTACCTGTAGAAGTAGATCCCGGTAGGGTAGAAGCTACCTTAAAAGAAGGAGTCTTAACAATCAGGATCCCAAAGATTATAAGAGAAAAGAAAAGAAAAATAGAGGTAAAAGAGATATAAAAAAAATAAGTAATAATTATCAAATATTTTAAAACCACCCTTACCTAAAGGTGGTTTTTATTGTGCCCTCGGCAGGATTTGAACCTGCAACCCTTGCGGGACAACGTCCTAAGCGTTGCGTGTATGCCAATTCCACCACGAGGGCAAAAGAAGGCAAAAAGTTTTATCTTTCCTTTTTCTTTAATGATTTTACATTTTTAAAGATAAAAATCAACCTCAAAACAAATGAGGTTGATTTTTATCAATTTCTATCTTTCCAACCAAAACCAAGTCTTAAGATATCAAAGCCTGAACAAGCGCTGGAATGGCTTTTGCTAAAAGAGCGAGAGCCAATCCTACCATTGCCCACTTTATACTGTCTCTACCCTTGTTTACTTTTTCTTCAGACCCACTTGCAGTTGCTATAGAAAAACCTCCCCAGATAACCAACAAAGCTACTGCTGCTATTAAAACATAAAATAACCAATCACTCACCGTATAAACTGCCTCCAAAGTACAACATAATCCACATAGGGGGTTGGTGTCGAAATTACATGTACCAGAACTGGGACAACCAGGAACTTTGACATCATGAGTCATGGTACATTGATTTACAGGCTGTGCTAAAGCTATTACTGGTAATATTGCTCCCATTGCAATGGTAGCTAAAATCAGTTTTGAAGCTCTTTTTCTCATTTTTTTATTTTCTATATTAATAATATTTCAACATATCTCGACCTTTTTTATATTTTATATTGTGGCCTATCAACCCACAACTTGTTCTATCATAACAATAATTCCTTTCGAAAGCAAAATAATCAAAAAACCTACACAAGCCCATAGTATTATCTTCTTTGCCTTACCTATCTGATCAGCATTGCCTCCTGCTGTAACAAACAAAAATCCTGCAATAATAATCATTAAAGGAGCTAAAATAATGGAAAGATAGAAAAGAAAATCTACTATATTGCTAACTATCTCTTCTAAACTCTCTGCATTTAAAGGATTAGGAAGTTCAATCTCTTGCTGGGCTCTTGTCTGAGCTGTAAAGCCACTGCACAAAAGAATTATTAATAATCCTAAAACTGTAAAAAAATTTCCTCTCATATATATTATATTTATTTTACGATAAATTACTCAAGTGTTCAAAAGTTTTAGTCAAAAAGTTTATCTATCAAAACTATAATTCCCTTTGAAAGCAAAATAATCAAAAAACCTATCATTGCCCAAACAATCAATTTCTTTCCTTTTGTTATCTGGTTTTGATCTCCCCCTGCAGTTACTAGGAAAAATCCCCCCACTATTACCATTAAAGGCACTATCCCTACAGAAGCATAAAAAAGAAAATCAATTATATTATTGATAATCTCTTCTAAAGTACTAGTTGTCTGAGAAGAAGGTTCAATATTAATAACGAAAGCACACTTCCCACCGCTACAAATACCTGAAGAGCATTCCTCATTACTATAACAATCTTCTCCTCCACCCAGAGATAAGCTTTCATCTACACAAACACCATTAATACAAGAAAGACCGCTTGAACATTCGCTCCAAAAATTACTGCAATCTTCCCCTCTCCCAACCTGCTCGAAGCATCTCCCCCCACTGCACTGACCAGAAGCACACTCTCCATTGCAGTAACACACTTCTCCGCCTCCAAGAGACAGGTTTGGATTACAGCAAACATTATTTACGCAAGACAGTCCGGCTCTACAAACATCTAAATCCCAACACCTCTCGCCTCTATTTCTCTCTGTCTTACATACATTATCTATACATACATATTCCGAACAACAAGGATAAGTAGTACAGGGTTTCCCTGCTATTGCACAATTACCACAACAACAATAGTTAGGCCTAGCTCCTGTAGAAGGACATTGTTTAGTGCTGTCTTTCGAAAAACCCTCCCTAGGACAGCCTCCCGTACATTGAGGATCTATAGCTGGACCGCAGCAATAGCAATTATCAAAATCTCCACATTGAGGTATAGTACACCTCCCCCCACTGCACTGACCAGAAGCACACTCTCCATTGCAGTAACACACTTCTCCGCCTCCAAGAGACAGGTTTGGATTACAGCAAACATTATTTACGCAAGAAAAACCCGAGGAACATTCTGAATAATGATAACAAGTTTGTCCTCTCCCAAGAGATAAACTACTATCGTAACATTTTTTAGAATTGCTATTACAAGTTAAACCACTGCAACAATAATCTCCATAACGAGGGAAGCAATATTCTCCTCTGTTTGAACATTCTGTACCGCCTCCTCCATTTATTGAACCCTCAAGTACTCCTTGAGCTGGTTTTTGATGAAGATTAAAAATTAAAAAAGCACTTATAAAACAAAGCAATAATGTTATTTTTATTTTTTTCTCCTTTCTCATATCTTAATTTAAGTAATTATTTTTTATTAAATATCAAACCCCAGTGGTAAACACCTGCTGGAAATTCCTTTTTAAGTACAA
This sequence comes from uncultured Candidatus Saccharibacteria bacterium, assembly GCA_964493485.1. GTDB lineage: Bacteria > Patescibacteriota > Minisyncoccia > Minisyncoccales > JANBVM01 > CAZBMQ01. Next base: position 75,403 of record CAZBMQ010000003.1, read on the forward strand.
AACCTATTTCTTTAGCTATTTCCTTTATCTCCTCTGGAGAAACTCTAATTTCTGGACCCAAAGAAGCATCTTTTGTCCAATCAACAACCAAAAGTATTCCCCCTGGTTTTAATACTCTTTTTGCTTCTTCTAAGACCTTTCTTCTGTCTTCTACTTCAAATAAAAGATTGGTCATCAAGACCAAATCGCAACTTGCATCTAAAAGTCTGGAAGTTTTTTCAATATCAGATTTTATTGTCTCTATACTTAATCCTTTTTCTAATTTTATTTTACTTTTTAGTGCAGATAATGGTTCTTCTAAAATATCAATTGCATACACCTTTCCCTCTTTTAATCTTCTTGCTAAAGGAATAACCCAACCCCCAGAACCTGATCCAAAGTCAGCAGCAACAAAGTGTTCTTTTAAATCTAATAAATCTAAAACCCGTGAAGGATTAAGAAAAGGCATATTTCTTTATCTATATTACCAAAAATAAAAAACCCATAAAAGAGGGTTTTTCAACAATAAATATTTCTAAAGATTTGTATTGGGTAAGCTAAACACATACAATTGATACTACTTTATCTCCCTTATCTAATTTCATAATTCTTACTCCTTGGGTTGCCCTGCTAAGCTTTGAAATAGAATCAATCTTTATTCTTATAACATGACCTTTCTGAGAAATTGCTATTAAATCTTTTTCTTCTCCACACAATACCTTAGAAGCAGCTAAATCTCCAATCTTTGAAGTAACCTTTGCAGTTTTTATTCCTACTCCTCCTCTTCTCTGTACTCCATATTCTTTAAGCTCTGTCCTCTTACCGTATCCATTCTCACTTACAACCAATAAGTATTGTTTTTCTTTTGCTTTTCTCTCTTTTGGTCTTGGCTTTATTACATCTACACCTATTACCTCATCTCCTTTTTTAAGCCTTATTGCTCTCACGCCAGCAGCCGAACGCCCCATAGGCCTGATATCTTTTTCTTTAAATCTTATTGATTGTCCTTTTTTTGTTACTAAAATTACTTCATCTTCTCCAGAAGTTAAGCACACCTCTCTTACTAAATCTCCTTTTTTTAAAGAGATGGCTATTAAGCCTGAGCGCCGGATATTTTCAAATTTATCTAAAGGAGTCTTTTTTGCTATTCCATCCTTTGTTACTATAAATAAATTTTTCACTTCCTCTCCTTTGGCTTTCTTACTGAGAGGTATCAAAGATAATACTCTTTCTTCAGGAGAAAGCTCTAAAAAATTAAGCAAACCTCTTCCTTTTGCCACCCTGCTTCCTTCTGGTATCTCATATACCAAAGTCCTAAACACCTTTCCTGAGTCAGTAAAAAATAAAAGATGGTCATGGGTATTAGCCCTTAAAAAGTGTTCGACAATATCATCTCCTACGGTCTTCATCCCTAAAAGCCCCTTTCCTCCTCTTCTTTGAATCTTATAGGTTTTTAGATCTATTCTTTTTATATATCCTCCTTTAGTAAGAGTAATGATTGTTTCTTCCTTCGGGATTAAATCTTCTTCAGATATTTTGCCAATTTTTTGCTCATACACCTTTGTCCTTCTTTCGTTTCCAAAGTTTTCTTTTAATTGCTTTAGCTCTTTTTTAATCACTTGTTTTATTTTATGAGGACTCTTTAAAATTGCTGCAAGCTCTTTAATCTTTGCTTTTAATTCTTTTAATTCTTCTTCAATCTTCTTTCTCTCTAATCTTGCCAAAGCCGAAAGTTTTGTATCTAAAATAGCGTTTGCCTGAATCTCAGTCAGCTTAAACCTTTTCATTAAATTCTTTTTCGCGTCCTCTCTATCAGCAGATTTCTTTATTGTCTCTATCACAGCATCGATCTTGGCTAAACATTTATGTAACCCCTCTAAGATATGTGCTCTTTCTTTTGCTTTTTCTAAATCATATTTCGTTCTCCTTATCACTACCTCTTTTCTATGAGCTAGAAAGTATTCTAAAACCTCCACAAAACTTAAGATCTTTGGTTGAATGCCATCTACCAGAGCCACCATATTCAAATGAAATGTTTTTTGCAAATCTGTGAATTTGAAAAGTCTGTTTAAAATTCTCTTTGGCACTACTCCTTTATGAAGGTCTAACACAATCCTCATTCCTTCTTTATCTGATTCATCTCTAATATCTTTTATTCCCTTTATTCTTTTTTCTGCAACCAATTGAGCAAATTTAGCAAGAAGAGCCGATTTTTGGGTCTGATAAGGAATCTCTGTTATTAAAATTCTTTTTCTTCCCTTTTTATCTTCTAAAATCTCTGTTTTACCTCTCACCAAAATAGGCCCTTTGCCTTGAGAATAAGCTTCAATTATTCCTTTTTTGTCGTATATTAAACCTCCTGTGGGAAAATCAGGACCCTGAACAAAGTTAAAAAGATCTTCTGTATCAGCTTTTGGGTGGTCGATTAAATAAATCAATGCGTCACATATTTCGTGTAAATTATGCGGAGGAATATTTGTAGCCATTCCTACAGCAATTCCCAAAGACCCATTCAATAAAAGCTGAGGGAGGGGAGAAGGTAATACTACAGGTTCTTGTCTTGTTCCATCATAATTGTCTATAAAATCAACTGTGTTCTTACGAATATCTCTCAACATCTCTTCTCCTTCTTTAGAAAGCCTCATCTCACTGTAACGCATAGCAGCATATTCGCTTGGGTCATCAATTGATCCCATATTTCCTTGCCCTTCAATAAGAGGATATCTTAAAGAAAAGTCCTGAGCCATTCTTACTGCCGCACTGTAAACCGCTTGATCGCCGTGGGGATGATAACGTCCTAAACATCCACCAACCACTGTTGCTGACTTTCTGAATTTCGCATCATGGCGCAGTCCATCTTCAAACATTGTATACAAAATCCTCCTCTGAACAGGCTTTAATCCATCTCTTACATCAGGCAAAGCACGGGAAATAATAACTGACATTGCATAGTCAATATAAGATTCCTTCATTTCCTGCGTAATCTCTCTTTGTTTTACTGTCCCTATTCCCTTATTTATTTTTTTCTGCGGTTGCTTCATTTAAGGGTCTAATATTTATCTTTTATTTTTAATAAATCAAAAATTGAAACACTAGATTCAATACCCTTTTTAAGTCCTTGTTGAATCTCTCTTGGAAAAAAACTCTCTTTAAGCTTTTCTCCACTAATATTTTTTATTTTACTCCCTGTATTTACAAAATAAAAGCTGAAAAGAAGAATACCCGTCAACCCAACCAAAAAGTATAATATTATTTTCTTTTTCCCTTCTGGTAAATCTTGGAGTTTAGTTAAGAATCTCATTGGAGTTTTTGTTTTTAATTAATATTATTCTTCTACCTCTTTTAGATTCCTTAAAACTTTCTTTAAATCTTCTGGTAATTCTGATTCAAATTTTTTTTCTTTTCCATCTTTAAATTTTACTTGTAAAAAACTGGCGTGTAGAAATTGTCTTTTTAAATCTTTTGGTGTAGGTTGATTTTTAAAAGAATAAAGCTTATCTCCAGCAATAGGGTAGCCCAAATAATGAAAATGGGTTCTTAATTGATGCTTTCTTCCAGTCTTTGATACAGCTTCCACTAAGGTGTAGAAATGTTTTTCTTTATCAATACTATAAAAATAAGATAAAACCTTGAATTCTGTTATAGCTATTCTCTTTCCTTTAGCTCCTGGTTCCAGCGGAAGAAAAATCTTCTGTTTCATTCTTTGTTTTGGGGAACGACCAATCAGAGTATTAATCTCTCCTTTCTTTTTCTTTAATTTCCCAATCAATAATGCAATATATTTTTTTATAACTTTTCTGTTTTTAAACTGCGACTGTAAAAAAAATAAGGTCTCGTTATTTTTTGCTATCATCAATACTCCTGAAGTTTCTTTGTCCAATCTATGAACTATCCCATATCTTGGCGGACTTCCAACATTTTTAAGGATTGAAAATTTTTCTAAAACCAGATTAATCAAGGTTTCTTGCATCTCCTCTCTTTCAGAAAAAACCACAATATTTGCTGGTTTATCAACTACCAAAACATTTTCATCTTCATAAAGAACAGGGATTTTCATGGACACAATTTTATTAGTATAATTTTCTTTTGTGTGGGCGGTACAGGACTTGAACCTGTGACCTCCTGCGTGTCGAGCAGACGCTCTAACCAGCTGAGCTAACCGCCCTGCTCCTCTGTGGGCATGCCAGGGATCGAACCTGGGACTTCCACTTTATAAGAGTGGCGTTCTACCACTGAACTACATGCCCAATTTTCCTAATGATTTAAATTTTCTTCACCTTCACCTTAATCGGCTTTTCCTTTTTCCTTTTTTGAATTTTGAAAGTTATTTTTTTTGTTTGTCTCCGTGGTTTTTTTGCAATTAACCGCTCGAATTCTTCCCTCTCTATTGTTTCTTTTTCAATAAGAGTATTAGCAAGTTTTTCTAATAATTTTTTATTTTTTGTTAATACTTTTTTAGCTTCTTTCTCTCCTGCTTTTATGAATTTTGCCACTTCTTTATCAATCAAAGCTGCAACTTTTTCAGAATAATTTCTCTGCTCACCCAGTTCTTTTCCCAAAAAGATTAATTCCTCTTTTTCGCCAAAAGAAATAGGTCCTAATCCAGACATTCCATATTTTTTAACTAGTTTCCTGGCTAAATCTGAAGCTTTTCTTAAATCGTCAGCAGCTCCGGTAGTAATCTCTCCAAACTTCAATTTCTCTGCCACATATCCCCCAAGCAGTGTTGCTATTTCTGTCAAGAATTCTGATTTTGTTTTTATTCTCCTTTCCTCTTTTGGCATCTTTAAAGTATAACCTGCTGCAAATCCTCTGGCGATAATTGAAATTTTTCTAACCGGTTCAGCTCCCGGAAGAAAAGAAGAAACTAAAGCGTGTCCTGCTTCATGAAATGCTGCTATCTCTTTTTCTTTTTCTGTTAGAATATGACTCTTTCTTTCAGGCCCCAATAGAACCTTTTCTACAGATTCTAAAAATTCTTCCTGAAAAATCTGGTTTTTATTTCTTCTTGCTGCCAAAATGGCAGCTTCATTTACCACATTAGCCAAATCTGCTCCTGAAAACCCTGGAGTTCTTTCAGCAATCTCTCTTAAATTCACATCTAAGGCTAAGGGTTTGCCTCTACAGTGAATCTTTAATACTTCTTCACGGTCATTAATATCCGGAAGGTCTAATACTACTCTTCTGTCAAACCTCCCCGGACGCAAAAGAGCAGGATCTAAAATGTCTGGCCGATTTGTGGCGCTTATAACAATCACATTAGTATCTCGTTCAAACCCATCCATTTCTACAAGCAGCTGGTTTAATGTCTGTTCTCTTTCATCATGGCCTCCTCCAATCCCAGCCCCTCTCATTCTTCCCACTGCATCTAATTCATCAATAAAGACCAAGCAGGGAGCACTTTTTTTCGCAGTAGCGAACAAATCTCTTACCCTTGCGGCGCCCGTACCCACAAATAATTCAACAAAGGTAGAACCAGAGGTATGAAAAAATGGAACATTAGCTTCGCCTGCTACTGCTCTAGCCAATAGGGTTTTTCCTACGCCGCTTGGACCAACTAATAACACACCTCTTGGTATTCTTGCTCCAATTTTTAAGAATTTTCTAGGATTCTTTAAAAAATCAACTACTTCTTTTAATTCCTCTTTTGCCTCTTTTAGCCCAGCTACATCTTTAAAGGTGATTTTTTCTTTTGGATGACCCTCTGCTCCAAACAATCTAGCTCTGGCTTTTGTAAAATCAAATGTCTGCATAGCTCCTGTCCTTGCCTGTCTGAAGATCATCCAAAAGAACAAACCTAATACTGCCACAGGAAGAATTGAAATCAATATAGGTCCCAACCAAACCCAACCTCCTCCTGCTTCTTTTACTTCAATTTCGACATTCTTTAATTTTTCCTTCTCTATTCCGTAATTTATTAAAGACTGAGACAAAGCAATCTCTGGTTCCTTTTTGGCTTTTGCTTTTGAGCCGTCTTGATAAACAACTTCTATATCATTCCCAGATATTGTTACAATCTTTATCTTATCCTGATTGATATCCTGTACCAACTGACTAATTGTAATCTGTTTTGTCTCACCTAAAGGTTGAAAAAACAAGCTGAAAACAGCTGATATGCCAAGAAAAATCAACAAAACAAGCAAGAAATTTTTGAATAAAGTCTTCATTTTAATAATTTAAGACTCATTCTATGCTCTTTTTCGTCAATAGATAAAATTTGAAACTTATATTCTTTGCCTATCTCCAATACTTCCTCCATTTTTTCTCCTTCAAATTCAGAAATATGACAAAGCGCTTGTATTTCTTTTTCTATCTGAACAAAAGCTCCAAATGGATTGAGTTTGGTTATTTTCCCAGAAATTATATCTCCTTTTTTATATCTTTCTTCAATACCATCCCATGGATCTTTCTTTAAAGCCTTTAAAGAAAGAGACACCCTGCCATTAGATATATCGATTATTTTGGCTTTAATTTTTTCTCCAGGTTTTACCACTTCTGCAGGATCTTCAATGATTTTCCAATCCAATTCAGAAATATGAATTAATCCCTCAAGTTGTTTCTCTTCTGAAGCTTCTATTGGAAATTTAATAAATGCCCCAAAATCTGTAATTCCTGTAATTTCTCCTTCTACAATATCTCCTACTTTATAGTCTTTTAATATCTCTTTAATCTTATCCAAATCCTTTGCTTTTTCTGAAAGAATAACCTGTTCTTTTTTAGGAAATAAATCAAGAATCTTTACCTCTAATTCCTGTCCTATAAATTTCTGAAGCTCTCTTAAGATTTTTTGCTTATCTCCACCTTCAACCTTGGGATAATGTGCGCTCGACAATTGAGAAACTGGTAAAAAAGCGGAAATTCCAGACACTTCGGTTATCAATCCCCCCTTATTAGCTCCTAATATTTTTACTTTTATTAATTCATCTTTTGCTTTCTTTTCTCTAAGAGCCTCAAATGTCAGCTCCTTGGAGGCTCCACTAAGAGATAGGTCAATAAATCCATTTTCTGTCTCTAAATCAATAATCTTGCTGAATATTTCATCGCCTATTTTTAAATTCTTTAGTTTCTCTTTAGCGTCAAAAAACTCCCTACCATAAATTACACCTGTACCTATGGGTCCTAAATCTAAAAAAACCGCTGACCTTCCTTTACCCACCACTCTACCTTTCACAATATCACCCACTTTTGGGGGTTTTAAAAAATTGTTATTCTCTAATAATTTTTTCATAATGTTATCCATATTACAATGTTTCATTTTATTTTTCAAGTCTATTAAATTAACCTCAAAAACTCAATAGTTGAATTATAAAGAAATTTATGATAAGAATAAATTATGTTCTTAATCTAAGCTTAATTTCTATTATGAAAATAACTTGGTATGGACATTCTCTATTTCAAATAATAACAACTCCGAGAAAAAATCATCAAGTGAAAATTGTAATTGACCCTTTTGAAAAAAGTATAGGATTGAGAGTGCCGAAACTTGAAGCCGACATCTTATTGATAACACATAAACATCAAGGGCATAACAACATCAAGGCTGTGGCTGGCAATCCTTTTGTTATTGAAGATCCGGGAGAATACGAAGTGAAAGAGATTATGATACAGGGAATTCCAAGTTTCCATAATGCCTCTAAAGAAGAGGTGGGAAATACAATATATATTATTGAAAGCGAAAACTTAAAGATTTGCCATTTAGGAGATTTTGGCCAAAAAGAACTGAGCGAAGAACAACTTGAAAAAATAGGAGATATTGATATTTTAATGATACCAATAGGAGGAGGAAATACAATTTCCTCAAAAGAAGCGGCAAAGATAATGTCTCAATTAGAACCAAAGATTACAATCCCTATGCATTATGCCTTGCCAAAACTTAAAACTAAATTAGATCCATTAAGTAAATTTTTAAAATCTTTTGGAATAAAGTCTTTATCACCTGTCAAAAAACTATCAATAAAGAAAAAAGATTTGCCAGCTGATGAAGCAAAAATAATAGTGTTAGAAATATGAAAAAAATAAAAGAAGCTATACAACCCTTTCTTAAAAAAGAAATCCCAGACATTAGACCTGGTGACACTGTTAAGGTATTCCAAAAAATAAAAGAAAAAGATAAGGTTAAGACTCAAACCTTTGAAGGAGTAGTAATTGCAAGAAAACACGGAAAGGAAATAGGAGCAACAATCACGGTGAGAAAGATAATTGATGGAGTAGGTGTGGAAAAAATATTTCCCCTTCATCTCCCAACAATTGAAAAAATAGAAATAATTAAAAGAAGCAAAGTAAGAAGAGCAAAGCTTTATTATTTAAGAAAAGCTAAAGGAAAAAGGGCTAGACTTAAAAGAAAGGAATTTGCTAAAGCAATTGTAGAAGAAGCAAAAGAAGAAATAAAGCCTGAAGAGACAGAAGCTCAAACTAAAAATCTCCAAGAAACAAAAGAAAATATTACAGAAGCCACAAAAGAAGAAAAAACCAAAAATACTCAAGAATTTAAAGAAAGTAAAGAGAAAGAAATTAAAGAGACTGAGAAAACTGATATTAATAAGACAGATAAAGAGAATAATTAATTTGGGGCCGAGGTGGAGGAATTGGAAGACTCGCATCCTTGAGGTGGATGTGTCATTTATTGACGTGCGGGTTCAAATCCCGCCCTCGGCACAAAAACAAATCTAGGGCGAGTAGCTCAGCGGCTAGAGCGTCCGCCTTACACGCGGGAGGTCATAGGTTCAAGTCCTATCTCGCCCACACAAAAAAGAGCTAAAAGCTCTTTTTTTAATTTTGGAAAGTCTTGTCTTTTTTCTATGCTCTGTTAATATTTATTTGCAGACAAAAATAATGTCTGTATAAAGCACTTTTAAACTCAAAAAGGGGAAAGAAATGGATATAAAAGAGGCAATAAAAGAAATTGAGGATTTAAGAAAACAAGCTAAAGAGCTCCGTAACCAATCAGATTTACTATATAAAAAATCGAAAGAAAAAATAAAAGAGCTTCGAAAAAGAATAAGAGAAGGAGAAACAACCGGAGACAAAATTAAAGATCTTGTAATTCTAAGATATGCTCTTAATAATGGTGTTGAGGAAATCTATCGTAGTCTTGAAAAAAGGGTTAAAAAGCATGTTGGGGAATTCATTTTAATGATTCATCTATCTCTAGGTGCCCACAATATAGGAGTCTCTAAGTATATTGGTCTCGGAATCCTTAAAGGGGATTCATTAATAATTATTGATAATTGGAAATGTGAATTTCCAACAGAAAATTATGTTGAATGCAGTGATATCTTTCGATATAAAAAGTTTGAATTAGAAGAAAAGAATCTTGCACCGCCATGGTACAGAGATCTCGCACTTGATCTCAATCGACCGCTTGAGGAAATAAACTATTTTAAGCCATTAATTGCACTAGAAATAAAAATTGGAGACGAGGAGGTCAAAAAATGGTTTACTGAGAATGGTTTACTCTCTGTGTTTAAAAAAATGGCCCAACTTCTTAACAGGCCGATTGATTCTGAGAGTTCAGATGACTTTATCCATACTTAATAAACTAAAGAAGTTAAGTTTGCTATGTGGCAAACTTATTTTTTATTCTCTTTTTAGTTTTTTCCAAACCCTATTGTATATTTCTTCATTCACCGGAGTTTCAATTCCTATTTTTTTTCCAAGGGTTATTACTGCTCCATTATAATAATTTATCTCATCTAAATCCTTTGGCTTTCCTTCTCTTCCCCTTGATACAATCTTTGCTATTAATTTTCGAAAAGGTATCAAAAAATCTAGAGGTAGCACACAAAAGAAAAAAGCAAAAAAACCCACAGGATAGTGAGAAAAATTAAGAAACCTCCCTCCTGCTAATTTAACAGTCTTAATATATTCCTTTATAGCTTCTACTTCCTCTTTAAAAATTTCTTTATTCTCAAAACCCTCTCTTACTGAAACCCCTCTGGAAGCTGAAGCCATTCCAATTAAATTCAAAAATAATTTTGAAAACTCTAAGTTTCTTGCCTCTTTCAAAGGAAATTCTTCAACCTCAAACCCGGCTCTTTGAAAAACCTCAACAATATCTTTAATTCCCCCTTCACCAAATGCCTCAGCTACAGCAATCCTAATTGGCAATGAATACTTAATATAGATTTTCCCATCCCTCTCTCTTTTATCTATTGGATTAAAAAGAATAACTCTTACCAATTTTGCCTCTTTTACTCTATCTCCCAAAACCTCTCTTAAAGCTCTTTTTGCTTCTGATAAGGCTGCAATTCCATTTTGAGAAATCAAAAGAGTAGGAATTTTTGGTCTGCATTCTTCGAAATAATATTTAATAGGAGAGGAAACCGGATTTTTTGTAGCTAAAAAAATGATGTCTGGAGATAACTTCTCATTAAATTCAGTGTTTTTTATAACATTGAGTTTAAAAGCTTGCGGCTTTTCTTTTTTTCTTTCAACAAAAAGTTTTCCTGTTTTTATCAATTCAACCTCTCTTTCCATTGCCACTCCTAAAACATCAACTGCCTGACTCAACTCAAAAGCAAACATTGTCCCTGTTCTTCCTCCAACCCCTATAACAGCTATCTTTTTCTTCTTCATTCTTAAAAGTATATCATTTTTTAATTTCTGATTAAAATTGATTTAATAGAGATTTTATGATAAATTTAAAAAGATTCTAAAATAAGGAGAGGTACCGAAGTTGGTTACAACGGCGCGGTTTCGAAAACCGATGGTCGTTTAAAACGACACGTGGGTTCGAATCCCACCCTCTCCGCTATACATCATATGGAATATATTGGAAACTGCAACCTTATATTTATATAATATAGATTTTTGTCTAAAATACATTCCCTGTAAATTTCAAAATTAATAAAATATGTTTAATTTATTCAAAAAAGAAAAAGAGCCAAAAAACCTAAAAGAGGTGCTGTCTCAATTCCAGCAGTTAAAAGAGAGTTTTGAAAATGTATTAAAAGAAATAAGAAAGATGAAAGAGATTCATAGATCTTCTGTCCAGAAAATTGGAATAATTAGATATAATCCTTTCAAAGAAACTGGCGGGAATCAAAGTTTTTCAATCGCGCTTTTAGACGGCAGTGACAATGGAGTAGTAATTACCAGCCTATACGGAAGAGAAGGAAATAGGGTTTTTGCAAAACCAATAAAGAATGGGAAATCAGAATATCTGCTTTCTGAAGAAGAAAAAAAAGCAATAGAGCAAGCGAAAATTCAAGAAGCTTAGGAATAAAATCCAAATGTTCAAAGCTTAAGGTTAAATGGTTTCGAACATTTGGATTTTAAGTTTTGTATCGAATCCAAAGAAGTTCTAAAAATTACTTAAAACAATTATGGAAGAAAATAATAAAAACTTAATAACAAGGCCTCCTGTTGTGGTGGTATTGGGCCATATTGACAGTGGAAAAACCACTTTGCTTGACCAAATAAGAAAAACCAAAATAGCAGAAAAAGAATCAGGAGGAATCACCCAACACATTGGGGCATACCAAATAGAAAAAGACGGAAAGAAAATTACATTTATAGATACACCAGGCCATGAAGCCTTTTCCCAAATGAGATCAAGAGGAGCAAAAACAGCTGATATTGCAATACTGGTAATAGATAGTTGCAAAGGTGTAGAGAAACAAACAAAAGAGGTTATTGAGCATATTAAAAAAGCTAATATCCCAGTGATTGTTGCATTTAATAAAATAGATAGACCAGAAGCAGATCCAGAAAAAGCAAAAAGAGAACTGCAAGAAGAAGATATCTTGGTTGAATCTTTAGGGGGAACTATACCTTCTATTAATATTTCTGCTAAAACAGGGCAGGGAGTAGAAGATCTCTTAGACTTAATTCTGCTTATTGCAGAAATGGAAAAACTTGAAGCAGATATATCAAAACCAGCAATTGGAGTAATTATTGAATCCTATTTAGACAGCAAAAGAGGACCAACAGCCACCTTGATTTTGAATGAAGGAAAATTAAAGTTGGGAGATATTATAGCTACTCCATCTACTACAGGAAAAGTAAAAAGCTTAGAAGACTTTCAGGGTAATCCAATATCAGAAGTCTATCCTGCAGATCCTGCTGTGTTTTTAGGACTAGAAAAAGTACCAATGGTCGGAGAGAAATTAAAAGCTTTTCCTGATTTAGAATCAGCTCAAAACTATCTTAAGGTTCCAGAGAAAAAAATTGAAGGCTCAAAAACAATAGAAATAAAACCAGACCAAAAAGCATTAAATATAATCTTAAAAACTGATGTCTTGGGTTCAATTGAGGCCATTCAAGAAGTATTAAAAACCTTACCCCAAGAAAAAGTGGTAATAAGGGTGTTAAAAGCAGAAGTAGGAGATATAAATGAAAACGACATTAAATTAGCAAAAAGTTCTAATGCTGTAATATTAGGATTCAGGGTAAAAACAAATCCAATCGCCAAAAGATGGCTCCAAAGAGAAGAAATCAAGGTAACAGTGATGAATTTTGAAATAATCTACGAATTAGTGGAAGGACTAAGGAGGTTTATGGAAAAAATCTTAACTCCTGAAAAAGTCAGGACAGATCTTGGAAAAATCAAGGTACTGGTTACTTTCTGGAGCAAAAAGAATCGACAGATTGTTGGAGGAAGAATAATCGAAGGAGAAGTAGAAAAAGGAACACAAATAGAAGTTCAAAGAAATGAGGAAGTTATTGACAGAGGAAGAATGATAAATCTTCAAAAGAATAAAAAAGATATTGAAAGAGCCTCTAAGGGCGAGGAGGTGGGAATATTATATGAAGGAAATAAAAAAATAGAAAAGGGAGATGTGCTGGTGATATATAAACAAGAACACAAAAAAGTCGAGTTGTAATTTATAAAAAACGCAAATCATTAATGTCCAGACGCATACAACGCATTAATCAATTAGTAAGAAAGGAAATGTCAAAAATACTCCTGAAAGAAATTGAAGTACCTGAAGGAACACTAGCTACAGTAACTAGAGCAGAAATTACTCCTGACTTAAGAGAAGGAAAAGTATTTGTCAGCGTTCTACCTGAAAAAAATAAAGATAAGGTTATTGAACGCCTAAATAGAAATATATATTTTCTTCAGCAAAAAATAAACAAAAGATTGAAAATGAATCCTGTGCCAAAATTAAGATTTGTAGAAGATAAAACTATGAGTCAGGCCGGAAGAATAGAAGAAATATTGGCAGAGTTGAAAAAAGAAAAAGAATAATATATTATTCGAATTGAAATATAATTTATTTTATAGCTAATTGTTTAAGTGTGGCCTGGTAGCCAAGTAGCTTAAGGCAGCAGTCTGCAAAACTGTTATACGTGGGTGCAATTCCCACCCAGGCCTCAGCCGCGGTGGCGGAATTGGCTTACGCGACAGACTTAAAATCTGTTGGGATTATATCCCGTGTGGGTTCGAGTCCCACCCGCGGCACCACCAAGAAAACTCACAAAAGAACTCGGAGAAAAACATTGGCTCGAACCATATTTTAGAAAAGAAAATTTTTTAATCACGGAATTCCTATAATAAACATCATTATTAAACCAAATTAAACCAAACTCTAAAAATTGATAATAAATGGAGTCTGCTGGCATAGTTCGATTTCCTAGCGGTGCCACTTACACTGAAAGGATGGAGTGATGTTATGATGCAAAATTTGATACAGAAGAAGCTAACCAGTATTTTAGCAAGCATGTAAGAAAAAATATAAACTCGAGGATTAAATACTCTAAAGAAGATTTTTAATCATCATGTTTATTTTATGAAAAAAAGTAGTATCAAAACATTTTTAAACATCGCTTTTATAGCTTTAATTATTTGGTTATTTTTTGTATCTGACTTAACTGGATTGAAAATAATTTTAGCCATTGTGTTGGTTAAAATTATAATTTCTCATAATCAATTAGCTAAATTCGTTGAAAAGGAGGTCGTCAAAATTGCTGATGAGCGATTACCTTCCTATCGGCTGAGGGTTTGGATTTATCCTGATTGGTACGAAATCCTTAAACATCTTTTTCCGAAACTTAGAGATACTGATGAGATAAATAAATTTGTAGAGGAGCAGCTTAAAAAATGTTCTGAATCAAAAAATAGTTTGGTCCATAAAAATTTTGGATTTGTGGAGTTTTACGACGGAATTTCCGGGGTGACGCAAATTTGGTCGGAAATGCACAAAACTTTTGTAGATGAAATGGAAATTCGGGGCTATATTTTTGATTACGACAAATGGGTTGATGAATATAATAAACAGAAAGAGGAAAAACAAGAATATAAAATCACCGACCATTTCGTAATAAGACCGGAATTTATTGGATTTCATACTATTCTTCCCGATGGCGAAGTTTTGGATAATTGTAAACTTGCAACAATCCCATATAGTGATATTATCTCTTTCTTTGTTGAGGCTAGAAAAAGAGATATTATCGGTGGAGAAATGAAGGCGGTAAAAACATTTCCTCCAAAACTCGCTAAGAAGCTTAAAAAGAGCGGTGTTAAATATGATATAGAAAACTATAATTATGAAGATTACGGAACTGGTGTTGAATTCAAAAAAGACAAGGTTATAAAATTTGATGATGGGGCCGAATTTTATAACCAAAAGATGAAATACCATTCTTTTAAAACAAAGTATTATTCCATTAGCATCGAAATTGAAATTTTTTAGAATTCGCCGCCAAAGAAAAACTTGAAATTGTTATCGGGGCGGCGGAGCCGAGCTGAGAGGTTGGTTCTTTTCGAGGCTTTCGTTGGCGGCGAAAAATGTTCGAACTATCTTAATATAGTGCATACTTTTAAATCTGGGATAAAAAAGCCGCCCCAAGTAATTGGGGCGGCTTTTAAAAAGTTTAAAAAAGAAAAATTATTCTAAAACTTCAATGTGAGTCCTTTTTGCGCCAAAAGCCAAAGCCTGTGAATAGTCTGGCACCCATACATCAATCATATAATTGCCTTTTTTCCAATTCATTCTGTCTTCTACAACAAAAACTTTATCACCATATAATTCTGGAATTCTTATTTTTGTCCCAAAAGGCAACATATTATTTGCTACAATCCCATCTTTTACCCAAGTGCCTGAAGCAGTAATATATGGACTATCATCAGTCTGGCTCGGGGTGCTGGAATAAGCAGTAACCACTACCGGCAACTTCTTTACTACTTTCAAAGGAGGATTCTCGGGATTAGAAAACCCAATCAATGTGTTTTCCTGAGAAATAGAAAAAACAGGGATGTTGTTTAAATCCTTGTAAGAGCTTTTTTCTTCGATAGAGAATGAATACGCTCCAAATAAAATTCCAAAAAGTATTAATGAAATTGAAGTCGTTACTGCCCAAAAACTCGGGCGTTTATTATCAACTATCATCTTAGAATTTTTTCAGGTTTGTGATATATTATCCTATTTAAAAACCTATGTCAATGCCTTTAGGGATAAACCTAATCTATCCAAAATAAAAAAAACTCACCTTCAAAAGTGAGCTTCTCACTCCAATGAGCGGGTGAAGGGAGTCGAACCCTCGCCTTAACCTTGGCAAGGTTATGTACTAGCCGTTATACTACACCCGCTGGTGCCGCGGAGTGGAATCGAACCACCCACCCTTTCTTTTTCAGAGAAATGCTCTACCACTGAGCTACCGCGGCTTTATATTCCTATAAATAAGTATCCTTATTATAGCAAACTGAAGGTTCCTTGACAAGAAATAGCAAAGAACAAAACTATTAAGTATAATAATATTATTAATATCGTTTAATCCTTAAAAAATATGAAAAAAATATCTTTAAAATTTTTATGGCTTTTTATAGCGTTACTTTCACTAATGCCCATTTTACAGGGAATAGCTTTAGAAAAAATTATTTTCTTTTGGGGGCAGGGCTGTCTCCACTGCGCTAAAGTAGAAAAGTTTATCCAAGAAAACAATCTTGATATGTCTTTTGAAATTGATAGAAGAGAAATCTATTTCAATAAGGAAAATAGAGAAATGTTTGAAAAGATATGCGATGAACTCCAAATCCCTATCAATAAAAGAGGGGTGCCTATGGCTGTAATTAATGGAAAATGCATAGTTGGAGACAAGCCTATTATCGACGCTCTAAAAGCGAAAATGAAAAATCTCTCTATCGAAAAAGAAGAAAATGTTGATAAATCTTCTTCAAAAAAACTAACACTTCCCCTGGTGATTGGAGCAGCTTCAGTTGATGCCATTAATCCATGTGCTTTTGCAGTTTTGATTATTCTAATGAGCACCATCTTAGCTTCTGGAAAAAGGAAAAAAGTAATCTTAGCAGGACTCTCCTTTGCTGTAGCCATTTATATCTCCTATCTCTTAATGGGGCTTGGGATATATAAAGCTTTAGCTACTGCCAAGTTTTCAAACTGGTTTATCAAAGGCATTGGGGGATTAGCTGTGTTGATTGGACTTTTAAATATAAAGGATTATTTTTGGTATGGTGGAGGAGGATTTTTAATGGAAGTACCTCTAGGATGGAGACCCACCATGAAATCTCTGATTGGTTCTGTCACTTCTCCTTTAGGGGCTTTTGTTGTGGGATTCTTGGTTAGCCTATTCCTGTTACCTTGCACCTCAGGACCATATATTGTTATTTTGGGAATGCTCTCCCAAAAAGAAACATTTTTCTCTGCACTTTTATGGCTTTTGCTCTATAATGCTATATTTGTTCTCCCAATGATTTTAATTACTTTAGCTGTATATAAAGGATTAAACCCTCAAAAGGCAGAAGAAGAAAGACAAAAAAGATTACGGCTTTTGCACCTGATTGCAGGAATTCTAATGGTGGGAATGGGTATTATAATTCTAATTAAACTGTAATTATTTTTAATAAGCAAAATCTAAAAGTATGTATGGATAAAATTATAATTTTAGATTTTGGAGGACAGTATTGTCATTTAATCTCAAGAAGAATCAGAGAACTTGGGGTATTGAGCGAGATAGTACCTTCTAATATTTCTGCCAAGAAATTGCTCACTGATAAATCTATTAAAGGTCTTATTCTTTCAGGTGGTGCTCGTTCTGTTTATGAAAAGCACAAACCTCTTTTTGATAAAAATATCTTATCCTTGCCTGTACCGATTTTGGGAATTTGCTATGGTCATCAGATAATCGCTCATCTTATGGGTGGAAAGGTGATACAGGGAAAAGCAGGTGAATATGGACTGACAAAACTAAATATTAAAAAATCAAAAGGAGTTCTGGTGCATCTTAAAAAGTCAATAAATGTATGGATGAACCATAGAGATGTTGTGGTAAAGCTTCCAAAATCATTTATCTCAATCGCTAATACTAAATATTCAAAAATTGCTTCGTTTGTTAATAAAAAAGAAAAAATTTTTGGAGTGCAGTTTCATCCTGAAGTAAGTCATACTGAAAAAGGAAATCTGATATTAAAAACCTTTGTCATAGAAATCTGTAAATGCGAAAAGTCATGGACATCAAAATTAGTGGTGCAAAATTTAATTACGGAAGCGAAAAAAATTATTGAAGATAAAAAAGCTATTATTGGACTTTCTGGAGGAATTGATTCCTCTGTTGCTGCTGCTTTAGTTAACAAAGCAATCGATAAAAGATTAATCGCCGTCTATGTAGATACAGGATTAATGCGTGAGGGAGAAACAGAGTTTATAAGAAAAACTTTTAGAAAAAGAGGTTTTAATCTAAGAATTGTTAAAGCAGAAAAACAATTTTTCAAAAAGCTCAAAGGAATCACTTTGCCAGAACAAAAAAGAAAAGTTATTGGAAAACTTTTTGCTGATATTTTTTATAAAATTGCAAAAAAAGAAAAAGCAAGTTTTCTTGTACAAGGAACTATATATTCTGACAGGATTGAAAGCGGAATCACTAAATACTCCTCAAAAATAAAATCCCATCATAATGTAGGAGGATTGCCTAAAAAGTTGAAAATAAAAGTATATGAACCGCTCAGAAATCTATATAAAGATGAGGTAAGAAAGCTCGCTAAAGAATTACATCTACCAAAAGAAATTATAGAACGACAGGTTTTTCCTGGACCTGGTTTAGCAATACGGATTGTCGGAGAAGTAACCCCTGAACGAGTAAAAATAGTACGCCGTGCTGGAAAAATTATAGAAGAAGAATTAAAACAAACCCCGTTTTGGAAAAATATCTGGATGAGCTTTGCTGTTTTATTGCCCATTAAGAGTGTCGGCGTGCAAGGAGACAAACGAAGCTATAAAAACTCAATAGTTGTAAGAATTGTAGAATCAAGAGATGCAATGACAGCCAGCTTTTCAAAAATTCCATTCTCTATTCTCGAAAAAATATCAACCCGAATTATTAATGAAATCCAAGAAGTCAATCGCGTGTTATATGATATAACCAATAAACCACCTGCTACAATGGAATGGGAATAAAAAAAATCTTATCAAACCTAAAATATAAAATGGTTTCTGAAGAAACCATTTTTTTGTGTGTGGACCGTGCCGGATTTGAACCGGCGACCTCCTCGATGCCATCGAGGCGCGCTGCCAACTGCGCCAACGGCCCTTTATTTACTCATTTCCAGCATCTGTGTCCCCGAGAGGAGTCGAACCTCCATCAGCGGCTTAGGAGGCCACTGTTCTATCCGTTGAACTACGGGGACGAGAAACTCCTTCAATAAAAAAGAAAAAGTGAAAAATTTAAAAGTTCAAAAACATAATAACAAATTTATTCCTTGTTGACAACAATGTTTCATGTTAAAATCTTATATAATCTCAATAATTTTACTTTCTTTTTATGTCAAAAAAATCACCCATCATTGAAATCGCAAAAAAGGTATGCCCTGCAGTAATCACTATTGTAATCTCAAAAGACCTTCCAAGAATAGAAGGATTTTATTTATTCCCCTTTGGAGGACAGCAGTTTATCATTCCTCAAATTGAAAAAGAAAAGAAACAAAAAACAAAAATTGGGGGAGGTTCAGGGTTTATTGTTTCTCCTGATGGATATGTATTAACCTGCAGTCATGTAGTAAAAGACCCCACAGCTGATTATACAGTAATTGTAGAACCTACAAAAAAATACCCTGCCAAAGTATTAGACAGAGACCCTTTAATTGATGTAGCTATTTTAAAAATTGAAGGTAAAAAATTTCCTTATATTGAATTAGCTGATTCTTCTAGGGTTGAATTAGGAGAAACAGTAGTAGCAATTGGTAACCCATTGGGAGAATTCGAAGACACATTGTCTGCTGGAATTGTTTCTGGATTAAGTAGAAAAATTAAAGCTTACAGCGGTCCGATGTTTAAAGCCACAAGCTTACGTGGCCTTATCCAAACAGATGCTGCTATTAATCCCGGAAACAGCGGGGGACCATTGGTAAACATGGAGGGAAAAGTAATAGGAATTAATACTGCAATGATTGCAGGAGCTCAAAATATTGGCTTTGCTATTCCAATTAATTACGCAAAAAGAAATTTAGAAGAAGTAATGAAGCACGGAAAGATTAAAAAACCTTTCTTAGGAGTTAGATATTTCCTCTTGAACAAAGAAATTGCAAGAGCCAATAAACTTCCTGTTGATTATGGAGCGCTGATTGTAAGAGAAAGCTTAGGAGAAAAAGCTGTCATCAAAGACTCACCCGCAGACAAGGCAGGCTTAAAAGAATATGATATAATCTTGGAGTGCGATGGGAAAAAAATAAATGAAGACAATCCCTTGGCAGAAGTATTAAAACACCACAAAATAGGAGATGAGGTTACACTAAAGGTCCTAAGAGATGATATAGAAATAAATCTGAGATTGAAATTAGGAGAAAAGAAATAATAATATTAGCTTGAAAAAATTAAAAAAGCCTAAATATTGGGCTTTTTTTTGTTTTTCAATAAATATTTAATTAAATTCCCATCACACTATATCCTGCATCTACATAAATAACCTGTCCAGTTATGTTCTTTGATAAATCAGAACACAAAAACAAAGCTAAATTAGCGACATCTTCTGCAGTAATATTTCTCTTCAAGGGTGCTCTCCGGCGTGCTTCTTCTAATATCTTATCGAAATTGTTTATACCAGAAGCTGCACTAGTCCTGATTGGACCTGCAGAAATTGCATTTACTCTTATTCCCCTTTCCCCTAAATCATAAGCTAAATACCTCACGGAAGCTTCTAAAGCAGCTTTAGCCACCCCCATTACATTATAATCAGGGATTACCTTTTCTGCTCCATAATAACTCATTGTTATTATACTTCCTCCATTATTCATTATAGGAAATATTCTTTTTACTAATTCTGTCAAAGAATAAGAACTTACCTCCTGACAAACCTGATACCCCTTTCTGTCTATGTTATAATATTTTCCCTGTAAATATTGCTTCTTTGCAAAAGCTATACTATGGATTAAAAAATCAACTTTTGTAAATTCTTTTCTAATTGCTTCAAAAAAATTATCAAGCAAAACATCATCTACCACATCGCATTTTAAAGCAATAGGATTATCCAATTTTTCTAATAAAGGCAGAACAGAACTCTCTACTCTTTCCTGATATCCAAGCCCGATCCTCACACCGTTATCATTTAAAGTCTTTGCAATATGCCAGGCTATACTTTTTTCATTGGCAACCCCAAAAACTACTGCTTTTTTCCCTTCTAATTGAAAACGGATTTTATCTTCTTTTTTAATTTTATCAGTAAAAGACTCCATGATTAGATTCTAGAATATACATTCTATAGACCTTTAACTTTAATTTTGTTTAAGCCATCTTAAAGCTTCTTTTTTATTTTCAAATATTTTTATATTTTTCAAACCACTGGCCATTACTATAAAAGATGTTATTGTTCTTCTTATCACACTTGAAGAAAATATCGCGCCCTTTTTAAATAAAACTCCTTTTATCCATTCTTTAAGATGCCCGGTAAGCTGTTGCCTCGAATAAGAAGAACGAATATGTCCTAATATAGGACCGTTTAAATCTACAAGAATCCTTTTTTCTCTTGAAGAATTTAATATCTCGTTGGTCTTCTTTAAAAGTTCTCCGATATCCTTTAGAGGATCTTGCAACACTATTTTTATATTAATTATTCCATCCTTGTCTATCCAGATTTTGCTTTCTTTTTTATCTGATTGATTATCAAAATTCATAATATTCTTTCTTCCTGATTCCATTATACTGTATAAATCGAAATCAAAAAACCCAGTATAAAACTGGGAAAAAGAAAAACTTCATCAATATTTTTGTCAGGATTATTTCTTGCGCTTTTTTAGTTTTTCTTTTAACTTTTTAATTTCTTCTTTCAGTTTATCTTCTAATTTTTTAATTTCTGTCATATCAAAAATACATAAAAAATATCCTACTGTTTCTCCTCTCTCATCCTTCCTTTCTTTTGTATATATCTTTACTCTTATTTTTTCTTTTCCTTTGGGAAAGAAATTTATTTCTTTTCCTCTCACACCGCCCTTTTTAAAGGTCTCTTTGGCTATCTTTTCAATTTCTTTTTTAACAAATAGTTCTTCAATGGGTTCACCAACCAATTCATAAGATCTTAGATTCGCCAATTCTTCAAATGAAGGATTAACTTCTAATAGTACACCTATAGGACTGATGAAAGAAAGAGGAAGAGGAGAGAAATAAAAAAGATCGTGAATGTAGCTTTCTAATGAAGTTAAATCATCTGCTAAAAGAGCTGCTTTTTTTTCTTGTTCTTCTATGTTTTTCATAACAAAAATAGATTTATATTATTAACTTATTTAATTTTATCATTAAATTAACTCCACCTCAATATATATTCATGATATTCATCACCTCTATGAACACATTTTGTCTCCTCACAACTCACTTCTCCTTTTACCACCATTCTTAGAACACTGGGAAAATATCCTCTTAAGGTCTGGTGACATTGAGTAGGATGACAAGGAAAGTCTCTAAGCGCTAATTTCATATATTTTTTCTCTTTATTCAATTCTAGAACCTCTAATTTTCCTACAGTATAATATTTCCTCCACATCTTAGGAACCTCTTTGGCTAATCTATCAAGAGAAATAAAATATCTCATAAAAAGCTTGATGATGAGAGAAATCTTTGGCTGAAAACCTCCTAATCTATAAAATTTATCATCATCATAATGTAAAACATCCTTCATTGCAGCTATGGTTACAGCTTGATATCCTATAGGATAAAAATCCATTGTATTCAGCTCTTTATATTTAATAGGACAACCATATTTAGCTACTGTTTCTTCTAATTCCTTCAATCCTTCCTCTCCATCTTCTTTAAGAATAAATTCTGCATAATTTTTCAAACCAACCCCTCTTATCTCTCCTTTGAATCTCAAATATTCTTCAACCTTTTCTTTTGAAAGAGATTCTTCCATATTTATTTATCCCAACTCCATTAAGGAATTTGTAATTAATGATTGTTTCTAATTTAATTATAACTAATTTTATTTAGATATTAAACTTCTCTGCCAAGTCTCCGATTATAGGAAGTTTCGTATATTTTCCTCCTAATACATTCAAGAGTCCCCAAATTGAAAATATGATTAAAATAAGCCACACAATCTGCCCAATAAAAGGAAGCACAACAAAAAACCATCCAATAGTAATAACTAATCCCTGTTTGGCATGAAACTTAGCAAACTTGCTCTCTTTCTTAAGCAAAAGAGGCACTAAGCAAAGAATCCCAAAATAACTTAAAATGGTGATGGCTTTATTTTCTTCTATATCTTTATCTTTGTGTTTTTCTTCTTGATTTTTTTCTGTTTCCACAAAATTCTTTTAGAAACTTATATTATTTTCAGCCTTTTTAAATTATAACTAAAAATCTATAAAAAGTGAATTTTTTTCAAATTTAAAAAAAAAGGGGTTATCCTCTTCCCCCATATTTTTCTAAATTTTCGATTTCTTGTTGAGTGGCTTTTTTTCTTGGAATCCCCAAGTGGTAAAAAAAACCGTTTTTCAAGGTAACAGAACAATAAGGATTGTGATTAGAGTAAGCATTATGGTGGGCTGAACCTGTTTCTATCAAAGGTTTTGCTACTAATGCCAAAATCACTTTATCATGTTTTGAAGCCATCTCTTCAAGAACATCTTTCACAACTGACAATTTAACATTATCTAAAAGCTCATTGCCAACCCAATGGGCCTCTACCACTCTAATATCAAAAGGATCTTCAATTTCATTGGATCTCGCAATCACTAAATAATAGATATAAGAAAAAAGCTTTTCCAAATGACGCCTGATTTCTTCGTCTGAATGAGATTTTCCTTCTGATTCTGAATATTGCTTAAGAATTGAAGTAATACTCAATTGATTAGCTCTGTTGCACCCAAAAGAAAATGTTGCTGCCAACAATATTCCTTTTTTCATATTTATTTATCTCCTTGTTAAAATCCTTACTGATATTAACAGAATTAGAAAAACTTCGCAAATCAGTTATAATACAATAATATGCCAAAAACAAAAATTGCCATTTTTGACCTCACTGGATGTGAGGGTTGTGAATTTCATTTGTTTTCTTTAGATGAGCATCTTTTTGATTTCTTCCAAGATTTTGAAATAACACATTGGAGACTTCTCTCAGAAAAACCAAAAGAAAAAGATTTTGATATTGCTTTTGTAGAAGGAGCTGCTACCACAAAAGAACATATAAAGCTCTTAAAAGAAATTAGAGAAACTTCAAAAATAGTGGTAGCAATAGGAGCTTGTGCTATCTCGGGAAATTTCTTTGCCGAGCTTACTCCTGAAAATAGAAAGAAAATGGCTGCAAAGATTTATGACAAAGATTACAGATTAAAAGCTGAGTTCTTGGAACCAATTGAAAAATTCATTAAGGTTGATGAAAAAATTCCAGGATGTCCTCCGAGTATTCCTCTTTTTAAAAAGTTCTTAGAAAAAATAAAAAAAGAAGAGGTTTCATCTAAGATAAAAGAGGTTTCTACTCCTGATTTCACTGCCAAAATAGAGGGGCATGGAATTTTGAGGATTAATTTTAAAGAAAAAAAAGCAGAATTCGAGGTTGAAGAGAGTGAAAGATTGGTAGAAGGCCTGCTTCTGGATAAAGATTATACCAGGGCGCCTTTTATTACCTCTAGAATCTGCGGCATCTGTCCCATAGCCCACAACCTCTGTTCACTCTCCGCTATTGAAGATGCGTTAAAAATATCGCCTTCCAAAGAAGCCGTTATTTTAAGAAAGATTTTATCTGCTGCTCAAATTATAAAAAGCCATGTCCTGCACCTTTTTTTCTTAGTTCTTCCTGATTATGCCGGTATCAAAAGCGGTATTGAGCTTTCAAAAAAATACCCTGCAGAGTTTCATTTGATGCTGAACCTCAAGAGAACGGCTGATAAAATCTTAAATGTTATAGGAGGATCCTCTGCTTTTCCCACCAACACAACATTGGGTGGATTTAGAAAACCGCCAAAAATGGAAGAGCTTTTTTCAATTAAGAATTCAATCCTTGATGTAATTGACGAAGCGCAGGATTTAATAAAGCTTTTTTCTGGATTAGAAGTGCCAGATATTAAAGTAGATATACAATTTGCAACAATTCAACCTTTTATTAACTCTTATCCTTTCTATCCAGGCAGATTCTCTCTACCTGTAAAAACCCTTATTGAAAAAGATTCCCCTGTTAAATTAGGAGTATTAGAAAATGGAAAAATCATAAAAGTAGGGGCATTATCCCGCCTTGCTAATTTTTCTGAATTTTTGAATAAAAAAGCTAAAACAGCTTTTGAGGATTTTAAATTCGAGTTTAAAAATCCATTTAACAATAATTTGGCTCAAGGAATTGAAATTCTGCATTTGCTTGAAGAAGTCTTAAATTTAATTGAAAAAATAAAAGGTTTAGATTTAGAAAAAGCAAAAGGGGTAGAAAAAATATCTCCAAAAGAAACTGTATCTGGCAAAGCCTGTATAGAAGCGCCGAGAGGAGTATTATGCCATGCAGTGAAAATCAATCCCGAAGGGAAAATAAAAAATTATAATGTTGTAACACCAACCCAAATTAACTTAGCTTCCTTGGAAAAAGAGATCCAAGCTCTAATAAAAAAAGACAAAGAAACTTTGCCTGAAAAACAAAAAAGAGAGATTGAAAAACTAATAAGGGCTTTTGACCCTTGTATTACCTGCGCTGTACATTAATGATGATGTTCTGGTAAGTCCCCGATTAATGCTAAAAGTTCTTCTATCTCTTTTTGCGGAACCTTATTGACAGCTATATTTTGATAGGTAATCAAATAATCTCCTTCTTTTACCTCTTCATCAATTGCTGAAATATCAACCCAACAGGAGTGCTCTCCTTGTTTTATTTTTGCCTGGTTGTGTTTTACCAAAACCACTCTGCTAGGTATCTCAACACACATAGATGTTATAAATTACTCTTCCCAAAATTTCTCAATTTTCTCAAGAGCCTCTTTTTCTTCTTGATCCAAAAGATATACATCAGTCAAAATTCTAAATAGCTTTTTTCTTTGTTCTAAGTTCATGCCAGGCACTTTTGAAATCAATTCTTTTTTTTGAGCAGAATCGATTTTAAGAGATTTTATAAATTTTTCTAAACTCTCGTTATAAAGTAGATTAATAATAGCCATATATTTTTCTTCATTTATTTATTATTCTATTTTCTTTTATTATTCGCTGACAAGACCTAAAAGTAATGAAACAACCCATCCTACAAAGCTTTTTTTGTCCTTAAATTTATCTTTATACTCCACTTTATTAACGTTTTTCAACTTAGTCTCTATCTTATCTTTTTTAAATCTGAATCCCCATCGTTTTAAAAAATCTATAAAATGGGGTTTGTCTTCCTCCCAATCATCTCCTTTTATTTTTTTAAATTCACTTCCTCTTCCGTAATAAACCATGTCCAAAAATTTTGTTGGATTCTTTCCTTTCTCCTCAAAAACCTTTTCCAATTTTTTTTCTTCCTCTTCGCTGATGAGTTCCTTGAGAAATTTTTCTATCAAGTCCTTTTTAACTTCTTTATAGAACTCTTCGATTTTTCTTTCAGCGTTTTTTTTGCTTCCAATTTCCTTAATATATCCATCTAAATATTTAAGATTTTTTTGGGTGCTTAAGTCTTTTCCACTTAGATTCTCAGCTAAAATTTTCCTTTCTTTTAGCATGAATTTTTCTAGTAGGGTTTTCTCCTCTATTCTCTTCTTCTTTTCTTCTTCCTGCAATTTATTTAATTCCTCATCTGACAAGTCTTCTATTTTTTTTAATTCCTCTAAACCCAAACTTTGGAGTTTTAAGTCCTCATTATCTGTTGGCTCGGGAAGTTCCTCATTCAAAGTATTTAGAATTAAAAATTGTGCTTCAAGAGGTACCTTGTCTTTCCTTATAGCGTCTCTTAATATATTCAACCTGCGAATTTTTAAATGATCTTTGTATTTTTTTTGTATCTTTTTGTCAGACATCAATAACTCCAAGGCTTTTCCCTTTCTTAATGCAATATTAGCCATAATGTCCTCATCAACTTCTTTTACGATCCCAAATTTCTTTCCAAGTTTTTCTTGGTTATAAAACTTTACGGCATACTCTTTTATCAACAAATCGCTCATTTCCTGAAGTTTATCCCCTATTTTCTTTTTTGTCTCAGAATCAATAATCTCCAACTTTTCTATATCTCCAAGCAACCTTTTCTTATCTTCTTCCAAAATATCAGACCAAGGCTCGATTTCTTTTTTTCCTTTAGTTTTCTTCTCCCTTTTCTCTAATTTTTTTATTCTTTTTTCTATATTTTTACCAAACATATTATTATATAGTTAAAAATTAGCTAATTTTGACCTTTTTAAAATCTCATCTTCTACTATTGCCTTTAATCTGCCGTACTTTTCTTTTGAGATTTTCTTAATTAAGGGAATCATTTCAGGATTCCCTTCTTTAGGAGGATATGTTTCCATCTTAAAGGCTTCTGAAATCTTGTTGGCAATCATCATTTTAATGATTAAATTGAAATTGTCAAGATTAACCAAATCAAAACGTGAGAAATGAGGCTCAAATTGTTTCTCTAGAAATTCAGCATCATCAGCTCCTACCCTAAAGGACCCAATTGTGCCTACATTCCCCAACACAGCGTTTCTAATCTCAGGAACAAGCTGAGGAATATATTGATGGGCTAAGATTAAATTCAGGCGGTATTTCCTTGCTTCTGACAAAATAGTGGCTATGCTGTCTGTGGTAAAGTTCTGAAACTCATCAATATATAAATAAAAATCCTTTCTTTTTTCTTCAGGAACCCTTGCCCTTCTCATAGCCGCCATCTGCATTTTGGAAACCAATATTAATCCCAACAAAGAAGAATTCACTTCTCCTGTTAGTCCTTTTGATAAATTCGCTAAGAAAATCTTACCCTCATCCATTATCTTCCCTAAATCAAAACCAGAATGAGGCTGACCTATAATGTTTCTCATCATTTCATTTTCAATAAAACGCCCCACCTTTGAAACCACATATCCCAACATATCAGACCTCGTAGCTCCTGTTGTCTGCTTCCATTCTCTAAGCCAGAAATTTCTTACAATTGGATCTGTTACGCTTTTCAGCTTATGAGCCATAAATTCCTCATCTGTAAACATTCGAGGAATCTCAACAAGTGTGCCTGGGTCTGCTTTATTTGCCATTATCGCCAGCATTGCATTTCTCATATAATGCTCGAACATAGGACCTATAATCTCGGGCGGGAAAAGTTTATGAAAAATAGCTATCATTTCCTGCACTGCAAAATCTTTCTGTTCAGGGGTGTCATACTCAAGCATATTCAAACCTATTGGTCTGGTTGTATCAAATGGTTCAAATAATACTACATCCTCTGCTCTTTCTTTTGGAATATTTGCTAAAGTATTCTCGATTAGATCACCATGAGGATCTATTACACCAACCCCCTCTCCATTTTCAATGTCTTGTCTTATCATCTCTCTTAAAAGACTACTTTTACCCGTACCTGTCTGTCCTACAATATAAAAATGTCTTCTTCTGTCTCCTTTTGTGGCAAAGAATACTTTTTTTTCTTCTCCCCTAAAAACCACTCTTCCAATTAAATTTAATCCTCTTTCTGGAAGTTCAGGTGGAGGAGCCGCAACTCCGCTTCTTACACTCTTTATATACGGAGTCTCTATATAATGGGTAGGGAAGTGATAAATACTGGTTAGTTCTTCAATGTTCAAAATTATCTTTTCCTTTGGATTAAAATTCCTAAAACTAAAATCATATACAAGCTTTCTCAAACGTCCTCCTTTTACCTCTATTGGTTTTAAACTATTTGACACAAGAAGAGAAAACTGACCAAACACTCCTTCAAGGTGCGCCAAAATTTCTCTTGCTCTCTCTTGTGTCTTTGCTGAACTTAACAAACGAATGTTTGTTTCAAAGACTGGTTTCTGAATCTTAGCTTGTATAGACTTGATGGCATTGTCATCAATCATCAGCTGAGCTTTTCTTAAATCAGCCATTCCTGTTTTTTGCTGTTGAGTTTGGCGAGAAGCACCAAAAAAGACACCAAATAATTCAGCCAAAAACTCAGCAATAGGAGATCTTGAGGCTTCTATTATAGCTGTTTTTACTGGTTTGCCCTCTTTTATTTTTCTTATTGCCTTTTCTCCTTTTCTTTTAAGATTTAGTTTTGAAGGTTTAATAATTATCTGAATTGCAGCTCCCTCATCAGGAGCAATTTTACTCAACGCATTAGTGATAGCTGCTAAAGGATCCTTTTCAAAGTTCCTATAAGTATTAATTGGAAAAAAATATGACTGAGTAAGGAGTAAGTATGAACCAGCTGTAGCGCCTTCCGGTTCGAAAATAGTATAATCCTGAGGAATCTTTTCCACTACTGCTCTTGGATAGACTCCTTGTATATACTTTTCAAGTGCAGTTTCTAAAAACTTAGGTACAGCCACATAAAACGAAATATCACTACCCCCTAATTGAGAAGCTATCTCAAGCGCTATCCTCGGAGTACCATAAACAATCTTTTCAAAAAATCCTCCTTTTTTAATATGTAAAAAATTGGTAAAAATCTGCTCCATCTGTGCGATTAATACTTTCTCTTCCTTCCCTCTTACTTCTTCCTTTTTTAAAGGATGTTTTGGCATTGTCACTAAAAAAAGGGACATATCTAAACTTTCTAAGATTTGTCCCTTTTCTTTCTTTCTCGAAAGATAGAAAGCGAAAACGGCTGATACTATAAAAATTAAAACTAATATTATCCAATAAAAAATCTCCATAAATTATTCCTTTAAAAACTTTTTATAAAATTCATTTTGCGCCAAAATGTCATGGAGAATGTCTAAAATGTATGGGGTTTCCATCTTTCTTGCAACGGCTATTGCAAAAAATAATCCTTTTTCTTCTGCAAGCTTCAACAAACGAGATACTTTTCCCTGTTTCTTTAATTTTTTCACCTCTTGAGCCTCCTTTTTAATTTCTTCTTCCAAACCCGGCACTTTCTGCATTTTCTTGTATTCTTCCTTGAATTTCTCTTCAATTATTCTCTCAAATAATTCCTTCTCTGCTTCCTTTTCTTCTGTGTAATATTCTTTTTCTTCTTTTTCCTTTTCAGAAACGTACTCTTTTTCCCTTCTTGATTTTTCTCTTTGATCTTGTTTCATTGGTTTATAACTTATTAAGCTATTTTAACAAAAAATCTAAGAAATAAAAATCATTTCATCCCAATAACAGCAATCATTGCCTGAACAATCTTTGGCTTGTCTCTTCTATAGGAGAAATATTTATGCGGCATACAGAAAGTACATTCTTGACTGATTTCAATATTTTGTTTTTTAATACCAACATTTAAAAGCTGAATTTCACCTACTTTTTTTAGGTCTAAAAATGTCTTTTCCTTTCTTTTTACAAAAATCTCTCTAGATGTCAGGTCAAATTTTTCTTTCAGATCCTTTCCAATCTCATAATGACATTTGGAGATACTAGGTCCTATCCCAACTAAAATATCTTGAGGCTTGCTCCCAAAACTTTTATTCATTTTCTCAACTGTAATTTGCAAAATATTCTTGTGAAGGCCTCTCCATCCAGCATGAGATAAAGCAATAACTTTATTTTCATCATCATAAAAAAATACCGGCAGGCAGTCTGCCACAGTTATCGATAGAAAAATACCCTTAGAATTTGTTATCAACCCATCGGTATCTGGAATAATTTTACCCGCATCTCCAATATCAACTATTTGAACATTATTGCTGTGAATCAATCCTGCGCTCACTATTGAAGAAAGCTTGATTCCTAACTTTTCAAAAAATCTCTGTCTGTTTTCAAAGCTTGTTTTATCCCTTAAAAAATCTCCTGTCAGTTTCATTGAACCGTCTCTTTTTCGCGAAAAACCAATTATTAAGTTTTTATGTTTTTTAAAAATAGAAAATAAATAAGGGTACATTGTTTTCTTTTTTAATAAGTCATCATAGAATATTATTTTGTGATAAACAATAAAAAAAGCGATTATCATCGCTTAAGAAATTAATATTTTTCTTTTTTGTCTGTTTTGATTTTTAAAAACTCCAAAAGGCTATCTAAGGGAATGCAGAGCTTAATACATGTCTCAATTAGGCACTGATTGAAATTCCTGTTTTATCTTTAATCTCTTCCAGTTTCTTTATCAATTCTTGAGGCAAGCTAATTGTTATTTTCTTTCCATCTATTATCACCCTTTCAAATCTTTTAATATTAAATTCCAGCAAAAACAAAAATATAAAGATCAGAAATGCCCAATAAAAAGAAAACAAGAATAATTATTAGAGCTGCAATATATGAACTTCTCCAAGATAAAGAAGAATTCTCATAAAACTCGTAAGCAAGGATCTGAATAGCGCCCAAGGAAACAAAAGCCAAAACACCCGTTAAAAAAATTAATATAAGCACAATAACAAAATCCATTTTTCACTTTTCTCCCAGTATTTAATTTTTAATCTATTATTATGAAAAAACAATCTTTTTTGTCAACAAAAAACCTGAGGAAAATATCTAACTCAGGGGTTTATTAACACAAATTCCTAAAATAAATCTACAAATTTTATGAAATTCCGAAACTAACAAGGAAATTTATATATATCCGCTTTCAAATCTTTCTTCTTTTACCAATTGCTTTTCAGCTTTCTCTTTTGCCCATTCTTCAAGATTTTCTATTCCCTCTTTTTTTAATTCCTCTTTTAGTTCCTCTGGCATATTCTCGAGTATCTCTTTAGCTCTCTTTTCTATTTCCTCCTCTGGAATCTTTATATTTTCCCTTTCCTGAGGGAAACTTTCAATATTTCTTAATACCATATAATAAATAATACTTTATATTGTTATTTCACTTTTAGTATTAACTATTAAAAATATAATGTCAACAATTTACTTATTTTCCTCTTTTACCATTTTAACAAAAACTCATAACAATCATCTTTTTCAAGAGAACATCTCTTTTCTTCACAGATTACAGGCCTATTGATTATCATTTGAATCACGCTTGAAAACACCCCTTTAAATGTTTCTTGCAAAAGAGGTGTGGATTGGAAACCTTCTAACCGCAGAACTCCCTGCCTTTTCTCTTTATTAAACTCTATTACTTTAAGGTTCCCAATTGTATAATATTTCCTCCACATCTTAGGAACTTCTTTTATCATTCTTTCCAAAGAAACAAAATATTTCATAAAGAGCCTTATAATCAAAGAAATCTTGGATTCAAAACTGCCAATCTTTTGGAATTTCTCATTTTTATAATTAAAAAGTCTTTTAATAACAAGAAGAGTCAAAGCTTCAAGCCATAAAGGATAAAATCTTGTTGCTTTTATTTCTTTATATCTTATAGGATAACCAAGATTTGTGATTACTTCCTCCAATCTTTCCAAACCTTCTCTGCCTTCTTCTTTTAAAACAAAATCAGCCTCACCTTTTAGGGCAACACCTCTCACTTCTCCTTTCATTCTTTTCAATTTAGCAAATTCTTCTTTTGAAATTATTTGTTCCATATTATTTATTCTTTTTTATTATCAATACTTCTTCTAACCAAACATCGGGTTTCTTTCCTGAAACTGCAATATCTATTGGTTGTAAAACATAATTAATCTCTTTGTTTTTTGACAAATCTTTTAAAATCTCCTCCCATCTTTTTCTTGAATATTCAATTCCTTTCAAGTTGCTTTTAGGAGGAGCTTTACAAATAGGATATATTCTAATTTCTCCATTTTTCTTTAAAGCCTCTAATGCAAAAAGTAATGTTTTTGGGGGATTCCTTTTTTCAGATTTCTCTACAGGCGCAAACACTGCACCTACAGAAAATATATAATCAAAATCTCTAATAGGAAGTTCTTTCTCAAAATCTCCTTTCAGAAAATGATTCTTATATCTTTTCTCAAAACTCTCAGGATTTACTTTTTTATCTAATCCATACACCTCTTTAATTCCTTTATCAACACATTTTTTAACAAATCCTCCTTCTCCACATCCAAGGTCTAATATCTTTTTGCCTTTCAATTTTTCAAAATCAATATTCAAAGCTCGCAAATATCTTTTAAAATCCAATTCCTCTGCTTCCTCTGGAGACAACTCTTCGCTTTCTTTTTCCCTTTTTTTCTTTTCTTCCAGCTTTTCTCTTATATACTCTTTAAACCTATCATTCCATTTTTCAGAAGGAAGAGATATCTGTTTAACCAAAAACCCTAAAAGTTCTTCTCTTTTTTCTTTTTCCTCTGAAGTTCTCACTTCAAAGTTTTCAAAATTCTTCATAGCATTATTCTCCTTAACATCTAATGACAAAAAATTTAAAAGGTGTTTGCTGAAACAAATATCTTCCTTCAATCCCTATATTTGCTTTATATAAACTCAAATGTGGAAAGTATCTGATTGAAAATATTACTTTCTCTCTCTAAACAATTCTCACGAAACTCTTCAGATAATATCTCAGAAACAGCCGATATTTTATATATCATCGAATCTTTACTTATATAAGCTATTTCATCTACACCTCCTCCTCCCGGAGGACATCCTCCCAAATTTTTAATCTTCATTCCTTCATATCCGTGCAGATAAAACTCTTCTAAGTTCAACTTACCAATATCTAATTCCTCTCCCTTTCTTGGGCCACAATATTCATATTTTTGAATCCAATCTTTGAGTAGAAGATTATCTGCATTAGCGTCTACCTTTACTATAAATGAACTATACAAAACCCGTTCTCCAGCCCCTGAATAACAATAAAGTGAGAAACTCAAACCGTATAAATTAGGTTCTCCTAAAAATTTATCTTTCTCCCAAAAGTGAATTTGGTTTTCTTTAATCGCAGATGGATATTTCATCCTAAAACCATACTCTTTGTTTTCGTAAAAATTCCAATTAGTAGCATCGAAAAAATCAACGCACTCTCCGTTTTTACATAAACATGAAGATGGAACAACGCATACATCTTTATACTTATTAAAAGACTCCCACTGATAATCTTTATTAAAACATCCGCAGTTAGAATCCTCGGGTGTGCCAAATACAATACAATCAGTGTCTTTTATACAGCTTTTAGGAGCGATGGATTTCTCTGTAAATACTCTCCCATCAGGAGTCTTACATTGACGCGGGAAAGATTCTAAAACCGAATATCCCTTTGACACACATTCTTCGAAACTATTAATCTCCTCTTTTAAGGAAATGCTCTTTTGTTCTAAAGAAAAATAAAAAGCAAAATAAGTTAGGCCTACACCTATTATAATTCCTAAAACAAAAGGGGTGGCTATATTAATAAAGTTCTTTATTGTCATATTTCTTTTATTGAAATTAATAATCGACCTTTTGTTTCAAGAAGTTATTCTTTGATAAAGAATTTTAAAAGCTTTTTTGTTATTCTTATATTTTAATAATTTTAACGCCTCTTTTAAATCTACCCACTTCCTTTCAGTATGCTCCCAAGAAAGTGTAATCTTTTGATTCGGATTTATTTCAATACCATATACATGTTCTTCAAGCTTTCTACCCTCTCTATTAACAAAAGAATATGAAAACTTTGTATCTATTACCTTTTTAAATTTTGTTATTCCTGTTTCTTCTTTTAGTTCTCGCCTTATAGCTTTTATTCTGTCTTCTCCCACTCCAACTCCTCCTGTAATAGATTGCCAAAACCCTCCTCTTTCAGCGATTCGTTTCAAAAGAAGAAACTTTATATCTTTATTTTGTTTTTTAAACACAATGCAGTTTATCTGATATTCTCTGTTTCTTGTCATATTCTTATTATAACAAATCCTGTCTCTATCTCTTTAAAGAAATGTAACCAAAGAATCTGTTTTGAAATAAAAAAGCCACAATAAACGATGTGGCATCTTCGCTAAAATCTTATAACTATTTCTTTGTTTTAGCTTTCTCGTTTCTCTCTCTTTTTTCTTTAATCCTTTTGTTAATTTCTCTAAATATACTCAAAACATTAAGAGGAGCTGCTATATCTGCTGGGAAATCAAGAAAAGTGTCAAAATAATTATCTTTTTCTTCTGTCATTTCAACAACCTATTTATTTTAAATTTTCTTTTCTATCTTAACAGAAAATTTTAAAGAAGCAAAAATTAATAAAAATGGGGGTTGTTTCTAAAATCTTTGACAATAAATAAAAAACAAAGTAGAAAAAGATATTAAAAGCACATTAAAAGGGTGAATTTTTTTGTTAAAATTCCAAGTAATTGTAGGTTTTCCCACAATGAAGGATTTGATATTTAAGACAAATATAGTTAACAAGAAAACAAATAAAAAAACTTGGTGTGAATTTGTACCAGCTTTAAGCCAAGAGCAGGCTGAAAAAAAGGCAAGAGAAGCTTTTGAGATATTGAGTAAAAAGAATAATTTTTATTTGAACTATAAGCCAATTGTTGCTACATTTCTTATTCCTCTTTTTGACGGCAAAGAAACACCTGCGAATTGGCCAGAGAAATTTAAAAATTCAATACCTGACCAATATATACCTGTGTGCAGGGGAAGAGGTATAAATCTTAATATCTATAAACTAGGCAGATATAAAGAATGTTATGGGTGCCTATACCGAAAAGATTGTATCAAAGAGTCTCATTTAGCTGGAGAACAAGCCGAATTATAAGAATTATAAAAGCAGTAAGAACTGCTTTTTTTTAATATCTATACAAAACTTAAATAAAAAAAGGGTGGCCGAGGAGACTCGAACTCCCAACCACCAGGGCCACAATCTGGCGCTCTGCCAATTGAGCTACGGCCACCATCTGCCCCCACCAGGACTCGAACCTGGAACCAATTGCTTAAGAGGCAACTGCTCTGCCAATTGAGCTATGGGGGCTCTTTTTAAAAATTACATATACAAGCTCTGGGATTACTCCCGGGAGCAAATTCGCTACAGGATTGTGCTTTATTCGAACATCGATATTTACAAAGTCGATTTCCAAAAATATCTATGTATATATAAGGAGCCCCGTTGTCGCAAACATAACTCCATCCTACTATTGTTTCTGCCTCGCCGCAGGAGCTACACCCTCCTTCACCTGCAAGCAATTCTTTCATCACTGTACATTCTGTGTCATCTCTCCAATCGCCGGGAACACATCCTCCATGTCCGCTACAAACATTATCACATGTTTCCCGAAATGCTCCTGTGCCTTTATACCAACAGCCTACACCCCCCAATCCATCTGGAGCAACTATCCCTTCACAAGTCTTGCATTCTCCTTCATAACATCTTTGATTCTCTCCCTTGCA
>CAZBMQ010000004.1:0-100436 GCA_964493485.1 uncultured Candidatus Saccharibacteria bacterium
TGTGATAAACACTTAATATTAAAAATTAAGGATTTACCTTTAACCTGAATCCTTCTGGGTCAACTTCTACCTTATCTCCCCTCTTTATCTTGTTTGATAAAAGCGCCTCAGCTAATACATTTCCAATTTTGTCTTGAATAACTCTTCTCATTTCTCTAGCTCCAAATTTTGGGTCATAGCTTAATTCAACTATTTTTTCTTTCAATTCCTTAGTAATTATAAATTCTATATCTTTTTGAGCTAAATTTTTTCTTAACTTGTTAAGCATTAATCCCGCAATATCCAATAGATTTTCTCTGCTCAATGCTCTAAACAAAACTACGGCATCGAAACGATTAAGAAACTCTGGCCTGAAAATTCCTTTTTCAAAAAGAAAATCCAAAAGTTTTTCTTTTATTTCAGCCATTTTTTTGCCTTCTTCTATTGCGTCTAATATTATGAGATAACCTGCATTTGAAGTGGCAATAATAATAGTATTCTTAAAATCAATCTTCCTTCCTAACCCATCAGTTAAATGTCCTTCGTCTAAAACCTGCAAAAACAAGTTTAATATTTTTGGATGTGCTTTCTCTATTTCATCTAAAAGAACTAGAGAAAAAGGATTTTCTCTTACCTCTGTGGTTAAAAGTCCTTCTTCTCCAGGAGATCCAATCAATCTTGCTACATCTGAAACATTCTGAAATTCAGACATATCAAGTCTTATCATTCTTTCTTCTGACCCAAAATAAATTTCAGCTAATGATTTTGATGTCTCAGTCTTTCCAACTCCTGTGGGACCTAAAAATAGAAAACTTCCTATAGGACCTTTTCTCATTGTTATCTGAGCCCTTGCTCGTCTCAAAGCTGAAGAGACTTCTTTTACTGCCTCATCTTGATTTATTATTCTTTTATGAATTAACTCTTCTAAATTCAGCAATACTTCTTTTTCTTTTGCTTCCACCTCCCCCACCGGAATTTCTGTCTTATCTGAAATTATTTTTTTAACATGTGTTGGCAATACAACTTTTTCTTTTAACTGAGCTACATATATCATTATTTCATCCAATAATTCTACAGCTTTTTCGGGAAAAGGCACATCCTGAAGATATTTATCGCAGTAAAATATAATATCTCTAAGAGCTTGATAAGAAACGAATCTTTTATATTTATTTTCCAACTGTAATGTTAAATTTTCCAAAATAATCAAGGTTTCTTTATGGGAAATTTCAGAAATTTCAACTTTTTCAAAAAGATTTAAAAGAGATGGGTCTTGTTCAATATATTTATGAAGGCCCTTGTAGCTGGTAATAGCAATGATTTGGAATTGAGGGAGTTCTAAATAGGACCTTAACACTCCTGAAATATCAATTACTCCAGGAGCCTGCACTCCCTTTACGAAATTATGAAATTCATCAATCACTAAAATTACATTTCCAGCCCTTACCACTTCGCTGAATATTACTTCTAACAAATCACCAGCCATTTTTACATTTTCACTTTGACTGAGCAGTAAAGACAAATCCAGTTGTACTATCCTTTTATAATTCAAATTAGGCAAACTTTCACCTAGTACTACTCTAGTTGCAAATGCTTGAACCATACTTTTTCTTCCACTACCCGGTTCTCCCACTATTAAAACATTATTTTCTGTAGTTCTAGAAAGGATTCTTTCTATTTCTTTTATTTCTTCCTCGTGACCAACTATCTCTGGAAAACCTCTCATTCTCATCCATTGAGATAAATCAGTAGAAAATTTATCAAGAGTAACAGTATAACCAGATGCCCATTCTTTTCCAATAGAACCTAATTTCACTAAGTTTTTCCATTCCCAAAACTTTTTCTGTTCTGAAATCTTCCTTTCCAATGATTCCAGCCATAGAGATAAATTTTCAATATCTTCTGGTTTCAAGTTGGAATTAATTAATATTTTTTTAAAAATTAAATCATGTTTTGCAATACTGGAAATCAAATCTGTAATCTCAATTCTTTCGTGTTCTCTTTTTACAGCAATATTCAAAGAATCGAAAATCACATTTTTGAAGTTTTCGTCAAATATATCATTAGATTTCTTTCCAATATCTTTTTCAGACGGAGCAGTAGAGCTTATCTTTTTTAGTGTTTTGAAATGATCAAGTAATATTTCTTTAATCTCCTTAGGATCTAAAAGGCTTCTCAAAAAAATAAAGTTCAATTTTTGATTATCTCTCAAGAGAAAAAACAATAAAAAAGAGGGGTCTATTTGAAAAATTCTTTTAGATCTAGCAAAATTAATCACTTTAAAAACTGCTTTAGCAGATTCGAAACTCAAAAACTCTGCTAAGTTATACTTTTCTGCATCTAAAACTACTTCTTTTAAATTACTTTTCAATTCAGGTTTTTTTATTTTTAGATTTAAAAAGGATTCTTTAAGCCAGAAAAGAATATAAAAAGAGAAAAAAAGCAAAGAAAAACCCAATAATTTACGGTTAAGAGAATACGAAAAATTTTCAGGAATAAAACCATAAAGAAAAAGTAAAAAGACCAAAAAAAAGCAAGCTTTAGAAATTCTCTTAAGAGACGGAGCAAATCTAAACAGTGGATTTCTTTCCCATAATACTGCTTTATAAATACCTGTTTTTTTCAAATCAAAATTAAACATATATCAAAGTATAAGTCTTATTCCATGATAAAAACCCCAGAGTAAAATAAAAGGTAAAATATACCATAAAAAAAGCATAAAAAGTCCTGCAAAAAATACAAAGATTTCAAAAAAAACTCCAATAATAATTAGAACACTTCTTAAAATAGCACCAATAGTTCTAAAAATTAAATTCGAAAAAAAGGTTTCAAAATAAGCCCATGGGTCAAATCCTCTTGGATAAAATACCTTATATCTTCTCCAAGGAGAAAAAAAGGTTTTTAAAAGTAAAGGAATAGAAAAATAATTCAATCCAAACCTAAGAAAATTTTTCCAAGCCTTAAAAATATTTTTGGGAACTTCAAAAAATTGCCACCAAAGCCATTTGAAAATTAAAACCTGCATGTGGGAAAATATAAATTTACTTTTTTATTAATTTAATTCCTAAGCCGGCTATTTGAGCTCCACCAAAAATAAAAATTCCTGCTCCCAAACTCCATACCAATAAGTTCAGACTTTTAAACAAAGTATCAGACAAAGCTTCAACAGGCAATACTTCTTTCAATTGCTGAGAAACTATCTCGCGAAATTGCTCCTCAAGCCCCCCCTGTCCTTTTGAAGAAACTTCTTTTGGTGCTTTAGACTCAAATACAAAAATTTCGGGCGGGGGTACCTCTCCTGTGAAAATGTAATAAGAAGAACGGAGAGTTAAAAGGATTATCAGTATCCCAAATGAAAATACTAGCCAGCCGACAATTTTTGTAATTTCCATATTATTTAATTTTACAAGAGTTCAAATCAAGAAGCAAACAAAAAAAATAACCTTGGAAAGATTCACCAAGGTTTAAATTAAACTTATTTAAAGAAAGAAATTGGTCCTTGAGATTTCTCAAAGATTATTCCTACTTGAGACGGAAGTTTAATAAAAATTAGATTTTCCTTCTCTTTTATTTTTGTATTTTTGGGAAAAATAAACAATATGTATTCGCTAATAGAGAGTTTAATTTTGAGAACTTCTTTTTTCATCTCAAAGAATTTAATCATTCCTGGTTCTATTTGAAAAAGACTCAATTCCAAAGTGGGATACCCTTTTTCCTCTAGAATTCCTCCGATATAATCCCTCAAGTCTGAAATTTTATCCATCTTTTCAAGCATTCGATTAACAGACTCTAACACCTCGTTTTTTTCTTTCTTTTTGATTCTTTTCTTTGTTGTTTTTTCCTTATATTTCCTGTTTCTCTCTTCTTCAGGTTTTTCTTCTATAATATGCATAGAAGAAAGCTTTTCAAAAAAATTATTGATATCTTTGTCTCCTTGCTTTCCTGGATCTATTTCTATTTCTATTCCGGAAATACATTCTTCCAATGTTTCCTTTATTATTTTCTTTCTTTCTTTTATGCTTTTTTCTACTTCCAATTTGTCCACCTCCTTTAAAAGAACTGTGCTTTTCTTTTTACATAAATATTCTCTTTTTTTCAAGCTTTTTATAAAGATATTTTTACCCAGCGATATTTTCTAAATTGGTCTTTAAAGAATATGAAATCTTTATACTTTTGTTTTTTCAAGATTTTTTGAATTTCTTCTTTTTGCAAAGAGTCAAATTCTAAATAAATTATCCCGCCTTTCTTTAGGAACCTTTTAGCCTCTTTTAAAAATTTTTTAATATGAGTCAAACCTTTTCTCCCTGAGAAAAGAGCTCTTTTAGGTTCATACTTTAAAACCGATTCTTGAACTTCTTTTATTCTTTCTTTTGCCACA
The DNA here is from genome assembly GCA_964493485.1 of uncultured Candidatus Saccharibacteria bacterium. Classification (GTDB taxonomy): domain Bacteria; phylum Patescibacteriota; class Minisyncoccia; order Minisyncoccales; family JANBVM01; genus CAZBMQ01. Next base: position 4,355 of record CAZBMQ010000004.1, read on the forward strand.
TAGGGAGGATTGGCAAAAATAAAATCAAATTTCCTCCTATCTAATTTTTCAAAGAAATTTGATTTATAAATTTTATATCTTTGATGAGAGATTTTGTTAAGCTTAAGATTAAGTTTTATCTGAGAAATAGCTTTATTATCAATATCAACAAATTCCACAAAGCTGTTTTTAAGATTTTTTAAAATAGCAATTCCAATACATCCTGAACCAGCAAACATGTCCAAAACCCTTAAACCTCGAACCCCGAACCCCGAATCTCCAACATCCTTTATAGCCTTTCCTACCCAATACTCTGTTTCAATCCTTGGGATAAAAACCTTTTTAGACAAATCAATCTTGCATCCTAAAAACTTTGTATATCCTCTTTTATATTCATTTGGAATAATGTTCATTTCGTCTCTTTCTTTTTTGTTTTTTAGATTTTTTCTTATTTAAAGACAACAACTTTTCCAACTCCCAAAGAGTGTCTTCAGGAATTGAAGGAGCTTGCCCTTTTGGACTTATCCCAGGATAACGCCAAGCACTGATTATTTTTATCGTTCTTTTCTTCTTAACTATTACCTTCTGATACATCGCCCAAATTTCAGTAGGATGTTTTTTGGTTCCTGTTTTCTGCATTACTGCTATTGTCTGAGGAGCAATGCCAAGCTCTTTTCTGTCTGGATTTCTTAATACTCTTTTCACCCTTTTTTCGGAAAGACTATAATATCTCATTTTTCTTTTTGCATGCCTTGTCCAATACAGTTTTTCATTCTCTTGAATCAACCTCATTTTAAATCTTTTTCTTGATTAGTTTTTCTAAACTTTTTCTTGAAGTAATATAAGGTGATTCATCAGAAACTCCTACAGGAATTATTGCTATTGGGACTGTTTCAGCCGGCAAATCCAAAATTTCTCTTAATTCATTCTCCTTAAAAGCTCCAACCCAACAAGAAGAAAGGCCGTATGAAGTAGCGGCTAATTGCAAATAAGAGGCGAAAATTGTTGCATCTTGAATAGAATATAACTTTCTTCCTTGTTCTCCATATTTAATCTCAGACTCTTTTGTTTCAGCACAAATTACAAACACTACAGGGGCTTGAGCTATAAATGTCTGACCCAAAGCGATATCTGAAATCTTTTCTTTTACTGCTCTCTCTTTTACAATAACAACACTCCTTGCCTGTAAATTTCCTGCAGAAGGAGACAGATTCGCTAGTTGAAGGATTTTTTGAATTGTTTCTTCGGGTATTTCTTTTTTCTGAAATTTTCTTACAGAGTGCCTTTTTTGTAATACTTGTTCGAACTCCATATTACTCCAAAAGCATTTCAGCTTCATTAATCAAATCTTCTACCTGGCTTAAAGGAAGTCTGAGTTTTTTAGCAAGATTTTCAGGGGATACATTCAGAAGGTCTAATGCAAGCATTATTCTCTTTTCAGCAAAAACCTTTTTTAGATATCCTTTAAGCGAAGGTAATATAGTAATAGGATATAATTTAGAGCTTTCTATTATATTCTCTAGCCCTTGTTTTGGAGGATATTTCCACCCTAAGAGATCCAGACCCATGCACTTGGAATATTTTACAACCTCTGATGTAAATTTGGTATTGGTTACTATTATAGTTTTGAGATTTAAATTTTTAAAACGAGGCGTTTTTGAAATATCTAAAAACCTGGCATAATTAGCAAGGGCAATTTTTAAATCCACTCTCTCCCCCGGCATATAATGATATTTACATTCTCCCAAATACACGATATTTTGTTTTTTGGCTAAGAAATCTATCTCATAAGAAGAGGCGCAAAATCCAGAAATTATCTGATTCATCTTTACTTCAAATCCATTTCTTGCAAAAATCTCTCCTATGTATTTCTCAAAATCAAAACCAGAAGGACCCAACTTTCTCATTGCTTCTTTCAAAGAGGCCCGCATCAAAAGATTTGGAGATGTTTCAGAAAGAAATAGTTTCACCAGTCTAAAAATTTCTGAAGTCTCCATTCCAGGATAAACCATTTTCTTAATTTTTTCAGCTATCTCTTTTGATAAAGTCTTTGAAGCCCCTGAACGACGACAAGAACGATAGACCTTCTTTAAAGAGAAAGATTCCTTTTCTCCTCTTGAATTAATTATATATACACGCTTCATTCTTTTATTATAAATCAAAACTAAAAGACTTGAAATAAAAAAATAAGGGCAATTATTTTGCCCTATTCAAAAATTAATATCTCTGTTTTGGGTTTAAAGGATACTCCTATCTTCGGAGAATCCTCTTTTCTAGAATGTGATACCGGAGACCAGGATTTCTCTCCTGCTCTCTCAGACTCTAAGAGTCTTCCCGCAAGAAAAAATTTCTTGCATTTAGGACAGAAAACCATGCCTCCGGCAAAGGGAATTAAGGTTGACTTACATTCCGGACACTCCATATTTCTCATTCACCTCTCTTTTTTTAATTTTAAGAACTAAACAATAAATATTAAAAAGGAAAAATATAAAAAGAAAAATTTATTTAAATTATTTACTCAAAATATACTATTTTCTTCAGAGTATTTCTCGCCACAATTTCTACAAACACAAGAATTGTGTTTATCAAAAATTTCATTTATTTCTCCACATTCTGGACAGACTGTTATACACCACTCATAATTTCGATCTGCAATATTTAAATTTATAACGTTCATTTCAACTCCTCTTTTTCTTTTTAAAGAACTTTCAGACCTTTTGGCCTGAAAATTATTTATTTTTAAAACAAACAGTTTTCAAGCCAAAAAGGAAAACCTCCCAGTCTTGCTGGGAGGTTTGATAATTTTTCTATTTATTAATTTTTTTCTATTTTTCTACACTACAAGTATATATTTATATCTCAAACCTCCCAGCCTTTCTAGGACAATAATTAGAATTACAAAAATAAACTCTACGACTGAGAGGTTTAAATTTAATCTATTATTTAACTTTTTCAAAGTTAAACTTGACATTTTATATTATCCTGCCAAAACCAAGAAGATTTGTCAATAAAATCTTCCCCAAAATAATCTGCGGAGGACGGACCTCCGCAAACTACCAAAGTTGGGTTATTTTGACACCCTTGTCACAAATTCTTTTAAGACTAAATAAAATCTATCTAAGTCTTTTAAATCAATCCATTCCTTTTCGCTATGCTGACCTCCTCCTTTAGGTTTTATCAACAAAACTGGAATTTTCTTTTTTACAAAAAAACGCGCATCAGAAGAGCCGTGAGAAATTACAAAAGAAGTTTTAATTTTGAATCTTTTTAAAGCAATTTGCGAAAAGGTCTGAATATAAGGATTATCAGGATTTATTTTGAAATTATCTCCAAAAACAATTTCTTTGATTTTGATGTCTTTAAAATTCTTCTTTACTGAATTCAAAAGTTTTTTTAGATGAGATTTATTTGTTTTAGAAGTAAACCTAATATCAATCCAGGCAAAGGCAGAATCAGGAATCTTGTTAATAGCTATTCCTCCTTGAATCTTCCCAATATTAAGTGTTTCATGATAATGATTTTTAATATGACAGGGTTCCCTTGGAAACTCTTTTCTTAATACATTCAAAAAACTTATCAGATTTTCTATAGCATTCTTTCCTAACCAAGGTCTTGAGCCGTGAGCAGATTTACCTTTACTTTCAATCAATAAGTGCCATACTCCTTTAGCTTCTTTTTCAAACTTCCACTCTCCCCCTCCGTCAGGCAAAAAACATACTTTAGATTTAAAACCTTTATCCAACAAAAACTTTACTCCATTAAAACCCCCTATTTCTTCATCTGTGGTTATCATTATACCAAAATTATATTTTGATAAATCTTTATTTAACTCTTTTAATAACTTCAAATAACAGGCAATAGCAAACTTCATATCATAAGCCCCTCTGCCGTATAAACGGTTTTTAACTATCCTTGGCTTAAAAACCTTTTCAGGTCCCTCAACCACATCCAAATGCGCCTGCAACAAAATAATTGGTTTTTTAGTTTTTTGAGTGGTAATCACCAAAGAAGAGAAGCCGTTTGATTTAAAATCTTTAATATAAACAGGCAAATCCTTAATTTGCGTTTTTATCCACCCCAAAGCTTTTTCATTTTCTTTATGATTTTTGGTTATTGTTTTAAAAGAAATAAGTTTTTTCAATATCTTTAACATTATTAGGATTATAATATAAAAAAAGAGGAGATAAAATATCTCCTTTAATAATTTAATTTATTCTTCCTCAATCAAAGTTCCAGCAAAACCAGCTCCCTGGGTAACATTAATAACACCTCTATTCCAGTAGGTCTTCCACTTATCAATTCTAGAAATCGTGTATAAGTACTTCAAATCTCTACCTCGTGCCCAAAAAGCAACATTAATATCTAGTGCATAACTATCGAAAGGAAGTTTTATTTTGGGTAACCATTTTGCCTCAAATAATCCATATCCTCCTCTCAGCAAAGCTTTTCTTAAATTATTCTCCCAATCTTTATGGGTCATCAATCTTCCTATGTAGACATCTGCGCCAGAGCTCCCCAGAAACCTTTTTAAAACCCATTTATCTTTTTCCCTGAGGCCAAAACTAACCTTTTCTTCAGTATCCAAAACTATTACCTTCCCGGCTAACTCAATATTAGATAGCAAAGATTTGTCTGAGATAAAACCATTAGAAGGAATAGTATTGAATACCAAATTTCTTGGATAATTCTTAATGTGCTCCATAAATTCATAACTGAACTCAGAAGGACCTCTGGTGTTCCTGTAATCTCCATAAAGATATACTGCCTTCTCTTTTCCTATTAAACCTTCTTTAATAAACTTAGTTTCAGTTACCACTGAAAATTTCAATCCAGATTCACTTAGTTCTCTAAAGAATATTTCTCCCCATTGGGTTTTAACAAACCCATTTCCTTTAACAATTATGATTTCTTCATTTCCATATGTTTCTTTTACAGCTTTAACAAATCTTTCAGTGGCTATGGGCTGGAGTTTCTTCAAAATTGGCTTTGCATTGTGAAGCACAGAAACCGCTGTATGGCATTCTGGACTTCTGTCATTGATTTCATAAATTCCTGTAATCTCTATGTTACCCAAATCATATCCTTTTTTACCTTCCCATTCTATCTTCTTGGGAATACTCGAAAAACTAGGAACCAAATCATATCTAATAAGCCCTGTAAAATCAGGACATATATAAATTAGTGTTTTCCATATTTTCTTGCAAATCTCTGTTAATTCCCTTCTTTCTTTTTCTGTAATGATTAAAAGCCCATTTATAGCCCCAATTTTTTTCTCACCTAACATAAAAGGAGAGCTGGTATCTAAAAATGGCTGACCAAACAATACAATTTTCATCCATTTTCACCTTTTAACGTTCTATATAAATGAAAAAGAAAATCTCCCAGCTGTGCTGGGAGATTAATCTTTTAAATTGTTCCTATTTTATTATTTTTTAAATTCAAAATCTCCCAGCTCTGCAGGGTCAATAATATTTATGACAATAATAGCTAGGAGTTTTAAATTGCTCATAATTGATTTATTCAAAATAACAAACTAAAAAAGGGGTGTCAAGAAATTCTGTGTGGAAAAACAAATTAAAAAATGGAGATATATTTTATATCTCCTTATAAAAGATTTAATACATTCTTTAGAGCATTATTTAAATAGTCTATCAATGTTCCAATAAAACCTCCTCCTTTTGCGACATTAATAACTCCTTGTTTCCAATATCTATTCCACTCGTCAATTCTCGAAATGGTATATAGATACTCCAAGCAATCTCCCTCTGCCCAAAAAGTAGGATTAATGTCAATTGCGTATTCTCCAAATGGTGGAAGTTTTAATTTTGGAAGCCAGCACGCCTCAAAAAGTCCGTATTTTCCTTCTCCTAAATAGCAATAACTTTCAAGAATCTCTTTCCACTCTTGAGACGAAAATAATCGTCCCATAAAAATATCTCCCCCAGAACTGCCAAGAAATGGCTTCAAAACAAGATTGTTTTGCTTCTCTAAACCAAATTTTATTGCTTTTGAATTTAGAACCCGATTGTCTCCCACCAAATTATCCCAGTAAAAAATTCCTTTAGGAAATAATAATCTTTTATCAGAAATATACCCATGTTCATTCGGTAAACTATTAAAAATCTTTTCTCTTGGATAATTCTTAATGTATTCCATAAATTGTTCAGTGAATTCAGCCGGTCCCTCTTTCCTGTAATCTCCAAACAAATAAATGGTTTTATTTTTTGAATCAATTATAAACTCCTCTGGAGAAATAACTTCAAGATTTATCCCACATCTTTTTAGGTCTTCAAAGAAGATGTCTCCCCAGTTGTCCTTCAAAAATCCTTTCCCTCTTATTAAAGTAATATTTTCTCCAAATTTCTTCTTTAATTTTTGTGCAAAACGGCAAGCTGCAGACGGCTGAAACCCTGCAAGATCTTCTCTGGCAGAATGAAGAGCCGACACTCCAACTCCGCATTCTGGAGACCGGTCGTTAAGTTCATAAATTTTTGCAATATCTAACTTTCCCAAATCATATATTGTAATTCCTCCTTTTTTAACTATTTTCAATGTACTATTGAATTTTGGAACCAAATCAAATCTAACCAATCCTTTGTAGCTATATTTAAATGGGTCATTCCAGAACCTCATTAACATCTTCCAAATATAACGGCTAACATTAATAATTTCCTCTAACTCTCTGTTGTCTAACAGAAATAATGCATTGGTCGTTCCAATCTTTAGCTCTCCGAGCTTTAAAAAATTCTGCTCTAAAAAATTATCTTGGTTTAATAATACAATTCTTATTTCTTATCACCTCTTAATTTTAAAAGAACTAATAAACAAAATCTCCCAGCTGTGCTGGGAGATTAATCTTAAATATTTATAAAATGGTTTCTAAAATATTCTATTGTGTGTCAACTTCAAATCTCCCAGCCAAGCAGGGTCTAAAACTAGCAATAGCAATAAATCCAACTTAGTTGGGAGATTATCAAAACAAATATTTAACTCTTTTTCTTCTAAAAATGACATAAAAAGATATTTTTTAAAAATAACAAACTGAAAAAATAATGTCAAGCTTTTTAAAAAAAAGAGGGAGTAGAACTCCCTTATTATTTTATTTTTTCATCTACTATTAAATTACCAATTACTCCTCCGCCACTAGCTACATTAATTGTTCCTCTTTTAAAATAGTTTTTATATATATCTGCTCTAGCTATCACATATAAATCCTTTACTTCTCCTTTCCCGTTGCACCAAAATGCAGGATTAATATCTAAGGTAATTACTGTATTAAATTTGGGAAGCTTAAGTCTTGGAAGCCATTTTGCCTCATAAACTCCATATTCTCTCTTTTTTAAACATTCTTTTAAAATCTTATCCCAATGGTTAGATGATTCTTTGCGTCCAAAATAAATATCTCTCCCTGAAGAACCCTCCAACCTTTTAACCACAATGAAGTTTTTTTTCTTTTTTGCTTTTGAATAAGCTTTTTTTGAATCCAAGAAAAAGTTATTTCCTACTAACCTATTCCACCACTCCTTGTTAGGCTGTGGCATAAGCAGCCCTTTATTAGAAAGACTCTTTTTATACAACGTATTGAATATCTTTTTCTCCCCTTGATAAGTCTTAAGTATTTCAGAAAACCACTCCGGCAATTCTTGTAAATCTTGCGGCAAAAAATCTCCATAATCAGCCCATATCCAAAAAACTTCATTATCTCTTTCTTTCTCCATAATTTCTACGGTTTGTTCAAAATTCAATAAATGAACTTCAATCTTTTCTCTCTCAAGACCTCTAACTAAAGATTTTGAAAAATTTCTTTTCAAAACACTATCCCCTGGAACAATATAAAGTGCTGAATCTCCAAATGTTTTCTTAAAAGCATCTGCAAAATTAGCACAAGTATTTGGTTGAAATTCTTTTAAGATTTCCATTGATTGATGAAGCGCTTCTCCCACAGCTATACATTCAGGAGAACGAACATTAAATTCGTAAATCCCTATAATCTCTAAAGAACCGAAGTCATAAGCTTTCATTCTTCGCCATATAGTTCGTTTTGGAATTGCAGTTCTAAAAGCAGGAACCAAATCAGCTCTTATTAATCCTGTAAAATCTGGAGGTGATATTTCCTGCCACAACTTCTTTGCTGTCAAGACAATCTTACTATATTCTTCCTGGCTTGCTACCAACAATACCTTACATATCCCAATAGGAATATCATCTATTTTAAAATCCGGCTTGAAACAAAACAATTTCTCATTATCCAAAGGAACTATCAACATTTTCCATATCTACCTCATTCATTATTCATTTCCATATTTACTTGTAAAAGAAAATCTCCCAGCTTTGCTGGGAGATTAAAGTCTATGTTTATTAATTAAAGAGTTAAATTTGTATCAAACTATAACCTAAACTTAAATCTCCCAGCAAGGTCTGGAGAGCAAAAAAGAAAAAAAAGAAAAACTCTACCAACCTAGTTGGGAGATTATATTGCAAAATATTTATTTTTTGGTTTTTGAATATCGACATCTTAAAATCTGGAATATTTTATTAAAATATCAAAGCTAAAAAATCTTGTCAATAAAAGTCAATAAAAAATTATAATGCCCCTTCTTTTTTAAGCAAAACAATCTTTTTTTTAGTTCCCAAATAATATCCCCCTGGTGTACCATTCGATTTTATGACTCTATGACAAGGAATTTTGGGGTTTCTATTTTTATTTAGCACATTCCCCACTGCCCTCCAGGCTTTAGGAAAACCTGCAACTTCTGCTACTTCTTTATAACTCATTGTTTTTCCTTTAGGAATTTTTTTTACAACCTTATATACTTTCTCTTTAAAACTTTTTTCTTTTCTAAATTTTTTATATCGCTTGTTTTTTCTCATACTTTTTTAAATTCATCATATTCTACTATATCTCTTAAATAATACACCTAACCCTCAATACAAATACAAAATTTTAATCTCTATTTTTTCACGATCGTACAAAATTGGAGATTAATTAGTAGGGCACTATTTCTCTTTTTTTTTCTTTCCTCTCTTTTTTTTCTTTCCTCTCTTTTTTTCTTTTCTTCCCTTTCTCTTCTTATTTCTTTCTGTATTTTTCCAAAGCTATGCCTAAAAGTCTTATGGCTTTTTTCAATTTTTCACAGGAAAGCACAAAAGCAATACGAATTTCATCTTTTCCTAATCTTTTTGTAGCATAAAATCCAGAAGCAGGAGAAACCATAACAGTTTCACCTTTAAATGAAAATTCAGTTAAAAGCCATTCTGTAAAATCATCAGAATCTTTAATAGGAAGTTTTGCTATAAGATAAAAAGCTCCTTTTGGTTTTAAACATTTTATATCTGGAATTTTAGAAAGTTCTTCAAAAACTGCATCTCTTCTTTTCTTATATTCTAACACAAGGTTCTTTATATATTTTCTTTGATTTCTTAAAGCTGGAATTAAAGCTATTTGCTCAACCATAGGCAAGGATAAACGGGCTTGGGCTAATTTTATTGCAGAAATCACAATGTCTTTGTTTTTTGAAGCCAAACACCCTATCCTTGCCCCACAAGCACTGAATCTTTTAGAAACGCTGTCTAACAAAATAGCTCTATTTTGAGCTTTTTTAAAATTCATAATTGAATAATGCTTTAATCCGTCATACACAAATTCACGATATGTCTCATCAGATATAATAAAAAGGTTGTGCCTCTCTGCGATATTCACAACCATCTCTAATTCTTTTTTTGTATAAATTGTTCCTGTAGGATTATTTGGATTGCATATTAAAATCGCTTTTGTTTTCTTTGAAATCCTTTTTTCTATTTCTTTTTCCTTGGGTAAATGAAAGCCTGATTCAAACAATGTCGTTATAGGCACTAGTTTTACATTTGTGATTGCTGCATAGCTGTTGTATGTAGTATAAAAAGGTTCAAAAACAATCATTTCATCTCCTGGATTACACACCGTAGAAAAAGCAAAAAATATTGCTTCACTTCCTCCTATTGTTGCCAAAATTTCTGATAAATCAAAATTAATTCCCAAATCTCTATAATATCTCTGCCAAGCCTCCCTCAATTCCAACATCCCCAAAGAAGAAGTATAAACCAATCTTTTTTCTCTAAACCTTCTGATTTGGTCTAAAATTCCTCTGGGAGTCAATAGATCTGGCTGACCAATATGAATTTCATATACTTTTATTCCTCTCTTTTTAACCTTCTCTAAAATAGGAACAAATTTTCTTATTGGAGAAAATGGGGTTTTTTGAGCCCTTTTTGAAATTTTTGGTATTTTTCTTGTCATATTTATTTAATTCGAAAGCATTCTCCGTGACCTGGATATACCACCATTCCAGGCTTCAATATGCTTCTTAATCTCTCTAAAGAAGCTAAAAGGTCTTTTTCTGAACCCCCTTTAAGGTCAGTTCTGCCACATCCTTCTTTAAAAAGAGTATCCCCTGTCAAAATAAACCCTTCTCCCAATAGACAGATGCTTCCTTTTGTATGTCCTGGCGTATGTATTACATTTAATACACTGTCTCCTATTTTTATTTTATCCCCCTCTTTTAAAAACTGGTCTGGCTCAAAATCTATAAAGTCTTTCTCCTCTTTATGAATTAAAATCTTAGCTTTGGTCTTTTTTTGTAATTCTTTTACACCTCCTGTATGATCTAAATGATAATGGGTATTGATGATATATTTTGGCTCTCCTCCTAATTCTTCAATTTCTCTTATAATTCTTTGTATTTCTGCTCCAGGATCAACAATCCCTATCTCTTTATTTGAAATCAAAAGATAACAATTTGTCTGTAAAATTCCAACTGAAATTCTTTTAATTTGCATAATCTATAAAAAAACAAACTAAGATCTATATAGATTCAAAGTTTAAAACCCGAAATTGGATATTCTACTTTTATTCCCACTTTACTATATATTCATGATATTTATCTCCTCTATAAACACATTTGGTTTCTTCACAACTTACTGGTTTACCCAACACCATTTTTATTATACTTATTAAATAACCTTCCACAGTCAAGCAATGAAATGGATGGTGTTCAAAGTTTTCAACTCTTACCACTATATATTTTTTCTCTTTATTTATTTCAGTTACCTTCATATCTCCGGTTGTATAATATCTTCTCCAAAATTTAGATGCATGCTTTGCAATCACTTCAAGAGAAACAAAATATTTCATAAAAAGTTTTACCACAAGAGACACCTTTGAATTAAACTCCCCCATTTTAATAAATTCTTCTCTATCAAAATTGAAAAGCTTCTTGAAAACTAAAAATGTTAAAGCCTCTAACCCTATTGGATAAAGAGCCATTCCATTCATCTCTTTGTATTTTATTGGGTAACCAAGCTTTTCTAATTCTTGTTCTACTTTTCTTAATCCTTCCTCTCCTTCTTTATAAAGAATATATTCTAAATCTCCCATAATAGAAACACCTCTTGTTTCTCCTTTAATCTCCATTAATTTTTTAGCTGTTTCTTTTGTTAGTTCCTCCATAAATTTTAAAAAGTTTATAATTTGTAAATAATAAATATTACCATTTTAATACAAACTCATGATATTCATCACCTCTGTGAACGCATTTTGTCTCTTGACAGGTTGCAGGGGTCCCTACTATCATTTGAACTATTCCGGGAAAATATCCTTGAAGATCCAAACATAAAAGTGGATATCCTTGGAAATTCTTGATTTTAATGATTGCATATTTTTTTTCTTCATCAAATTCTGGAACCTCCAAATCTCCTACTGTATAATTTTCTTTCCACATTTTAGGAGCTACCTTTATTGCTTGTTTCATTGAAAAAAAATATTTCATAAAAAGTCGAATAATAAACGAAAGCTTAGATTCAAATCTCCCCATCTCTCTAAATTTCTCATCATCGTAATTAAAGAGTCTTTTTATCGCTACTAATGTAACAACTTCTAATCCCAAAGGATAGAAATCCATTGCTTTTATTTCTTTAAATTTTATTGGATAGCCTAATTCTGCTATTGTTTTTTCCAATTTTTTGAGCCCTTCTTCTCCTTCCTGTTTAAGAATAAAATTCCCTTCTCCTTTAAGAGACATTCCCCTTGTTTCTCCCTTTATCTTCATTAATTCTTCAAACTCCTCTTTTGAAATAATCTGAGACATAATTATATATCATTTATGTTCAAAGTTCGAGGTTGGAAATTTTACTCCCATTTTATTATGAACTCATGATATTCGTCTCCTCTATGGATACACTTAGTTTCTTGGCAAGTTATTTTCCCTTTTATTACCATCCCTACTAAAGCTGGGAAATATCCTTCAAGCCCTATACAATAAACCGGATGTAAAGCAAAGTTTTCAAGCCTTATAATTATATATTTCTTTTCTTTATTTAATTCAATCACTTTTAATTCCCCTGATGTATAATACTTGTGCCACATCTTAGATGCGCTTTTCACAATCAAATCAAGGGAACCTAAATATCTTATAAAAATCCTTATTACAGAGGGGATTTTGGCGCTAAAAGCTCCCAATGCTTTAAAATCATCTTTTGTATAATTAAACAATTTCTTGCACGCCAACATAATAACAGGCTCCAACCCAGAAGGATAAAATTTCATTGGTTCTATTTCTTTATATTTTATTGGATAACCAAGTTTTTCTAACTCTTGTTCCAGCATTTTTACACCGTCTTTGCCTTTCCTCTTTAAAACATAGTCAAAATCATCTTTTATTGCTATCCCTCTTGTTTCTCCTTTTATTTCCTCAATTATTTTTTTAGCAAGTTCTTTATTGATAATTTCTTCCATATTATTATTTATATTTTATATCCAAAGAGAACCTTTACCAGGATAATTTGTAATTTTTGAAAGTAAGTGCCTATTTGCAAACTCCCATACCTTTTTTGCATTTAAAAATGTGGTTATATAAATCTGTTTATTTTTTACTTCTCTCAATTCAAAAACTCCTTTAGGGTCGCTCCATTCGTGATTACACTTTTTATTGTTTTTTTTGATATCTATCTCTCCGTTTTTGTTTCTTTTTTCCGCCCCGCATAACATACATTTTTGATATTGATCTACCCTCAAAATCCAATAAGTCTTAGCCTTCTTTGAATTCTTTTCATTGTAAGCCTGGAAATAAGCGGCAGTTTGGATAAAATAGTCATCCCATATCTCACTGCTTGTCTTTAAATCCAAAATCCCAAGTCTTCCATCAATCTCTGCTAATACATCTAAAGTCCCGCTATAAAAGTGTTTCTTGCTTAATACTCTTTTTTCAGCTTCAAAAGCTCTCACTTTATGTCTCTGCAACCAATCTAAAAAAGCATCTACGGATGGACGAATTTTTGGACTAATTGTGGTATTTTCTCCCAAAAGGATCTTCTCTAGGGTCTCGTGAACTAATATCCCCCACTCAATTATCTTTTTTCTTTTCCTTTCCATAGCAGAAAAGCTTTTTTGATTTGCCAACCACTTTTCAAGGGCAGGCTTTGCGATAATCCTACAAATAGATGTCACTCTTGGATACCACAGCCCATCAATTTCATAACCATGTTTTGCTTTAAAATAACTCGGGGTCATATTTTATTGTATCAAAAAACCGCTTTTATAAAAAGTAAAAGCGGCAAAATATCTATTTAAGATATTTTAGAACCTGGTGGAACTTCTTTATCGGGCACTAAAAGCACTGGCTTACCATTAAAATTAGCCGCTAAAAGCATTCCTTGACTTTTTAAACCAAAAATAGTTCTTGGTTTTAAATTCGAAACGACTACTATCTCTTTTCCCATCACTTCTTCTGGATTATAAGCTTTAGCGATTCCTGCAATAATTTGTCTTTTTTCATCACCTAAATCTATTTCTAACCTAAGAAGTTTCTCAGATTTTTCTACTGATTCGGCTTTAATAATCTTGGCAATTCTTAAATCTATTTTTTGAAATTCTTCAAAAGAAATCATATTTATTAATCAATCAAATTTTTAACCCTTTCAAACCACTGCCCAAATTTACAATCTTCGCTGTGTTTCAAAGGTCTCTTTCCTCTAAGCAATAAGACAGCTTCCTTAAAAAGTACAGGTACACGAGAAGAATCTGTCTTAACTTCTCTCAATTCTTCTCTAAAAGGAAGTCTATTTATAAATCCATCTTCTTTGTTAACTAAATAAAAAGCGAAATATCCTTTCCCAGGAGTAGAAAAGCCATTTTTCTCTAAAAGATAAGTATAGACATCCATCTGTAATTGAAAACTATCATAAATATTAACTTCCCTGCTTCCTGTAGATTTAAAATCCAAAGGAGCTAATTCTCCACTTTCAAACTGCAAAACATCATCTACAGCACCAAAAAGTGTAGCTTTTAGTTCAGTATCGTAATAACGAATTCCTTCGAAATTGTTCCTCCATTTATTCAATAAGGCTTGATTAGGAAAAAGCTTCGCGGGAATATTCGAGGCTATAATAAGGGGATGATTTTCGCCTCTAGCCCGATAAGCATCAAATTCCTGCTTTAAAAGTTGGTCTACTGCTGCATTCAAACTATAAGGATAAGGAGGCGGTCTTCGAATTCCCATACGTTTTTCTAGCCAAAAACAAAGAGGACATTCCAAAAATAAATTTAAAGAACTAGGCGATAGATTAATTTGGTTATTTCTCATATATTTATCATATCACATTTCCCCTATTACTGGTAGAGCAATAAAGAAGGTGGTACCTTTGCCTCTGCCTTTACTTTTAACACGAATTGTGCCTTTGTGAGCTTTTATGATGTGTTTGACAATAAAGAGACCTAAGCCTGAACCATTGGGATGTAAAGAAGTAGCTTTTTCTCCACGATAGAAAAGCTTAAAGAGATTCTCTTTATCTTCCTTATCTAATCCTATGCCTGAGTCTTTAATTGTAAATTGAATAAGTTGTTTATCCTTTTGCTTTTTAAGAGAAAGTGAGATCTCAATCCTGCCTTTGTCTGAATACAAGATAGCATTATCAATTAGTCTTGAAATAGCTCTTTTTAACATTTCTGAATCTGCTAATGTGGTTGGCAGAGGTTCTTTTGGCTTTGTGAAGGTTATTCTCAATTTATTTGCTCTAGCTAACGGTTTAAAATACTCTAGAAGTGTATATATGATATCCTCAATTTGGCATGGAGAAAGATTAAGATGGAATGTTCCTCCTACAAGGGTTTGAGCTAATAAAATATCATCTAATAATGTAGAAAGTCTTTCTGAAGAAAGATATGATTTCTTAATGAATTCTTTTAGCTTCTTTCCCTTGACTGAACCCTCTGCCATCATTGAAAGCATCCCTTTTATGATAGAAACAGGAGTTCTTAATTGATGATTCACTACCTTGAGGAATTCTGTTTTCATTTCAGAAAGGGCTTTGATGTGCTTGGATGCCTCTTTTAGATCGACATATGCTTTTTTTAGTTCTAAACTTATTTTTTCTTCATTTAATGTCTTTTCCACCAAACCAGAGCTAACCCATCCTACAATTAAAAAAGACATAATTTGCAAAATTGGTTTAAAAAAATGAACATAAGATGGAGAAAAATTTATAGTTAAAATGAATTCTATTCCGATTATCAAACTTGCCATTCCTGCAATAAAAAGAGGAAGAAATTCATCAAGAAACAGAATAGAAACTGCTATTAAAAGAAAAAACAGAAATACAAAATTTCCACCTATGGAACCATCATAACAAATTGCAAAAGCGCTTATTACTGAAATTAAAACATAACTATGTATTATATCTCCTATTCTCTGAGGAAAAATTCTTTTTATTCCTGTAAAATAAAGAGAAAACAAAATTAATGGAACTCCACAATATAAAATGATTTCTGCAAGAAGTGTTTCTGGAGGCTTCCAAATATTTAGCTTAATAGCAATAAAATGACTGAGAACAAAAACTATACTAGTTATAGATTGAAGCTTAATAAAAAAGTCTCTGGGATCTTTAATCGGACGAGTGATTTTTCTCATAACATATCTTTTTAAATTATATCATTTTTTAAAAAAAATAAGCAGGAACACCTGCTTTTAATTAATAATTAAATATCTGGAATATATGGTACTTCTCTCATATTTCTGGAAATTTCAACCAATTTATAAATTCTTTCGACAAATTCTTCTGTTATTCCTTGATTCATTAAACTCTTAGTTGTTTCTTTTACAGAAAAACCTTTTTTCCAAAAAATAAGAATTAGATCTAGCAATGCTTCATTTTTAAACATCTTGCCTTTATTATTAAACCCAGGAACAATATCTGGATCAGCAGTCTTTTTTACAATCTCTCTTGGAATTCCAATATAATAAGCTAATTGTCTCACTTGAACCTTAAAAAGAGGTAAAATAGGCATGAAATCTGCAACTCCATCTATTCCAAATTTTACAAAGACTCCTGTCAAAAATTCAGTTTGGTTAGCTGCTCCCACTGTGGCTAAGTTCTTTAGATCTGCATAGAAATGCAAAACTGCCATTCTTAGTCTATGTTTTATATTAACATAGGCACTTCCTCCTAAAATAAATTTTTTATCAGTTCCCGATCGACTTTCTATTATAGGATCACAATTATTCAGTTTTCCAAATAACTCCTTGCTTTTTTCTGTAATAAATCCCTTAATTTTTCTTGATGGAACTACCTTAAGTAGACTCATAGGATATAATCTATATATTCCCATTCTCTCCAGTAAAGATGTTAAATCGAATATTCTTAAATCTATCTTTAACAAATCTGCGATTTTCTTTGCATCTTGAAAATGACTCTTTTTACTATCTTTCTCTGGCATATATAAAGCAAAAACCTTATCCGCTCCTAAAGCTCTCACGCAAAGATATGCAACCAATGCAGAATCTACTCCTCCACTTAAACCAAGAATTACTCCGTTTCGTTTCAATTCTTCTACTTTTTCTTTTATAAATTTCTCTATTTTTTCACACACGACTTTTTCGTTCTCAATTCTAAGAAAATCAGAAAAAATTTCCATATCTATCATCTCTTTCTCCTCCTTTTATTCTTTTTTCCATTCTTTATTTTCTTTTATTACATTTTTAAATTTTTAAAAAATCTATGTTATTCTTAAACAAGTTTTCTTTTTTGTCAATTGACTATAAAAAGCATCACATTTCCCCTATTACTGGTAGAGCAATAAAGAAGGTGGTACCTTTGCCTCTGCCTTTACTTTTAACACGAATTGTGCCTTTGTGAGCTTTTATGATGTGTTTGACAATAAAGAGACCTAAGCCTGAACCATTGGGATGTAAAGAAGTAGCTTTTTCTCCACGATAGAAAAGCTTAAAGAGATTCTCTTTATCTTCCTTATCTAATCCTATGCCTGAGTCTTTAATTGTAAATTGAATAAGTTGTTTATCCTTTTGCTTTTTAAGAGAAAGTGAGATCTCAATCCTGCCTTTGTCTGAATACAAGATAGCATTATCAATTAGTCTTGAAATAGCTCTTTTTAACATTTCTGAATCTGCTAATGTGGTTGGCAGAGGTTCTTTTGGCTTTGTGAAGGTTATTCTCAATTTATTTGCTCTAGCTAACGGTTTAAAATACTCTAGAAGTGTATATATGATATCCTCAATTTGGCATGGAGAAAGATTAAGATGGAATGTTCCTCCTACAAGGGTTTGAGCTAATAAAATATCATCTAATAATGTAGAAAGTCTTTCTGAAGAAAGATATGATTTCTTAATGAATTCTTTTAGCTTCTTTCCCTTGACTGAACCCTCTGCCATCATTGAAAGCATCCCTTTTATGATAGAAACAGGAGTTCTTAATTGATGATTCACTACCTTGAGGAATTCTGTTTTCATTTCAGAAAGGGCTTTGATGTGCTTGTAGGCTTTTTTAAGCTTTCTGCTCAATTCCTCCATTTGTTCCCTTCTTTCAATTTCTCTATGGGTAGATTTTATTAAAAGATACCCAAATATACAAAACAAAAAGAAAATCACGCTTGTTAATATTCTCAAGGAAATAGTCGGCATTATCAATGGAAGCACTGATAAAGAAAAACCAATCACTCCCACTAAAATTTCTGTAAAAATAACCTTAATTGCAAAAAGGTGATACTTAATAATGGCAAAAGCAATAACCAAAGGAAAAAGTGGAAGAAAAAAATTGCCATAAGGAAAAAGTTCTATCCCATACCATTGAGGAATATTGAAAAATCCGCCTGTAATAGTACCAATAGCCAGGGCTAAAATAAGATAAGCTGTCTGTTTCTTTTTTTCACCTTCAAGCTCAGGATAATTTTTAATCAATAATCCAAAAGTAACTCCTGCAAGAACGAAAGACCATAGAAAAGTTAGATTGGCTCCGGGACCTGCAATTGGCCAATAGGGGTAAAACCAATAAGCTTTTGTTTTTGAAATATAAAAAGGAGAAAATACTAAAAGCAGAAAGATGAGAGTTATAATATAAAGAAAAAACAACAATCTCTTATTTTTTTGAATTAAATCCAAAAATACCAACACGAGATGAAGCAGAATTACAGACGAGAATAATGAACTAAACATCAATAGACGGAGAAATAAAAAGCTCTCATTTTTATTTTCTGCCATCTGCCAAAACCCATAGTTTATCTGCCAAAAAGCCACAGATAAACTTAACAGAAAAAATATTCTGCTTTCTCTTTCTTTTCTTTTCAAAAGGACAAAAATTCCCAAACAAAGAATAAAAAAGCCATTTACAAAAGCTGAAATGGCAATGAAATTCATAATAAAAAAGGCTTATTTGCTTTGTTTACAAAAAATTGTTCTGCAAAAGTCAATTTAAATTCTGGATTTTCAAAACCAACAGAAAGCAACAGCTTTTCACATTCTTCTTTGGTTATTCGATGATAAATCCCTTTCTTCAGCTTTTCCCTGAAAGGCTTTGCCCATTTAACCATCTTTATGGCGTACTTAGGTAAAAAATATCTTGCTTTTATCCATTCTATAGGATTTAAAAGATAACCCATATATTTTAAAGCTCCTTTTACAGGATTTAAATCAACTCTCATAAAGCTCCATATTAATACTCCTCCCGGTTTTAATATTCTATAAAGTTCTTTAAAAATCTCTACTAAAGCTTCCTTTCCTGTTTTTCCTTGTGAGAAAGGAATGTCTTGAATCACCTTGCTGGCTCCAATTATATCAAAAGAATTATCAGAAAATGGTAATTTCTCGCGAAGATCAACTTTTTTCAAGCTTACATCAAAGTATCCCAAAGCCTCAAGTTTTTCTTTTGCTCCATCAAGAAATATGTCGCTTGCACAAACTTTTGCTTTCATTCCAAATCCAAAATTCTTAGTAATTTCTTTCATTGCTCTTACAATTAAGAAAGCTCTTCCGCATCCTATCTCTAATACTTCAACTATATCTTGTTTCTCTGTTAATTTTGAAACGATAGGTTCTAAAAATTCTTTGAAAACCTGAAATTCCTTACGATATGGAGGAGAATTTAGGAAAATCTTACCCTCCTTTGTATCAAGAAAATCCATATATTCTTTCCAAAACCTGTACTCTTCTACTCTTTGGATCAAAGCTACTTTCTGCTGGTCTTCAATTAACATATATATATCCCCCCTATGGTTCTTTTTTATAAATTAAATTTATTTTATTTTAAATACTGAGAAAGATTCTCAGCTACTCCTTAATAATAGCCTGCCTTTTTTAATGAGTCAAATTATTCTAAGTGAGCTTCACCTTTAATATTGAAACAATCCCTGATTTTATTAAACCCTCCCTTTCTACTCTTAGATTATTCTTTTTCAACAAATTAGGTAACCCTCCACTTGAAATAAACTCCCTAAAACAATTATAATTCTCTTTGCCTGCTGCGAATTCTACTGTTTTCAATATAAAAGAAAAAATATTTTTAGGTAACGGAGAACTAAAATCAACAAATATCAAACTCCCCTCTCTTTTTACCACTCTTTTCATTTCAAGAATTGTTTTATCTCTTTCAGCTTTTTTCATCTCGTGCAGTCCGAAAGAAACAGATACAAAATCAAAAGAATTGTCCTCAAAAGGTAATTTTGTTGCGTTTCCAACATAGAAAGAAACATCATTAAGACTCAATCTTTGTTTTTTTCTTTCAGCAAACTCAATCATTTCTTTTCTCTTATCTATCCCTACAGCTGATATTCCTTTTTCTCTGTAATGAAATACCTGGTCTCCTGTTCCACAGCAAACATCTAAAACAATATCTCCTGCCTTCATTCCAGCAAACTCAGGAATGTAATCCCTTAAATCTTTTAATAAAGGGTCTATAATTTTTGAATAAAAACACATATTATTGTCTTTTCTGCTCTTCAATAACAATTAATGCATGGAGGTCTTGATATAATCTATAGTTTTTGGGCAGATTTCCCTGGAATAGTTTTTGCAAAGAATCATATGAAAAATTCTCTGATAATCTATATCTCTTTGCTAAACGCCTAGTGTATTCATCGATAACAAAAATAGGTTTATCAAGCGCATAAAGCAAAATACTATCTGTTGTCTCTTTGCCTAACCCTTTAAGAGAAAGTAATTCTTTTCTTAATTTCTCCAGCTTCTGTTTTTTCATTTCTTTAATATCTCCGTATGTTTCAACAATAAATTTTGCCAAACCAAAAAGGTATCCTGCTTTTTGTTTATAAAAACCAGAAGACCTTATTAAATCAGCAAATTTTTCTTTTCTTTTTCGAGCATTTTCAAAAACTCCATATATAGAACAAATTCCTGCTTCTTTTAAGCAGGAAATCGCCCTTTCAACATTATTCCAGTTTGTTCGCTGGGTTAAAACAGCCCCGATTATTATCTCTTCTCTTTCTTTATAAGTTTTTGGTCTTTTGCACCATATTTTCCATTGACCACTCGGGTGCCCATATTTCTTATAAAGTTTTTGATACAGGTTTTGAAATTTATTCATTCCTCACATTTATGGTTCTCTTAACCATCTTAAAGCCTCATCTTTTGTCTTAAATACCTTCATATTCTTTACTCCACTTGCTGTTATCACAAAAGAAGCTACTGTTCTTGGAAGCACGCCACCAAAAATCGCAAGTTTCTTAAATCCAGGATCTATAGCTAACTTTTTTATCTCTTCTGCAATATCTCTTCTAAACCGAGAAGAAATAGCTATAAGACCACTGCTTATGTCCACTAATATCAGCGCTTTTTCTGTAAGATTTTTTGCTATTTCTTTCCCTTCCTTTATCAGTTCCTCCATATCTTTTTCGCTAAGATTTTTTACCATTATTTTGATGTTTACTATTCCGTTTTCATCTATCCAAATTTTACTTTTTTCTTCTTCCATAATTTTTTATCTGAATTTTATTTAGTATTCTCTTCTCTTAACCATTTTAAGGCTTTTTCTTTATTTTCAAAAACTTTTAGATTCTTTAATCCACTTGCCATAACTATAAAAGACACAATAGTTCTTGTAATCAGTTTTTGACCAAAAAAAGCTGCCTTCTCCACCCCGCGAGATTCAACAGTATCCCTTAACCTCTTTGCAAGTTTATTTCTGAAGCTTGAAGACCTAATCACTGCCACTGTCCCCACATCAACCAAAACCTTTGCCTTACCCGGAACACTTTTTAGAATTTCCTCGATCTTGTCTATTAAATCCATTACCTCCTCTTCAGAAACCGTCTTTCCTACTACAACATAAACTATTCCGTCTTCTCTCAACCACACTTTACTTTTTTCATCTCGATTGTTCTCTTTATCAATCATATTTTGGTATCCAAAACATTAATTATAACTCTAATTCTTTTGTTCTTTTCCAATCTATTTCATTTAAAACAACAATTTTATTATCCCCTATTATATACATATAATCATTGATGTAAATGGCTCTTCTCGCCCTTATATCGCTTACTGCTTTTACTAATTTTAGTTGGCTGTTTTCAAAAGAAAAAATATATCCCCCCTTGCTCCCAGGCAAGAAAAATACATCATGCTTTTCATCCAATAAAAATGCATGATGGGTATTTAATATGTCTGACCAATATTCATTTAAAGTATATTTATCTTCTTCGACAGGCTCTTCAGGATTTTCTACATTAAAGAGGGAAATCTTTACTTTTGCCCCTTCTTTTCCAATTCCTAAAATTCTATTTTTATCTATTGGATGCAGATAAGAAGAGTAACCGGGAATTTTAAGCTCACCTTTCACCTGTGGATTTTTAGGGTCAGATAAATCCAAAACAAAGAATGGATCAATTTGTCTGAATGTAACAAGATAACCTTTATCTTGAATAAATCTCACAGAATAGATTCTTTCTTCTAACCCTAAATCCTTTAAGGCGCCTACTTGCTTTAGTTCTTTGTCTAATATATAAACATCATTTGCTGTTTTTCTGGGCCAGCCTATTCCAATTCCCCACCAGATTCTTCCCTCTCCTATCGTAACAGCTATTCTTAAATAATTATTATATTCATCTAATGAAAACTGATTCAAAGGCTTTCCTGGAACATTCCCACTGGCTGTTATTGAAAAATCATTTAATCCTACCTTTACAACACCTGTTTTTTCTACATCTCTTTTGTGTTCTTTATAATAATCTTCCATTCTATTTTCTAATTCATTCTCCATCTTTAACCTTTCATCTCGGTCTAAAGAATTATAATATCTTTCAAAGATGATTCTAAATTCTGTGAGTTTTGCTGCTTCGCTTATATCATAAGTCTGAAGCTTTTCTAACTTTTCAATAATCCAATTTGGAATAATATCGCTACATTTTTCTTTATAAAATTTGGAGAAAAATTTTAAAATGCTCTCATAATAAGAATAAGTAATATAAATTCCATTTTCTGACATATAAATCACAGAAGAGTCAGAGGTGCCCACAAAAGACATTTTGTTTTCAACCTTTCCAGAAACAGGGTTTATTATCATTGCATTATATGTAACATCCACAGGCACACTTATCATAGGATGATAAATATCTATACACTTTATTTCTAAAGGCTCATCATTTATTTTAAGAGGCTCAATAGGACAAGGGTGATATACATTAATATTTGTCCTTGTAATTAAATATACTTTGTCTTTATAAAGTCTTGCTCCAATCAAATAGTTTTTATCTTTTAGCTCTATACTCCATTTCTTTTCAGGATTTTTTGTATTTGAGACATCATAACCATAAATCTTGCTTCCTGAGAAAATCACTAAGATGTTTTTATATAAAAGCAAATCTCCTCTTTTGTCTATCTTAGTTTCGATATCTAAATCTTCTGGTGGAAAGGCCTTAATAATCTTTGTCTCGCCCTTTATTTCAGGCGGTATATATTCAATCCATCTTCTCCAATAATAACTCCTCCCGGGTGAAAAATAGATTTCTTTTCCATCTGTCTTTACAATATCAGGCTCATCAATCCCTGCTACCTGAACATTTGTCTCTGAAACCCTTTCTGGTACACCCTGCTCCTCCATTCCTTTTGCAGGTGCTTCAAGAGCAAATCCTTCCTCAATCATAGGCATTCTCCCTCCTCCAAATCCCAACTCCTCTGTATAATATTCAACACTGGATTCTTCTAAGTAAGCCTTGAATTCTTCTTCTGAAGCAAATTTTTTAATATTCTCTATTTTTGAAGGTTTGCTTGGCGGAAATATTGAAGGAAAAGAAGGAAGAGAAATATTAGGAATAGAAACAGAAGGAATGGAAAAATAATTAGACATAAAATTAATCAAAAAAGCACAACCTATAACTATCCCTATTAAAATGCCAATACTTAACTTAGTATCAATCTCTTTTCTCATATTGTTTATAGAATAATCTGTTTACTCTCTTATTATATCAAATATTTATATAAAACAAAAACGAGCATAAACTCGGCACTAAAAAGAACGAAAAATCCAAACTCAATATGTTTTGTCTGGATTTTTAATATTAACTAAAATTACCTTGCTATTGGACGAATATCTGCGAATTCTTGAAGTTCTTTAATATTTCTGAATCCTTGTTTTTGTAAGCTTTGTTTTATCCCCATTATCAGCTTTGGTAAAAATTTTCGTCCGGATCCCCTATAAGGAACCTTTGTCACTACTCCTTCTGCAATTCTGATTTTCCTTTTATCAACAGCATATCTTACTGCTGACCTTTTCTCCATTGCTTCTAATGATCCCATTCCTCTATATTTCTTTACCATTCTTTTTTCTTCATAGTCATACTCTGCTTCACCTGGAGATTCATCAAGACCTGCCAATAAAGAACCCATCATACAGGTTTGAGCTCCCAAAGCCAGTGCTTTTGTTATATCGCCAGGCTTTGAAGCGTCTTGCACACATCCATCAGCAATCTTAATACCTCCATCTGCAATAAGAGGCATCAAACCATATTTTTTTTCTAATCTTTTTGCTTCTTGAGCACATTCCCAAACCGCTGAAGCCTGAGCCCTTCCCGTGCCTAACTCCTGCTGAGTAATACATGCAGCCCCTGGCCCTATTCCTACTCTTAAAGCGTCGCAATACTCATTCCCTTCTTCAATTATTTTTCTCACCATTTCAGCAGAATCTACATTTCCTAACACCACCTCAAGTTTAGGAAAATTCTCTTTTGTCCATTTGGCAATCTTTACCTGTTCCTTAAACACTATGCTTGCGTCAATAACAATTCCATCTACTCCAGCCTCAAAACCCTTTGTGATTCTTGGCTTTGCTAATTCCATGCGAGACTCCACAGCAATAAACACCCTTAACTGTTTATTCTCTGTTTTTGTAGCTAATGGGTATTTTTCATTTTTTCTAAGATCGCTGTATGTAACTAAAGCTACTACTCTATCATTCTCATCAACAATTGGTAAAGTATCGAGATTATTTTCTCTTATTATTCTGTTTGCTCTATCCAAGTCATTCTTGTCCACTGTGTCTTTTTTGAAAGCTACAACCATTCTTTCTCTTGGAGTCATCACATCCTTCAATTTAGTATTCATATCTGTTCTATATCTCACATCTCTATGCGTAACAATGCCCAAAAGCCTTGAGTTCAAAGTACCATCTTCTGTGATAGGAGTACTAAAAAATCCATATCTTTCTCTGATTTTATAACTATCTCTAATAGTATTGTCAGGAGAGAGAACCACTGGATTAAATACAAACCCTGCCTCAAATCTCTTCACCTTTTCCACTTCTTTCATCTGCTCTTCAATAGTTGAGAAATTATAATGAATCACTCCTATTCCTCCGTGTAGAGCCATCAAGATTGCCATATCAGCTTCTGTTACTGTATCCATTGGAGAAGAAACAAGAGGCGCTTTAAGAGTTATTCTTTTGGTAAAATGAGTCGTCAAATCAACCTCCTCTCTCTCAAAATCAGGAAGCCTGTTGGGAATAAGAGTAATGTCTTTATACCAAAACTCTTTATTTATTAAATCCTCGTGAAGCTTTGCCATATTATTTACGGGCTTTTTTCTTGCGGAGTTCTTTTTCTCTTAAGCGCATCATAGCCCTCCTTGCTTCATTAGCAGTAGGATATGTTTTCATTTTGGTCCACTTCCCTCTCACTTTCTTGAATAATGTTTTTCTAAATCTTCTATATGGCATATTTTTATAGATTAAATTACCATCTTAAAATAAATTCATGATGCTCATCGCCTTTGAAAACACACTTTGTCTCTTCAGCTGTTACATCTTTCTTTACCATTAATTTTAAAAGGCTTGAAAAATAACCTTTAAGTACTTGGCAGTTAAAAGGACTCAATTTCCAGTTTTCCAACCTTAAAACAATGTATCTATCTTTCTTATTAAACTCTGCAACCTTTAAATCTCCTACAGAAAAAGCATTCCTCCACATTTTAGCTGCCATTTTAAGGCTTCTTTCTGGTGAAAAGATATAAGAGATGAAAAGTCGGATGAGAGGAGATACTTTTCCTTCTTTAGCCCCCATTTCTTGAAACTCCTTGTCTCCATAATTAAAAATTCTATGAATAAGCAACAAAATCAATGCTTGATACCATAAAGGATAGAAATCCATCTTCTTTATCTCATTAAACCTTAAAGGATGCCCTGTTTCAGCTAATGCATTTTCTAATTTTTTTACACCATTCTCTCCTTCTTTTCTCAAAATAAATTCTCCATCTTCCCAAAGAGAAAAACCCCTCACCTCTCCTTTTATTTTCATTAACTCCTCTAACTCTTTTTTTGAGACTATTTGTTCCATAGATACAAGATATTGTTTGCCTTCTGTATAATAATCATTTATCTTAACTAAAAAAGAAAATTTTGTAAAACAAAATTACCACTTTAGTAAATATTCATGATGTTCATGCCCCCAATGAGGACACTTTACTTCTCTGCATACTACATCTGTATTCGTAATCATTGCTACTATGCTTCCGATAAATCCTTCCAAGGTTCTGCAATAACAGGGATGATGATTAAAGTCCTTCACCACCAAAACACCCTGCTTTTTCTCTTCATCCAACTCTTTAACTGTCAAACTACCAAAATCATAATACTTCTCCCATATTTTTGAAGCCTCTTTTGCCATTGATTTTATTGAATAAAAATATCTTAAGAACATCCTCAAAATAAAAGAAATCTTGGATTCAAAAATCCCGGCTTTCCTAAAATCATCATCTGAAAAATTAAAAACCTCTTTAAGAATTAATGTAGTCAAACCTTCATATTTTACAGGATAAAAGCTCATAGCCTTCATTTTTCTGTAGTCTACAGGACAACCAAGCTTTGCCATTTCTTCCTCTAGCCTCTTTAAACCCTCTTCTCCTTTTTCATGAAGAATAAACTCTGCCTCTCCTTTAATCGCCATTCCTCTCGCTTTCCCTTTAAGATTCATCATTTTCTCTATCTCTTCTTTTGGTATAGTGTTTTCCATATTTCCATCTTATCTAAATAAAAAAGTTAATCTTATTGTCTCTGATAAAGCCCTATTAATTCAGCTGTATCGAGAATATGTCCTTTCATTGCTCGTTGCACATCTTTCTTTCTAGAAGAATCATCAAGCTCAAGCTGAGTATCCAAAGCATATAATTTGAAAAAATATCGATGTGTCCCCGAAGGAGGACAAGGTCCCCCATATGAATGTTTTCTAAAATCATTTAACCCTTCAACAGCTCCTTCCGGCACACTGTCTTCCTCAATTTTTCCAGTATCAGGATCAATATTCCATACAATCCAATGATCCCATGTTCCCATTGGAGCATCAGGATCATCTACTATAAGAACAAGGCTTTTGGCTCCTTCCGGCACTTCACTTATTTGAAGAGGAGGATTTATATCTTCTCCATCACAGGCATATTTTGAAGGAATTAACTGATTATTTTCAAAAACCGGACTAGTTAGCTTCATATTTTGAATATCTTCTTTTTCCTCCCCAACCGATTCTTTTTCGGGAGGTATAGATGATTCTTGTAAGGTAGGTTGCGACGACCTTTTTAAAAAATAAAAAATAATACATATTAAAATGATAAATATTATTATGACTTTAGACGTGCTCCCCATATTTTTATTTTACCTTAACAAGTTTATTTGTGCATCTCCATACTCCTTAATTCAGCCATGGCAAATTATGGAGTATGGAAAATAATTAGTTTTAAATCCGGCTTGTAACCGGCACCCTCACCACAAACCTAGTTCCCTTGCCTCTTCCTTTGCTCTCAACCTGTATTTCTCCTTTGTGGGCTTCAATCAGGTTTTTGACAATAAAGAGACCTAAGCCTGAACCATTAGGATGGAGATACACTGCTTGCTGGCCTCTGTAGAATAGTCTGAACAGGTTTTCTTTGTCTTTCTTGTCTAATCCTATGCCTGAGTCTTTGATTGTGATTTGAAGGAATTGTTTGTGTTTTTCTTTTGTAAGACCAAATGAGATGGTAATATGGCCTTTCTCTGTATAGAGTATGGCATTGTCAAGGAGACGGGCTACAGTTCTCTGGATTATCTCTGAGTCAGCAAACACAATATCTAATGGCTTTTTTGGTGTTTTCAGTATAATCTTTAAACCTTTGCTTTTAGCTAATGGTTTGAATCTTCTTATCACATTCTCAATGATTTCCTTGACATTGCAGGAAGAGAGATAGATTCTGGGAGGACTGCCAATTAAGCTTTGGGCTACCAAGATGTCATCTAGTATGACACTGAGTCTCTCTGAAGCAAGATAGAGCTTCTTGATAAAATCCTTTTTCTTTTCTTCAGACAGGGTTCCTTCTGTTAGCATTGAGGACATACCTTTAATGATTGAAACAGGGGTTCTCAGTTGGTGGTTGACTATCTTTAGAAATTCAGTCTTCATCTCAGATAGAGCCCTTATCTGTTTGACTTGTTCTTCAACCCTTTTCTCTAGGTTCTTGGACAGGTTTTGGATTTCTTTGTAGAATCTTGCATTCTGAAAAGCAATAGCTGACTGACTTGAGAGGTTGATTAAGAGTTCAATATCCTGAACTGAGTAAGGTTCACCTGATATCTTGTTGCCCAAGACAATCATTCCAATAATCTTGCCTTTTGAGAAAAGAGGAAGACATACAGAAGCTTCTATTCTTTTCATGTTTGCTTGGAGTATTTCAAGCCTTTCCTTTTCTCTTTGGTCAATGGCATCTTGAATAATTAAAGAAAGTTCTTCAAAGACTAAGGGTCTTTGGGTTTTTTCAAGCCAGAATGTTAGAAAGTTGTCCTTTACAAGAGATATACCGTTTTCTTCTCTGAATCCTATGTTCTTTTGTATCTTGTATTCTCCTTTGTCAGGGTCTCTGAGAAGGACAACTACTCGGTCCAGCTTCATTGTGTTTTTCAAGGTGTTGACAACCAGGGAAGAGAGACGGTCAAGGTCTAAGATCTCTGTTAGTCTCTTGCTTAAGTCAGTCAAAACTGCCTGATAGCTGTAGAGAGTGTAATAAAAATATTTTGAGGCAAGTTTTTCAAAAACACGAAAGATGGGCCGAAAGAGAAAAATACCTATGGTTAGAATAAATGGGAAAACAATATTAAAAGAAATACCTGTAATAAATTTGTTGCTTAAAAAAAATAGCAAATAAGTAAAGAGAACGATAGTAAAAAAAGAAAGAACATAGATGGTTCCCCTGCCCAAAATAAATCTAATATCCATCAATCTGTATCGTGTAATAGCGTATGTGGTAGAAGCCACAAAGAAAAGAGAAAAAACTGGACTAAGCCAGAAATATTGAGAAGTGCCTTTTGTTAAAGGTAAAATAACATCTACAAATATCGTTGGAATACCAAATAGAAAAATTCCAAGAAAAATAAATCTTAATTGACTTTTAACAATGCCTCTCGAAAGAAAATAATTTTTGGTTAAGTTATAAAAAGCAAAAATTACCAAAAAAACTACAAAGATAAAATATATTATATATATCTCTCCCGTGATGGTTTGAGGATCCCCAGAGAAAATAATTACTTCTTTCACCCACAAATCTGTAAAAAACAAAAACCAAGTCAAACATCCAGAAATAGCTATATAAATTATAAAAGGTAGAACAAAAGATTCTAACCTCCTTATTGGAAAAATTAAAAGAAAATAAAGAGCAGGCGGAATTATTAAAAAAGAAACAAAATAGACTAATTTTATCCAAATTAAATGAGAAAATATCACTGGATAAAAATAAAAATAAAAAAAGAGAGACCAAATACCCAGAAAAAAAGCAAATAAACCAAAGCTTATATTAATTTTATTTTTTCGGCCTCTTATAAGAACTATCAAGCTTAAAATTAAATTAATCAAGGCAGAAATTGGAATCAATATTTTAACATCAAACTCAAAAACCATTGTGTTTATAAATTAGCGTTATAATATTCTAACTTAAAAAAAATGCCCTTTCAATATATCAAAAGGGCTTTAATCTTGCTCTAAAAGTCATCCCTAAACCCCAATAAGTCTCAGTGGTTTCTATTTCAGTAAACCCTAATTCTTTAAGATATTTAATTAATTCTTCTTTAACTGGAGCTTTAGCTTCTAACTCTTGACTTCTTTTAGAAATCTTTGAAATTTTTTTTCTAAATTTCAATCCTCTGAAAGATTCTATTGGTTGCCGAATAAACTCTGGTAAAGCATGTCTTAATGCTTTTTTGTAGAACTTTCCATCGATAAGTGGACCTCCATAAATTATACCTCCTGGCTTCAATATTCTTGCCTCTTGTTGAATTATTGGTTCCCATCCTCCTGCAACATAATTAAGGAACATATTAGAAATTACTCCATCAAAATAATCGTCCTGCCATAATACATGCCAAGTTTCTGACTTTGAAAGGTCTCCATCATAGATGAAGAACTTAGTTCTATAGATTTTTTCCAGCTTTTTCGCTTCTTTCTCCGCACCCCTTCTCATTTCTAATGAATAATCTATTGCATGCAATTCTTTTGGCTGAATTATTTTAGCTATTGGTTCGAAAAGAACCCCGGGCCCACATCCTATTTCTAAATATCTTCCTTCTTTATCAAGGATAAATTTCTCTATTAAAGAGTCTCTGTGTTCTTTAGCACATCTAATTGCGTAAACATATTTTGCATACTGACATCTCTGATAATCATCCCAAAGCCTCTTAAGCTCTTCTTCTGGGGCTAGAGATCTTATAATCCTTTCTAATAAATTTAACTCCTCACTTTCAATTATTTTTAATCTATCCATATTTTTCAATTTATTTTTTTTAAATGAGACCCAAAGTCTCACTATTCCATAATACTTTTTTCTAGGAAAAGGTCAATAAAAAAGCGAAATCTCACCATTTTATCAAAAATTCATGCCATTCGCCTCCTTTATGTACGCATCTTGTCTCTTCACATGAAACAGAAGTTTTTACTATCATTTTTACTATGCTTACATAATAACCCTTAAGAACCTCGCATAAAATAGGATGAAGTTTAAAATTTTCAATCCTTATGATTATATATCTTTTTTCTTTGTTTAATTCTGCAACCTTGAGATTTCCTATAGTATAATATTTTCTCCACATTTTAGGAGCTTCTTTGGCTACCCTATCAAGCGAAACAAAATATTTCATAAAAAGCCGGATTATAAGAGAGGCTTTTGCTTCAAATTCACCCATCTGTTGAAATTTCTTGTCATCGTAATTAAAAAGCCTTTTAATAGCTAAAAGGGCCACACCAAGCAATCCTAAAGGATAAAATTCCATTGGGCTTATTTTTTCATATGGATAGCCGAAATCTGACATTACTTCTTTAAGTCTTTTCAAACCTTCTTCTCCCTCTTCTTTCAAAACAAATTTTGCTTCAGTTTTAAAACCTAATCCCCTAGTCTCTCCTTCCAATGCCATTAACTTATCAAACTCTTCTTTTGAAATTATTTCTTTTTCCATTCTTTAATTTTAACAAAAAATAAAAAAAGGCTTAATGCCTTTTACTTAAGTATCATCAAATATCCTCAGAAAATAATTCGTATATTCTTTCCTCATCATCTGTAAAGAAATCCTCGCTTCTTTTTTGCAACTCTTCTTCATCATCTTTCTCTTTTTTCCTATTATTTCTCTCCTTCAATCCTTTCACCTTATATAATATATTTTTTAATCTTTCTCTTTTAAAGTATCTCGCCAAAATATATTTGTCAAACATATCTTTTAAATCCGGCTTGTAACCGGCACCCTCACCACAAACCTAGTTCCCTTGCCTCTTCCTTTGCTCTCAACCTGTATTTCTCCTTTGTGGGCTTCAATCAGGTTTTTGACAATAAAGAGACCTAAGCCTGAACCATTAGGATGGAGATACACTGCTTGCTGGCCTCTGTAGAATAGTCTGAACAGGTTTTCTTTGTCTTTCTTGTCTAATCCTATGCCTGAGTCTTTGATTGTGATTTGAAGGAATTGTTTGTGTTTTTCTTTTGTAAGACCAAATGAGATGGTAATATGGCCTTTCTCTGTATAGAGTATGGCATTGTCAAGGAGACGGGCTACAGTTCTCTGGATTATCTCTGAGTCAGCAAACACAATATCTAATGGCTTTTTTGGTGTTTTCAGTATAATCTTTAAACCTTTGCTTTTAGCTAATGGTTTGAATCTTCTTATCACATTCTCAATGATTTCCTTGACATTGCAGGAAGAGAGATAGATTCTGGGAGGACTGCCAATTAAGCTTTGGGCTACCAAGATGTCATCTAGTATGACACTGAGTCTCTCTGAAGCAAGATAGAGCTTCTTGATAAAATCCTTTTTCTTTTCTTCAGACAGGGTTCCTTCTGTTAGCATTGAGGACATACCTTTAATGATTGAAACAGGGGTTCTCAGTTGGTGGTTGACTATCTTTAGAAATTCAGTCTTCATCTCAGATAGAGCCCTTATCTGTTTGACTTGTTCTTCAACCCTTTTCTCTAGGTTCTTGGACAGGTTTTGGATTTCTTTGTAGAATCTTGCATTCTGAAAAGCAATAGCTGACTGACTTGAGAGGTTGATTAAGAGTTCAATATCCTGAACTGAGTAAGGTTCACCTGATATCTTGTTGCCCAAGACAATCATTCCAATAATCTTGCCTTTTGAGAAAAGAGGAAGACATACAGAAGCTTCTATTCTTTTCATGTTTGCTTGGAGTATTTCAAGCCTTTCCTTTTCTCTTTGGTCAATGGCATCTTGAATAATTAAAGAAAGTTCTTCAAAGACTAAGGGTCTTTGGGTTTTTTCAAGCCAGAATGTTAGAAAGTTGTCCTTTACAAGAGATATACCGTTTTCTTCTCTGAATCCTATGTTCTTTTGTATCTTGTATTCTCCTTTGTCAGGGTCTCTGAGAAGGACAACTACTCGGTCCAGCTTCATTGTGTTTTTCAAGGTGTTGACAACCAGGGAAGAGAGACGGTCAAGGTCTAAGATCTCTGTTAGTCTCTTGCTTAAGTCAGTCAAAACTGCCTGATAGCTGTAGAGAGTGTAATAAAAATATTTTGAGGCAAGTTTTTCAAAAACACGAAAGATAATAGGAAAAAGAAGGATGCTTACAACCAAAATGAATGACCAAGTAATATTGAAAGGAATATCGCTTAAATATTTATTGCTCAAAAATACTAAGCTAAAAGCTAAAGCAAATACACTAACAAAAGAAAAAATATATATTGCTCCCCTGCCTAATACAAATCGAATATCCATCAAGCGGTAACGGGTGATGGCGTAGGCAAGGATAAGAGGATAAAGGAACACAAGAAAAGTTCCATAAGGAGGGAAAGGAATACCAAACCATAAAGGGAGATTAGTAAAAGCTCCACCTACCCCTAAAGCTGTACCAATTATTGTATATTTTATCTGTTCTCGTTTATACCCCCTTTCTGTAGTATATGCTTTAAATAAAAGATAAAAACTATATCCAATTAATACCAAGTAGTTAAGAAAAAAATATAGAATAAAAACAAATCCTGCCTTTGGCCACCAAAGAAAATCAAACTGAGGTTCTATTGTTTTCACAAAAAAAGAAAAAGGCAAAGATAGTAAACATAGCAAACTTATAAAGTATCCAAAATATAAAGTTTTTTTTCTCTTTATATTTAACAATACTAACACCCAATGATGAAAAAAAGGAGCCATAAGAATGACTCCTATACTAAGAATTTTTACCCAGAACAAGGCTATTTCTCTATCTGTTGAAACCTGCCACATTCCATAACTAATACCCCACAATCCAACAGAAAAACTCATTAAGCCAAAAATTTGGTTTATTTTTCTTTTCGGGTTTTTAAAAAAAACTAATCCTCCTAGAACTAATCCAGCAATACCATTAATAAATCCTGAAATAGCAAGAGAAAGCATAAATATTAAAAAACCCCTTTTTTGAATTATTAGTAAATTTTAACATTTTCAAAGGGGTCTAACAATTTTTAAAACTATGAAAGAAAAGATTTATTTACTAATGCTTGATGAGAAAATACTCGCCTCCAGCTATCAACCACGAATCCCGTTTCATTCAAAAGCTCACTCCATTCTTCTATAGAAAGATAAGTATATAATCCTTCCTTTCCTTTTTTCTTTAATGTTCCTACATATTTCAAAAATTTATTTGCGATAAGAATCAAACCAGGATGTCTTATCATATCTTGAATAGAAGTAAAGACACATACATATAGATGCATATTCCTTTTTGGGGTCGACCATACTAGCTGTCCACCCGGTTTTAATATCCGAGCAATCTCCTTAAATAACCTTTTTATCCCTTCTTTCCCTGGAATTCCTTCGTATTCTATTGTGTAAGGAATAGCAATATTACTAATCACCCCGTCAAATGTTTTATCTGGAAAATCTAAATGTTCACCCATATTACCATATTTTAATTCGAGAACTGGAATTTCTTTTTCCATCTTTCTCGCTGGCTCTAAAACTAAATCAAGCCCTACAATTTTCTTAAGAGTTCTTCCAGATTTTTCCCAGATTACTTTACTCATCGGTGCAGGTCCACATCCTAAATCTAACCAAACTTCTCCTGAATGAGGATCTACTAACTCTTCCATTGCTCTAACTAATCTCCTATGAGGAAGTCCCATCGCTGCATATTTGTATATCTCAGCGCTTTCTTCCCAAAATTCTATTTCCTTCTTCCATCTATCAAGCCTTTCAAGGGTCTGCGAGTCTAATAATTTAGAGTTTTTGCTAATAAATAAATCTATCTCTCCTGAAGTGATTTCTTTCTTTTTAATTAATTCATACAACCCTACACTCATTTTTTTCCTTTTTTATTTTTAATATTAAATTTTTAATTTATATCCAAGGTGTTAACCTCGTTCTGTCTTAATAATACGGATCAATTAAAGATATGTCAAATTTAATCCAACTTTAGTTCCATATTACCATTTTACTAAAAACTCGTGACACTCATCTCCTTTGTATATACATTTAGTCTCTTCACATATTCCCTCATTACCAATTATCATCTTCAAAGCGCTAGGCAAGTATCCAATAAGAATCTGGCAATGAAGCGGATGACAATGATAATTCTCCAGCCTTAAAATTATATACTTTTTTTCTTTGTTATACT
Source organism: uncultured Candidatus Saccharibacteria bacterium (assembly GCA_964493485.1). Classification (GTDB taxonomy): domain Bacteria; phylum Patescibacteriota; class Minisyncoccia; order Minisyncoccales; family JANBVM01; genus CAZBMQ01. The sequence continues at coordinate 39,192 of CAZBMQ010000004.1, forward strand.
CAGCTACTTTTAAATCTCCTACTGTCAAATGCTTCCTCCACATTTTTGGAAGTTCCTTCAATACTCTTTCAATTGAGAAAAAATATCTTACAAAAAGCTTTATAAGTAAAGAGGCTTTAGTATGAAATCTTCCCATTTCTCGAAACTTTCTATCATCGTAATTAAAAAGCCTCTTGATAGCCACTAACATTGCAACAAGTATCCCTAAAGGATAAAAATCCATTGCTCTTATCTCTTTGAATTTTATTGAATAACCCAACTCAGCCAAAACATTTTCCAATTTTTTCAAACCTTCTTCTCCTTCTTCTTTAAGAATGAAATCTGCATAGCTTTTCATTCCTACAGCTCTTACCTTTCCTTTTATTCTCATTAGTTCAGTAAACTCTTGTTTTGAGATTATATATTCTTTCATATAAAGCCAAAAAAATTGATGGGTTTATTGTTCTGCTTTTTCAATTTTTATTTTAGCCTGATTTAGCTCTTTAAGGGAGTCAAGCTCTCCTTTAATTCTTCCAATAATTGTAACCGGACTGGCTGGTTTAGGAACATCATCTGTGCTGTCTGGGGTTCTGCCATAAAAAATACAAAAACCATTTCCTTCAGGCCAATAGCCTAAATCCCCTATTTTTAGATCCTCTGTAGGATTTTCGTTTTCCATTTCCAAAGGTATTGAAAAATAGATTTCTTCGCCCCAAAAATTCCCATCGGCTTCTATGGGCAAAAGTTGATAAATTCTTTCTGCCGCTTCTGTCTCATTTAATTCTCCTTCAAATATCTTATCATTTATGAAAATATTTATTTTCTTCATATCATTCCTCAGTGGTAGTAAACTTATCTGCAAAAAGATGGAACAAGCGCCTGCCTTCTTTTTTCAAATCAGACTTCAATATTGTAGCAACAAAAAGAATGTGATCGCCTACCTCAATCTCTTTTTCCACTTTGCATTCTAAATAACCTAATGCTTGTTTAATTCTTGGACAATTAATGGTTTCTGATTCTTCTTTCTCCAAACCTGTTTCTTTAAATTTATCTACATCCCTGCCAGAATGACGACCACAATATAGAATCTCTTTTTCAAATTCCTTTGGCATAAAGTTCACCACAAAAACTCCTGATTTTCTTATTAACTCTAAAGAGTATCTTATCTTAGCGACAGAAACAGCATACATCATTGGATCAAAACTTAAAGGAGTGTGCCAATCAAGGGTAATTATATTGTCCTTCCCCTCAAGCCGGCAGGTTAATAAAATTGTCTGTCTTGGGTTTGAAAGTGTTGTGATTCTCATAATTTTATTGATTTATTTTAAACCTTAAAACTTATTTCCTTTGAAAATGCTCTAAACAATCTTGTTCTGTAAATAATTCTAAAGCCTCCCCTATCTTGCATAATTCCTCTTTAGTCATTCTTTCTGTCGCAACACTTAACACACACAAACCCCTTAATTCATTATCTTCAATCTCATTACATACTGTAAGATCCCTTTTTTCAACAGCTACAATGATATAACAACCTTCTTTACCTTCTATAATATTCTCACAGATTTCTATATCTTTTTCCAGTCCAGCTATTAATAAATAACAACCAACCTTTGATTTAAAGCTTGGGGCTTTATCGCAGATTTTTGGATTCTCTTCCAGTTGGGCAAAAACTCCGTAACAAGTAGCAAGCGAGATAGTAGATGCTCCTTCAGAAGGAATCTCTACAAACTGATTGCAAAAATCAACACTGCTTGTAGCTTGGGCAAATCCCCCATAACAACTGCCCAATCCTACAATATCACCTGCTTGATTACATAATTCTAAATTAACAAATTGATTTCCCAATTCTTTATAACATCTAGTAATAGAAAATACATCAGAAGACTCTAAATCTTTGCATTCTTTTAGATTATCTTTCTCATCTGAACTAAATATTAAAGTCTCGTTTTCTTTTTCAGGCTCTTGCGTCTCTTCTTCTTTTTGCTCTTGTTCTCCCTCATCTCCTTTCAGCTCTAAAAGGGCAGAATTTATTTCTTCTTGTTTTTGCTCCAAATCTTCCTTTATATTTTGAGGAAGAATCTCAATGGTTTTTTCAAATTGTTCTTTAGAAAAACTGATTATCTGTTCAATCTTATCTCTATTTTCTTTTGAAGCTCCTTCCCAGATTCCTAATAAAACATCTTCATGTTCTATTATTCGGTCTGCCACAGAGCCTGCCTGAGTTTCCTGGTCTTCTTTATATTCTAAATTTTGAATTTCTGTATTTGCTAAAATCAAATACTCTTTATAATTAGCGCTTGCCTTTTCTGCAAAACCAGTTTTTCCTTCATCAATCATTTTATTTATCTCAGCTAATTTTTCCTCTGCATATCTCAAAGCCTTTACAATCTTTTGTTCTGAGCTAAAAGTAAAAAATAAAACAACCTTCTCTGCAAAAACATCTAAAGGATAATATATACTGTCTGGTGTAATTCCAGGAAGAGGAAGCTCTATCTTCGAAAAACTCAAAACAGGAAAAAGAACCAGTGCCAAAACAATAGGAAGTAAAAAAGATTTTCTCATAAACATAAATATATTCTAATGTTGCTTCTTTTCTTTGATAAATGTGATTAATGTTCCAACAACTCCTATTAGAAATCCTGCAGGAAAAACCAAGATAGCTAAAAGAAAAAACAAAGGTTCGTCTGACAAACCAATTATGTCCCAAAAATCTCTACCAAATAAAATAATAAACAAACCATAAATAAGGTTGTGCAGTATTACGCTCACAGAAAATCCTGCAGCACAAACCCCTGTCAAAATTAAAAAATTCTTTAGCAGTCCTTTGATTTTTTTCCTTAAAGTCAAAAGTACTAAAACTACCCCTAATAAAGAAAAAATAATGCCAGCAGCATTCAAAAAAATAAAATTGATATATTTTCTAAAAGCAGGAACTGCAATAAGACCGGCAATAATACTGAAAAGCAGTATTAATATAAAAAAAACAGAACCTAACACAAAACAAGACTGATTATTCTTTTCTTTAAGATATTTAAAAACATTCATAGAATTTAGCTTATGACCTCTTTTTTATTTTATCAAAAAACCGCCTTTTAGGCGATTTTATTTTTCTTGAAAATCCTCCGGCCCAAATTCTTTCTTTAATGCTTCTAATATTTTTTTCTTTTCTGAATCCGAGGCTTTACCCATCTCAGATAATCCTTCATCTTCCTTCAGTTGTTCTTTTATTTTTTCTTTTAACTTCTCTACAAGCTCTTCTTGCCTTTTTATCTCTTCTTCAGTTTTTTTAATTTCTTCTTCTTTTCTTATTCTTTCCTCTTCCCCTTTGCTCTTTTTTAATTCTTTCTTTTGCTTCTCTAATTTCTCTTTTAACTTTTCCAATTTTATCTCTTCTTCTTCGAAAACAACAAATATATTCCTATATTCCGGCTCTCTACCAGTTCTTGATTCTATAGATTTTTTAGCCATAATTCTTTATTCCCATTTTAATAAAAATTCATGACATTCATCTCCTTTATAAACACATTTTGTCTCTTCACAACTCACCTGATTACTTCCAGTAATTATCTTTAAAAGGGTATAAAAAAGTCCTTGAATATGAAGACAATAAAGAGGGTGAACATCAAAATCTTTTAATGCAACTATTAATTTTCTGTTCCTTTCATCAAACATTACATTTTCAAGCCTACCCAATGTAGAAAACTTCTTCCAAAGCATAGGAATCTTCCTGAAAAACACATCTTTTCTCTGTAAAAAATGCTTCATAAAAAATCTGATGAGAGCCGGTACTTTTGCAGATTCCATTCCCATTTCTCTTATATCTTTCTCTGAAAAATTAAGTGCTTGTTTTATTACTAAAAGATTAAGGGTTCTTAAGCCTATAGGATAAAATCCCATTGCTCGAATCTCATCATATTTTAAGGGATATCCTAACCTCTCCATTTCTTTTTCTACCTTTTCTAACGATTCTTTTCCTTTTCTTCTTTCAATAAATTGAGCGTCTGCCTTAATGACAATCCCTCTTATTTCTCCACTTATCTTCATCAACTCATCAGCTTTTTCTTTTGAAACTATTTCTTCCATATTTTTAGCTTATTGTTTTATTGTATCCTATTAAAAAAATAATTTCAAATAAAAAAGGAGAAAATATTTTTCTCCTCTAAAAAGAGTTTACCATCCTTCCTATTTCTTCCTTCACCATTTCTCTAAATCTCTCTTTTAACTCAATAATCTTTTTGTAAATCTCCTCAATAAACTTTCTTTTTTTATCCGGGGGCACAGAATTATAAAGTACATTAAGAAATTCTCCAGCCAGTACTTTATCTAAAACATTCAGTTGAGAAAGAATAAAGTCTCTTTTTTTTATCAACTCACTTTCTTTTTCTTTACTGCTCATACTCTTTACCCATTCCTGTTTTTTTTAATGAATAAAGTATGTTATAGAAACTAAATTATAAAGTCAATAATATCAAAAACCATTTTTATTCAGATTTTTTAGGCTTTGCCTTATTCTTTTCGTATTTCTTTAAAAAACAATCTTCCAAATCTATATCTAAATAAGAAGCTAATTTCAAGGTCTGCCAGAAAATATCTGCAACCTCATCTTTTAAATCTGATGGTTTTGTAGAAAAAGAAAGGGAATTTCTCTTTGTCTCTTTATGTAAAATCGCTCTTGCAGTCTCTCCTACTTCTTCCATTAAATGCAAAAAAGCATGTGTTGGCGTAGTTTCAATCTTTGTATAACCTATTTTTTCCAAATGTTCTTTCACTAATTTTTGAGCTTCTTTTATTTCCATATTTTTATTCCTTAAAAAAGCGAAGCTTTGAAGATAAAGCTTCTATTAATCTTAATCATCTCGGTATGTGTTTATTCTTCTTTTACCTCCTTTGCCTTACCCATAATTTCTTGAAACTTCTTTACCTCTTCTTCTGCTTCTTTTAAAATCTCTTCTCTCTCTTCGGGGGTTGTCGCTTCTCTAAGTCTTTTATTTAACTCTGCAATCTTTTGAATATAATCCTCTATTGCCTTTTTCCATTCTGTTTTTTCCAATTTCTCCTGTTTTTCTTCTTCTTCTGGTTTTTCGGGCTGACTCTCTGGTGAAAAAGATTCACTATATTCTGGCATATTTAAACTCAATGATTACAATTTACTTATTATTAAAAATCGACTTTTTTTCTCCTTCTTTACTCTACTATTATTTTAATATTTTTTCAACTATCCAAAAACAAGAAATTATTTAATCTTACTTAAATCTCCATTAATAATAATGGGTTGGATAGCTTTTATTTCTTCTAACAAATAATCAAATTTAGGCAACTCATTTAAAAGATAAATTTTTTTATTTAAAATATGGGCAAAACCCATCTCTAAAAATGTATTAGCCCCAATATAATTTTTTATTCCATTCTTTTCATAATTAAGCACTAAAATAGCATCACTTTTTTTGATTCTCTCCCAATGCTTCTTGATTAAATTGTATTCTTTCTTTCTCTCTGCTCTTTCTTCCTTGTTTAGACTTCCTAGTTCCCAAGATAATTTGCCATTAATAAATTCCTTAACAAATTCTGGAAGAAATACTGTATGACCCAAAACCTCCAACTCTTTGGCTGTTTTATCCATTTCTCTTGCAAAATTCATACTTCCGCAAATTGTAATTTTCATAAATTTATAAAGATCTTTCTATTATAGTTTTACCACTTCATTAAAAACTCGTGATATTCATCTCCCCTATGGATGCATTTTGTCTCTTCACAAGATACTGGCTTTTTCACAATTATTTGAAGAATGCTTGGAAAATATCCTTTTTGAGCCTCACAACTAAGAGGGTGGTGATGGAAATTTTCAATTCTAAAAACTACATATCTTTTTTGTTCATCAAATTCTACTACTTTCAAATCTCCTACTGTGAAATATTTTTTCCAAAGTCTTGGTGCTTCTTTTACGGCTTTTTTCAGTGAAACAAAATATTGGATAAAAATTCTCATAATCAAAGAAATCTTAGACTCAAATCTTCCCATTTCTTGAAATTTTTTATTATTGAAGTCAAAAAGTCTCTTAATAACCAGTAGCTTAAGAGCATCTGCCCAAAGAGGATAAAAATCCATTGGTTTTATTTCTTGATATTTTATAGGATAACCCAGCATTGCCATAGCTTCTTCAAATTTCTTCAATCCATCTTTTCCTTTTTCTTTAAGGATAAACTCTTCTGTTGTCTTAAATGACATCCCCCTTACCTTTCCTTTAAGTTTTTTCAACTTATCTAATTCTTCTTTTGAAACTATTTGATTCATATTATTATTTTTTAATTTTATCAGAAAAAAAGTTTTATCAAAATAAAAAAAGTGCATAACGCACTATTAGCATGGAGATATCTATCTAACTACATTAAAAGAAACAGTAGAAATTTTGTGTTTTGAAATCCAACCTTTTGGTTTGGTTTCTAAGATGGACCATCTATTATTATAGAAAATTCTAAAATTTCCAAAAAATTCTCCAGACACTTTCTTGAGGTCAATCTTAAATTTGGATATTGCTTCATCTAAAAACTCTGTTCTATATATTAATATTTTACTGCCTGGACTCTCTGTTTCTTTTAAGGACCAGCGCACCTGAAACCCAAATACATAAAAACCTAACGGAACCCTCATCTCTGGAGGTTTTTTTCTTGTCAAATTCCCTTCCAAAAGATGAATTATCTTTTTTATCTCTTTACAATTAAATTTCTTTACAAGCTTAACAATAGGAACTGAATTTTCTTTTGATATAACTCCTTTATAGAATTTTCCCTTTTCTAGGATTCGAAAAAGAGGGTCTTCTATTTCTTTATAAAATAAACCAGCTCCTTCTAGTTCACCAATATAATATGCCAAGAAATAACCAAAAGGAGATATTTCTATCACATACAGATCTAAATATTTCCTATGAATATCAGCAAGCTCTATAAGTGCTTTCTGTTTATATTCTTGAAAAGAAACACATTCCTTTTTCTCTTTGAGTTCTGCGAATATCTTCGTATACAGGTCAATAAGCTTCATTTTTTTATCTCTATCCTTATTTAATTTTTAATGCTTAATTTAGGGTACAAGATCTGAAAACAAAAATCAATTTCAAATAAAAAGCCTCAAAAAGAGGCTGATAAATTTGGTTAGAAACTAAAATATCCTCTCTAAAAATTAGAAAATGCACCAATATTAGCTAGAAAGTCTCTTACTGGTTTCTCAAAAATTTGCAATCCAAAAGCCTACATCATTAAATCAAGAAATGATTCTGGAGGCATTTCTTCTGGAGAAACTTCTTCTGGAAGAATCGGCATTTCTGAAGAAGGAATTGTTTCAGAAGGCGGCATCATTCCTTCTGGAGGCGTAGTTTCTTCAGGAGGGAACATTTCTTCTGGCGGCATCATCTCTCCTGAAGGAGGCTGCATCATTTGCTGTATCTGCTTCATTTGCTCCATCTGTTCTAAAATTTGAGCTGCCTCTTCTTCTGACATAAATCCTTATTCAACAGAAAACTCAATGCATTTTCTGGAATATCACAGAACACTTTACAGGCTTCTTTGTTTTCACAATTTCCCAATTCTTCAATTGGATATTCTAATTGAGAAAAAGGATCATCTGGCTGAGCAAAAACTAAATACCCAACGAATAATAAATAGATATTCCGAAAATTATTCAGATAATAAATCTTGTATTATTTCAAAAAATCTAACCAGTCCTAATTAAATAATTCCTACAGATAAAGGAACCGGTCCTTCACAACCGGGATCTTCCATATCAATAAGACCGTCGCAATCATTGTCTAATTGATCAACACAATGCTCTGGGACCTCTGAACTTTCTACTTCTGCTTCTTTATTCTGTATACATTCTCCCCAAACTCCTTCTGAACTGCATGTTTTAGTACCTAAAGCACAAATTCCTAATAACCCTGTATCACACTCCTCTTTTTGTCCAGGCTCACATTCTTTTGCTGGCCAATCACAGTCTGTGTCCTCAAAAGTTATAAGTTGATATTCAAAAAGATACTCCATCGGATTCCATGCTGTCATCCTATGATTTTGACAATCTACATCACTGCTTAAAACCAACCAAATTTTAGCTCCATTGTTATAATTTTCGTCATACGGTGCTGGCAAATCACAAGTATCAACACTTTCATTTATATGAACATTCCCTCCTTTATTCGACTCCGCAGAACCCAAACAAATTAAACCCTTTCCGGGCCATGGATCCGGATAATAAATTAAAGTATAGTCCTTTCCTTTCTGTAAATTATGCCCGTTAAAAACAAAATCAAAAGAAGAACCTAAAAGATTATATTTCATTTTTCCCCATGCACCATGTTTAACAATGTTCCAATCAGCGTCCTTTTCGTATAAATAAAGGTGGGCTATATGTGAATTACCTGCCTTGCCGCTATTAATTTTTGCCTGCGCTGAAATAGCTATTATAAACGCAACAACAAGACTTAAAATACTAATTGATTTTAATAATTTTTTCATAAATCCATATTTTATTTAATAGTGTTCTCGACCTTTCCACTATTCCTCCCTATTTTAGAATAACATTATTTAACTTAAAGCCCAAGATAATAAAATAAATTTTACAGCAAACCTCTTATTTTCTTAAAGACTGAAATCTTCTTTACTAAACTTACCTGTTTTTATTAGATGGTCAACAATAAACTTAAGTGTTTCTTGAGGAGTATATCTTCCTAAACATAAATAATCTTCAGCTCCTGCTTTTAAGCCTTCTGCAATATTTTCTTCATAACAGAGATCACTTAATACTATTACTGGAATATGTTTTGTTAAGTTGTTTTTCTTTAATAATTTTATAGCATCAAAACCGTTCATTTTAGCTATTTCTTCACGCGTCTTATCCAATAAAACATCGCATAGTAAAATATCCGGCTTTTCCCTATCTACAATTTCTATCACATTATGATATGAATAAAATACTTCAACCTTAAATCCGGCTTGAGAAAATTTATTCTTAAGAACCAATCCCAATAAACTATCAATAAGAAACATTAAAATCTTTGGCTTTTTTGATTTACCTTTCTGTTTATCCATTAATTGTTTCTTATAAGATAATTATGTTTCTTTAAAGACATACTAATCTTTATTTAATTTCAAATATTTGTTTTTCTTTATTCCATAAAAGAAAGTCTTTATTCTCCTCCCACCATTTCTGCCACTCTTTGATGGTTTTACCTTTGTAGTTAGTATAATATTGCAAATAAACAAGTGCTCTATCTTTTACAAATTCTAGAGACTGCCCAAAGTTTGTTGGCCTTTCTGAATCAAGACATGAAATTAAAACCTTTAATCCTTCTTTTTCGCCCAAAGAGACTAGTTGAGCACCTACAAGCATTCTCAAAGAATCATTTTCCTCTCCTATTCTCTTTTTTAAAGCAGGAATCACAATTTCATTTGTTGCTTTTTTATTTTCTCTTAACACAATCGGCAATAACACAACAGCCGCCCATCGTTCTGATACAGATTTACTCTCAATCAATTCTTGTAATATAGAAATATGTTTCTCTCCTAATTTCTCTATTTCAGGAATAGAGTAAAAATTTTTAGGGTCTTTTAAATCAATGGTAGAAATAATTGAAAAAATTTCATCTTTTATTGGCTCTTCTTGCGGTATTTTATATTTATTTGGTTCACAATAAATAAAAATAATCAACAAAAGCACCAAAAACCACACCGCCTCTCTAATTATCTCTTTAAAGTCAGTCATAAAATATTGCTTTAAGCAAGTAATTTAGTCTCTAGAGAAAATGTTTATTAGTTTTAAGAATACATAAGTAAAAATAACATATCCTACCATTGCAGAGAGAGTGGTTGTATCAATCACTCTTGTACCCCGGTATATATCAGGAAAGATAAACTCAAAAGGGCTGATAAAGATATCTGTGAATCTATAAATAAGATTCACCACAAAAGCCATTGGGTTTGCATTAAGATATCTAAGCACTAATCTTAAAAATAAAAAAAGCTCAAGCAAGCTGAGCAATCTTTTAACCAACGTCTCTATTATGAAATATACTCTTCTTATAAATCTCATATTTTATTAAGAAATATAATTTAAAATTCCTTTAATTCCATAATAACCAGCAAAAGCCACTCCCAAATGGAAAATAATCTTTCCTATTAATACAGCCACAAAAAATTTTTTAATCTCGTACTTTAGTACTCCACTCACTATACCAACCACATCATCTGGAAGTGGTGTAGCTGCAAATATTACTAATGTCAAAAAACCTCCTTTTTCAATTATACCATTAAAATTCCTATATTTCTCAAATCTCTGTTTTGTTTTCTTTAATTGTTCTTTAAAATGCTTTTCTCCAAGTTTTCTGCCGCTAAAACCTAATACATATCCTATCAGTTCTCCTATAGCAGCTCCAGTTCCTGCTAATGTTCCTAAAATTAATGGGTTCATTATAGCTCCTGCTCCAAAAACAAATACTGCTGCGGGCAACGGAAAGATTATTGTAGAAGACCCAATCAAGCTTATCAAAAAAATTCCTATATATCCCAAAGTTGAAAGCTGAAGGAAAAAATCAGTAATCATTATTATCTTATCAACCTCAAAAGCTTTTTTGCTTGATCTTTCTTTTCCCAAGTAAATCCAGGTTCTTCTCTGCCAAAATGCCCATAAGCTGCTGTTTGGCGATAAATAGGTCTTAAAAGCTTCAATTGCCTAATCATACCACCTGGAGTTAATTCAAACACCTTAGGCACAACCTTCACTAATTTCTCTTCCGACACCTTACCTGTACCAAATGTGTCTATTTTTAAAGATAAAGGCTCTATCCCTCCTATTACATATCCAATCTCTACCTCGCATTTCTTAGCCAACCCTGCAGCTACTATATTCTTTGCAATATATCGAGCCATATAAGCTCCTGACCTATCAACCTTTGTAGGGTCTTTTCCCGAGAATGAACCACCACCTATAGGAACAATACCACCATAAGAATCTACAACTGTTTTCCTCCCTGTGGCTCCTGTGTCCGCCACAGGTCCTCCTATCACAAATCTACCAGTATTGTTGATATAATATTTTGTTTTTTTATCTAAGAGACCTTTGCAGATGGGCTTAATTACATATTTAATAATGTCTGCCTTGAGTTTTCTCAAAGACACATCTGGATCATGCTGAGCAGCAATAACTACATTATTTAATCTCTTTGCTTTGTTATTCTCATACTCAATAGTCACCTGGCTTTTCCCATCCGGTCTTAAATAAGGAAGGATTTTCTTTTTTCTTACATAAGCTAGTCTCCTGGCTAGTTTATGAGCCAGCATTATTGGAAGCGGCATCAATTCCGGTGTTTCGTCACAGGCGTATCCAACCACAAATCCTTGATCTCCAGCTCCTTGTTTCTTGCTTCCGGCTTTTCTCACTCCTCTTGCAATATCAGGAGACTGAGTATGAATTGTATTAAATACTGCCAATGTATGAGAGTCTACTCCATATTCCGGCTTTGTATATCCTATCTCTCCCACCACATCTCTTGCAATCTGACACACATCCACCCATGCCTTTGTGGTTATTTCTCCTCCAACTATTACATAACCCATTCCAGACATTACTTCACAAGCAACACGCGAATATTTATCTTTTTTAATAAGAGTATCTAAAATAGAGTCTGCTATCTGATCACACACCTTATCAGGGTGCCCTTCTGTAACAGACTCTGAAGTCAAAAGAAACTTTTTCATATTTTTAATATCTAATTTCAAATTCTTTAAATTCATCTGTGGGTTCTTCAAAATCAATCTTCATATCTTCTACTTTTGAAAAACCAGGGCCCTTTTTGATAAAATCTATTATTTGTTCTATTTTTTCTTTTTCTCCCTCTACTACAATCTCTACTGCCTCATCGGGCAGATTCTTAACCCAACCTAAAAGCCCGAGTCTTTCAGCCTCTTTTCTTGTATTCTCTCTAAAAAAAACACCCTGAACATGACCCCACACAATAATGTGGGCTTTCGTCTTTTCCATATTTAAATTTCTCCCCTAAAAACCCAACAAACCCTTAATTATTGCAGTAAACAATCCCACCAACAATGAACCTATTACAAAGATTAAAGCTGCTCCTAATACTAATTTTTCAAGCAGATCCGCAATTAATAACGACGACGAACCCATTTTTGATTAAGAATACACTTAATTAATTATTTCAGCGACCTTTTACAAAAGTTTTTTTTGTCTAAAAAGATTTGCAACCTCTAAAGCTCTCTTTCTTCCTTTCTTTGTCAAAGAAAACATGCTTTTGGGATTTCCAGTAATTAAATTTTGGTCTCTCAAACTTCTAAGAGGTCTATCCAACTTGCGTGTGTCGGGCCACTTGGAATATCCAGAAAGACAAAAAACTTTGGGAAACAACTCAAAGCATTTATGAACCAAGGTAGCAAATCTACATTCTCTATTAGCGCTAGTGATTGAATGAATTCCAAAAAGAATTAAATCACTGATAGCTATCTTTTTATAAAGTTCTTCTTCTATTAAAACTTTCTTTTTCATCTTCTCTATATTTTAATATATTTTCATTTTTAAGAAAATTTGTAAACCCTGTAAATAAAACTTAAAAAATTATTATTAAAATAAAAGATTAATAAAAAGAGTTAAGCTTAAATTGATTTTTATTGAATCCCAATATGTTCCTCATCTATATTTACAGGTTCTGTAAGTATCGGCTCTATTATCTTTTCTCTCGCTCCTTCCGGCTCTTCTCCATTGTTTATTCTTTTTTTGATTTCTTCTAAATCTGTAGTGCCCCAATAATTTCTAGAAAGATCTATTGGGCCCTGACCTATACAATAGTTGTCAGTTACCTCTCCATAGATATTATTATATTTCACAACTGGGGTGCTGCAACCAAGATGAAGAGTAGATCCCTTTTCGAACTTATTATATTGAATATTACCTGAAACTGAACCATAAGTATCGAAAAACATAAGTGTTGTATTGCTTTTAAAAATATTGTGAGTTATATCTGCTCCTTCTGCACTTTCAAGCATAATTGCATTTGTCTGAGGAAATGCTGGTCCGAATATATTGTAGTGCAAATTTGAACCTTCGTAATGATGATCCACCATCTCTCCACCTGTATATTCAATATGATTATGCTCTATACGAACATTTGAAGCATCGAGGTTCATACATATAGGACAATTTTTTGTCATAGTAAAATATGAATTCTTAATATAAGAGTTTCCGGTAAACAAGCCAGTAGCTATATAGTTGCTGGCATTCACATATTCAAATTCTACATGCGCATCATTAAGATTCATACCAAGCCAATCACCTGACCATGGTTCATCAGCATCAGAATGAATATTTATCCAATTCTCTTTTGTGCCTTTTGCTATCAAATTTCCTGAAAATTTCATTGTGATATGATCTGGCTCACATGTAGATTTTTGTCCTTGTTTATAAAGATTCAAACAATCGGGAGGACACTCTACAGGTTCTGTATTGCATGTATCTCCAAATAAATTGTTATCATCACTATGAGCTGCAACCCATATATTTGTTCCGGGAAGTATGGTTATTGTCGTACCTTCCAAAGCAAAAATATCTCCGGTTATATAAATATCTCCACTCCATATTTCATCACAGTAGATATATCCACTTGTAGTTATATGTCCCTCTTTGCAACAGTCCTCTGGGCAAATCATTCCATTTTCTTCTTCAGAACATTCTCCGTCACCACATACTACTTTACCGGTAGGCATAGACTTATTTACTTGGCATTCTCCACAATCCTCAGGACAAAGTTGACAATTTTCCTCTTCTGTACATTTCCCATCTCCGCAATAGTCTTCATTTTTTTCTTTTGTTTCGTTCTGATACCTCCCTTCATTTTGAAACCCTTCCTTCTCAGAAGATCCACCACAATCCTCTGGACAATTCTCTGCTGTTTCGGGTCCATCACAAACCCCGTCACCACAATACCTTTGGCTTTTCTGCTGAGTTTCATCCATCTCCGGCTCTACCGGCTCTACCTGTTTCTCAACTTTAGATTCCTTTGTGTGATAAAAAATTTTCTTGATATTCTTTTTCGTCTGCCCACCCATTAGAATAATTCCAAGAATAATCAAAATAAACACTGCCAACAATAAATATTTATTAGACCAATAAAACTTTCTTTTTAAAATGAATTTTTTGAAAACGATTACCAAAAATATAACCCCTATAGCTATAAGTATGTAATGGATAACCGATAAATTCTCTGTCCCTAAAAATTTAAAAAACTGAACAATTTTTCCTTTTTTTTCAAGAGATGGACCTGTTAATTGGCTATAATTATTCTCTCCTTTTTTAACTTCCCCTTCATAAAAAACAATATCTCCATTTCCCATCCCAAGAATTAAAAGAGAAGCATCTTCACTCATCCAAACAACATTGGCAGCCTCTCCTGTTTCTCCAATACCTGTCATCTCTATTTCTTTATCTTTTTCCCTCTGCCAAAGAACATTCCCGGAATTATCAAAAAGTGTTGGATTTGGACCGCCGAATAAAGAATACTGGGCATTTTTTGTAAGATAAGCGCCATTATGACCAAGCCCACCAAAAAATCTAGCCCAAACAAATTCTCCCTCCGAATCCAATTGATAAATCATTCCAGCTACAGTCCCTCCTAAAACAGTGCCGTCATCGGCAATATCGCCTGCGGTAACTGTTTGATCCACAGCTGTTTTCCACAATCTTTTTCCGTCTTTTAAATCAAAAGCAACAAAAGCCCTTCCTTTACCTGCAGTGACTGCCATATTTTTCTCTTCCGATATCCCAAGGATAAAAGGAACATAATAATCACCTGATGCCATCCAGTTTAATCTTCCAGTTTGAGTATCTATCGAATGCAAAAGCCCATTACTCGAGGCAAGATACACAGTCTTACCGTCCCGTGAAAACCTTCCTTCCCGAAGAAAACTACCAGTCCCAAATTCCCAAATAATTCTACCTGTCTTCGTTTCAAAAAGAGCGGATTTTTCTGCTATACCTCTAACAGGACCAGTAAGAAGATATTCTCTATCTGGCGAGAATTTAATCCAACGCGATTCATGATTTTCATTTTGATGCTTCCAAACTAACTCTCCTTCCTTGTCCCATAAATATACTGCTCCTCCCACACAGCCTGCTGATACATATTCACCCGAAGGAGAGATATCCAGCCCCCAGCATTCTTCTTTGGTTTCTCTTTCCCAAATCACATTTCCTTTTCTATCTGTCAATATAATTTTCTTTGGAATATCTAAAGAAAAACTATCTGGTGCACAATGGCATCCGTGAGAAAAAGCAAAATATTGCCCATCATCAGAAGACTTTATCCACCATATAGAATAATTAGATTTTATTCTTCCAATTTCTTTATATTCTCCAACCTTGTCTAACGGCTCAAGCGAAACAATTCTAACTTCTTCTTCTGGTAAAAAATCAGATTCAAAATAACTTTTATATCCTTTGGCTGAAACTTGAAGGAAGTAGCCTTTGTTTTTCTGATTCACTTCATATTTCTTGTAAATTTCTTGAACAAACTTCTTAGAAGGAAGTGATAATATATATTCCTCTCCTTTTTTCTGGGCCCTGTATTGTAATATAGCTGACGGAAGCGTAGCTAAAATATTTGCTTGAGAAATTGGTTCTTGTGTATTCTTATCAATCACCAAAAACCTACTTTGAACTAAATTTTCATTCATCTCTTTATCAGAAATCCATTTGCTTTTGATGGTAAGCGTGATTTTTTTAATACCTAAATTACCTAAGTCAAAAAAAACAGGAAGAACGAAACTATCTTCTTCTTCTAAAGGAGGATCTATTCTCGTTTCGAAAACAATAATAAAATTTGCTTGTTGTCCAGGCTCTATTCTATAATATCCATCAGGAACTAATGCATGCCACTCTTCTGGAATATCCTTTGATTTAATCGAACCCTTTACCTTTATTGTCTCATCTCCTTTGTTTTTTATGGTGGCTACAAAAAGAAAGCTCCTCTCAAAGGGCAGAACCACAGTATGCTCAACTGCATTTGTAACAATCTCAACAGAAGAACTATCTTTTATTTTTTGGGCTTCTGTTATATTGAAAAACAAAAGCGATGATAAAATTACTGCAATCAAAAGAAAACAATTTAAATTATTCATATGTTTCTGAATCCTCCACATGTTTTATAGTTATTCTATTTCAATAAAAACAGGGAGGTTGCTTAATCTTATATTTGAATCTTTAACTATTTTTTCCCTCCCTAAAATATCTGTGACCTTTATTCTACCTTTTATTTCCTTTGGCAGGTTTCCTCCCCAAACTACATAAACAGGTTTTCCGTTAACAAGGAATTTATATTGCCCTTCCCCTAATCTTTCAACCGATGAAAATTTGTCTACCTTACCCACCATTGTTTTTAAGGCATAATAAGAAGGGGTAATTCTACATTTTTCTGGATTAAATAGCTTTAGGGAGAACGTATCTAATAAAAACCACCCCAATCTCCATCCAAGTTTACCTTTTATAATATAGGCGTCTTCACATTGGACTAATGAATTTTTTCCTAACCCATAGAAAAATCTTTTTGTTCCTGCATTTAAAGCCTGAACAATCATCTTGACCATATATGCTGCTTCTTCTTCCATCCTGATATTTTTGTCTTTAGCTTCGTCTATTTCCTTTCCAAAAGTATTTCTTTGATGCTCATCTTCTTCTCTGATCACAAGTTCAGTTATCCATATAGGCAAATCTATATTATGTTGAACCATGAATTCTTCAGTGCTCTTTAAGTGTAAATCCTTTGGATTCATGTTTGTATGAATATTAAGAATATCTGTATACTCTTTCCCTCCAATATCCATAAATTCACCCCATACTATTTCTCCCTCACCTAAGAATTCTCCAGCAATCCCCCCAACAAGAACCTTTGCCTCAGGGTCAGCTTTTTTAATTGTAATATAACTTGTTTTTAAAACCTCAAGATAGTCCATATCTGTCTCAGACACATAAAAAGCCGGATGTTCTCTGGCTTTTGACTTCTCTGGAGACAAATTAACCTCATTAATAATTTCCCAATATTTTATAGGATATTTCAAATTCGGCATATCATCTACTCCGTCTCCATCGTAACGCTCCACTAATTTTTGCAGAAACTCTTTGTATTCTTCCATATCGCACGGTTTTCCTCTATATCTTCCAAGCATCGGAAAGTTAAACTCTACAAAATATGAAGGATCCATTCGTTTATGACAATTCTTCTGATCCCAATCAGCGTATGGCCAAATAGTTACTAATAATGCCACATTGTGCTTTTGCATTTTTTTAACAAAACTATCAACATTCCACCAGTAATAAAAATTATTTATCCTTTCAATATCTCCCCATATAAAAGGTCCGGGGTGTGGTCTTGCCCAATGAATACCAATATCTTCCATAAAATATAAGTCTTCAGTTGGAGAAAGAAACCCAAAATAACTTTTATCGAATTCCTTAAAATTCTCAAGATCAAGTTTTTGTCTATTACCATAAAAATTCCCAAATAAAAAAATCCCTACAAAAATAATCCCAATAATCATTAAAATTAATAATTTATATGTTTTCATCATATAAAATTTATTAATCTGTTATAGTTTTGTAGGGAGATTTAATCCAAAAGTTTTCAATAAATAATATAAATACACTCCATTTTTCATTATAACAAAATAATAAAATACTAACCTTTCGGTTGCCGCTTTCCTGTTTCTTAAATAATAGTGGAGTATACAACCAAGCTCAAACTTATTTTATCAAAAATTCTTGAGAAAAAGGTTAAAAATTATTTATATCATCTTTAACTTTTCTTATTAAACGCATATACAGCAGCGGCGACCATTACTGTGGAAAAAACAACGAGAAACAAAGCGTTGATATGGATTGGGTATAAAACAATGTTTTGTATAACTTCAGGGGCAATTTGGGTATTCAGAATAATTTGCCTTAAAGCGTCTACACCATAGGTAAGCGGATTAATATTGGAAAGCACAGACATCCATCTTGGCACCGCAGTAAGCGGAAAAAATGCTCCTGAAAGAAAAAACATAGGGAAAATAAACACTTGCATAAGAAGTCCGAAACTTTCGGTTGTCTTCATAAGAGAGGCGATAAGGAGTCCTATGGCAGAAATAGTAAAAGACAAAAGAAGTATAAAAATGAAAAGCTCTGGAATGATGGCGAGATGAATATTAATACCAATAAAGGGAGCAAGAATTAACAATATCAGAGCCTGAAGCGCAGCAATGGTGGTGGCTCCTAAAGTTTTGCCTATAGCTATAGCAGTGCGCGAAACCGGCGCGACAAGAATCTCCTTCAAAAAACCGAATTCTCTATCCCAAACAGTTGAGATACTGGAGAAAAAAGCGACCCCCATGACGCTCATCGCGATTATACCAGGATACATAAATTGGGTAAAATCGATTCCAAAGTTGCCTTGGGCAAGCGTTTGCTTAAGTCCCGTGCCAAAAATAGCCAAAAACATCAAAGGCTGAAGCAGAGTTGAAATAATCCGTGTTTTATTCCTTATGTAGCGGATTATTTCTCTTTGCCAAATTATATAGATTGTTTGAATAAAATTCATAATTTTATTTATCTACCACCCCGCATGCGCATTTGTTCACGCATACGATCTTTTGAGGACGCTTCTTTCTCTCTAATAGTGCAACCTGTTAATAAAAGAAACACATCATCAAGCGTGGGCTTTCGCAATTCTATAGAATCAATCTTAGTATCAAGTTCATTAAAGAGACGGGACAAAAACTTTTCTCCGTCTTCAACTTCTATCTGCAGTGTTTCGTCTTCTTCTTTGATTTTTCTTTCATATCGTCTTTCAAGTTCCTTTTTAAGTTTTTGTTTATCGTTTGATTTGATACGAATAACATCTCCGCCTACCTGTTTTTTAAGATTCGCGGGAGTATCCATTGCTACTATTTTTCCATAATCAATAATTCCAATTCTATCGCAATATTCTGCTTCGTTCATATAATGAGTGGTCATAAAAATTGTTATATTGCGCTCACGTTTGAGTTTCAGGATATATTCCCAGATGTGTACGCGAGTTTGTGGATCAAGCCCCAAAGTCGGCTCGTCCAAAAAAAGTATTTGCGGATAATGAATAAGACCCCGCGCAATTTCAAGTCGTCGTTTCATTCCCCCGGAAAATGTTTTGATGATGTCTTCTCTTCGATCCCACAAATCAACAAGCCGCAAAACCTCCTCCATCCGCTTTTTGTATTCGGTTTTGGGTACACCATAAAGTTTTGCGTGGAAGCGAAGATTTTCTTCCGCTGTTAAGCGGTCGTCAAGAGAGGGATCTTGAAAGACAAGCCCGATTGATTTTCGTACATTGTCCCTTTCGGTTAACACATCAAAATTATTTATTGTGGCAGTACCTTCTGTGGGAATTAAGAGCGTTGAAAGCATATTAATGGTCGTGGATTTTCCGGCACCGTTAGGTCCGAGAAAACCAAAAATTTCTCCCCTTTTTACTTCAAAGGAGATATGATCAACAGCGGTAAGACCGTTGAATTTTTTGGTTAGGTTTTTTGCCGCTATAATATTCATATGAAGCTATAAACCCCACTAGAAAAGGTAGGATTCTCTAATAGTGTAAGTGAAGAGCATCTTATAATCACAGAGGTCAAAAAGTTACACTTTAACACCTTCCAGATTTTAACTTTCTCAAAAATCCATTAGCCTAGTTTTTCACTGAAACAGACTTATCGGGTATTGCCAATTATAACTTTAATTTTAATTGGATTAATTGATGTGGTTATATTTTTATTACTTACTTTTTTTAATGATTTCGCGAATCGTATCCAATCAACCGGCAAAATGCGAGGCAAATTGTTCAACCTTTGACAATTTAGAAAATACGAGCATATCGTATCCCATACCAAACGCAAGGAGTTTATCTCCCTTTTTAATACCCATTGATTTATGAGCTTCTGTGGGAATAACCACTTGGCCTTTTCCGTCAAGTGTGGTTGTGCCGTAGAATTGCTCGCCATTTTTTTCCTTTTTTGTCATAGCGCTAGTATATATTATTTTAATTAAACATACAAGTAGGAAAAGTACAACTATTAGTCTCATTGTATATTTATATTTTATTAATATCAAATCTTCCTTATTGCTGAAAAAAAGCACCGTCCGTCCAGCATGCGGGCAAAAAATTATTCCTTTATTGAAGAAATTTTTCTAACCTCCCAAAAAGAAAATAGAAATTTTTGCAGGTTTTGCTTGGCTTGCGAAAGCTAAGCTGAACCGCTGGATGGGTTAAGCCGCGCCGAAGGAACGGTAAACCTTACCTTTTTCTCAAGAATTTTTGATAAAATAAATTTGAGCTTGGTTGTATAAAACCACACCAGAATCTGATTTTATGGCTTTTTCCAAGCCCAGAAGTCAGGTTTTGGTGGGCGAAACAGGATTCGAACCTGTGACCCCTGCAATGTGAATGCAGTGCTCTAACCACTGAGCTATTCGCCCAACAGTATCTTGTATTTTCTTAACTTATCAAATTTTCTTTTATTAGTAAATAAAAAAGGCAGTTGCTCTAAACTGCCTCTCAAAAAACTAATTGATTCTCTATCTCCTTACAAAACTCAAAAGGAGACTTCACTGGAAAACCTTTTCTATTAAACCGGCGTATTACTTTTTCATTGTTCTCAACATACAGAATATCAAAATTTTTATTTAGAAGCTTCTCAAGAAACTCCTCCTTTCTTTTAGTAGATCTTAAAAACCTTCCTACACAATAACACCCGCAATCTATTCCTTCTCTATTCAACCACCTTTTTAACTTTTTCTCTAAGAAATAAGGGCGAGATGAAAGAACAATTAACTTATATCTGTCTTCAATCTTTCGAATAATACTTAGCATTTTCTTGTTCGGGATTGGTTTTAATAAAGATATTAAAACTTTTACTAAATAAGGAAGTATTAAAATTTTTAATAGATTATCCCTCCCTCCTTCAAGTTTCGTAAAAACACCATCAAAATCAAAAACAATAACAATCTTCTTCATCGTCCCATCTCTTTTTTGTTTTAAGTTCTGGCTTATTTTACAATAACTTAAATAAAAAGTAAAATACTTTAAGAGATATTAATCTTTTCTATGAGAGTTTTTGAATTCCATTTCAATCCAAAATTAGAGATAGATGTGGTTTTTGATAGTTTCTGCTATGAACCAGAAAACATTTACGAAAGAAAAATGGGAAGTCTTTATATGGTTGGACTTTTAAAAAATGTGCTACCCAAAAATGTCAAGCTTGTAGAAAGGTTAGCAAAGACAATTAAAGACAAGTTTTACCGCTCCACCCTTTTTACCTCAGAAAAAGCATTAAAAGAAAGTTTAAAGCTAGCGAATGAATTCTTAGAAGACCTCAGTCAAAGAGGAGATGTAAGCTGGCTTGGAAATTTAAACTTCACTGTGCTTTCTCTTAAGGATTTCAAACTTCATTTTGCAAAAGTGGGAGATATAAAAATATTAGTAATAAGAGAAGGCAAAATAATAGACATTGACCAAAAAGTAAAACTTCCAGAAATAGAACCGTATCCTTTAAAAGTATTCAGTAATACAGTCTCTGGAAAATTAGCAGAAAATGATTTGATACTAGTAATGACCAAGGAAATATTTGAGCTATTTCAAAAAGAAAACTTACTTGAAGAAATTGCTCAATTGTCTCCTTTCAATGAAAAAGGATTCAAAGAAATTCTAAATGAAAAACAAAAGTTATTCTCTAATATATCTGGAGTTTTATTGGCTATCCTTCTTATCAAAGAAACCTTTTCCGGAAAAAAAGAAACTATAGAACCGAAAACCTTAAAAGAGTTCTCTCTTAAAGAAGCACTAAGTCCTGTTTTGCATTTTTTCAAAAAATCTAAAACCTCTTTTACTGATAAGTTTTCTTTTCTTATTAAGTTTAAATTAAAAAAGCCTTCTATCTCAAAACCTAAAGTTTCTCCTGCAAAACCTGAAATAAAAACTAAACTTAAATTCCCGCAACTAAAGATTCCAAAGATTAAATTCATCGAGAATATATTAAGTTTTTATAAAAAGAAAAAAGAAGCTTTTTTATTCAATAAAAAATTGGGGCTGGTTCTTGGATTAATAATTGTACTCTTGATTGGATTTTTCTTTTCTCAACTTGAAGAAAAGGAAAAAATAAAAATCTATGACAAAGATTTAAAAGAAATAAAAGAAAAATTAACTAAAGCTGAAGGAGTGCTGGTATTAAAAGAAACGAACCCTGAAGTGCTTCAGCAGGCAAACCAACTACTGCAAGAAAGCTGGAAAAAGATATCCTTATTATCAAAAGAAACAACAGGATTACCAAGAAATTTTACTAGTCAAGTAGTTTCTTTGAAAAATGAAATCTCAGAAAAATTATATAATCTCAATAAACTACAAAAGATAGAAAATCCTGAGGTATTCTTTGAGTTTAATAGAAAAATATTTATCCCGCACAAACTTTTAGTTTCAAAAGAGGGCATTTACTTTTTCAGCCCTTATACAAACAATATTTTCTTTTTGAAAAACGACGGAGAAAGCAAAATAATTAAAACAGAAGAAAAAATCCAATCAGCTCTCTCTTTAGAAAACTATATCTTATTTTTCTCAAAACCCAACAAACTGCTTATTATTCCAACAAAATCTGTATTAGAAAATGAAACTGAGAAAAACTTTCTTAAGCTTTCTCTTGAAAAACCATATCCTGACTTTTATTTTGCAGATGTGTCCTCTTACAAAAAAAATCTTTATTTTCTCGACAACAAAACGGGCCAAATAATAAAATATCCTTTCTTGGGCGAGTCAAACTGGGGTTCTCCAGTTTTATGGCTAACTCCAAAAACAACAAAAGCAATTGGAGTCAAATCAATTGCTATTGATGGATCTATCTGGATACTGAATGAAAACACAATCTATGAATACTATTCAGGAAGTCTTAAAAGAACTCTTGATTTTACCCTCTTCCCTGCTCCAAAAGATTTCTCTAAAATCTTTGCATACTTCAATCTTCCATATCTTTATGTCTTAGAACCTGGACAGCACAGAATTGTGGTTTTGGACAAATCAGGACAAATTATAAAACAATTCCAAAGCGAAAAGTTTGATAATCTCTTAGATTTTGGTGTATCCTCAGACGGCAAAACAATCTATCTTTTGAATGGACTAAAAGTCTATAGAATTGAACTATAATCAGTTTTTCTTCTCTCTTTTTAGCTTCCTTTTTTCTGCTCTCCTTTCTCTTTTTTGTTTTTTTATTTCTCTTCTTCTCTATTCCCCTCTTCCCTATCTCATACGCATTAATTTCGGATATCGAAAGTTAACGCGTATGAAGAAAATCTTAGGTTATATAATTAAATGTCATATAACTAAAGATTGTATAACCATACCCCTTCATCTCAATAAGTTGACAGAAATAAAAATTTATTATATAATTTGATATCAAGCACTTTAAAAAGGGGGTGATAAAATATAATAATAAATTTAAATACCCCAAAAATATTGGTGAAGTTTTACTTCACCAACGAAAAATTAATTCCAGGGGGAATAAAGTTAGTCCCGCGAGCTGAAAAACTAATAGAGCTAAAACACATCCGGCAAGGGGGGGTGGAAGCTATGGAAAAATTTCGGAAAGGCCGTGTGGACACGGCCAGCAAGTGCGAGAAATTCAGAAACATTGATTTAAAAAATATTTGGGAGAATCTCTCCCAAAACTTCAAAATCAGTGATATTCACATTTTTTTTCAACAGAGAAGTAATGGAATGAAAAAAAATGTGATCGTTGTCACCTTTCAAAAAACTGACAACAGAAGAAGGGTTAAGAAATCATTAATAGACGAAATTCAAAAAAATTTCGTCTATCATGGAACTTGGGGGCTAATATATTATTGGGAGAACCCCAATGGCGTAAATACTTTAAATTGCCTGAAAAGGCAGCCAAGAACTAACTAATTCCCCTCTTTTTTTCTTTTTGTAGAGACTTAAATCTCGATTTTTTTATTTTGGAAGCTTGAAAATTTCCTCGCCTAAGATTTTTTTAACTTCTTCTACAGAGCCAATGCCGAGCTCTTTTTTGATATCGTATTTTTTTAAATCAACCCATTCTGGCAGAGGCAACCCTGTTTTAATCTCAAAAAGATTCATCAAGAAGGTGGTAGCATAACTGCCTTTTTCTAAAATAAAACTTAAAATTATTCCTTCTGGCAAAATTTTATATTGAATTTTTTGTGGGAAAACCCTGCTTTTAATAAATCTTTTTTTAAAAACAATAAAACGGAAGGGTTTTATATTTTCTGGAAAATTTTCTATTTTATCTTTTTCTATCCAAAACCTATAAACCTCTCTATCCTTCAAATCATTACTCAAAAGAAGAGGAATCTTTTTGGGTAATCCCATCTTTTCATCTAAAGAAAGTAAAAGATTAGCTAAATAACTTGTGTAAGCATAAATCCATAAAGCAGTCTGGTCTTTAATAAAAATTAAGGCTCCCGTAAAATCACCTGGATGCTTCTTTAAATAAGAAACCAACCGTAATTCATTTCTAAAAGTGTAAGGAAACTCTTTAAAAATGCGTTCTACTTCTCTCCAATTTCGTGAAGATTCTGCTTCTTTCCGTAATTCAGTTATTAAAGGAATCCCCTTTACTCCTTTATCAAATAAAAAAGAAAAAACAGCTTCCTCATATTTTCCTTGAAAAATTAATTTTCCAAGAATATGACTTAAAAGACGTGGGGTCCCAAATCTTTGAAAATGATAAAAATTCAAAAAACCTTCCTTTTCTATTCTCTTCAGATTCTGAAGAACTATGTTCTTGTTGGCTTTCCCTCTGGTTCTAATAAAAATAGTAAACCTGTTACCATACATTTGACCAGGCTGTATCGAACCTTTCCCAAAAGAAAAATTAGTCAAGAAAAAATTAGGAAAAGATAAACCTTTTATCCTCTTAAAGGTCTCTAAATCAATATTGGGAAAAACTATTCTTTGAGAAGTTAAAGCCTTAACATCTTTAAGGCCAGCATAACCAATTTTTTCAGATCCTATGTTCAATTTTTCTGATAAACTAAAAATAGCATCTGAAGTAGAAATTCCAACTTTAATTAAATTAGTATAAAGACTGAAACGAGACAATGGCGGTGCTAAAATTTTTTTATCCTCCTTTGGCTCTATTTCTGATAGTTCTTTATCAAGAGACAGCTCTTCCACAATAAAATCATAAAAATAAAGTCGAATGTATCCTTCTAAACGCTGTTTGAAAGGAATATTAACTCCAATATGAGAAAGAAGTTCTTTCTCTGGAATTTCTGGAGAAATAAATAATTCAGGATTTGTTTCTTTATAACTCTCGAAAACTTCTCTTTCTTTTTCGAATAATTTACGCAAAGAGATTTTTTTCATTATTTTAATTTATCACATCCAGGCAAAAAAAGAACTCTTTTGTGTAACAAGAGTTCTTTTTTATTAAAATATACTTATTTTTACTTCAGTTCAACCTTGGCGCCTGCTGCTTCAAATTTCTTTTTTATCTCCTCAGCCTCTTCTTTCTTAACATTCTCTTTAACAACCTGAGGACCGGAAGCTACGGCATCCACCAAATCTTTTGAATCTTTCAAGCCCTTTTGAGTGGCATCTCTTACAGCTTTAATCACTTCTATCTTTTTTGGACCTACATCAGTCAAAACAATATTAAAGACACTCTTTTCTTCTGCTGGTGCGCCTCCGCCGGCCCCTCCACCTGCTGGAGCAGCTGCTGCTACTACCTGAGGAGCGGCTGAAACACCAAATTTCTTTTCTAAAATCTTTACCAGCTCTGCTAAATCCAAAACACTCATTTTTTCAATTTCTTCAACTATCTTCTTAAATTTCTCAGGAACCTCAATCTTCTCTTCTTCTGCTGGTGTTTGTTCTTTTGTTTCTTCTTTTTTTGCTTCTTCTTTTTTTGCTTCCTCATCAGCTTGAGGATTTTTAGTTTCTTCTGCCATAATTTTTATTATTATGTGTTTTTAATTCTGCTTAAAACATACAAAAGACCTTTTAAGTTATATTGCAAAGCTCTTACAAAATTTGACATTGGAGAAGAAATACTTCCAACAAGTTTTGCCAAGAGCTCTTCTCTTGAAGGAATTTGAGCTAAAGCTATAAAATCTTCAGCCGGCCTGAATTTGTTTTCAAAAAATCCTCCCAAGATTTTCAAGTTAGGATTTTCTTTTGAAAAATTATAGACTATCTTTGCTGGAGAAACCTCATCTTTAAAACCAAACACCAATGCTATTTCTCCTTTTATCTTTTCTAAATCAGCCTCAAGCCCTGTATCTTTTAATGCTAAACCAATCAGTGTTTTCTTAACCACCTTAAATAATCCCTCTGTCTTCTTTAAATTCTGTCTAAGCTGAAACATATCTTTTACCTTTACTCCAGTAAAATCAACAAAAATCAGGGTTTTTTGTTTTTGGAGATTTTCTTTTAACTCTTCAAGTATTTTCTTTTTTTGTTCTTTTGTTTTAGCCATTTTCTCAAAAAAGATTAAATATAAAATAAAAATCTGTGTTTTACCACAGACCAGAACTAAGAATATACAAAATTCTTGTTTTTAATATATTCCTAGGTAGGATTTACTTTCTTTAAAAGCCGAAGCTCTTAAAGAAAACCTACTGTCTGTGGAATACTAAAGTATATATTTTTACTCAGCTCCTGTCAAGGCCTTCACTGTAGCTTGTCCAAACTCTCTGGCAGCCCCTGGACCATTTGCAGTAATAACACTTCCATCAACAACCACAGGAGCATCTTGATATAAAGCTCCTTTTTCTTCTAAAATCTTTATTGGTTTTTTATCTAAAGCAGAACTCCACACTGTAGCTTTTTTCCCTTCCAAAGCTCCTGCTTTTGCTAAAATAAGAGGAGAAATGCAGATTGAAGCTAATATTTTATTCTCTGTGATTGCTTTCTTTATCACTTTATATGAATCTTCATTGTCTAAACTCGAAAGACAACCAGGACCTCCAACAAAAACCACAGCATCAAAGTCAGCGACATCTATTTCTGAAACTAATAAATCTACATCAGCCTCTCCTCCCTCAGCTCCAATAGCTATCCCTTTTTGGTTTGAGGCAGTTTTTATCTCAACTCCAGCTCTTTCCAAAATATCTCTGGGAATAAAATACTCAGGATCTCTGAAGTCCCTGAAAGCAATAATAATTACTGCTTTTTTATTTTTTATCTCTTCCATAAATTTTCTCTCTTAATACTAATAACAATTAATAGACACTATTTCAAGTGTTGAGCTTTTGCAATATTATGTTCCTCTAATGTTTTACTAAAAATGGTTTCTCCTTCTGGGGTGGAAAGATAATACCAATACTCGCTATCTTCAGGATATACGGCAGCTAAAATACTTTCAAGACCAGGATTACAGATTGGGCCTAAGGGCAACCCTTTATATTTATAGGTATTAAAAGGTGAATTTATTTGTGTTTCTTCTTTTGATACCTTTGTACTTCTTTTGCCGGTAATATATGTTATGGTCGCATCAACCTGCAAAGGAATGTCATTTTTTAATCTTTTCCATAAAATGCCAGAAACAAGTTTTTTATCTTGCAGTGTTCTAACCTCCTTTTCCAACAAAGAAGCTATTGTTACTATTTCAAAAATTGTTTTTTCCTGCCTTTTTATTTCCTGCCTTAATTCTTTAGTTAATTTCTTGTCAAAATTATCCAACATTTTTTTTATAATCTCCTCAATCTTCTGTTTATTGCTTAAGGCGTTCTGTTTCTTAATATAATATGTGTCTGGAAAAAGATATCCTTCGAGACCTATATTCTTTGGTTTGTCTCTTAAAAAGTCATACTTGAAACTGAAATCTACTGGTTTTGGAAGATCACTAGAAATAGAATAGTCAGCTGCAGGAAAACCAGCAACCTCAAAAAATTCCTCTGCCTGAAACATTCCTTTATTTTCAAAATACCATCCAATATCTCTTAAATTCCAACCCTCTAAGATTCTTATAGTATGCACCACTATATCTCCAGATACTATCTTTTCTTCAATTCCTGCAATATTCATTGAAGGACTCAAAAGATATTCCCCTGCCTGCAACTTAGTTTGAGCGCCTTTTAAAAAAACAAAGAGATTAAAAAGATATTTATTTCTTATCAATCCTTCCTTTTGCAAATTTTCTGAAATCTCAAAAAGACCTTCCCCCTTTTCAATCACAAATAATCTTTTTTCAGTATCAGAAGGTTGCAATGGTAAATATATCTCTACCCAACAAAAGAATACAAAAACAATAAAAATAAAAAATAAAAACAAAATTAGCTTTTTTAATATGTGGTTCATATTCTATGTTATCAATGGAACAAAAGCAAAGCCATAATGCTCTTGTTCTTCAAAATCTCCTTCTCCTTTTTTAGTCAAAACAAAAATCGAGGATTTAACCGGAGTCACAATTCTACCTCCTATCTTTAATTGATCCTTCCATGCCTGCGGAATCTCTTGTGCTGAAGCTGAAGCTAAAATATTATCAAAAGGAGCTTCTTTTTCATATCCCTTTGAACCGTCTCCACAGATAAATTCTGCTATTCCTTTCTCAACAAAATTATATTTTGCTACATTTCTTTCTCCAAACTCCTTAAGTTCTGGAATAAGCTCTATTGCAATTACTTTTCCTCTTTCACTTTGCGGTTTAACATTTCCATTTTGACTTACTATATGAGCCAAAAGGGCTGTTGTCCATCCTGAACCTGAACCCACATCCAATATTTTATCACCCTGTTTTGGGTTTAATTGTTCTAACATAAAAGCCACCACTAATGGCTGAGAGATTGTCTGACCATAACCAATTGGCAAAGCTTCATTCAATTCAGCCAAACTCTCAATATCTTCTCTTTTAAATACTGAAGCTGACAAAAAATCAGCCCTTTTAATTTCTTTAAAGGCCTTTATTATTCGTGGGGTTTTTAACCACCCATTTTTAATCAAATCATCAATTAAAGCCATTATTAAATCAGCGGAAATTCTCCTTTTCCGCAAAGTTATTTCTCTTCTTTTGTAGGATAAAGAGAGGATTTCTTAATAATGATTTTATAGATGTTTTCGATAAAATCACCTCCTGCGTAACCCACAATAAAACCTAAAGCAGGACTAAACATTCCTTCGAAAGCAAAACCAAGATTCTTAATAGCTGCTGCGCACAATAAACCTATGATCCCTGAAAGAAACACCATTCCTGAAAAATAAGGAAGGTTGAAACCTACATTTTTATAAGAAAATTGGTGTTTAATAAAACCCACCAATCCTCTTACAGCTCCTCCTCCAAAACCTGCAATTAAAATTTCTAAATACATATTACCATCTTAATAAAAACTCATGATATTTATCTCCTTTGAAGGTGCACTTTGTTTCTTCACAGGTTCCTCCTCCTTTCAAAATCATTTTTAGAGCAAAAGTAAACTGACCTATCATTGTCTGACAATGAAGAGGATGAAGTGCAAAATTCTCCAGTCTTACTATTATATATCTATCTTTCTTGTTCAGCTCTACCACTTTTAAGTCTCCTACTGTAAAATATTTCTTCCACATTATTTGAGCCGCACCAAACGCTCTTTCTAAAGATAAAAAGCTCTGCAAGAAAAGCCGAATAAAGATGGAAAGCTTTACATCAAACTGACCCACCTCTCTGAAATCCTCATCCTTATAACCGAAAAGTCTTTGGATGCACAACAAAAGCAAACCCCACAGTCCTAAAGGATAGAATTTTGCTGTGCTCACCTCTTTAAAGGTCAAAGGATGACCTAATTCTTTCAAGGTATCTTCTAATTTCTTTAATCCGTCTTCCCCTTTTCTGTCTCTAATATATTCTAATTCAGCTTTCAAAGCCACACCTCTTACCTCACCTTTAATATTCATTAGTTTCTCAACTTCTTCTTTTGAAATTATTTGTGCCATTTTTAAATCTTATCAAAAATCTTGAACAAAAAAAAGATTTATTCAAACCTTCTTAAAGCATCAACTGGTTTTAGAGCTGCTGCTCTTTTGGCTGGGAAGAACCCTGACACACAACCCACAAAAAAAGAAAATACTAATCCAAATAATATAGTAAAAGGTGAAATAGAAGCTTCCAGATAAAATATGGGGTGTATTTGACCTACAGCTTCTATTAACTTTGCCAATCCCAATCCCGGCACCACACCTCCTATTCCGCCAATCAGACCAATAATACCAGATTCAATCAAGAATATTATAGTAATGGTGGAGTTTTTAGCTCCCACTGCCTTTAGAATCCCAATCTCTCTTGTCCTCTCATGAACAGAGGTATACATTGTGTTCATTATGCCTATTCCTCCTACAATAACTGCTATGCTGGCAAAGCTTATAACAGCTAACTGCACCACACCCATAATGTTATTGATAATTCCACTCACCTTTTCGCTGGTCAGTACTGAATAAAGCGCTTCATCTTTTCCTTTTTTTCTTTTTTGTGTTCTCAAAAGATTAGCTTTTATGCTCTTTGCCACCTCTTCACTGGAAAAACCAGGCTTTATCTTAGCTAATACCTGATCAGCACCTTTTCTCTCTCCTGTTATCTCACGAAAAATTCCCACATCCAGATGTATCAAGGAATCATCTGTCTTCTGCCCTATTGAACTTAATATACCAACTATTTTATAATCTCTGCCTTTAATACTAAGCTCAGTGCCTATCCGCATTCCTTTAAAAATGTCAACAGGCACTAAACTGCCAACCACCACCTCTCTTTTACCCGGAACAGGCCATCTGCCTTCCTTTAAAGACATTCCCAAGTCTTCTTGATATATTTCTAAGAAATTTTTCCAATCAGCTCCTGAAACTAATACAGGTTTGTTTCTACCCTCATACCTAACACCTAATCCTTTATGAAGAATTGGAATTACTACATCCACTCCTTCTGTCTTCTTTATTGTTTCTAAATCTTTATCTGTAAGCTGCAAATGTCCTAAAAAAGCCGTAAAGAAATTAGTAGATTCTCCAGGTAGAATCACAATTATATTCTTGCCTATCATTCTCAATTCTTTGCTTATTGTATTCTTTAATCCCTCACTTAAAGAAAGCAAAGAAGTAATCAAAAATACACCAATCACAATACCTAATATTGTGAGCCAGCTTCTAAGAGGTCTTGTTCTTAGGTTTCTGACTGCTATTTTGAAGTATTCTTTAATAACCATTGTAAAGAGTTTACTCAAACCTCCTTAAAGCATCAACTGGCTTTAGGGCTGCTGCTCTTTTGGCTGGGAAGAATCCTGACACACAGCCAATTAAAAAAGAAAAACCCAAAGCAAAAAGAATAATAAAAGGGGAGATTTCTGCCTTTAAATAAAACATAGGATGCACCTGACCAAAGGCCTCTATTAGTTTTGCAAGCCCCAGACCTGGCAACATCCCTCCTATTCCGCCCATTACACCAATAATACCGGATTCAATCAAGAATATTAAAACTATTATAGACCGTTTAGCCCCCACTGCCTTTAGAATCCCAATCTCTCTTGTCCTCTCATGAACAGAGGTATACATTGTGTTCATTATGCCTATTCCTCCTACAATAACTGCTATGCTGGCAAAGGAAAACACAGCAAACTGGACTACTCCCATTATATTATTAACAATCCCGCTTACTTTTTCATTGGTCAAAACAGAAAATGGAATATCTTCTCCTTTTTTCTTTTTTTGAACCTCTAAAAGATTGGCTTTTATCTCTCGGGCCACCTCATCTGTTGAAAATCCTGGCTTTACTTTGGCCAATATTTGAAGCGCACCTTTCCTCTCTCCAGTAATAGCCCTAAAGATATCTATATCTAAATGAATAAAAGAATCATCTACCTTTGAGCCAAAAGAATTTAATATTCCAACTATTTCGTATTCTCTTCCTTTTATTCCAATCTTGCTCCCTATTTTCATATCTTTAAAAACATCTTCAGGAAGCAAACTGCCAACCACCACCTCTCTTTTACCCGGAACAGGCCATCTGCCTTCCTTTAAAGAATAGCCTAAATCTTCTTGGTATATTTTTAAAGAATCCTTCCAGTCTATCCCTGAGATTAATACACTTTTTCTCTCACCCATATATCTTACTATTTCTGTCTTATAAACCATTGGAATTATAGCTTCCACTCCTCTTGTTTTTTCTATTGTTTTGATATCCTCATCTGAAAGTTTTAATCCACCCAAAAAAGAGGAAATAAAATTATTTGCTTCTCCTGGCACTACTATAACAATATCTTTTCCTATCATTTTTAATTCTTTAAGTATGGTAGATTTTAATCCCTCACTTAAAGAAAGCAAAGAAGTAATCAAAAATACACCAATCACAATACCTAATATTGTGAGCCAGCTTCTAAGAGGTCTTGTTCTTAGGTTTCTGACTGCTATTTTGAAGTATTCTTTAATCATAAATATTACTTTTTCTCTTCCCAAAGAACCTTCTCATGAGCTTTGTGGTTTGAAATCAATTCTCCGTCTTTTATATTTATTATCTGCTCAGAATATTCTGCTATATGGGGATCATGAGTCACGACAACAATGGTATTTTTTTCTTTTTTATGAAGATTAATTAAAATTTCCATAATCATCTTCCCAGTTTTCGAATCAAGGTTTCCAGTGGGCTCGTCAGCTACAATAATTCCTGGTTTATTTGCAAGAGCTCTTGCAATAGCTATTCTCTGCTGTTCTCCTCCTGAGAGCTCAGAAGGTCTATGATAGATTCTATCTCCCAAACCAACTGATTCAAGTAAAAATTTTGCTCTTTCTCTTCTCTTTTCTTCTGAAATCCCCTGAAAAAGCATTGGAATCATCACATTTTCTAATGCATTAAGATTAGGCAAAAGATTAAACTGCTGAAACACAAAACCAATCTCCTTGCCTCTTACTTGTGCTAACTCATCTTCTGAAAATTTAGAGGTATCCTGACCTTTAAAAAACACCTTTCCTTTTGTTGGAGTGTCTAAAAGACCGATGATATTCAAAAGAGTAGATTTACCAGACCCAGAGGGGCCTAAAATAACTACAAAACTACCTGGATCAATCTCCAGGTTTATGCTCTTCAAAACTGTAAGACTTACTTTCCCAAGTTTATAAGTCTTCCAAACATTATCCAACTTAATAAAAGATGACTCTTTCATAAACACCTTGCTATTCTACAACTACCTCTTCTCCTTCTTTTAATCCAGAAACCACCTCTACTAAATTATTGCTTCCCTCCAACCCTATCTTTATTTCTCTTTCTTCTATCTGCTCTCCTTTAAGAACCTTTACTATATACCTATTGTCTCTTTCAATAATTGCAGTATCAGGAACTACCAATACATTTTCCTTTGAAGCAGTTTTTATTACCACATCAGCTGTCATTCCAGGTCTTATTTTATCTTTAAAACCTTCTTCTCCACCAAAAACAGATTGAGTAGAGGTTTCAAAATTAATGGAAACTTCATAATAAACAACCCCTTCTATCATCTTTTCAGCCGGATCAATTGAGACTACTCTTCCCTTCAAAACTTTGTCAGGAAAAGCGACAAGGGATATTTCTACCGGATCTCCAATCTTCATTTTTGCCACATCCTCTTCATATATATCAACCTCTATCTTAAAAGGATCGTCAGGCAAAAGAGTTATTATAGTGTCTTTTAAAGCTGTCTGGATTATTTCTCCCTCTTCATTTTCTATCCTTACCACCTGTCCGTCGAAAGGACTTTTAAGTATTGTATCTTCTATACTTTTTTCTAAAAGTTGAATCTCAGCTTCTGCTTGCTTCACCTGAGCTTGATATAAATCAATGTCTTCCTGTGTGGGAGGAGCCAATACCCGTGCCAATTCGTCTTCAGCCGCTTTAACCTGACCCTCTGCTGAATCTACTTGCGCCTGATAAGTATTGATATTAATAGTGTTTGTAAGTTTTGTAGAAGAAATCGCCTGCTGAGTATTTACCACATTTGTCAAAGCTGTGTTGATATACCCTTTATGGGTATCTAAAGAACTCTTATCGGTGGCAGATACCACATTTTTATAGGAAGGAGTCCCACACATATTTCTTATCACTTCTAAAGCATCGAAAGTGGTGTTTAATGCGTTATTCATTTCAGAAAGAGCTGTATCAATATCATCA
This sequence comes from uncultured Candidatus Saccharibacteria bacterium, assembly GCA_964493485.1. Classification (GTDB taxonomy): domain Bacteria; phylum Patescibacteriota; class Minisyncoccia; order Minisyncoccales; family JANBVM01; genus CAZBMQ01. The sequence continues at coordinate 73,337 of CAZBMQ010000004.1, forward strand.
TAACTCCCAGTTTCTTTTGCAATATCTAAATAAGACTTAGCATGATTTAAAGCATTCTGAATCTCTGTTTTACTTTCTCTCACCTTATTCCCTTCTTGGTCTTTTGCAAAAAAATAATTTGTTTGAATAAAGTCTGCGGTATTAAAAGCATTAAATATCTTCAACTTTGCATCGTCTAAGATATTTAATGCATCTTCATAAGCTGCTTTTAAATTCTCTTCGCCTTGAATTTTTATATCCTCTAAATTTCTCTTTGCAGCTTCAAGAGCAATCTTAGCATTATCTACATTTGTCTGGGCAATCTGAATCTCTTCCTGTGTTGCTCCTTTTAATAACTTATTCAATTGAGCCTGAGCTAATTCTAAGCTTGCCTTTGCTTCCTTTAATTGAATCTTCAATTTACTGTTTTCTAATTTAGCCAATATATCTCCTTTTTTAACTTTCTCTCCAACCTCCACATAAATTTTTTCAATTATTCCAGGAGAATTAAAGCTCAAATTTACCTCTTCACCTTTTTTCACTTGCCCTGTTTCAGACACTTCCTGAATCACATTCCCTCTCACCACCTTCACTAATTCAAATTCAGGCTCTTTTTCTTTAAAGTACAGGGTGTAAACTACAGCAGAAATAATAGAAATAATGATTAAAAAAAATATAATCTTTTTCATATTTTTAAAAACTCAATATTCTGTCATTGAAAATAAATAACAGAAAAGAGGAATTAATTTAATTATTTTTAAATTCAGGAGCTTTTTTTGGTTATTACTTTATACCAATCAGGATAAGAAGTAATACCTTCAAACACAAGTCCGCTTAAAAAACCAATTATCATCTTATCTATCCAAAGAGAATTGTTTAATATCAAAAGAAAAACTAATCCTATCAATCCCATTATCCAATGATGGAAATGAAACTGATAACTTCCCACATTAAAAATGATAGAGCTGAGTTTCGAAGAAAGAAATTTAGCAAAAAAATAACCAAACACAGCACCTAAATAAATCCTTAAAGAAATCAAAGCTAATGGTATCCCCAACAGAATCTTTACTTTATTAACCTCCAGTTTTTTCATAATCAAGTTAGAAATTTGCCAAAAGTAGCGTTGTGTCTTTAATAAAGGATTGCAGGGGCGGAGGGATTCGAACCCCCAGTCTACTTCTTTTGGAGAGAAGTGGTTTGCCAATTAACCGACGCCCCCATTAAGAAAATACAAAATTCAAAGCACGAAACAAGCACGAAGCACGAAAATCTATTTTTTGGTTTCTTTATGAAGCGTGTGTTTTCTGCACCACTTACAGAATTTTTTCAATTCTAACTTCTCCCCTATCATTTTTTTTGACTTGTGGGTGTAGTAGTTAATCCTTTTACACTCAGTACACTGCATTTTTGCGAATGGTTTTTTTCTTTTTGCCATATATTCCTAAGCCGATGGCCAGACTCGAACTGGCGACCTACTCCTTACCATGGAGGTGCTCTACCAACTGAGCTACATCGGCATACTAAACATTACTTTCAATTATAAATAATGTGTGGGTGGTGAGGGACTTGCACCCCCGAAGTCCAGAGGACGCTAGTTTTACAGACTAGTGCGATTGCTGCTCCGCCAACCACCCAAATTCTATATTTGCCTTCTTTATTTTAACCAGTTTACCCTATTTTCTTTAATATATCAATACTAAATATTCACTTTTTTATCACCTTTGAATGCTTCTCACGCCACTCTTGGATTTTCTTATGATTTCCAGACAAAAGCACTTTTGGAACCCTCCATTTTATTCCTTTTTTAGGTTCGAAAATCTCAGGTCTGGTATATTGAGGATACTCAATAAATCCTTTTTCTTTTGTGACCCGTTCTTTCAATAGTTGAGGTTTTCCCAATACTCCTGGAATCAATCTTGCTACTGTCTCTACTACTACCATTGCAGGCAATTCTCCTCCCATTAACACATAATCCCCTATTGACAACTCCATATCTGCAATATGCTTTGCCACTCTTTCGTCCACTCCTTCGTATCTACCACAAATCAAAATAATATGATCAAGCCTTGAAAGAGAATGAGCAATCTTTTGGTCAAAAACCTTTCCCCTTGGTGTAAATAAAATCACTTTTTGTTTTCTTTTTGTCGTTTTTTTAAGCCTTTTTATTTCTTTTACTGCTTTGAAAATCGGCTCTACTTTCAAAACCATTCCTATACCTCCGCCATAAGGCCTGTCATCAACTACCTGATGGCGATCTGTGGTCCATTTTCTAAGATTGTGAACCTTAATCTTCAACAATTTCTTTTTTTGAGCTCTGTCAATCAAACTTGCTTTAAAATAGGAATCAAAAATCTCTGGAAAAATTGTGATAATATCAAATCTAATCATAAATTAAATAATGTTTGATGTTCAAAAATATCGCTAAGAGAAAACGATGCTATTAATTATAGCATCGTTTTCTCTTAGAGTAAATCTAAGTGTGATTTACAGCTTTAAATCCTCGAGCTCTCCTCCTACTTTTTTTTCTCCGGATTTACCTTCTGGTTCTTCGATCTTTAAATTAACCCTAGCGTGGTTTTTAAGACCGACGATTCGAACCAGGTTTCGGATAGCTCGAGCAGTAGATCCAGCCTTGCCGATGATCTGACCCATGTCTTCTGGGTTTACCTTCAAAGAAAGTAAAACCCCCATTTCGTCAACTTTGCGATCAACTTTTACGTCATCTGGGTGATCAACCAAGGCTTTTACAACGAATTCAAGAAATTCTTGATCGGCTGGTGCTTTTGCCATAGTATCGTACAAGAAATTAATCCAATTTTCAGTAGCCCGACCTTTGCGCCTTTGTCTCCTTCAATCATACGGAGAACGGCTAAGCTGAAATAGCTACTACTGATATTTTTATTGATAATTGACAAAATGTCAAGTAATATCTCTTTTTAAGGAAAGGACTGGAGGAGATTGGAAAGTACTAAATTTATTAAATAAAAATTTTACTTTTCTCCTCCATTCCTTTCCCTACCATCATTTGATGGCTCAGGAAAGGAGAGTTTTAGAACCCTTACGTCGCTTACGACATCTATATTATAGCATACTATCAAAACTTTGTCAAAACTTGATGAGGTTATAAAATAAAAACTCAATAAAAAAAATTGAGTTTTTAAAAATATTTATAATAATACTTTTTTTCTCTTCGCCTTTTAAGAAAGATCGACGCTAAAGTTATCCATGTATTATGTATCGAATGTAATAAAATTGAACACCAAAGATTCCAAGTAAGAATAACAGAAACACCATATATAAACCCTCCGGTGGTGGAATTAAAAAAGCTAAGAATCTTTGCTGCAAGGTTCTTCTCAATGTCTTCTGAGTCGAAAACATGAGTAACACCAAACAGTAGTGAGAGAATAATCAGTGACAGAATCGCAATCGAAGGGAAAAAGATAAGAATGAGAAGTAAAGGTCCTCGGAATATAAACTCTTCTAATAGTGGGGCTAAAAAAATCCCCACTATTATTTTTTCCAGACTACTAAGATTTTCCTTGGTCTTCGCTTTAAAGCAAATCCCAAGGATAATGAAAAAAAATGAGAAAATACTATCAATTAATAACAAAAATAAAAATAAAATTTTCTCATCACCTCATTCTCTTTTTTTATTTTGTTTTTTAAAGGACTATAAAATAAATATACCATATTTTATATTTTTTGTCAAGGTCTTCTTGGATAGCTTGCGGAGGCCCGTCCTCCGCAGATTATTAACGCAAGGATTTTTGAAATGAATAATTTGTAAAAAAAGAGCAGTTGTAACAACTGCTTTAGTCTATATTCCTTAAAACAATTATATTTTATTTACTTTTTTCGCTTTGGCAAGATTTTAAGATCCTCTATACTATTTCCAGCCTTTTCAACCCTTTTTCCAAAAATCTCCACGCCCTCCTTCCAAGAAGTACTAGTCACAAGTACTGAAGAGGTCAATTTAGCTTTTTGTCTAAGCTCTTTTTTTATCTTCTGAATTTGAGTAGAAAGTTTTCTTATAAGAAAAGCAAATATCTCAACTTCTTTTGCTGAATATTTGTCCTTTGAAGGAATAAACTCTTTAATCCCTTCCTCTACAGCCCGAAAAGAAAGAGGGAGATAAAATACAGGAATTTTCTGCAACTTTGCGACTTTTATTTTTGGTTTCCCTGCTTCTGTTTTGACTTCAAGTCCAAAATCTAAACAACCTCCTCCCCTAAAATTCATATCTAATATCTTTCTTTCTTTCTCTCTTAATCTTTTATCTTCATATTTAACTGTAACTTCATCAATCGCACACACTACTCTGCCTGTTTCTTTGTCAATTAGAATATTATCTAAGTGGTGAATAACATCATCATATTTTGATGTCCTAAGCACATAAAAATCCTCAAGAAACTTACTAAAAAGGGCTGTTTTAAGCATCTCAAATTGCTCCCCCCTTGTTTTTATTTTTTCTTCTTCTGAGCTCCACTCATGCTCAGTAAGTATTGCCTTTCGTTTTTCCACCAAACATGCTTTTTTATATGCCCTTTCTTTCAATGGATAAATTTCTCTAAAATAAGGGGAATTATAATCAATCCTATTCTCTTCATCTACAGGAAATCCTAATTTAGATAATTCTTTTGAGCTCTGTTCAAGAAACTTCTTAAGGCTCTCCAATTTTTCTCTAAATTCCTTGTTTTCATTAAATCCTGACTCTAAAAATACTTGCTCAGTTTTTAGCCTTTCTCTAAATCTCTTGTCTCTATATTTTTCAATATTTATCATAATTTTATTTATTGTATTTTCGAAATAAATTTAATTAAATTTTCACCCCTTCTATGATAAATTTTATCACCATCATATTTATTAAGCAAATAAAAAAGCAGATTTATTCTTCATCTTTTGATCTGCTTTAATAGATGTTTAAACTCTTTAATAGTTGATATTCTTGCCAAACTAAGCATTATTGTCTCTAGTCCATCTAATATTGTTTTAAGATATTCAAATATCTCTTGTGCCTTCTTTTCTTTCTGCAAATCTCTTTCTTCTACTTCTGTAAAAGAAAATACGATCATTCTCCCAATGAGACGGAGGATTATCTTTACAAGATTTAACAGCTCTGAGGAATCGTTCTCCAAGTCTAAATCATCCAAAAGATTTCCCATATCTAACCAAATATACAATTTAAGTAAGTCAACTTTCAATATTTTTATATAAGATTCTACAGTCTGTTTTAATTCCTTACTTTCTCCAGCTTCTTTTTCAGTAATTATCGGGGTTTTTATTATCATTTATTTTTCACTTTTTAAAATGCTGGTATTCTACTATAAATTTTATTTTTAAAACTGTCAACAAGAATTAATTCAAAAATAAAAAGGGGTAAGCCCATTAAGTTTGATTTAAAAGATGTGCGAGGATATACCCCTTATTCCACTTTTCTAAAAATTCTCCCCAGTTCTCTGATGGTATTTGAACTCTTCCCGGCACCCTTCCTTCTATTCCCTCTGGAAGAAAGTCTCTCAGATCTATTTTGCCTCTCCACGCTGGTGGAAGTTCCACACTTATTTGGTCTCCGAAGTGTCCTTTTGTACAAAAACACAAAAGGACATCACCAAATATAGAAATAATTTCTCTTTTTAAAACACTAAAAGAAATCTTTTCCCCTTGATTTATAATCTCACGAATATCACAGAAAGCTATTTTACCCATCATTAGTTTTACTTTAGATACTAAATTTAATGTAAACCTTTCTATCTCTCTTGTTTTTTCTAGTACTTTTCTATAAAAATCTACAAAATCCCCATCTTTCTTTCCCGATAACCAATTGGATATCCGCTGATAAATCTCTTGTTTTTTCTTTGAATATCCGACAGGATCATAGGAAAAATAAGGCACCAAATTAAATGAATTTTGGATAAACTTTCCTACCATAGAAAGAGTAAAGATGCTTCTGTCAACACTTGGACTCCCATCTAAAATATCTGCATCCTGCTCCATCTTTGGATATCTTATGCCTGCTCCTTTCAAAAAAGAAGTAAATCCATCGAAATCATCATGAAAAAAAACTAGATCTATTTTTTTATGAAACCACTGATTAAAAGAAACTAGACGAGCACAAGAAGGATAGTCCTCTCTTGATACAAATTTTATCTCTGCTCTCTCTATGCACTCTATAGCCTGTATATTCTCTCTCATCTCTTTGAAATTTGAATGCTTTTCATCTAAGTGGTGGTCGTAAAAAATAACTAATTCATGTTTCTTTTTCAATAATTCGAAAATAAAGTTTCTTATATCATCACTAGGAGCCAAGTCTACAAAGGCCAATCTGCATTTCTTTTTTTTATCTAAAAACTTGAGTATCTCTTCTTTTTCTTTTTTTCTTATAAATGGATTGATTGCAAAACCAAGAAGATTACCTACACTAATCTTTATCAAAAACTCACCCATTTTTCATTTTTTAAATTTTTTAATGTACATTTATCTATTCAGTAAAACAACTATATAACAGAAATAACAAAGAGTCAACAAAAAAACAAGACGACTAGTCTTATTTTTTGTTTATAATATTAAAAATTGAAAAACTCTTTTATTTTGACTCTCCTTTAGACTCGTCTTGTATCTTTTTTGTTTCTCTCGGAGATTCTGTCTCTTTCTGTTCTTTTGGACCTTCCGTCTTCTCTGGCTGTGCGCCTGCTTCTATTTCTTGCGACTGTTCAGAGGCTTTGGCTTCTTTATCAGCTGGCGGATTCTCCTTTATCCCCTCTGTTTCTTCCTTCTTCTTTTCTTCTTCCATTCCTTTCGCTTCTTTCATCTCTTCCTGTTTCTTCTCTTCTGGAGACGGTTGGCTTTCTTCAGCTTCCTTCCCAACTTCCTCAGCTTTTTTCTTTGGCTTTTTGTGCTTCCTAATCTTCTTTCCTTCAATAATCTTTTCTTCAACCAACAAATTATAAATTGTTTCTGAAGGTTTAGCTCCCACTGAGATCCAATAGTTGATTCTTTCTTTTCTCAAAACCTTTTCTTTGGTCAAAGGATTCCAAAAACCAACCTCTTCTACAAAGCGGCCTTTATTAGCAGCCTTTCTTTTATCGATTACAACGATTTTGAAGGAAGGCTGATTCTTTTTACCGACACGGAAAAGCCTTATTACTAACATAAAAATAAATTCGAAATTCGAAACTCGAAATCCTAAACAAGCTCGAATTCTCTAATGATTAAATTATAAAACTATTTTGAACTTCTAATTATTGCACCAAAAATATTCATCAATTCTGTAGCCTCATCCATTAACCATTTTCTTTCTTGAATCAAACCGTGATCACTATCAATTTCTAATAATTTTAACCAATATCTAGATTCCTTAGCTTCCTTTCTGCAGATTTTTATTCTCATTCTAAAATCTTTTTTACTTAAAGACTCATTTGCCTCAATATAATTAGCTCCCACAGACCCTGAGGCTCTTATTAATTGTTTTTTATCTTCAAAATTACTTATTGTTTTGGGAATCTTCTTTAAAAAATTCCTAATATTTTTGGCAAACTTATAAGTCCTCTCTTCTAAATCGTACTGCCTATTTGTTTTTGCCATTAATAAATTAAAGAATTGTTTCGAATTTCGGATTTCGAATTTCGAAATTTTCTCTATTTTTATTCTACCAGTTTTTGACTTCCAGAGCTTTCTCAGCTGCCTGTTCCTCTGCTTCTTGTTTTGAAGAACCCTCACCTTCTGCTATTAATTCATTCCCCAAAAAAGCACCAATCACAAAATGCTTTGCGTGGTCAGGACCCCACTCTTTTAACACCTTATAAGTAGGAGTTACACCTATCCTTTCTTGTGCTTCCTCTTGAAAACGAGATTTTGCATCTTTGTAAAGACCCTTTTCGATAATCAATGGCAATTCCTTCAATAAATGCTTTTTAATAAACTCCTGACACACCTTGTATCCTTTATCAAGATAAATGGCTCCAATCACTGCTTCAAAGGTATTGGCTAAAATATATCTCCTTGCTTTTCCTGTTTCTTTTGATTCTCCTTTTGAAAGCAACAAGAAATCATTAAACCCAAGCTCACTTGCAATTCTTGACAATATCTTTGAATTAACCAAAGCGGCTCTCCAGTTCGTCAATTCTCCTTCAGATTTATCAGGATACTCCCTGTAAAGACTCTCTGTCACAACCAATTCCAGCACAGCATCGCCTAAGAACTCAAGTCTCTCATTATGAGATAAATGAAAACCCGGATTCTCATTTAAGTAAGAACGGTGCACAAATGCCTGAATCAAAAAATCTTTATTGTTAAATTCAATATTTAATTTTTTTTCAAGAACTGAAAAGTCTTTCACTTAATTCTATGACTGGTAGTTAATAGCTAGCAGCTAAAGTACGCTCAACTATTAACTATCAACTACCAGTTAAATAATATTGTCTTATTTTTTCTTTTTTGTTTCTTTTTCCTTTTTCTTTTTCTCTTTTATTTCTTCTTTCTTCTCTTCTTTTTTCTCCTCTTCTTCTATTTTTGGAGAAATAAGCTCATATACTGTACCAAGCACTCCATTGATGAATTTCCCTGAATTCTCTCCTCCGAATGATTTTGCTAATTCTATAGCCTCGTTTATTGCAACCTTTGGAGGAACAGCTTTCTTATCTTCATACAGTAGTTCAAAAATCCCGATTCTCAAAATATTTCTATCAACAATTGAAATCTGATCAATGGGCCACTGAGGAGCAGCTTTTTCGATAATAGCATTAATCTCTTTTAAATGCTCTACCACCCCTGTGACAAGCTCCCAGACAAAGCTCTCATCTTCCAAGCCAGGACCAAATTCTCTTAAATTCTTTTCAGTGATTTCTTTTAAATCAGCTTTTTTACCAGAAAAATCCCACTCGTAAAGCGACTGCATGGCAATACTTCTTGATAGATGTCTCGAAGCCATAAGATTATAAAATACTAAACATTTAAAATACTAAATACAATTAATATTCTATATCTCCTATCTTCTTGATAGTTCTTTCAAACTAAGAGGTTGTTTCTTTTTTTCTTCTTTTTCTTTTGCTTTTATTTCTTTTTCTCTTTTCTTCCTCTCTCTCTTGTCTAATTTTTCAAGAACATTAATTACCTCTTTTCCCTTATAATATCCACAAAAAGAACAAACTGTATGGGGTAAAATAAACTTACCGCATTTTGAGCATTTAGTCAAAACAGGCTTCTTTAAAAAAATATGGAGCCTTCTCTTATCCCTCCTTGATTTTGTTGTTCTCTTTTTCGGAACTGCCATAAATATTTACATTTTGAATTCTTCAATCTATAAGTGTACGACAAATCTTATAAAAATGCAAGTGAAAAAGTTTCAACACTCTTTCACTGGCCTAAAACTCCTTCTGTGAACCTTGCAAGGACCATATTTTTTCAACATCTCCAAATGAAATCTTGTCCCGTACCCTTTGTGCTTTAAAAATCCATATTGAGGATATCTTTTCTCGTATCTCTCCATTATCCTGTCTCGAACCACCTTTGCAATTATTGAAGCTGCTGCACAGGAAAAAACTTTGTTGTCAGCTTTTACAATTGATTTTTGAGGAATCTCCAAATCAACCTTCATCCTTCCGTCTAAAATCAAAAAATCAACATTTGGAAATTTCTTTCTTAGATTTATTACTGCCCTTTTCATTGCTAATTTTGCAGCTTCTCTCACGTTTATCCTGTCAATAACTCTCTCTGACACCCTGCCTATCCCCCATTTTATTTGAGGATGTTTTATTAAAGCCTTATAAAGCTCTTTTCTCTTTTTTGGAGACAGCTTTTTTGAATCTCGAACCTCTCTTAATAAAATCCTAAATTCTAAATTTGAAATCCAAAATCTAGACAAATGAAGTGGTTTTTGGCGCTGAATGTTTGAATTTTGATATTGTCTAGAACTTTGGACCTTAACTCCGGGATTTAAAACTACTGCTGCTGCAACAACAGGACCTGCTAAAGGTCCCCTTCCTGCCTCATCTAATCCAGCTACCCACTTAATTCCCTTTCTCCATAACTTTCTTTCTTCTAAAAGGTTGGGATATTTCATTTTTTAATTATATTGGTTTTGACAAAATTTAAAAGATTCCTTAGAAATAAATAGAAAAATTAAAAACTAAAGGCGGAAACCTTGAAATCAAATGAAGGATTTGTAATTCTAAAAAAAGAAATGCCAAAAAAAATTGACAAACTTACATATAAACGCAGGCTTTTATTGGAATGTGAATGTTGCAAAGAAAGGTTCTATCTTACTGAAACAATGACTATATGGGGAAAGCAAGTTTTTCCAAGCTCCTGTCCCAACTGTAAACTTCCCTATTCGCCTCTGAAATTAAAATTAGCAAAGCAAAAACCCATCACCAAAAAATAGCACTTTTAAAGGAGGGGATAAAAATTACCCAAAAAGAAATTAAAGCAGCACCTTCTTTTCAAGAAATTGAAAAAGGAAAAACAGAAAAAGCTATTGAAATCCTTCTTAAAATCTTTGATTCCGGAAAAAAGAAAGGCAAAAAAGACAAAAGATGGATAGAATACAACCTTATTCATATGAGAAGGGTTAAACCGGAATATGCAAACAGAATCTCTAAATTCAACCTGGCAGGCGAACTTATCTTTCAAATCGACGGAAAGACGATAAATAATGCAATGGATCAATTAATAGGAGAGTTTTTAGAGAAAGGAATAAGCAAAGAAATAGCATTGATAGATCCTGGAAGATTAAGGAGATTTCTAAGATTAGAGCTTCCAGTAAGTAAAACCACCATTAAGAGAACGGCTGAATATTTACTGAAAAATAAAAAGACATTAGAAAGAGCTAATAAAAAAGAGGGGTTGAAGATTCCTATTAATTCAGTATCTCTTTGCAATAACCCTGAAACATTAATAGAAAAATACAGAAAAAAGAAGCAAAATACAAAAAGTCAAAAAAGCTGATTTCTCAGCTTTTTTTATTAGCTTTTCTTGTTTTTTCTCAGATTTTTTATTTCTTATCATTATTATCCCATACGCCTTAACTTTTGATATCCGAAATTAACGCGTATGAAAACTTTATAGAAAAATCTATTAAAAAAATTAAAAAATACAAAAGAAATCAAAAAAATCTATAAAATTTGACTTGGGGAAAACTAAAAAGTAAAATGAGGTAAGATTGAAAGCCAAAATTCAGCTCCCTAAAAAGTGTAAAATTCTAAAAATAAAAACTTTTAAAAATTGGTGTTTTGCTTGCGCTAATTTTTATTTGAACTAAAATACAAAAGACAAATTTACGAGCTTATTTTTTATATGTCAAAATTCACCCATTTACATGTCCACAGCCATTATTCCCTATTAGACGGACTTCCTAAGATTGATGAGCTTTTGGATTACACGAAAAAACTCGGAATGGATTCTGTAGCACTAACTGACCACGGAGCACTTTATGGTGCTATTGAATTCTACAAAAAAGCAAAAGCGAAAGGAATAAAACCAATATTTGGATGCGAGGTGTATATGGCTTATGAAAGCATGTATCAAGAAAGGCCGAATATTGACAACACAAGATATCATTTAGTGTTATTGGCAAAAAACGAAACGGGATATAGAAATTTAGTAAAATTACTCACAAAAGCTCATTTGGAAGGCTTCTATTATAAACCAAGAATTGATGAAGAATTATTGGCTCAATATTCCGAAGGACTCATTGGACTTTCGGCCTGTCTGCAGGGAAAAATTCCTCAACTCATTCTTGCAAAAAAAATAGAACAGGCAAAAAAAACTGCTTTAAAATATCAAGAAATCCTTGGCAAAGGAAATTTTTATTTAGAGCTCCAGCATCACCCCAATATAAAAGAACAAAAACTTGTAAATGACACTCTTATCTCTTTTTCAAAAGAGCTTGGTATTCCTTTGGTGGCTACTAATGATTCGCATTATCTAAGACCAGAGGATGCAGAAGTACAGGATATCCTAATGTTAATCAACACAGGAGCTGATCCCAATGATCCAGAAAGATTAACAATGAAGGCTGATGACTTCTCTTTAAGACCGCCGGAACAAATGATTGAAGATTTTAAAGAGGTTCCCCAGGCAATAGAAAACACCCAGAAAATAGCAGAACAATGCAATTTTGAGTTTGTGCTCGGCAAAACTAAACTTCCTCATTTTGAAACTCCAAACAATAAAACTCCCGATGAGTATATCAAAGAATTGTGTATAAAAGGAATAAAGAAAAGATATGGAGAACACCCAAAAAAAGAGGTGTTAGAAAGATTAGAGTATGAATTAGGTGTAATAAAAAAGATGGGCTTTGCTTCTTATTTCTTGATTGTGCAGGATTTTGTAAACTGGGCAAAAGAAAAAAGAATCGTAGTAGGTCCTGGACGGGGCTCAGTAGGAGGATCTTTGGTAGCTTATGCTCTTGGCATCACAAATATTGATCCTCTAAAATATAATCTTCTGTTTGAGAGATTTTTAAATCCAGCCCGCGTGTCAATGCCTGATATTGATTTAGACTTCACAGATAGAAGAAGAGACGAGGTTATAGAATATGTTTCTGAGAAGTATGGAAAAAATAGAGTAGCCCAAATCATTACCTTTGGAACAATGGCGGCCAGAGCTGCAATAAGAGACGTGGGAAGAGCTTTGGGTTATCCTTATAGCTATTGCGATAAGGTTGCGAAAATGATTCCTTTTGGCCACACATTGGATGAAACCCTGGCAAAAATTCCTGAATTCAGACAACTTTATGAAACCGATCCTAAAGCTGAAAAATTGATAAATTTTGCAAAGAAATTAGAAGGTGTTGCAAGACATGCTTCTACCCACGCCTGTGGTGTAGTTATCTCAGATACTCCTTTAGATGAAATTGTACCTCTGCAACACCCTACACAAGACGACGAAGCTATTGTTACTCAATATGAAATGCACTCAATAGAAGATTTGGGTCTTTTGAAAATGGATTTTTTGGGATTAAAAAATCTGACTATTATTGAAGATACATTGGCACGCATATATGCAGTCCAGAATAAAAAAGTAGATATTGAAAATATTCCTCTTGATGACAAAAAAACTTATCAATTACTACAAAAAGGAGAGACAATTGGTGTATTCCAGTTAGAGTCTGGTGGATTTCAAAGATACCTCAAGCAATTAAAACCTACAGAATTTGAAGATATTGTAGCAATGGTTGCGCTTTACAGACCAGGACCAATGTCTCTTATTCCTGAATACATAGACCGAAAGAAAGGTAAAAAGAGAGTAGAATATTTACATCCAAAGTTAAAAGAAATCTTAGAAAATACATATGGAATCTGTATCTATCAAGAACAATTGATGCTGATAGCTCAGAAATTAGCAGGATTTAGTCTATCTGAAGCAGATATCCTAAGAAAAGCTGTGGGAAAGAAAATAAAATCATTATTAATGGAGCAAAAAGAAAAATTAATACAAGGAATGAAAAAAAATGGAATAGAAGAAAGAATTGCCAGAAAGATATGGGAATGGATATTGCCCTTTGCAAGGTATGGATTTAATCGAAGCCACAGCTGTGCATATGCTACTATTGCCTACCAAACAGCATATCTTAAAGCCCACTACCCTATTGAATTTATGGCAGCCCTGCTTACCTCAGAAAAAGCTGATGTAGAAAGAATTGGATTTTTGATTGAAGAATGCAAAAAAATGGGAATTGAGGTTCTACCTCCAGATATCAACCAAAGCTGGCGAAACTTTACAGTAATACCTGGGAAAAAACAAATACGCTTTGGATTATTGGCTATTAAAAATGTAGGTGCAAATATTGTAGAGGCTATAGTGCAGGAAAGAAAAGAAAACGGTTTATTCCAATCTATAAGCGATTTCATCTCCAGAGTAAAATCAAAAGACCTAAACAAAAAATCTTTAGAAAGCCTTATAAAAGCGGGAGTGTTTGATAAACTGGCTGAACGAAATCTGCTTTTATACAATTTAGAAAAGATTTTAAATTGGAATCGAGAAAACCAAAAGATAATAGCTTCAGGGCAAAAAGGTCTTTTTGACAATATGAAAAAATATAATAATCATATCCATTTAGACCCAATAGAGCCTGCCACAAAAAGAGAAAAGCTTGCATGGGAAAAAGAACTATTGGGTCTCTATGTCAGCGCGAATCCATTAGAAGACTTCAAAGAAGTTTTACAAAAAAAAGCAACCAAAATCGCAGACCTCAAACCAAACTCAATAAACAAAAGATTCATAATCGGAGGCATTATTTCAAAAATCAAAAAAATTATCACTAAAACCGGAAAACCGATGCTGTTTATGAACCTCGAGGATCTATCAGATAAAATAGAGGTTATTGTCTTCCCTACAATGATAGAAAAGAATCCTACTGCCTTTAAAGAAAACAAAATTGTGTTAGTGGCAGGAAGATTAGACAACAGAGGAGGAGACGCCCCGAAATTAATTTGCGAGAATATCGAAGAAATTATGGAAGCTTGATATTGACAAATTATTAGGTCTTTCTACAATAAAAATATAATGATCAAATTCACAATTACAACCACAACTACAACTACTACCTCTTTTTAGGGGCTGGTTTAGAAATTGAGAAAATTTTTAAACTAGCCTCTTGAAAAAGAGGTTTTTTAATAAAATAAGAAAAATAACCAAGGAAGTTTTGTAAAATTTAGCCATTGAAATTCATTTCGAGGCTAAATCTCAAAATTTCTTTCACAAACATGGCTAAAATTGAAACAATTCGCCATTCATTAGCACATATAATGGCTTGGGCTGTCCAAGAATTATATCCAGGCGTTAAATTTGGAATAGGGCCTGTGATACAAGATGGATTCTATTATGATTTTGATTTCCCTAAAGGATCTCTGAGCTCGGATGATCTGCCAAAGATTGAAAAGAAAATGAAAGAACTTCTCAAAAAAAATGTTTCTTTCAAGAAAAAAAAGTTGTCTAAACAGGAAATTAATAAAATCTTCAAGAAACAACCATATAAATTAGAACTAATAAAAGAATTGCCTAAAGGGAAGATAACATTTTATGAATCAGGGAGTTTTATAGATCTGTGCAAAGGACCTCATGTCAAAAACACAAAAGAGATAAACCCCTCCGCTTTTAAATTAATAAAGGTGGCTGGAGCTTATTGGAAAGGAGATGAAAAAAATCCAATGCTGACAAGAATTTATGGGATAGCTTTTAAAACGAAAAAAGAACTAAATAATTATTTAAAAATCAAAGAAGAAGCGGAAAAAAGAGATCATAGGTTAATAGGTCAAAGATTAGAATTATTCTGTATTGACGAAGAGGTTGGAGCAGGACTTCCAATATGGCAGCCGAAAGGAGCTTTGTTAATAGAAATTATTAAAGATTTTATGAAAAAAGAGCTGGAAGCAGAAGGATATCAATGGATAATCAGTCCCCATATTGGAAAGATAGATCTTTGGAAAAGGTCAGGACACTGGGATTTCTACAGAGAAAATATGTATTCACCAATAAAGATTGACGATGAGCAGTATCTAATAAAACCCATGAACTGTCCATTTCATATAAAAATCTATA
Source organism: uncultured Candidatus Saccharibacteria bacterium (assembly GCA_964493485.1). Lineage (GTDB taxonomy): Bacteria > Patescibacteriota > Minisyncoccia > Minisyncoccales > JANBVM01 > CAZBMQ01. Next base: position 88,853 of record CAZBMQ010000004.1, read on the forward strand.
AATCAAAGATAAGGAGCTATAGAGAACTGCCTATTAAATACGCTGAGTTTGGAACAGTATACAGATATGAAAAATCAGGAGTTTTGCATGGCCTCACAAGAGTAAGAGGTTTTACTCAAGACGATACTCATATCTGGTGCATGCCAGAGCAATTGTTTGATGAGGTGGAGAAACTTTTAAAACAAACCATAAAAGTCTTTAAAATATTCGGCTTTAAAGAGTTTGACATTTATTTATCAACAAGACCAAAAAAATATGTAGGAACTGAAAAAGGATGGAAAAAAGCCACAAAAGCCTTAAAGTATGTATTGGAAAAAGAGAAGCTGAAATATTCTGTAGATAAAGGAGGCGGAGCATTTTACGGACCAAAGATTGATATCAAAATAAAAGATTCTCTTAAAAGAGCTTGGCAGTGCACAACCATTCAGATTGATTTTAATCTTCCTGAAAGATTCGATATGGTCTATATAGATAAAAAAGGAAGGAAACAAAGACCATTCATGATACATCGAGCTTTATTGGGTTCTATCGAAAGATTCTTGGGAGTGTTATTAGAAAACTACGCAGGAAACCTTCCTTTATGGCTGGCACCTGAACAGATTTGGGTAATACCAGTAGGTGTAAATAATAAAAAATATGCCAAAGAAGTAACAGAAAAGCTAAAGGAAAGTAATTTTAGAGTGAAACTTAAAGATGAAAATGAAACCCTGTCTAAAAAAATCAGAAATGGAGAAGTTCAGAAAATCCCATATCTCTTGGTTGTTGGAGACAAAGAAATGAAAACAAAATCAGTAAGACCGAGAAAAAAAGGAAAAGACTTAGGACAAATCAAGTTGACACGATTTATTGAACAAGTGAAAATAGAAGTAGAAAAGAGAAAATAACTCAAGATACGAAGGTTAAATAGTAATTAATATAATATTTATTATAAATTATGGAAAAAACATCTAAATTTATCTTATTCTCAGCTATAATAGCTCTTTGTCTATTTGGAAGCAGTATTCTAGCGCAGGACACATCAAATGAAACGGCTACCTCAAATGAAGCTACTACATCTGAAGCTAATATCCCGCCTATGGAAGAAGTTGCTTATGACGAAAATGTAGAACCTGAAGATTTGGAGGTGGGAGATCCTAAAGTTCTACCTGACAATCCTTTCTATTTCATAAAAGATGGAATCAGAGGTATTAGAATGTTTTTTGCATTCAATCCTACTGCCAAAGCAGAATTAAGAGAAAAATTTGCCAATGAAAGACTTATAGAATTAAAAAAGCTGATAAGAAACAACAAGAATCCGAAATTAATTAGAAAAGCACTAGAAAAGTATCAAGGAGAAATAGATAGTATTAAAGAGCTGGCTGATAGAATAAAAGAAAAAGCAAAAGACAATAAAAGAGTTGACAGCTTTTTAGACAAGTTTACCAAGCATCAAATTCTTCACCACAAAATTCTACAAAAGCTGGAAAGTCAAGTTCCTCCTGAAGTTTTTGAAAGAATAAAGCAAGCCAAAGAAAGACACTTGGAAAGATTTAAAGATGTAATGCTAAAATTAGAAGATAAAGATAAAATTCCAGAAAGATTAGAAAAACAATTGGAAAGGTTGAAAGGAAGTAAATTCAAAGAATTTAAAAACTTAGAAATACTTGATGCACTAAAAGACAAACTCCCAGAAGAAATAAAAGAGAAAATAGAGGCTAAAAAAGAAATCTTGCTAGAAAGACTGCGGGAGAAATTAGAAACTCTTTCTCCGGAAGACCAGAAAAAGTTCAAACAATATATTGAAAATCTCAGTGGTGACAGATTAAGACACTTAAATATAATAAGCGGACTTGAAGGAAAGGAACTTTCACCAAAGCTAAAAAAAATAATTGAAACCGTAAGAGAGAAAAAAATTGAAGGAATAGAAAGATATGCTTTGGTAGAAAATCCTAAAGAAGCAGCAGAAAAACAAATTAAAGAAGCGGAAAAATTATTAGAAGAACTTAAATCTCTAATCTCTGAAAAAGAAATTAATAAAGAAGAAATGCCAGCAGTGTTTAGACTATTAGATGAAGCAGAAGAAAAACTAACAGCCGCTAAGAACTCTTTTGACGAAGAAAATTATGGACGTGCTTATGGACAAGCAACTGCCTCAATAGTTTTATCAAGGAATGCAATAAGAATTATAAAAATAAGATTAGGATTCAAGGACTCAGAAAATGGAGAATCCGTATGTTCTGATATTAACTTTCCAGTGTGCGGAGAGGATGGAAAAACATATAAAAATATATGCGAAGCTAAAAAAGCAGGAGTAAAGATTGCTTATAGAACAAGATGCAGAGAAGAAAATGAGATTGAGTGCGCTAAAGAGGGAGAAAGAGTAAATAGAAGCCCGCTATTAGGTCCTACCGATCAGGTCTGCTGTGAAGGACTAAAAGAAATAAAAATAAACAGAATATATAGTATATGTGTAAAACCTGATGCTTCTTTTGAGTGTGAGACTGATGAAGATTGCCCTCTTTCTTCTTGTCCTGGAGTAAAATCAAGGTGTGTAGCCGGAATTTGTAAAATCCCTTCTTGTTCAAGACCTTCTGTGTGTATCCAAGTTATCACTCCAGCCAAGAACCCTACTACAGGAGAATGCAAAGAATTTCCTACACCATGCGATGTGCCTACAGGATGGGTTAAAGTAAATTCGTGTTCAACTTCTACATTGCAAATTCCAATTAAAATACCTCCTTTACTCGAAAAAGGTCCTAGCCTAAAACCGGAACTTGCACCAGAAGCAAATCTTTAAATATTTCAAACAAAAAACAGCCTTTCAAAGGGCTGTTTTTTGTTTGAAAGCCTTGCTTGATATATCGCTATGCGTTATAACAAGCCTTGCTTGATATATCGCTATGCGTTATAACAAATTATAATGCCAAAAAAATATTTCATAATTACATACGGATGCCAAATGAATAAAAGTGACAGCGAAAGAGTTGCTGCAGTTTTAAACCAAATGAAATACAAACCAGCCACCACGATTAAGGAGGCTGATTTGATTATTGTTAATATGTGTTCTGTCAGACAAACTGCAGTAGACAGGGTTTATGGACTTGCACCAAAATTTAAAAAACTAAAACAAAAAAAACCAGATATTAAAACAGTACTCACAGGATGTGTGTTAAAAAAGGATCAGCAAAAATTAAAAAATATTTTTGATTTTATCTTACCTATTAAGACCTTGGAGTTTTGGCCAGAAATATTAAAGAAAAAGCAATACTTTCTAACATTAAACCAAAGAGGACAAAGTTTTACCCAAGGACTAAAAGTAGACTATCTAAAGATATGCCCAAGTTATCGAAAGAGTTTCTCAGTATTCATTCCCATCTCAACAGGTTGCAATAATTTTTGCTCTTATTGTGTAGTGCCTTTTACTAGAGGACCTTTAATATGCAGGCCACATCAAGATATATTAAAAGAAATTAAAACCGCTGTTAAAAATGGAGCTAAAGAAATATGGCTTTTAGGTCAAAATGTTAATGATTACCATTCCCCTACTGACCCTTCGATAGACTTTCCAAAGCTTTTAGAAATGGCAAACAATATTCCAGGTAATTTCTGGCTTAGCTTCACTAGCTCTCACCCGAAAGATTTCTCAGAAAAACTAATTGATGTAATGAAAAAATGCAAAAAAATAACTGAATATCTCAGCTTGCCTATACAATCTGGAGATGATGAAATTCTCAAAAAAATGAACCGACCTTATACTGTCAAAGAATATAAGAAATTAGTGAAGAAAATCCGAAAGAAAATCCCAGAAATTGCTCTCTCAACAGACATTATTGTTGGTTTTCCCGGAGAAAAGAAAAAACACTTTAAAAATACTCTAAAGTTCTTCAAAGAGATGAAATTCGATATGGCATATATAGCTCAATACTCGCAAAGAGCAGGAACCAAAGCCTCAAAAATGAAAGATGATGTTTCTAAAAAAGAAAAGGAAAGAAGATGGAAGGAGCTAACTGAAATATTAAAATCAACAGCTTTGGAAAAAAACAAAAAATACATAGGAAAAGAGATAGAAGTTCTGATTTCTGAATATAAAATGCACAACAACAAACATTTTTATTTTGGGAAAACCAGAACATATAAGACTGTAAAAATTGAAGCTCCAAAAGATATGAAAACTATTCTACTTGGCAATTTTGTAAAAGTAAGAATTGTTGATGCATTGCCTTGGGGATTGAAAGGCGTTCTTAAAAAATAAAGTAAGGTCTTAATATTTCTGAAAAAAAATAGAGAGCTAAGCTCTCTTTTTAATTTATTTTTTTCCAATAATTTTCTAATTCTGCAATGCTACCTGCACTTATTATCTTTGAAATCTCTATAATATCCCGGACTCCCCGATAATATTTTTCTGCTACTACATGTTCTATTATTGCAGCATCAAATTCTCTCCTAAATCTTGGGGAATTGGTATCTTCTTTATAAATTACACTAGAAAGCTGATAAACATACAAAAATAAAGCCTTCAAGTCTTCATTATGTATATATCTGATTTGAAGCGGAGAAAAAGCTCTTTCGGGATAATGAAAAAATATTCTATGTCTTACCTCGTGGGAAGCAATTGTAAACAATATTCCTTTTAAGCTGAAAAATGGAAACTCTCTGCTTTCTCTGAATCTGTCTTCACCAGAGAATAACATTACTCTTTTCCTTTGGTCTTTTTTTATTCTTCTGTTTAATCCAATCCCAAAAATTAAGTAAAATTCTCCTTTGTGTTGAATTATCTTTCTAAACTCAGAGCTTGTAGTAGCACAATAGCGGAATCTTTCATTTTCGTCTCTTATAATGATGTTGTCGATGACAAATACAGGTATTGGTTTTTTAGGAAATATCAGTTTATCCAAACCTTCAATGATATCGCTTATTCCTCTCGCCATTTTCCTATCTTCCTTACTTAGTCCCATAAAATCACTTTTTTAATTTTTAAAGAATTATATATACTACAGAATCCTCTGTGTTTGTCAAACAAAAAATCTTTAGAAATATTCCAATTAAAGCTATTTATATAACTTTATTGTTTTCTTATTTTCTATTTCTTTATCTTCTATTTTCCTGTTTTCATAATTTTCATTCTCCTTTTCTCTATCTCTCCCTTTTTCTTTTCTATTCTTCTTTTCTATTTCTCTTTTCCCTCTCTCTTCTTCATCTCTCTTTTCTATTCCTTCTCTTCTATATTTTCCCCCTATTGATATTGTAAATCTAACGATCGTTAATTTTATGGTATCAACATTCTATACTAAGCCAAAACTATATAAAACTAAAAAAAACATCAACATTAATGTTGGTGTTATCTGCATGTTTTGAAATAAAATTTTGAAACTTGGCACTCAAGAGTCTTTAAAATCTCTCTGAGTCTTTTAAGATTTAAGTTCTTTTTTCAAAAGATTCCTTACAATCTCAGGATTAGCTCTCCCTCTTGTACGTGCCATTACCTGTCCTATTAAAAACTGAAGTGCATTCTCCTTTCCTTTCTTAAAATCAGCCACTGCCTTTGGATTCTGTGAAATTATCTCTTTTACAAAACTTAAAATATCCTCTTCGTCACTCATTTGACTCAATCCTTTTTCTTCAACAATATGAGAAGGATCAGCTCCTGTGGCAAACATCTCTGCTAAAACTGACTTTGCCGCTTTGCTTAATATTTTTTTATCTCCAATCAAAGAAATAAACTCTGCAAAATTCTCTGGAGTAATCAAGAAATCCTCTCCTGTTACTTTTGCTCCTTTTAATAAACCTTGCAAATCAGTAATGATGTAGTTTGTAGCCAATCTTATCAAATTAGAAAGTTTTTCCTGAGACAATCTCGGTTCAAACTCACTGACAACTTTTTCAAAATATTCTCCCATATCCTTGTTTTTTACAAAAAATTCAACACTCTCATCGTCTAATTTATATTCCTCCTTTAACCTTTTTCTTCTGGCTTGAGGGAGCTCTGGGATGTCAGCCTTAATTTCTGCTATCTCTTCCTCTGAAAAAACAAGTGGAGGAAGGTCAGGTTCTGGGAAATATCTGTAATCGTGGGCTGCTTCTTTCTCCCGCTGAGAGACAGTTATTTGTTTTATTTCGTTCCAACCCCTTGTCTCTTGTATCACTTTTTTACCTTCGTCCAAAATCTTAGCCTGCCTCTCAATCTCATAGTCTATTGCTTTTTCTACAATCTTAAATGAATTCAAGTTTTTTATCTCAACCTTAGTACCTAATTTTTCTGGTTTTTCTCCATCTTTTTCTTTTGGTTTTAAAGAAATATTAGCTTCTATTCTCATCTCGCCTTTTTCCATATTTGCATCAGATACATCAAGATATCTTAAAATTAATTGAAGCTCTTGAGCAAACTTTCTGGCTTCCTCTGCTGAAGTAATATCTGGTTCAGTAACTAATTCCATCAAAGGTACACCTGCTCGATTAAAATCTACTAAACTATAATCAGCTCCTTCGGGATGCAGCAGTTTGCCAGTGTCCTCTTCTAAATGAACTCTTCTTATTCTAATCTTTCTGTTCCCTATCTTCAAAAAACCGTTTTTGCAAAACGGCATATCATATTGAGATATTTGATAGTTCTTTGGCAGGTCAGGATAGAAGTAATTCTTTCTATCGAATTTCGAATTTTTTGAAATCTGACAGTTCAAAGCCAGACCTGTCTTTATTACCCTTCTCACAGCTTCTTTATTTATCACAGGCAATACTCCAGGATGCCCCATACAAACCGGGCAGATATTAACATTTGGATGTTTCTCATCTGGATCATTTCTGCAAGAACAAAACATTTTGGACTTTGTCCTCAATTCAACATGTATTTCTAATCCTATTACTGGCTGATATTTCATATAAAAATTTATTTAATCTGCTTCATTATCTTTACCCCAGAGCTTGTTCCAATAATATCAGCACCTGCTTTTACTGCTTCTTTAACATCCTTTAAAGTTTTTATTTTTCCTGAAGCTTTTATCTTTAAACCCGGGGCTGATTTTTTCATTAGTTTTAGATGGTATAGCTTCTCCTTCATTTCCCTGTTTTCCAAAGGATCTTTTTCTGTAGCGGTCTTAACACAAAAACAACCTGCTTTTTTAACAAGCTCTGAAGCTTTCTTAATCTCTTCGTCTGTCAAATATCCTGAACCAATAATAACCTTTGTAGGTAAGATTTTACAAATTTCTTTTAAATCCTTTAAGACCTTGCCATATTTCTCATACTTCAAGTCTACAATATTCATAACAATATCTAAATCATCTGCTCCATCTTTCTTTGCTTTCTTACAAATCCTCACTCTTTTTTTATGAGGACTTAAACCCATGGGTGCATCTATTAATACAGAAATCTTAATCTTTGTTCCCTTTAATTCTTTTTTAGCTAATTTCACCCACTTTGGTCTGACACAAACAGATCTAAAACCATACTGCTTCGCTTCTTGGCATAACTTTTTAATATCTTTGGCTGTGGCTGTTAATTTTATATTGGTATGATCAATAATCTTAGCAATAGCTTTTTTGTCTAATTTTTTCATAATAATTTATTTATTATCTCTTTTATTTGTAAAAAGACCTTTTCGATTGTTTTTTCTCCATCAATAACATAAATGTTTTCAAAACGCTCGGGTAATATCTTGTAAACCTTCCATACTGCAGCTAATTTTTCTTTTTTCTCAAAAAGAGCAATCTTCTCTCCCCTTTTTATAATCCTGTCTATACAAACCTCAGGACTTACCTTTAATAAAAAGATTATATCTGGATACAGAAATTGATTATTCAATTCTATCAGCCATTCTAAATCAAGACCTCCAGAAGCTCCATAAGCAAATGTAGAAAAGAAATATCTGTCAGAAATAACTACCTTTCCCTGCTTTAATGCTGGAACAATAGTATTTTCTAAATGTTCCTTTCTATCTTGAATAAACAATTTCTGTAGCTCTTCCAAGCTTAATTCCAGCTCTTTACTCAGGACCTTTTTTATCCTTCTGCCAGCTTCGGAATCTAGTGTAGGTTCTTTTGTCAAAACAACCCTGTATCCCTTTTTAACTAAAAACTCCTTTAGAAGCGATGCCTGGGTCGATTGACCAGAGCCGTCTAATCCTTCAAACACAATAAATTTTCCCGAATAAGGATTCTTTTTCATAATGTTATTATAAATCACCTATATAAAATTTCAAAAACAAGCTTAAAAGCCTGTTTGGTTTGCAATTTATTCCCATCTCGCCCATTTTTTAAAGATTGTCTCTTGAGCTCTAACTGCTTTTTTTAAATCAAAGCTTGGAAATCTCTTTCCTTTTCGGAGTTCATTTTTTGTAGGAATATAAATTGGAGAATTGGGATTCTTAAAAGGACATTGCGGATAAAAAGGATGCTGTTTCCCAACCCTTACGCCTGTCACATTAGCTTCAGGACATAATCCCTTCATAAAACCTCTACAACCTACCAACCCCTGCATTATTGGAAGTTTCTTTATTAAATTAAAATATAATTGAGCCGCTATACATCGGAATTCCGGAGAAGCCCTAACACATAAACGCAGGGAGAGCAGATTCAGCAAAGACCTCAAATTTATAGTGACATGATAGATCCCTACTGCCTGAGCAAAAGGAAGCACGTACCTCGCTATCTCCCTTGGAATTTCTGCAGAAAGACTTTCTTCATACACAAAAATTGCTTCTTTTATTTGTCTTAAAATATTATTTTTCTCTATTGTTTTTCTTTCCATCAAATGCAGAGGCAGAATTATTTCATAAATAGGTGTTTTTTTGTCTATTCCTTTATTAACTTTAATATAGCGGGTAGAATATCCTGTATGACTTACCATTCTATGCTCCAAAAATTCAGGGGCATTTCCTTTTGTTATTTTTATATCAAACTTTATTATAATATGCTCTAATGTAGAACCATAATCATTTTCTACTATCATCCTAAAAACATCTCTATCCTTTACTGTCGGAGGAACACCACTTACCCTTGCTGAATAAACCACCTCCTTCCAAGCATCTTTTCCTTTTACAATTTCAAAATTCCAAATTTTTGGTTTTACTATTTTTACCTTCAAGCTATGTTTATTTGTTTTTTTATTCTTTGACATATCTATTAAAACAATATTTTATTTTCTGAAAATTCCTTCTAAATTTAATCACTTTTTTCTTTATGCTCTCTGGTGATTTTTTATCTAAAATCACCTCCTTTATAAAATAAGCTATCTTTTTCATATCATCTTCTTTCATTCCATATCTAGTCATCTCCTGAACCCCAATTCTTATACCAGCTGGAGAACTTGGATCTATTTTATCTCCCGGAATAATATTTTTATTTAAAATAATATTTGCTTTCTCCAATCTTTTGGCTACATAATCTCCCCCTCCATTTTTACTAACATCTACTACTGTCTGATGGCTTTGAGTAAACCCTTTGTCTTTCCCTAATACATCAAAGCCCAGATTATAAAGCTCTCCTGCTAATGCTTTTGCATTTTTAACAACCTGTTGTGTATATTTCTTTCCAAATTTTTTCATCTCAAGCAATGTCAGATAAAGAACAGGTATTCTATGAAGATGATGATTGGACAAAACCCCTGGAAAAACTTTCCATTGAATCTTTTTTTGCAATTCTTTTTTAATATTTCCCAAGATTATACCCCCTTGAGGACCTGGAAAGGTCTTATGGGTTGATGAGGTCAAAATATCTGCTCCTTCTTTAAATGGATTTTGAAAGAATCCAGCTGTTATCAAACCAAAAACATGGGCTGCATCATAGATTATTATTGTTCCTGTCTTCTTGCATACTTTTTTTAATTCTTTTACGGGCTGAGGAAACAAAATTACAGAACCCCCTAAAACAATAAATTTAGGTTTTATCTTCAAAATCTTATGCTTTGCTTTTTCCAGATCAATATTGAAAATCTTTTTATCAAAATCAAAATGAAAAACCTGCATGCCCAAAAGACCAGCAGCTCCTGGTTTCTCATGAGACACATGTGAACCTCCTTGAATCCCCAAAGTAATAATCCTGTCTCCTCTTTTTCCTAAAGCTGCAAAAACAGCCATATTAGCTGAAGTTCCTGAGATAGGACGCAAATCAGCAAAATTAACCTTAAAATGTTTCTCAAACTCCTTTACAGCCAGATCTTCTATCTGGTCAAAATATTTCTGACCCTGATAATATCTTTTGTATGGAAGACCCTCTGCATATCTATGCATCAAATCTGAGACATATATTTTTTCTGCCAATGGCGACATTACATTTTCAGAGGCAATCAAATTAATACAATTTCTTCTCCACTCTTCGTGTTTTTTTAATAAAAAAAGAATTTTTCTCATAAAAAATAATGTTTTATCTTGTCTAAAGTATTATAACACCCAAAAAAAGAAATACAATTGTGAAAAAAATAGGGCTAATAAGCCCACAGATTGTTCGAAGTTAGAGGTTTGAAATTAAAGGTTTGATGTCTGTGTTATGCTTCTTCTGTCTTCTTCTTCTCTACTCCTTTCTGGTTCTGGTCTACTCCATATTGATATTCATCATCTAAAATATCTCCTTCCTGCCAATCCTTTACCCAATCTTGAACATTAAAAACCTTATAGCTTCCATCTTTCATAGAACAAATTACTCTATTCAAACCGGCATTAATAATCATTTTTTTACAAATAAAACAAGGAACCGCATTGAACAGTTCCCCTTTCATCGTCTCCCCATAAATAAACATATCTCCCCCTAATACAGTAGCTCCTGAACGAGCTGCATTTATTATTGCATTCTGCTCAGCATGCACACTTCGGCAAAGCTCAAATCGCTGTCCATGCGGAATGTTCATTTCATTTCTCAAACAATTACCCCTCTCAAAACAGTCTTTGGTTTTTCTCGGAGCACCTACATAACCTGCTGCTACAATCACATCATCTTTTACTATAATAGCCCCGAGCTTATTTCTTAAACAAGTAGAACGTTGAGCAATCTGCTTTGCAATATCCAAGTAATACTTATCTTTTGGCGGACGTTTAGTCTCCATAGTGATAACTCAAATTTTATCGCTCGCTGAAGCTCACTCCTTAGAAACCCACGGTTTCTAACGTTTTCGCCTTCAGCGAAAGCCTGTTTTCCTATACGAGAGACAAGGAAGAGTTCCCCCGACTCTCCTCCAATATAGGATACTATTTCACTCAACTTCTATTCCCATGTTCTTTGCAGTAGCCTCTACAATCTTCATCGCTTTTTCAATATCATCAGTATTCAAATCAGGCATTTTTTGTTCAGCTATTTTTCTCAACTGTTCTTTAGTAATCTTTCCAACTTTTGTCCTATTCGGCTCTCCTGAACCCTTTTCTATACCAGCTGCTTTTTTTAATAAATCAGCAGTCAATGGCTGCTTTGTTTTAAAATCGTAACTATTGTCTTCATAAACTGTTACAACCACAGGTATTATTGCCCCTTCCTTATCTCCTGTAGCATCATTGAATTTCTTACAAAAATCAGCAATATTCAAACCATGCTGAGCCAAAGCAGGACCTACTGGCGGTGCAGGAGTGGCTTTGCCAGCTGGAATTTGCAGTTTTATTACAGACTTAATTTTTTTAGCCATAACA
>CAZBMQ010000005.1:0-86256 GCA_964493485.1 uncultured Candidatus Saccharibacteria bacterium
TTTGGAAGTAAAGAAGAAATAGAGTATAAAATAACTCTGGCAAAGGTTTCTAATCCTTTAATTGATAAAATAGATGAGATTGGAGAAAAAGAGGTTAGAGATTTTTTTAAAGTAATTTTGGATGCCACAGAAAGATCTTTAAGGGGTATTTTATTTATGGACCCAGAAGAATTCAATTTTAAGAGAGAATTAACGAAAGAAGAAATTGATTTTTGGCTTCGCAAAGTATCCCTAGCACTTGTTGCATATTCTTATTATTTCTTTTTGGTAGAGGAAAAATCTTCATTTGCTCAATTTTCTTATGAGGCGTACTGGCATAGAATGTTTAATTCTTATAATAAAATTTTTGACGAGAATATAACGATAGATGATATAAACCATTATGCCGCCGGACTAAAAGAGGATACCGAGAAAGGATATTCAAAATCTGGAGATATAGAAAAGATTCTTGAATTAACAAGTAGAGATTATAAAACTCTCGGAGCAGAGTTATTACATAAAATATGGAAAAAAGAAGTGAGTTCTAACGATAAAAAAGCATTATTTCTCGGTACCAGAATTTGGCAAGCACACCAGCAGATAGTTCAACCATTTTTACTAAAATTATTATCTGATTATTAAACCATTACATTAATTGATTAGTGACATAAATGAAAAAATCTTTAACTTTGAGACAACCGGCTGTATTAATAATTGGCTTACTAATCATATCTTTCACCATAATAGTTGTTTTATTAAAAGACATTGTTTCGGTAGGCGTGGTCAGTGTTATTATTGCGTGGTTCATTGGAATTTTGGCGATTTTACAAACTCAAATCAAAAAATTTTTCTTCCCCCCATTATTCAATTTTAAGGTTGAGGAGGTTTTAACTACTACAAACGGAGGCTGGCAAGAAAAGTGGTATAATTTGGTCATTGAAAATAACGGATATAGTGTTGCCAGAAATATTCGAGTTAAAATTAGAGATGAGGAACATAAAAGTTGGATTAATCTTTTACGTCCCTTTGCTGGAATGAGAGAGGATAAAATTTTCATCCACTTGCTTGCAGTTGGAGAAAGCGAGGCGTTTAACATTGGACATAGTGATTCCAGGAATGACATTTTTGAGCTTACCACAAATTTAATACCTAACAATCAAAAAATACGCTTGGCTATTAACGAAAGTCATACTTATTTTATCGGTATAGTTTCTGATAATGCTGACCCTGTATTTCTTAAGATTAATATTGAAAACCGAGGTTATTCGTCTATGTCGACATCGAATATTAAAATTTTTTAATCCTGCCTCCTGAAGAATTCTGTCCGCCGAAGGCGGACTGAAGGGTGGGCAGCGTCTCCGCAATTCTGCGTTAGCAGAATAGCAAAACAGAAAAATTTTCTTTTCCTTAATTGAAAAAATTTTTGTCGCCCGCCCTCTTAAAAAATGTTTAGAAAATTTTTCTGTTTTGCTCCGCCGTAGTGAAGCGGAGGCGGGCGGAGACGCTGGGTGGGATTCCCGCCCTGCGGGCGGCAATCAGAAATCAGCGTCGGGATTTTTCTTAAAGTAAGTTCGGATTTCGTTCAAGAGACACAGTTAGAATTAAATTTCTACAAACTTTCACTATCATTTTAGTAAAAGTTTCAGTAAAACCTGAGGTTTCAAACTCGGGTTTTGTGGTATAATAAAGCATATGAAAAAAGATTTTAGATTAATGTGTTTTCATATAATCCTTGCAGTTTTTGTAATAATATTTGCTTTATCTCTGCATATAATCGACAATGCATATAACTATTCAGTTGAGAGTGGTTATAATGGATATTTGCTTTGGGCAGGAATAAAGATTCACGGAGCTTTTATATATGACCTTGTATTATATCTCCTTATTGGCTTTCAATTGATGGTTATAATTTTAATATTAAGATTATATTGGAACTCAAGAAAAAAAGACTAAGAAATAAATATGAAGAGTAAAAGAAAACCAAAAATAGGTCTAGCATTGAGCGGGGGAGGGGCAAGAGGATATGCTCATATCGGAGTAATAAAAGTGTTAGAAAAAAACAATATTCCTATTGATTTTATTGCAGGATCTAGTATAGGAGCACTAATTGGTGCCCTCTATTCTTTTTTTAATAATAGTAAAAAATTGGAAGAAACCACTCTTTCTTATAGTTGGAAAGAATTTTTCTCATTGATTGACCCTTCATTTAAAGGAGGTTTAATTGGGGGAGAAAAATTAGAAAAATTTATATCAAAAACAATAAAAAACTCTACTTTCAAAGAACTTAAAATACCCTTTGTGGCTATAGCAAGTGATTTTAAAACCGGTAAGCCAGTAGAGCTATCAAAGGGCAAGGTGGCTTTAGCAGTAAGAGCGAGCATGTCTTTCCCTATTTTATTTAAACCTGTTTCTTACCGAAAAAAAATGCTTTGGGATGGAGGCCTTTCTATCCCAGTCCCAGTATCCACTCTTAAAAAAATGGGGGCTGATATTATAATCGCAGTAAATCTATATAATAAAAGCTCTTTTATTTATAAAAAACCATTTATTAAAAGAGCATATTCAATTATTTTAAATTCAATTGAAACCCTTCAATATCATCTAGCAAAAGAATGTCTAAAAGAAGCAGATATTGTAATTGAACCTTCTATTGAAAACTTAGGATTGATAGGATTGGATAAGTTTCTAAAAGCCAGAGGTAAAAAAATTATTCTCAATGGAGAAAGGAAAACAAAAAAAGTTCTTTTCAAAATTAAGAAAAAAATCGAAAATTTTTAAAAAATATAATATGATAAAATAATAATGAATATCATTTTTTACAAAATATATGGCTCAAATAATCTCAAAAGAAGAATTAGAAAAATTAATGAAAATTAAAGGAGAAATAAGAGGAGTAGCTTTAAAAGAAGTAGAAAGATTTGTCCGTGAAAAAGAAGGGGAAGAAGGACTCAAAAAACTGGAAAAAACAATGGCAGAGCTTGGATATCCTATAAAATATAATGAAATAAAATCAATGGGTTTTTACAAGTTAAGCCTGAAAGCAATCCTGCTTATAACTGTAAAGAGGCTTTTTAATTATAGTGATGAAAAATTTCAAGAAATGGGAAAATTTGAAACTAAATCTTCTCCAATGGCTCTTAGACTCTTTGCTAGATATTTCATTTCTCTAGATACAGCAGTAAAAGCAGTACAAAAAATGTGGAGGGTTTATTATTCTACAGGAATTTTAAAAGTGATAGAACTAAATAAAAAAGAAAAATATGCAATCTTAAGACTTGAAGATTTCCGTCTTATTCCTCCTCATTGTGAAAATCTAAAAGGATATTTTTCAGGGGTATTGGAAATGATAATAAAACAAGATGTCACCTGTGAAGAAACAAAATGCGTTTATAAAGGAGATAAATATCATGAATTTTTAATGAAATGGTAAAAACATACAGTGAAGAGGAGTTCAAAGATATTTTAAATAGGGTATGCGCAACTTTTCTTCCTAGGGAAATAAGTTTAGTTGTGTTTTTGATTGCAGTAATATTACTGAAATTAGCAGGGCTAATTTCTTTTTTAAAATATACTAACTGGATAATTCTTATTTTAATTTTTTATCTTACTACTGCTTTTATCTTTAGGTTTTTAGTAAAAAAACAAAAATCAGCGTCTGCCATAATTAATTTATATTTTTTCTATGATATTTCTGTAGAACTTATATCAATCTCTCTTATAGTATATTTAATAGGAAGTGTGGAATGGATTGGGGTAATCTTTCTCTTCTTTCCTATAGTATATGCCAGTATAATACTACCGAAAGAAAAAGCATTCATTGGATGGTGTCTCACAAGTCTTTCTTATGCACTTTTAGCATTTTTGCCTTATTTTGATGTAATTCCTTTTATTCCTTATTTTCCTTTACAAATTCCTCTCCATAAAAATCTAAATTATATAGTTAATAATGTTCTTTTAGCAACATTTACTTTTTTTCTAATAGGATTAGCGGCTCATATTTTTATTGATACAATTAAAAAAAGAGGGGTTGAATTAAAAAAACAAAGAAAGCATTAGAAGAGGAAAGAACAACGCTTGAGATTAAAGTTAAGGCAAGAACTAAAGAATTGGAGGAACTATCTGAAAGCCTCAAAGAAAAGGTAAAAGAAAGAACAAAAGAATTAGAAGAAAAAATGAAAGAATTAAAAGAATTCAATAAATTAGCGATAGGAAGAGAATTAAAAATGATAGAATTAAAACAAGAAATTAAAAAATTAAAAGAAGAACTCAAAAGACTAAAAAATAAATAAAATGCAAGAAATAATCTCAAAAGAAGAATTAAACTTCTGTAAATGTAATTAATGTTATTTCCAGGGCGATATTCATTATGAATACCTATTAAAATGGTGATATTTTAAAAAATAATGAAAAAGAAGAAGCCTTCAAAATATTTGCAGGAATGTATAGATAAAAACGGGAAGAGAAGAAGCCCCAGGTTGCCTTCTAATATCAAAAATTTAATAATAGATATAGATGGTGTAATATGTGAAGATATCCCAAATGAAGAACCAGAAAGAATGGTAAAAGCAAAAGAAATACCTGGTGCACGAGAACAAATAAATAAGTGGTATGATGAAGGTCATATAATTACTTTTTTTACTTCTAGAACAGAAGATTTAAAGAAAATTACTATTAATTGGCTAAAGGCTCATAAATTTAAATATCACAATATAATATTCGGAAAACCAAGAGGAGGAAATTATCACTATATTGATGACACACACATAAGAGCAACAACTTTTAAAGGAAAATTTGGAAAATTTATATATAAAATAAAAAAAATTCAGGTATTTGAATAAATTTAAAACTACCCTATGAACCCAATACTCTCAAAAGAAGAATTGGAAAAATTGTCAGGTTTAAAAGGGAATGTAAGAGGAATGGGAATGAAAAATTACGCAAAATTCATTTTAGAGAAAGAAGGAAAAGAAGGATTGAAAAAATTAGAAGAGGCAATGGCTCAGATTGGATATCCTGTAAAATATGAAGAATTGAAAGCAATGAGTTTGTATCCACTCCGAACAGAAACTGCTACCTTGATACTAATTAAAAGGCTTTTTAATTATGATGATAGAAAATTTCAAGAAATGGGAAGATTTGGAGTAAAGTTTTCAATGCTTATTAAGCTTTTCATGAAATATTTTGTGTCTTTAGAAAAATTAGTAAAAGAAGCTCCAAAAATGTGGAAAAAAGGAGGAACATTGGGAGATTTTAGGGTTGCTGAATATGATTTAGTAAAAAAACAACTTACACTGAGGATTGAAAATTTCAATGTCCATCCTTTATATTGTGAAATTTTTAAAGGATATTTTGCAGGTGCGTTTCAAATGATTATTAATAAAAAAATAGAATGCAAAGAAACAGAATGTTCTTTTAAGGGAGGGAGATATCATGAATTTCAACTTCAATGGCAGTAAATCACCGAATTTTAAGATTTAATACAATCATGGAACAGATAATTTCAAAAGAAGAATTCAATAAATTAATGTCGCTTAAAGGAGAAGTAAAGGGAAATGGGATGAAAACCCATGCAAAATTTATTTTAGAGAAAGAAGGAAAAGAAGGATTGAAAAAATTAGAAGAGGCAATGGCTCAGATTGGATATCCTGTAAAATATGACAAGATAAAAGCAACCGCTCTTTATCCTTTAGGAGCTGAGGCTCTTACATTAGTAGCCATAAAAAGACTTTTTAATTATGACAAAGAAACATTCATAGAAATGGGGAAATTCCATGCTAAGTTCTCCTTGATTATCAGACTCTTTATGCGCTATTTCTTTTCTCCACAAAGAATACAAAAAGAAGCTCCTAAAATATGGAAATCATATTTTACAGTGGGGAGATTAGAGGTTTTAGATCTAGATATGGAAAGAAAATCTGTAATCTTTAGAATATATGATTTTAAGTTTCATCCTATCCACTGTATTCTTTTATTGGGTATCTTTCCTACTGTTTTACAGATGATTTTTAAAAATCCAGTAAAATGTGAAGAAACAAAATGCATTCACAGAGGTAACCAGTATCACGAGTTTATACTAAAGTGGTAATTCTATGGATTTAACCTTAATTTTAGGACCAATGAAAAGTGGTAAATCTCTAGAATTAATAGAGTATTTTTTTAATATCCAAAAGAAAAATATCCCTTTTAAACTCTACCAACCATTAAAAAATGTAAGAGATAAACATATAAATTCGAGAGCAGGGCTTTTTATTAAAGCTGAAAAAATAAAAGATTTGTTTGAAATAAAAGAAGGAAATGCAAAAATTATAGGCATTGACGAAATCCATATGTTTAAAAAAGAAGAAGTAAAAGCAATTGAAAGGCTATTAGAAAAACGAATAAAAGTTATTGCGGCTGGATTGGATAGAGATTACAAAGGAGAAATATTTTCAATCATTAAGCAACTATTAAAATTAAACCCTGACAAAGTAGAATTCAAAAAATCCATCTGCGAAATATGTGGTAAATCTGAAGCTGTATATACACAAATATATAAAGACAATAAACCAATATTAGATGGGCTTCCTCCTTGCGTACCTGATGATGGAACCTATCAATACAAGCCTGTATGCGCCAATTGTTTCCAAAGAAAATATGATCTTAGGTACAGACAAGTTATTAAAATTAATACAAAATAAAGGATTGATACAAGGTTTAGATAAAAAAGAAATAAACATAGAGGGCTGTGGAATTGACCTTAGAATAGGAGAAATATATGAAATGCAAAAAGGCAAAGGATTTATATATCGAAAAACCAGAAAAACTCCAAATTATAAATTGCTGGCAAAATTCAAAAAAGAAAAAACACAAAAAATAAAATTAGAGCCTGGTAAATTTTATATTGCAAAAACAATAGAAGTAATAAACACACCAAAAAATCTTTTCGGAATCTTCATACCAAGGGGAACTTTTTTTGCTAATGGGGTATTGGTTTTAGGATTCAGGGTAGACCCAGGCTATAAAGGAAACTTCAGGTTTCACTTAGTTAATATAGGAGGAGGAGATTTTGAAATAGAAATGGGAGCAAGAATTGCAAATATGATTTTTCTTAAGGTGGATGGAAAAACAAATCCTTA
The DNA here is from genome assembly GCA_964493485.1 of uncultured Candidatus Saccharibacteria bacterium. Lineage (GTDB taxonomy): Bacteria > Patescibacteriota > Minisyncoccia > Minisyncoccales > JANBVM01 > CAZBMQ01. The sequence goes on from CAZBMQ010000005.1 coordinate 7,095, forward strand.
TATAGGCCAATGGCAAGGAGGAAGGGTATTTATTAAAAAAGAAGAAAAACAAACCAAACAAAGATAAAAATCTCAGCAGATAAAAAAAGAACCCATAAATTTATGGGTGTTATATTTTTTGATTTAACAAAACCCCTTTGGCTTTATCAAGAAACTCCATTGTTTTATTAAACTGTTCTTGAGTAATTTTCTCTCTGTATAAATAGTATTTTAATACAGTCGAAAGTCTCAATCTTCTATGTACTTTATATCCATATCTTGCTAGAAATTGAGCTCCTCCCTGATCTCTATCTAATAAAACCACTATATCTTTTACCTTCAATCCATTTTCTTCTAAAATCTTAATCGCCTTTAGTATAGTAGTTCCGCTTGAAAGTACATCATCAATTACTACTACTGTCTTGCCTCTCTCAAATACTCCATCTATCCCGCTTTCTATCCCGTGGCTCTTTTTGCTCAATCTGGGTGTTATAATTGGTTTTTTTGTCAAATAAGAAAGAATAGAGACAAAATAACTGGCAGATGTTGGAATATCTGCAAGATAATGAAACATAAGATTATTTATCATTCCCTTGAAAAGATCTACTGTTTTTATCATATCGTTTGGAAAAGATCTAAGCGCCCGGAAATCAATATAGATAGGAGACGGGGGGAGCTCTGGATATTCCTCATGGATATTAATCCAGAATCTTCCAAATTTCACAACTTTTCTCAAAAACAACATATCTAAAAACCTTGTTTCTTTTATGTCTAAAGTGAAAGGAAAAAATTCCATTTTTCATCCCTCTTAAATTGTAAATAATAAATCAATAAATTCTCTATTGATATTAACTCTCAAATAATAAATGTCAATAAAATTAGGGTTTCCAAATCATAAAAGTTTATATAGAATAAAATAATATGAAAACAACCAATCAAATAGAAAAATTAATAAAAGAAAAAATAAGAGAAATTCCTGACTGGCCTCAAAAAGGAGTAAATTTTAAAGATATTACTCCATTACTTGAAGATAAAAAAGCATTCTTGAAAACAATCAATGCTTTAGCAAAACCATATTTAAATAAAAAAATCGACAAGATTGTGGGAATTGATGCCAGGGGGTTTTTAATAGCAGCTGCCATGGCATATAAATTAAAAACTGGAATTGCAATAGTGAGAAAACAAGGCAAGCTTCCTTATAAAACAATTTCTAAAAAATATTCTCTGGAATATGCCAGTAATGTAATTGAAATGCACAAAGATTCTATCCTGCCGGGAGAAAAAGTATTATTGGTTGACGATGTCTTGGCTACAGGAGGTACAATGAAAGCCACAATAGATTTAGTCAAAAAGCTCAAAGGAAAAATAGTAGGAATTGAGTTTTTAATTGAATTAACTTTTCTCAAGGGAAGAAACAAATTAAAAAGGTATAAAGTAAGGGCTTTAGCAAAATATTAATTCTATGAAAAAAGAAAAAATTAAAATAGGACTAATCGGAGGTACAGGGTTTTATGATTTCTTTTTAGGAAAAATAAAAGAAATTGAGGTAAAGACAAAATTTGGAAAACCAAGCGATAAAATTATAATAGGGGAGTTGTTTAATAAAAAAATTGCTTTTTTACCAAGACATGGCAAAAAACATCAATATCCGCCCCATAAAATTCCATATAGAGCAAATATTTATGCTTTAAAACAACTTGGCGTGGAAAGAATAATTGCTCCTTGTGCAGTGGGATCTCTCAAACAAAATATAAAACCTGGAGATTTTGTAATATGCGACCAATTTATTGATAGAACCAAAAAAAGACAGGATACCTTTTTTAACGGACCACAGGTAGCTCACATAGAAACAGCATATTCCTATTGTCCTCAACTAAGAAAAATAGCTATAGCACAAGCTAAAAAATTAAAATTCAGATTTCATCAAAAAGGCACGGTGGTTGTAATTGAAGGACCAAGGTTCTCCACGCTTTCTGAAAGTCTATGGTTCTCAAAGATGCAATGGGATTTAGTTAATATGACTCAATATCCTGAGGTAGTGTTGGCAAATGAACTTGGTATATGTTATTTGAACATCTCTTTAGTGACTGATTACGATGTTGGAATCTACGCAAAAACAAAAATAAAGCCTGTATCAGTCGAACAGGTACTCAAAACATTTAAAAAGAATACAGAAAAATTAAAAAAGTTAATTTCAGCTATTATAAAGGAAATTCCAGAACACAAAAAGTGTGACTGCCTTAAAAAGGCTGAACGAGCTCGACTATGAAACAAAAATATCTCAAAAATTTAGTCTCTTTTTTTTATGAAATTGGTACATTAAGAAAAATTCTAAGAATGCATCAGCAAGCTTTTCTCACCAGTGATCCATCTGATAATATTGCCTCTCATTCGTTTAGAACAGCTGTTATAGGTTATTTTCTGGCAAAAGAATTAAAAGCAAATGCTGATAAAGTGATAAAAATGTGCCTGTTGCATGACATTGAAGAAACAAGATGCGGCGACCAAAACTGGATTCATAAAAGATATGTAAAAGTGTTTGAAGAAGAAATCAGAGAGGGCCAGCTAAAACCACTTCCTAATTCTCAAGAAATGTTAAAACTATCTGAAGAATACCAACAAAGAAAAACATTAGAAGCCAAAATTGCAAAAGATGCTGATATACTTGATGAAATCTTTCTTATAAGAGAATATGGTGCATTGCAGGGAAATAAAGAAGCCTCCACCTGGTTGAAGGCCGTAACAAAAAAAGATCCAAAGAAAAAAAGCTACCAAGAGAAAAGATTATTTACAAAACTAGCCGAAGAGATTGCAAAGGAAGCTAAAAAACAAAATCCCAGCCAATGGTGGAAGAGTCTGTGGACTGCAGAGAGAAGAAAATAAAAAATTACTCCACTCTTCTTACATATTCTCCATTCTCTGTATTCACTTCAATAACATCTCCGGTTTCAATAAAACCGGGGGTATTTATTTTAGCTCCAGTTTCTAAAACCACTGTTTTTGTACCTGATTGAGCTCTCTCACCTTTCAGACTCGGGGGAGAGTCAACAACCTTTAATGCAACCTTTATTGGCAGAGAAATATTTATTATCTCATCCTCAAAAATTAAAGCCTCAACCTCTTGATTCTGTTTAAGAAAATCTTTCTTTTCTCCAATTTGCTCTTCGCTTAAATCAAACCTTTTTGAAGGATTGTCTTTTTCGCAGAAAAAATATCTTCCTCTATGAGAATATAGGAATTTAGCTCCTATCTTTGAAATCTCAGCTTCTTCAAAAGAATCCGAAGGATGGAATGTGCGAGAAAATACATTCCCCGTCCTCAAATTCCTTACCTTTGTCTGCAACACAGAATGACCCCTTGCCTTAAACATTGGGGCTGCCTCAATTATCTCATAGGGGTCTTTATCTACAATTATTTTCACTCCTTTTTTTAACTCAGAATAAGAAATCATAAAATATAAATACTAAACAATATCAAAACTCTAAATCCAAATGTCAAAAAACCTTATCATTAAGTTTTGAATTTTGCTGATTTGGATTTTAAGCTTAGTGTTTAGAATTTTATTTGTAATTTAATATTTAGTATTTAATATTTATTTAATTGTTCTCCATTCGATATCCTTTTCCTCTCCTGCAAACTCCAGCCAATTTCCTCTCTCATCAATCACAAACCATTTTCTCTTTGTCTCAGACCATACCATGGGATTTCCTTGATAATAGGGTTTTTTTACAATTTCTTTTGGTTTTAACCTATCTAATTCCAACCATTTTTTAAAAACAGTCTCAATGGCATAATCCAAATTCCTTGATTTTGCCCATTCAGCTACCTTATCAATAGCCGCTTTTGCTTTTTTAACAGAACCTGCCAACTCTAATAATTGTTTTGCAGGTCTAGTGAATCTTGAATAAATAATCTTTTTTTTCTTTGCATTATCTTTTATCTCTTCAAGGCTTAATCCTTTAGTGTAAAAATAATGATTCACAATCTGTTGGATTGCTGTCTCTTCTTTTATTTTCTTTTTCTGCTTCGCCGACTGACGAATTTTTTTCTTTTTTTTATTTTTTGGCATAAGTTTACCTTATTATTGTAATTTATTCAAGACCTCCTTTAAAAATTTTTTTGCTAAAACCAATTCTTTTTTGCCTTTTTCTGTAATATGGTAAATTCTCCTTCGTTCCTTCATTTTGCTTTTGACAAAGCTTTTGCTTTCTAATCTATAAAGCACTCTATAGGGGGTAATTCTGCCAGGTTTAAAACCAAATTTTTTTTCAATAAGAGAAGGAATTTCCCAAGCATAAATCTCTCTCTCTTTTAACAAAGAAAGGATGTAAACCCATAGATTCTCTTTGGTGTTTGATTTTCTTAAACGCTCTAATGGAAGCATATTTTTCAAAAAGGTGTTGACAAACTATTTTACCTGTGTAAAATATTTTATAATAGTATAATATTATGAGACAGGAAATAAAAATTGCTATTGCAGGTTTAGGAAACTGCGCTTCGTCTTTAATACAGGGAATTTTTTATTATAAAGATGTAAAAACAGACGATGAATTAATTCCAGGGTTAATGCACAATATTATAGAAAAATATAAACCTGCTGATATAAAAATTGTGGCTGCCTTTGATATTGATAAAAGAAAAGTAGGGAAGGATGTTTCCAAAGCAATATTTTCAAAACCTAACTGTACAAGAACCTTCTATTCTAAAATACCAAATTTAAACACAAAAGTAAAAATGGGACCTGTATTAGATGGAGTGCCAAAACATATGAAAGAATATCCAGAAGAAAAAAGGTTTATGATAGCTAAAGAAAAACCAGTAGATGTAATAGATGAATTAAAAAAATCAAAAGCTGAAATTTTGATAAATTATTGTCCTGTTGGTTCTCAAAAAGCAAGCGAATTTTATGCCAAAGCAGCATTAAAAGCAAATTGCGCTTTTATCAATTGTATGCCTGTATTTATCGTGTCTAATAAAAAATGGGCTAAAAGATTTAAACAAAAAAATATTCCTTGTATAGGAGATGATATAAAATCTCAGATAGGAGCCACAATTGTTCACAGAGTTCTCTCTCATCTTTTCTCAGAAAGGGGAGTAAAAATAGATAAATCCTATCAATTAAATGTTGGAGGCAATACAGATTTTTTGAATATGCTTTCCAGAAAAAGACTAAAGTCAAAAAAAATATCTAAAACAGAAAGTGTGGAATCTCAATTATCAAAAAGATTAAGCTATGACAATTTGCATATAGGACCTTCAGATTATGTTCCATGGCTAAAGGACAACAAAATCTGTTTCATTCGAATTGAAGGCAGAAAATTCGGCAATGTACCTGTAGAGCTTGAATTAAGATTATCAGTAGAAGATTCGCCAAACTCAGCAGGATGTGTAATAGACGCTATTAGGTTAATCAAAATCGCTTTGGATAGAAAAATAGGAGGACCTTTGATTTCAGCTTCAGCTTATTTTATGAAACACCCTCCTCAACAGTTTACAGATGAAAAAGCTCGTGAAATGGTCGAAGAATTTATTTTAGGGAAAAGAGAAAAATAACCTTTACAAAGTAAAAAGAAGTCTAAATCCTAAACATATTATTTCAAACATTTGATTTTGAGTTTTGATAATTTAGGGTTTTGGATTTATTAAATTAGCTATGGAGCCTTTTGAAAGATTCAAAAAATCAAATAGAGAAAACAATCTTTGGATTTATATTCTTTCTCTTGGAAAAGAAAGAGAAATTCCCAATGATGAAATTCAAAGATTAATCTTTGAAAGATTTGATTTCTTGCCAGGAAAACTATTAACAAAAAGAGTTATATATAGATTGAAAAATCAAGGATATATCAAAAAAGAAAAATTTAAAGGAAAAACAGCTTTTATTACTACTAAAAAAGGACTGAAAGAATTAGAAAAAATGAAAAATTTTACTCAAGATTTACTGAAAAGATTATAGTATTGAACAAAAAAGCAGCTTTTTGAGAGGTCTAGGCTGCTTTTTTGTTTTTTGATGTCGACTATTCTTTTTGATGTTTTTCCACTGTAAACCGATATATTACAATTTTTTCTCTTTTAGGATTAATTCCTCCTTTTTGGCAGGCAATTGAAATTTGTTTTTCTATTGTGTCTACTCCTTGTAAATCAGGAAGTAAAAGCCCTGCCTTTTGGGTTTTATGTGGTTCTTCTAAAGAAAATGTCCTGACAATAATTCCATATTTTTTAGGATCCAACTCCTCTAAATTTTTGATTTGTTCTGGTCGGCTTAAGATGGAAACAGTATAAGAAAGATAGGGGAGTTCTTCTCTTTGCACAGGAAGAAACCTATAGTCTTCAGTGGCAGCTGCAATTGCATTAGAAATAATCTCCTTTGCAATATTCTCTTTAGTGGGCAAATATGTACCAATACACCCTCTTAATTTTCCTTCCTTTTCAATTGTTACAAACACACCTGCTTTTCTTTCAAAAAATTCTCTTGGAAGATTCGCAGGAGGAAAAATGACTATATTTTTTTCTATCCAGTTTTCAACTGCTGATTTGGCAAGTGAAACATAAAGGTCCATACTTTATTATATTTATGTTAAATAAAAGGTTTTGTAAGTTCTGGAAAGAAGTAGAGACAGATTGCCAACACTAAAAAAGAAGAAACAGGGATATATATGTTGTCATCATCAAATCTTTCGAAAAATGTTGCGACAAAAGCAGCAACAAGACCTGCAATGCCCATTTTTAGTCCGCCTATTACAGCGCAGGTTAAAAACATTCCAAGAGAACCCTCCCAAGCCTTACTTTGTTTTTTATATCTGAAATTTCTAATAATACCTGTGACACCATCACCAAAAGCCATAAAAAGAGCGGGAATAACTCCCAGCCAAAATGATTTATCTAAAAACCAGCCAATTAAAATAGACAAACTCCACATTATGCAGAAGTTTACCTCATGACGATTTTCCTTTACTTGATACCAATTTTGAAGTTTCTTTATTTTATGAAAAAAATATGTATAAAAAGCAAATCCGAGACCCAAGATAAAAGGAATATAAGCTTCTTTAAAAAGAAATGGAAGAAATAAGGTGGTTATGCCTGCTGCAAAGATATGAATGACCTTTCTGCCAAAATATGTAGCAGAATTTGGAGGAAAACCTCTTTTTATAGCGAAATTATACACCCATTTGGATAGCCAGTTTACAATAAAAAAACTCCAAAGGGAAAATGGTATCACGATTATAAAATCCTGTAAAAAAATATTGTTCGTACTCATAGTTTTATCATCAATTTTAATTTTTTAATAATCTTCTCGACTTTATTATACTTTTTTTCTTGCTTTAGCAATCAATGTAGACCCAAGTGAAGGGAACATTTTTCCTAAAAATTCTGAATATGGTGGCTGGTTATATTCTCCCGGATTAAAACAGACGAAATCAGATATTATCTTTTCTATTTTAAATCCAGCATTTTTTAAAAGTATCTCGAAAGTGCTTTTTGTAAAACACCTGACATGCTCTGTGTATCTCTGATAAGTCTCACTGGGAGCAATCCTAAGAGGATATAAGCCAAATAAAATCCTGATTCTGTTTGGAAGAGAAACAATGTTGTCTGCCGTGATAATTATTGGCTTGTTTCTCTTTAAAATACGATGACACTCTCTTAAAAAGTGCTCTGTATTAAAAATGTGCTCCAAAACTCTTAAACACCAAATAGCATCAAAAGTCCCGTCTTCAAATGGCATTTCTTTCTCCAAGTCTCCTTTAAAAGTTTTAACACCTTTTTTCTCAGCTTCCTTTAGAGCTTCTTCGTTCTCATCTATTCCCCAAACTTCATATCCCATTTTTACTAAAGACTCTGAAACAATACCGTTTCCGCATCCGGCATCTAAAATCTTAAGTGCCCGCCCTTCTATCTCCAACATCTCTATCATTGGCTTTATAATAGTCTGATTCCTTTTAAATCTTGGAGAAAGCCATTTATAATCTTTAAACATTTTTAGTTTTTTTCTATTTTTCTAATGCTTTTTTTATTCTCTCAACTTCTCTTTCAATAATTTCCCCTTCATAATCTCCAGCATGGGCTGTAGCACCTTTATAAACAGGCCTTCTTTGATCCAAATGCAAATTGAATATAAACTCATTGTTCTCAGAGTCTATCTTTAAGAAAAGATGAAATCTTGGATATCCTCCTAATTCCAGAGGACGCACAAAAATATATTCTTTTTTCTCTTCGTCTTCTTTCAAATAACGATAACCAATCTTTCTAGTTAAAGTAGTGATGCTTTCTCTTATATTTTTAAGTTTAAATCTCATAGAATCTTAATCTCTAAATCTCTCGCGCTTTTTATCTCTTTTGATAAGTCTGCTATAGCAATGGTTCTCTTGCGTGTGTAGGCAAAAGAAGTAAAAATAGTCAAACATTTATCATCAAATAAAAATTGACGGGTATCAGATTGATGGGAGCGTATCAAAATATCTTTATCAAAACGCTTCATAATCTTAAAAAAATATTCCTTTCCAAATTGAGGTCGTCCGCTAAACCTGTCAATTCCTAAATATTCCCCCTTCCTATCAAAGAAATCTCCCCATGTAATCTCCTGCCAATGTTCGCTACCAAGTTTAATATCATTAATCTCTTTCAAACTTTCTACATCAGGCGGTACCCCATGTAATGCTATTATATTTTTTACTACAAACACTAATGGAAAATTCTCTACAATTGAAGTATATATCTTATATTCTTCTTTGCTTAACCCTTCCCAGAACTCAGCAGGAGAAAACCTTAAAATATGATATCCTTCATGATTCCCTTGAAGCAAATAGATCTGTTTTGGGTTTTTAAGTTTTGCCTCTAATAAAAAATCCAAATTTTCTTTAGAAAGAGGCCCTCTATCTACATAATCTCCGAGAAAAACAATAATATTTCCTGGTTTTAAATAATCTTTTAGAACTTTTTCTGAAGCCTCGAGATCTCCATGAGTGTCTCCTGCAAAGATAATCTTTTTCCCTTTTTTAATTTTAATTAATTTTGATTCTTTTTTTAGAACTTCTTTTATTTTTTTAAAATTCATAAAATTTGTCTGCTCATAATTTGAAATCTGCCACTAAGTAACCTACACCAAATGGTCCTTCGTAAGAAAGTATTTCTGCTTTCCAATCAATTCCAGAACCTTCTAAGATTCCTAATAAAAAACAAAAAGAACGAAGACCACATTCACCAGCCTCAGGAAAATAATCATCGAGTTTCAAGAATTTCTCAATGTTCTTGTTTTTCAAATATTTAATCAATGCCTTGTCAAATTCCGGACCATCAGGAGTAAACCCATAAGGTCCATCTTCCTTCAAACAATGAGAAAGGTCTCCAGAAGCAATAACAGCGTATTTTTTATTGTCTTCAAGGGTATTATAGAATTTTTTTCCTTCCTCAAAATAAAATTCAGGGGTTTTCCCACCCAAAAGATATCTTCTTATTTCTCCCTTGAAGTCTTTTGCTAAAAAGAAAAGCGGGACATTAAAACCCCAGTCAGGATGGGGTGAAGAAATCAAAATAACATCTGGGGTTTTTTCTTTTAGTTTTTTGCCCAATGTTTCAAGATTCTGAATTGTGTTTTTTACCAAAAGCCTATCTTTTTCAGAGCCAACTGAAGGCAAGATTATTGGGGGGTGAGGAGATATAGCTGCAAAAACAATTTTTTTCATAATTAATGTAAGATTATATTTAAATCTTCATCACATTCTGAACATTTTCCATTATTGTCATACCTATGAATCATATAACCTGTTCTATCAATGGCTACTGCCTGACACTTTGGACAGACTGTATCTTCTGAAGGAAGTCCAGGAATGTTGCCTGTATAAACATATTTTAATCCTGCCTCTTTTCCTATTTCATAAGCCCTTCTTAGTGTTTCAAGGGGGGTGTCTGGAAGATGTTGAAGCTTCCAAGAGATAGCCCCAGAAAATTGTGTGACATGCCAGGGTGTTTCAGAGCCTAACTTATCTTTTATAAATTGAGCAATCTTTTTTAGCATCTTTTCAGAATCACTTAAAGTAGGAATAACCAGGGTGGTAATCTCCACCCATACTCCAGATTTTTTCATCAATTCTGCTGTTTTTAACACCGGCTCTAATCTGGCACCACAATTTTTCTTATAAAACCTATCAGAAAAGCTTTTAATATCAATATTATTGGCATCTAAATAGGGAATAATTAATTTTGCTGATTTTTCTGACATAAAACCATTACTCACCCAAGCATTCTTTATTCCCTGTTTCTTTGCCAATTTCATAGTATCTAATGCATATTCCAAAAATATCGTAGGTTCAGTATAGGTATAAGAAATACTGGGAAGATTGCCCTCAATAGCTAAATTAACAATCTCTTCTGGGCTTAATTCTTTGCCTGGAATTTCCTCTTTATCTTTAAAACCTTGAGAAATATCATAGTTTTGGCAATTCAAACATCTAAAATTGCATCCAACTGTAGCAATAGAAAGAGAAAGGGTGCCGGGTAAAAAATGGAAGAATGGTTTTTTTTCAATTGGGTCAATATTCACTGCAATAGCTTTTTCATAATTTAAGGTATATAACTTTCCATCAATATTTTCTCTCACACCACATATGCCTCTTTTTCCCGGTTTTATAAGACAGAAGTGAGCACAATTTTCACACTTCACTTCTTTATTTTTTAGTTTTTGATATAAATAAGCTTCTTTCATTTTTATAATAATTAATTACCTCTTATTTTTTTAACAGTATTTTCCCTCCACTCACGATATTGAACAGCACTGAGTTCCTTTCCGTTTTTTATCTGAGAATCTAATCCACTCTTAAATCCATCTCCTGCTGCCTGTCCGATAACAGCTAAAGAACCTGACCCGCTTCCATAACCCAGCATACAAACATTCTTGCCTCTGCTGATTTCTTCTAATACAGACATCAAAGAAATGAAAATAGATACATTATAGCAATTGCCAATATATGAATTATATTTCAGTCCAGGTTTAATCTTTTTTATGAAAAACTCCTGAAACTCTGGAAGTTCTCTTACTTCATCTAAGAGTTTTTTAAATTTCTGAAATAACTTTGGATAAGAAACACATTGAGAGAGCAAATCTAAAAACTCACTTTCTTTATATTTTTCATACCGCCATAAAGCAGCAGAGGTCCACACTACCATCTTGGGAAAAGGAGTATGCATCACAAAATAATCGATCTTATCTATAAGCACATCGAATGAATTTTTAACTTTATAATCTAAAAATGCCTGAATAATGCATTTAATATAGGCTGGTTTGGTTAATGGACCATCAACCTCTGGAAATGGAGCTGTTTTAATCGGAATTTTAAAATCATCAATGTCTTCAACATATTGTCCATAGTTTTGAAAATCTAAATCTAAAAGCTTGGGATTCCTTTCTATTCTTAATGCAACCACCCCAGCTCCTTGAGTTACCTCAGCCTTATTATCATTGTAAAGAGAACGGTCTGCCACTATTACTATACAAGGCTTATTGTGAGACACGCTATATTCTGAAGCCAAAAGCAGGGCTTGTATGCCAGAAAGGCAAGCAAATTTCAACTGAAAGGGGACAATATTAAGTTTTAAATTATTAATAGCCTTTATTGCTAAACTTGCTTTAGACAAATCATAGTCTGATTCTGTAGCAAATATAAATCTATCCACATCTCTATAATTTATCTTTTTTAAGGCCTGGACTATAAGTTCTTCTAAAGTCACATTATATGGAATTCGAGCCTGTACCAAACCCAGGCCTCCATTTACATATTCTAACGGCAATTCTCTTTCCTGAGCTATCTTTTCTACTCCAATAAAATATTCTGGAATCACACCTGCTATTTCACTTATTCCGACTTTTTGAGTTTTTATGTTCATTTTTAAAAATCAGATACAAATTCCAAAAATTTAGGCGATACTTTTATATTAAAGCATTTTGTCAAAATCATCAATTTTTACTGAAATTTAGAATGTGCTATAGTGAGAATAGCTATATGAATCATAGGATTTTTATTGCTATTAATCTGCCAGAAAAAATCAAAAACAAACTTGTCGGCTATCAAGAAAAATGGCCTGATTTACCGATAAGATGGACGAAAAAAGAAAATCTCCATATAACCCTGGTATTTATAGGTCCTGCAAGGGATGAAGAAATCCCTGAGATCTGCAAAAAAACAGAAGAAGTGGCATCGAAGAATGGATCCTTTGAGGTTGTATTGAATAAGATTTGCTATGGACCTCCAAAGAAAATGCCTCCTCGAATGGTATGGGCCATAGGAGAAAAATCAGAAAGTTTGACAAAACTACAGAAAGAATTAGAAACTGTCTTGATGTCTTCTCTTAAAAACTCATTTAAACCTGAAACCAGACCGTATTCTCCCCACATTACTTTAGGGAGAATTAGAAAATGGGAATTTAAACAAATCAACCCAGAAGAAAGACCACAAGTAGATGAAGACATTTTTTTAAGCTTTGAAGTAAATTCAATAGAGGTAATGGAAAGCAGATTAAAAAGATCAGGAGCAGAATACACAATTCTCGAATTAATCCCACTCCATTAAAACTCAAATTATAAATTTCAATTGAAATTTGGATTTTGGAATTTGGATTTCATTATGAGAGTTCATTTCATCGGTATTGGCGGGATAGGAGTGTCAGCATTGGCAAGATATTACTTATCAAAAGGGCATAAAATCACTGGCTCTGATTTAGCTTCTTCAGAAATCACAAAAGCTCTTAAAAAGAAAGGGGTAAAGATTTTCATTGGAAAACACAGACCAGAACATATTTCAAAAAATATTGACCTAGTAATCTATAGTCCGGCTATCACAAAAAACAATCCAGAGCTTAAAAAAGTATACAATCTTAAAAAAACCAACAAAAAACCGAAGGTTTTAAGTTATCCTCAGGTTTTGGGGGAACTAACGAAAAGTCATTTTACTATTGCAGTCTGCGGAAGTCATGGGAAAAGTACGGTAGCTGCAATGATAGGACTTCTGTTAACAAAAGCTGGATTAGATCCTACTGTGATTGTAGGCACAAAATTAAAAGAGTTTGGAGATTCTAACTGCAGGGTAGGGAATTCAAAATATCTGGTTATCGAAGCTGACGAACATTTTGGTTCGTTTTTAAATTACTGGCCAAAAATTATTGTCTTGGTGACTCTTGAAAAAGACCATCTCGATTATTACAAAAACTTCAATAATATCTTGAAAACATTTAAAAAATTCATCTTACATTTACCAAAAGATGGTGTCTTGGTAGCTAATAAAGATGATGAAAATATAAAAAAATTATTAAAAGAACAGAAATCATTAAAACAAATAAAAAAGTCTAAATCAAGGCAAATAAAAAAATCTAAATCAACCTCAATCATAGATAACGCATTTTTCACGATCGTTAAAAATGCAAGATTTTATTCTTTGAAAGATAAAGAAGCGAAAAAGATAAAAAAGATGTTAAAAGTCCCAGGTGAATTCAATGTTTCAAATGCTCTAGCAGCTTTGGCAGTAGCTCGAATATTAGAAATACCAGATAAAATCTCTTTTAAATCCTTGTCAGAATACAAATGCTCTTGGAGGCGGTTTGAAATCACTAAAATTTTAAAACCTGTACCTTATACATTGATAGACGATTATGGACACCATTCCACTCAGGTAAAAGTAACATTAAAAGCTGCCAAAGAAAAATATCCTAAAAAAGAAATCTGGTGTGTATATCAACCTCATCAATACCAAAGAACCTATTATTTATTTAACGACTTTGTCAAAGCTTTTAAAAAAGCACCTGTAGACAAGGTAATTATTACTGATATCTACAGTGTAGCCGGCAGAGAGAAAAAAGAAATAACAAAGAAAGTAAGCAGCAAAAAATTAGTAAAGGCTGTAAATAAACCATCTGTAATTTATATACCTCAAAAGAAACTAGAAGAATTTTTAAAGAAAAACTTAAAACCAAAACAGGTATTAATAATTATGGGAGCAGGGGATATATATAATTTAAGCCTTAAATTAAAAGGTCAACATTAAAATATTAAATAAAAAATGAAGAAAAAGAAGACTTCTTTTGAAAAAATAAAAAAGCTGGTAGATTTTTTGTACGAATTCAGGATTCTAAAATATATCCAGAGAGCGGGCCTGCAATATCTTAAAGGACCAGCAAAAGAAAATGTGGCAGAACACAGCTTTTATACAGCAATCATAGGCTGGATACTGGCTAAGTTAGAAAATGCAGATGAAGAAAAAGTAATCAAGATGTGTTTGATACATGATTTGCCTGAAGCTCGGGGTGGAGAGAAAAATCTAATCAATAAATTCTATACCCAGCGCTTGAATGAACCAAAAATAATAAAAGAAATTACAAAAGACCATTCTCTTGAAAAATTTTTTCTGGATGAACTTTTAGAAGAATTCTTTAAAGAAAAAACCCTAGAAGCAAGAATTGTAAAAGATGCAGATGTATTAGCAGGGATGCTCTTGGAAAAAGAGTGTTTTGATTTAGGAAATCAAAAAGCCAAAAAATGGCTTTCTTTTTCCTTAAAGAGACTGAAAATAAAAAAAGCTCGCCAGCTTGGGAGATTTATTTTGAAAAGCAATACTGATGAATGGTGGCTTAATCTTGTTAATAAATATATTCTAAAAACTAAATTTTTCTAAAGCAAGCCCCATAAAGCCATAAATAGAGCTCTCAGCAAATAAACCACGAGAGGGTTTTCTATTAAGAAACCTTCTTGTTTTTTTGGATTAATAAAAATAGCGCTGTCAAAGAGAATCAATGTGCCCTTTAGATCGAGTGTAGGAGAAAATTTTCTTTCCACTTCCGGCATTTTAGATTTTATCTTCAACTTCTGAGAATAAATCTCTTTAACCCTTAATTCTCCTAATCTCTTTTTAATTTTCTCATAAATCTCTTCTTGTTTTTTCAACTCTTTCTTGGTTATCTTTGAAGACAACACCAAAATCTCTGAATAGTGAGTAAAAGAAAAAGTTTCTTCTAATACCTTTAATCCTTCTTTTCCCTTGTATATCTTTATTTCTCCTCTTTCTTTTGAATATCTTGCTTCTAGGGCTGCGATGATTCTAATAAACTCTCTTTCTTTTTCTTCAATCTCTCGTTTTTTTATCCTCAAAATCCCTAAAATCTTATCAGGAGATTCAGCAACAAAATATCTTTTTTTATCTTCTCTTATCTCAGTAAACAATCCTCTTTTTTCTAATCTTTTTATTATCTCGTATGTTGTAGCCCTGGGAATATCTGCAGTCTTTGCAATATTTTGAACAGAAGTAGGGCCTAATTCTAAACCGGTTAGATATACTATTACTTCTCTTTCTGTCAAACCTAATTTTCTCAATTCTAGTTTTATTGGCAGTGTCTCCATATTTCCAAATAATATATTATACAGCGTTATTATTTTATCATATCTCAATAAAAAGCAAAAGCAAAACTAATTTTCTCTGTTTATTGTGGTAAAATAAAATATATGGCAACAGAAATTGAACTCAGGGGACCATTAACAAAAACTGAATTCCAAAGGGTTTTTAGCTTTCTAAAAAAGAAGGGAAGATTTATTAAAAAAATAAAAAGAAAAACCTTTGTGTATTATTTTCCAAACAAAAAGCTGGATATTAGAATAAGAATTACAAATGGTTTTTCAGAAATTGTTGTTAAAGAAGGAGTTTGGAGCTCAAGAAAAAGACAAGAGGTAATATTCCCAATTAATTCAAAGTCCGTCAAAAAAGCTCAAAAATTCCTGGCAGCTCTTGGGTATACAAAAGGCGGAATCGCTCTTAGGGAAAGTTATATATTTAAATTTAAATATGTAGAATTTGCATTAGTGAAATGCCCCAAAGGTTATTATTTTTATGAAGCCGAATTCATAAAAAATAAAAAAATTGTAAACCCTGAAAAATATATATTAGATATTCTAAATTCTCTAAATCTCAAGGTCTGGTCTGAAAAAGAAGTAATTAAATTTTTTATGTTCTGTAAGAAAAGAATTGATAAACCTTTTAGAATAAATAAAATATGAACACTTTGTATTCTCAGTGGAAAAAAGAAGAACAAGCACCTTTTTCTGGCTGGGATTTCTCATATATTAAAAAAAGAATTAAAAAAGAACATCCTTCCTGGAATTATAAAAAAAGGGCAAGGGCTTTAATAAAAAAGGCAGAATCTGTATTGGATATGGGAACAGGAGGAGGGGAATTTTTCTCCACCCTTGCTCCTTTTCCAAAACACACAATAGCTACTGAAACCTGGCCTCCTAATGTGCCTATAGCAAAAAAGAGGTTAAAACCCTTAGGTGTTGAAGTCATCAAAATAAACAGCCAAAAAAGACTGCCTTTTCATGATGAAGAATTCGATTTAGTACTAAATCATCATAGTGCTTATGATGCAACAGAAGTATTTAGAATAACTAAAAAAGGCGGTGTCTTTCTTACCCAGCAAGTGGCTGGGGACAACCTGAAAGATTTAAAAAAAGAATTCAATGCAAAGCCAAAATTTAAAAATTGGAAACTCAAAAAAGCAAAAAGGGAATTAGAAAATGTTGGATTCAAGATAAAAGAAGCTAAAAAATGGTCAGGAAAAATAGAATTTAAGGATGTAGGTGCTATTGTGTATTATTTAAAAGCCATACCGTGGCTTGTTGAAAATTTCAGTGTAGATAATCATCTTTCTGTGCTAAAAAAACTTCAAAAGAGAATAGATAAAGGAGAGAAATTAATCTTTACAGAAACCAGATTCTTCATCTTAGCTGAAAAAATTAATTCTTGACAGAAAATTGTTTTAGATATATGATAAAATCATAATTATGAAATATGCAGTTTCTCAAAACTACCATTCTAAAGAACCACAGGATTATTGCTGTTGGCGGTTTTGTGATGACAATAAATAAGAATAAATATATTCCTAAAAACCAAAACCAGCCGACAGCGGCTGGTTTTTAAGTAGAATATAACTTTATAGAAACTATGAAGAACAACTCTATAACAACAAAAAGAAAACTTCAAATAGGAGTAATGGGTTCTGCGGCAGATCTCAAATACAACAAAAAACTTGAAAAACAAGCAGAAGAATTAGGCTATTGGGTTGCTAAAATGGGAGCTATATTGATTTTTGGAGCAGAAAAAGATTATGATTCTTTGTCTACAGCAGCTTGCAGAGGAGCAAAAAAAGCAAATGGCCTTACTATAGGAATAACCTATGGAAAAGGTTTAAATATATATGAAAGGAATGCAGACGTAATCATTGGTACTGGCATTGAAAGAGGAGGAGGTCGTGAGTTTGTATTGGTTAATAGTTGCGATGCTATTATTGCCTTAAGTGGAGGTTCAGGCACCTTAACTGAAATTGCCATTGCTTACCAGTCGAATATCCCGGTTATTGTGTTGAAAAACACCGGAGGCTGGAGTCAAAGATTGGCTAATCAATACCTAGATAGCAGAAAGAGAATAAAGATAAAGGTTGCAAATACTCCAAAAGAAGCTGTTGAACTGGCTATTAAATTGTCTAATAAAAGAAATGAAAAAAGAAAATAAGGTTACAATTCTTTCAACATTTGCAAAAGACATTCTTGTTAAAGAAACAGGAGAAATTATATCTGAACAAAAGGGCGGTCCTGCTTTTTTTCTATTAAAAGCCTTTGAATTGGAAAGTGCCAGAAAAAACTGCTGAATCAATTTTTTGCTTAAAAGCTACGGAAAAAGAAACAAAATACTTACCTAAATCCTTCATAAACTCTCAAAAACAAAAAGTTTTATTAATCACTAAAGGAAAATCTGGTTGCGAAATATATGGATTTGGAAAAAAGAAATCCATAAAACCATCTATGATAGTAAAAAGTCCTGACACAATTGGAGCGGGGGATTATTTCTTTGCAAATTTCCTAATCAATTTCATTAAAACCCAAAATCCATTCATTAGTGCAGAGTCTGCAGTAGAGAATATAATAAAATTTTTATTATCTAAAAAATATGAAAAATAAAATCCTTTTTTTAACAGCAACCCATGGTGATGAAAGACTTGGATATAAAGCTCTCAAAAAATTAGAAAAAGAATATCCGAGAAAGCTCCATTGGGTTGTAGGAAATGAAAAAGCATTGAAACTTAAAACAAGGTTTGTTGATATGGACTTAAACAGAGCAGCTCCGGGGAAAAAAGAAGCAAAAGAATACGAACGACGAAGAGCTTATGAATTGATTGAAATTTCTAAAAAATATCATTATGTAATCGACATCCATGATACCAAGGCTGATACTGGTATTTTTACCATAGTTTCAAATCCCAAATTAATCAATTTATCTCTCGCCTCTGTATTACCTATAAAGAATGTAGTTATATGGGCTGCAGAAAAATCGAAAGTTTCAGGTCCTCTCGCTCAATTTATGAATTGCGGAATTGGAATTGAATGCGGTCCTAGAAATTCAAAAAAAATTCAAAAAAAGCTGTACAGCATCTTGAAATTTATAATCAGTAAAGAGGACCTCTTTTCAATAAAATCTATCAGCCCCAAAAATTACTTTCAGGTTTATGGAAAAATAAATAAAGATGAAATCACATCTGATCAATCTAAAAGAATAAAAGATTTTAAAAAAACAGAAATAAATGGAGAAATATTTTATCCTCTTTTGGTAGGGGAATATAAAAATATTTTGTGTTATAAAATGAAAAAAATAAATTTCTGGGACAAGTTTTCTTATTAAAAAGAAATTATTTGCCTTTCTATGAACTACCCAAAGATAATTTTTAAGTATTCTTGGATTTATGACCAAAACTGGAAAGAATGGATAAAACTATATAGTAAAAAGAAGAAAAAATACCCATCTATAAAAAAGATTTTGAATTATATAGAAAAAATAGAGAAATTGTGGAAAAAAGAAGAGAAAAAAGTTCTTACAGAGCTTTCAAGAATCAGCCATATAAAATGGAAAGAAAAGTCTATCATCTGCTATGTAGTAGGAAGATGCAGACCGTTTTCTTGTCCTTTGACAATGCCTGTTTATGAAAAATATCCAGATTATTTTATTGATGTATTGATACACGAACTAATTCACAATCTTTTTATGCAAGATTATGAAAAAATTGAAAAAGCATGGAAATACTTCCAGAGAAAGTATAAAAGTGAATCCATAACAACAAGATGTCATATCGTTTTGCACGCACTACACTCGCATATTTATTTGAAATTCTATGGAAAGAAAAGATTAAAAAGAGATATCAAAGCCCTCCCGATTCAAGATTATAGAAAGTCTTGGGAGATTGTCCAAAAACAAGGATATCAAAATATTATCAATGAGTTTGTGGAAAGAATAGAATAATTCTCTAAAAAGTTATAAACCTATTAAAGGACTTGACAAGATTTTTGTTTAGTATTATTGATTAAATAGAACTTAAAAGAATAAAGCGGCCGGCGTAGCTTAGTAGAAGAGCAACGGTCTCCAGAACCGTAGGTCACGGGTTCAAATCCCGTCGCCGGCGCTTTTATCTTTTTAAGTTTGAGTTCATTAAAAAATAAATACTGAATTAGAGGTGAATGGTCGTGACAATCAAAAGAATATTAACTGGAATAAGACCAACAGGTCCTTTGCATCTAGGCCATTATGTAGGAGCACTTAAACAATGGGTAAGCCTTCAGGAAGAATATGAGTGTTTCTTTCTAATAGCAGACATTCAAGCGTTAACTACTCATATCGATCAACCAAAACTAATAGAAGAATCAGTCAAAGAAGTTATATTAGATTTTATTGCTGTGGGGCTCGATCCTGAAAGAGATAACGTGTACTTTGTTCTTCAGAGTGCAATTCCAGAATTAACCGAACTTACCACATACTTTACGATGTTGGTTCCTTTTTCGGAAATGGAAAAAAATCCTACTATTAAAGCGGAGAGAAAACAACTTAACTCCTCGCCTACAGCAGGTTTCATGATATATCCTATCAGCCAAGCAGCAGATATCCTTCTCTTTGTCCCTTATCCTTCTGAAAAAAATGATGAATTATTAGTTCCAGTCGGAGAAGATCAAGTTCCTCATCTCGAACAAACAAATAAAATAGCACGAAGGTTTAATCGTCGATATGGTAAAATTTTTATAGAATGTACTCCAAAAATTGGAGAAATAGGGAAACTTCCAGGAACCGATGGAAAGGCTAAAATGAGCAAATCATTAGGGAATGCAATTCTTTTAAAAGATAACTCAGAGACCGTTAAGAAAAAAGTGATGAAAATGTTTACAGATCCTCTTAAAGCTAGAAGATATGATGAAGGTCATCCTGAAGAATGTCCGGTATATCTTTATCATAAAGCTTTTGGAGATCAAAATACTATTTATAGTCGTGCTGCTCGCTGTCGTTCTGGTGTATTAGGTTGTGTCGATTGTAAAAAAGATCTAATAGAAGCACTTAATAAATTCCTAGATCCAATCCGAACTCGAAGAAAAAATGCGGAAAAAGCTCCTCTTGGAAAATATCTTGAAAAAGGAATTAAAAAAGCCAGAGAAGTAGGAAAAAACACCATCTTGGCCGTAAGAAAAGCTATGCACCTTAATTATACTAGTCTCTACGGAGGTGATTGAAATGGAAAATAAGAAAAAAATTTCAGGTTGGACAAAATCAATTTTTTTAGCGTCTATTATGGCGGCTATTTTTCGAGCATTATATCTTGCAAACGATACTTTTATAATGCATCAAATAATTGTCTCCGCAGATCTGTTCACAGCTGTATCTGTATATCTGATTATAGGAGGATGGATAGGTACTTTCTGCACCCTTATCTATAACTCTTTCTTAGGAAAATGGTTAGATAAGGAATATCCTGGCTTTAATTTTGGTACAAAAAAAATGCAGCTCTTTGCAGCAATTTCCGGAATCATCGCGGCAGGCTCCACCACTTTCTGTCTTATTGGTAATCAATCATTGGATCCGAGTTTAGTGATATCGCTGTCTAATCTTTCTATTCTTTATCTTGCAATTTACGATGGAATTCGCGGCAGTATCTCTATAAAAAAATTCTGGTTCCCAGCCCTCATCGTAATCCTAGGTTCAATCTTTGCCTCAACAACAAAAATTACAGGAGGCCTTCAGGTTACTCTGTTAGGAATTTTAATTCTACTTATAGGACAGTGCGGTACAGATGCTCTAGAAAAAATTATCAGACAAAGAGGGGTATGGAATTCAGACGCAGTTACTTTTACTTTCTGGCGATTCCTTTGGTTAAGTGTTTCTGGGACAATCTTTGTAATAGTAATATCTCTCCTCAGAGGTACTTTTTATACTCTTCTAGAACTATTGATTTTCATTTTCCTACCAGCTTTTCCATGGATTTTATTAACAATGCTATTCGTTTTCTTCTTTAACACTCTTTTCCAAAAAGCAATAAAAAATGGAACAGTAAGCAAAGTTTCTTTGATTCTCAATATCTCAATTATCTTAGGAATCCCTATTGCTCTGTTTGGTGATTGGCTAAAGCCAGGTATATTCGGAGAAGTACCATCTGACTTTCTCACTTGGATTGTACGGACTCTTGGAATTATTTTGATTATCTCTGGAATTATCTTAATAAACAAAAAGAAAGAGTCTTCTCTTAATAAATAATTTTAACCCGAGAATAAATTACTTTTTCGGGTATTTTTTTAACCTTGTAGGAAGTATTTATAAGGGCCTTAAAACAGAAGTGTTATTCAAAAACTTGACAAGTTTTTTTGAATTCGTTATACTAATAAAGAGTTAGAAAGTTAAAAACTGTAAAATCTATAGTTAGGTCCCGGGATATTTATAATATACCGGGGTTGGGCCTAACTTTCTTCAGTTTTAAAAACTGGGGAGGATGGTCTTTGCGCTAGTGAAGACCCGGCAGCCCCCGTAACCATGGGCTAACTGATGCTGGATCCTATTCTACATCTTATAGGATACAAAGTCAGTAAAAGTGATCTTGAATTCGTTTTACTGACGAATTTTTTAAGTTCGTTAGTAAAAACTTTCAAGATAAAAAAGGTGGCACCGCGGGAGAAACCTCTCGTCCTTTTGTCTAATCTTACTATGTTTAGACTAAAAGACGAGGGGTTTTTATTAACTTTTCGATAGTTTGTTCTTTAACAAAAAAAAGGTGAAAAGTATGAAGAATATAAAAATCAATATAAAGCATATCTTAAAAAACCACGCCTACAGAAATATTCCGCTTAGCTTCGATGAAGCCTATAGTTTAGGGGAATATGTATTAGAAGGTTGCAAAGGAAATAAGCTTGCTCAAATACAAAGTATTGCTGCTCTATGCGCATTACATACTAAAGCAACTTATAGTTGGGAAGAGAATAAGAATCGTGAAAAAGAACATAATGACAATCACAGTCTTCCAAAAAATGCGGCAGAGCAAATTGCTGGAATATGTGCTGCAGTTTTTGAACATGATATTGCAGTCTCTGAGTTTGGTTTTCTAAATCCGAATGTCCCTTATGCAATAGATAATTGTGGTATGGGAGGTGACTTAATCATCACCGCAAATATCAGTACTATAGCAGCATTTATAGCAGCATCGGCTGGTATCCCAATGTGCAAGCATGGCTCTCCTGCTAATGCAGATGAAGGTAAATACGGAAGTTCTGATTTTCTTTCAATAATATGTGGAATCAATACATATGCCACAAAAAAGGAAATTGAAAACTGTGTAGAGATATATAATTTTGGGTATACAGAAGCGCTTGACACTCGTTATAAACAAATTCACATACAGACTCATAGAGTTGCTATGTTACCTCATATGAACGATATAATAGGTCCGATGACTAATCCTCTAAATCCACAAAAAATGACTCGAAGAGTTTTAGGTGTTAATCACCTTATCTCTCCGAGAATTATAGCTGAAGCTTATATCATTCTTAACAAAAAAAGAATTACTCATCTTAAACATGGTCTTTTCATTAGAGGATTTGTAGATAATGCACGAGTCAAAGGAATAGATGAACTCTCTATTTGTTCGAGTGGTACCCAAGTGGCTGAACTGAAAGATAATAAAATTCAAGAATATAATCTGTTTGCTAGGGATTTTGGAATTCAACCTATACCTAGTTATATGGTTTCCCCAGTTGGAGATAAAGGTCAGTACTCTCTGAAAATTTTAAAAGGGGAAATCAAAGGACCAAGACTTGAGTTGATACTCGCTAATGCTGCAATAATTTTCTATCTGGCTGAAAAATCAGAGAACTTTAAAGAGTGCTATAGTATGGCGAAAGAAACTATGCTAAGCGGAAAGCCATATAAGACAATGCTTTCAGTAAAAAGATTATTATCCCGAAAAAAATAAATAAAAGAGGATATTCTCAAATAATTTTATCCTCTATTTTTTTTAGACTCTGAAAACTCATTATTACTATACATAGGTTAATTGACATCTAAATGAATTCTATTATACTGATTTTAGTACTTATAAAAAATAGAGGATAAAGATGGAATATCTTAAAAGAAAAGAAAAACTACTAAGAATAAATAATTATGATATAATATTAATTGATAAGCCTAAGGATACCCTTGATATAAATAATAACACACATTTTATTAATCAGTTAAGAATACTTGCAGCAAATGGTTTCGGTGTAAAAATAGAAAATAAAAGTATAGAAGGAATCTATAAGCACGTTATTGAGGTAGACTCATTGATAATTTGTTATCTTGAAGCAAAGCCTATAGCCTTTGCTTCTGCGAAAATCATAAAAAAAGAAAATATTATATTTCTTTGTGGAATTGTTGTAAATAAAAAAAATCAAAAAAAGGGAATTGCCACACTTTTAATGGAAACCCTATATAATCATCATAAAAAACCTATGATAGCTCTTACTACACAGAATCCTGTAATGTACGACTTTCTAAGAAAATTCTGTAAAGAAATTTTCCCATCTCCGAAACAAAACAAAATACCGAAAGATCTCCAAAAAATAGGCTATAAGTTGATAAAAGACCGTAATGGGATTTTTAATCCAGACACATTTATAATAAGAAACCTTTATCCAAAGTGCCGTTATGAAAAAATCCCTCAATCTAAAAACCTAGAGATAAATCAATGGTTCGATAAATGTCTCAGGATTCGTAATAGAACCTCGAAAGATGGAATTTTGTTAATTGGCAAAGTAAAAGATTAACACTTGGACGAGAGGAGCTCGTCCCCTTTTTTTATATTGATATTACTATTATTGTCTGTGATCCTAGAAATCCAGAACTAGTCAATGACAAACCTCAAAAAAGAAATAATTAGTATTAAAAAAATTAAAAAATATTTGAATCTTTTGGAGAATATTATGTATAAATCCTGCAACTATGAACAAGCTCAAAGAAATCTTCAAAAGAGATAAAAATATCATAATAGGAGTCATTCATTTTCCGCCTCTTTTAGGATATAAAGATTTTCCCGGTTTTAATATTGCTTTAAAAAATGCTTTAAAGGATTTAGATGCTTTTAAAAAGGGCGGGGTAGATGGAATCATTTTTGAAAATAATTATGATATTCCTCATAAAGTATTTGTAGACCCTGAAATAGTTGCCTCTATGACCTTTCTCATACAAGAAATTCTGAAGCGAAAAAGTATAAAGATGCCTTTTGGAATTAGTGTGCTTTGGAACGATTACAAAGCAGCTCTTTCCATTGCTAAAATTTGTAGAGCTGATTTTGTTCGAATATCTGTATTTGTAGATAGTGTAAAAACCCAATATGGGAAGATTTTTGCAGAGCCAAAAAAAGTTCTTTCTTTTGGAAAAAGAATTAAGGCTCAAAAAATAGCTTTATTCACTGACATCCATGTAAAACATGCGAAAATGATAGAAAAGAAAACAATTACTCAATCAGCAAAAGAAGCAAAAAAGAAAGGAGCAGATTGTATAATTATTACAGGAAAATGGACTGGAAATGCACCTGATATTTCTAAATTAAAGGAAGCCAGAAAAGCTGTAGGTAAAAATTTTCCTATCTTAGTTGGTAGTGGAGCAAATAAAAACAATATAAAATCTCTCTTGCAATACGCCAATGGAATAATTGTAAGCACATCTTTAAAAAGAGGAGCTCCCAAAAGGGGAGAAGTGAATATTAAATCATACAACCAAAGAATTGACGAAAAAAAAGTAAAGAATTTAATAAAACAGCTATAAGCTTGGAGCCTCTTAATGAAAACAATTAATAATGCTTTTTTATGACCAAAAAAATTATTCAAAAAATAGTTTTAGGAGGAGTTATTTTTAAAGATAATAAAATTTTAATTTTACAACGAAGCGAGGATGAAAAAATCTTTCCAGGACTCTGGGAGCTTCCAAGCGGAAAAAAGGAACTTCTGGAATCATCAAAAGAATGTTTGAGACGAGAGATCGAAGAAGAAACAAGGCTTAAAAACATAGAAATAATAATGCCTTTTGCTGTATTTGATTATCAAATTGAAAAAGAAAATGAAATTAAAGATTCTACTCAGATAAATTTTTTAATTAAACTAAGAGGAAATGAAAATGTTAAATTGAGCAAAGAGCATCAAGATTTTGCCTGGATTGAAAAAAAAGATATTGAAAAATATAAATTATCAAAAAACATTAAAAAAGTTATTCAAAAAGCCTTTGAGTTAATCGAACGACTTAATGAAAAAACTTAACAATTAATAATGTTTAGATATGAAAATCATTACTGATTCTAAAAAAATAAATGAGTTGTTAACCAGGGGAGTTGACAAAATTATTGAGAAAAAGAGTTTAATAAAGAAATTGAAATCTGGAAAAAGATTAAGAATCAAATATAAGAATCAAATACGGAATCGATCCTACAGGCCCAAAGATTCATATAGGAAGAGCAATTTCACTTTGGAAGCTTAAAGCATTCCAAGAACTGGGACATAAAATTATTCTTATCATTGGTGATTTTACTGCTCAAATCGGCGATGCCTCTGATAAAACCTCGACGAGGAAACCTTTATCTGAAAAGGAGATAAAGAAAAACATAAAAGATTATTCAAGACAGATTGGAAAGATTTTAGATATGAAAAAAGTCGAACTTCATTACAATAGTGAATGGTTAAATAAATTAAGTGCAAAAGATCTACTCTCAATCTCAATGAAATTTACTGCTCAGCAAATGATTCAGAGAAGAAATTTTAAAGAAAGATGGGATGCAGAAAAACCTATAGGCATACATGAATTAGATTACCCTTTGCTTCAAGGCTATGATTCAGTGGTTGTTAAGGCTGATATTGAAATTGGAGGATTTGATCAATTGTTTAATTTAATAATTGGCCGAGAAATTCAAAAAATATTTGGTCAACCACCTCAGGATATCATAACCTTTAAAATGCTTCCTGGATTAGATGGTAGAAAAATGTCAACTAGTTGGGGAAATACAGTATCGATTATTGACGAACCAAATAATATGTATGGAAAAATAATGTCATTAAAAGATGAATTAATTCCTTTATATTTTGAACTCTGCACTCCATTAGCATTAAAAGAACTTAAAGAAATTAAAAGAGATTTAGAAAAGAAAAAAGTAAATCCAAGAGAACTGAAGGCAAAATTAGCTTACGAAATTGTGGCTTTATATCATGGAAAAGAAAAAGCCAAAAAAGCAGAAGAGGAATTCAATAGAATATTCAAAGAGAAAAAACCTCCAAAGAAGATACCTGTTTTCCTCACCTCAAAGAAGATTTATCCACTTCTTGATTTATTGGTAGATGCAAGTCTAGTTCCTTCAAAAAGTGAAGCCAAAAGAATTGTTTTACAAAAAGGAGTAAAGATTAGTGGAAAAAGAGAAACCAACTGGAAAAACACAATCCAACTTAAAAATGGAATGGTTATTCGGGTTGGAAAACGAAAATTTGTTAAGATTAAAATTTAAAAAGAGAAAACACACTACTACCATCTGTACTATTACTATTTCCTGTAAAACTCCCGCAAGTATTGACAAAGGAGTAGTTTTAAGATATATATAAAATTAGTAAAGGACATTAAAACTTTAAAGCGTTGACCGGAGTCGCGATCCGGAACAGTCGTTTCAAAACAAAAACGACGACGCAGCCGCTCAAAATAGCGGACGGGAAAGGCCCGTAACAGCCGGAGGCTTTTAATATCTCATAGAGATAGAGAAAGTCATAGAGCCACGCTTAGGTGACTAAGTGCGGGAAGAAGGGTGGTACCGCGTTAATTAAAAACGCCCCTTCAAGTTCTGAAGAAATTCGGAAAATGAAGGGGCGTTTTATTTAACCAAACAAAAATTATGAAAAAAATCAACAAACTTTGGGGCACAGCTTTTAAGAAAGCTCCTAAAGAATCTACAATTAAATTTACAGCTGGCAGAGACGTGTATTCAAAGAATCCCGCAGATTATAATTTAATTCCATATGACATATGGGGAAATAAAGCGCATTGTGTAATGCTTTATAAACAAGGATTGATTAACAAAAAAGATGCAAAAGTAATCTTGAAAGGATTAAAAGAAATAGAAAGCCTTTGGAAAAAAGGTAAGTTCCAGCTGGATCCTTCAAAAGAAGATGTTCATACGAATATCGAGTCTTGGATTATCAAAAAATATGGAATAGATAATGCAGGAAAACTGCATACAGCTAGATCTAGAAATGATCAAAGCAGTTTAGATATCAAACTCTATCTAAGAGATAAGGTTTTGGCTTTTCTAAAAGCAAATATCTCTTTGATAAAAACCTTGTTGGCAAAAGAGAAAAAATATAAAGATCTTGTAATGCCCGGGTTTACGCATCACCAGCATGCAATGGTTACCAGTTTTAATCACACATTAATGGCTTTCGCTTCGATGCTTCTCAGAGACAACAAGAGATTCGAAAATTGGTTTAATCTGCACAATTTTAATCCTTTGGGAAGTATAGCTGCTTATGGTACAAGTTTTTCTATTGATAAAAAGCTTACTGCAAAATTCTTTGGATTTTACGGTCTAGAGGAAAATTCATTAGATACAATTACCAATAAATGGGAGGCTGAATCAGATTTAGCTTTTGCAATAACAGTTTTAATAAACCATTTATCTCTTATAGCCCAGACATTCATAATTTTTTCTACTCCAGAATTTAGCTTTGTTCAATTAGACGAAAAATACTCTACAGGCAGTTCAATAATGCCACAAAAGAAAAATCCTGACCCTTTGGAGGTTATAAAAGCTAAAGCCAGTTTTGCGTCTGGAATACTGCAGAGTTTAGTAGGAATTGGAAAAGGAAATTTTATAGGCTACAACAGAGATTCTCAATGGTCAAAATATTTCATTATGGATTTAGTAGAGGAGTGTATAACTGCTCCTGAGATTCTCAAGGAAATTGTAGAAACCTTGATAATCAATAAAAACAAAATGAAAGAATGGGCGCAAAAAAGTTTTATCGGAGCTACAAGTGTAGTTGAACAGCTAGTGTCCAATCATCGAATTCCCTTCAGAAAAGCAAAAGTGATTGTGGAAAAAGCAATCAAATATTCTCAAGACAAAGATAAGATAACTTATCAGGCTCTGCTAAAAGCCTTAAACCAAGAAAAATCCAAAGTAAAAATAAAAAAGAATGAGATTACAAAATGGCAAGATCCAGAATGGATTATTAAACAACTTAAATCTCACGGTGGACCGGGCTTTAAAAGTATGAAAGAAATGAAAAAAAACATTACAGGAAAGTTGCGTTTCCAAGAAAAATTCTTGTCTGAAAAGAAAAAGAAAATAAAAAAAGCTTATGAACTACTAAATAAAGAAATTAATAAAATATTAAATATATAACTATGAAAACCAATATCTTCAAAAAATCAAAATATATAAAGGTAGCCTCGCATGAGGCAAAAAAAGGAAAAATTAAAAAAGTTGTGCTTTTGTATTCCGGAGGACTAGATACTTCCTGTATGTTAAAGTGGATCCAAGACGAATATAAATGCGAGCTAATAACTTTAACTATTGACTTAGGGCAGCAATTAGACAATCTCCTTGACATAAAAAAGAAGGCTTTAAAGCTTGGAGCCGAAAAAGCCTATGTTTTGGATTGCAAAGATGAGTTTGCTGAACAATATATTGCAAAAGCCATCAAGGCTAATGGGTCATATCAAGGAGATTATCACTTAAGCACTCCGCTTGGAAGACCTCTGCTTGCCAAAAAAGCAGTAGAAATTGCTCATAAAGAAGGAGCAGATGCAATAGCTCATGGATGTACTGGAAAAGGCAATGACCAGGTCAGAATTGAAGCCACAGCTTTATGCTATGACCCAAATATAAAAATAATAGCACCAGTCAGAGAGTGGGGGATGGGTAGAGACGAAGAAATAAAATATGCAAAAAAACATAATATACCAATCCCAAAAGCATTGGATAAAACCCAAGAATGCCCTTATAGTGTTGACGATAATATGTGGGGAGTAACTTGGGAAGGAGGGGAAATAGAAGACCCAAAGCTTGAGCCAAAGTTAGATAAAATTTTAAGAGTTTGTACACTGCCTGAAAAAGCTCCTGATAAAAAAGAATATGTTGAATTATATTTTGAAAAAGGAATACCTACTCACTTAAATGGAAAGAAAATGAAACTGGCTGATTTGATAATGAAACTCAATAAAATTGCTGGCAAACATGGGGTAGGGTATACCATTTTGATTGAAGATAGATTGGTCGGTCTCAAGGTTAGAGGAGTATATGAATTGCCTGGGGCTCATGTTATCACTCTCGCACACTATAATCTAGAAAAGCTGGTTTCAACACAAGAAGAAAATGCATTTAAGGAAATAATTGACTCCAAATGGGCATATCTATGTTATAGCGCCAAGTGGCTTGAGCCTACTTTAAGCCATCTTAACGCGTATATCGATGATATGAATCAAAAGGTGACAGGGAAAGTAAAAATAAGTCTTTACAAGGGAAAAGCTGAAGTAGTCTCTGTTGAAAGCCCCTATTCATTGTTTGACAAAGATTTGGCTACATTTAAAAAGAATCCTAAATTTAATCAGAATTCAAGCCCAGGTTTTATTGAAATTTATAGTTTAGGAATGAAAACTGCTCATCAGATAAAACATATCCCAAAAGATTAGTTTGATTCATTAAGGAAGGATGCAATTAAAAAAATGAGTGTTAAAACACTCATTTAGTTTTACATTGTCTTTTCAAATATTTTTATTGCTTCGATTATTCTTTGTTTTTCTTCAGAATCTGGTAATTTCTCTGGAGCAAAACGTATAGTTGCTATCGCATAAGCAGGACAACAGCCAATTTTAATAGCTGTGGCTTTGATCCATTTAAATAATGCTCTTTTTTGTCTATCAATTATAACTTCTCCTTTCAGGATTTTTCCTATAGGTAAACCCGGGATAAAAATACATGGATTGACGGGAGAATTATCTTTCAAAGAAATAATAGAAAATTCATCTCCAGCCACACAATAACCTTTTAGCTTTTCAGGCTTTAGATATTGACTTCCGATTGGTCCGTCTCTTTGGATATAAAAGTCATCTTTCGAATATTTTTTCCGAGCTTGAATAATCTGATGAGTGGCTACTGACAATTCATCTAAAGAGGCTACTAAATCACATAAATCATGTGAGGTAGGGATAACAGTTAAGAATCTAACACGATCTGCTTTATATACTGTATAAACATAGTCACACATTTCAAATATTTTATTATAATTTTCAGCTGTCACTGTCACAGTAGCAGTTGTCTCAAATGCCCTTTCCGGATTTCTTAAATTATATTTTCTTATCTCATCAAAGGCCACTTCTATAATTTCCTTTGGTGTTAAATTAAGAATTTCAGGCGACTTTGTGATATTCGCAGTGATAACAATTCCCTTTATACCAACTTCTGCAATTTCATCTAATATCTCACAACCTCTCTCAGCAATTATGATCCCATTAGTATTTATGTATCCGTGATTAAGAATATCAACTATCTCCTTCCAATTTGGTGCTAACAGTAATTCACTCGTAATCGGGAAAAATATATTATTATAACCACTACTCTTAAGTTGTTTAGCAATCTTTATAATATCGGTAGATTCAACAACTGGATACTTTGCGATATCAATCCATTTGTATGCTGCTTTATAGTAACAATGAGTGCACAAATTATGGTTACAAGTTGGTACTTCCCCGAATGGAGTGAAAAATAAAGAAATACCAGGATTATTCTTATCTATCATGGATAATTTTTTTTGTGATCCAGGGATTTTTTGTGAGGAACTATCCTTCATTCTTCGATTGCTTCTCATTTTCATTGCCACTTTTTATTTTTTTTACATAAATCATTATCTAATTGTTAACATTCTATCTACAGAGATTATTTAATCTCTATGCATATGTAATAGTTATGCATAATAATATATCCTTTGTCAAGAGGGTGCGTAATGTATAACGATGTAATATTTCATATTATATTATCCCGCCTGGGAAATCTTATAAAACGATCAAAGAAATGTTATATTTTAAATGGATACCTATCGAGACTTAGTTCAACAAAGAGCTTATAAAGTTTATAGTCCGGTTCGAAACGATAAACAACCATACCAATAATATTATTTTTATAATAAAATGCATTTAGTTGATGAATTATTCCGAGAAATTAAAGCTTTAGGATATCTCAAAGACCTTAATAATTATCCTCTTAGCAAACGTTGGAAGAAATTAGATGAAATTGTTAAAAAGCTTAATATCTTTAAATCAGAAATGAGTAATCTTTCTAGTGATGAACAGCTTTATTTAGCTTTTAAGATTCAGGAAAAAGGAGTTAATATGGGGCTTTGTCCCCATTTTTATATCTTCTTTTCCAACAAATATGAAAAGTTTCACCATACTTGCAAAGCCCTAAATAAACAAAGAGTATATTGCAAAGGTACAAATAAGAAGAAATGCCTTCTGAAAAAATTAGATAAAATAAAAAAGGAAAAATAATTTATTCGGGCTAAAAAAAGAAACTAAATTAGCTTGCAAGTATAAATCAAATTCATTGAATGCATTAGTGTAAAGAATATACACTCTTTTTTTATTTATAAATACTGGTATAATTTACTAAAAAAAGTATTTTGTTCTCAAAAATTATTGACAATTGTGTTGCTTTAACTACAATTACAATTGCCACTAAATTTATGTTATACATTCCACCTCTATTATGAAGCAAATTTGGTTATTAAAATCAAAAACAAGAGAAAAAATTTTACGATTTTTCTTTAAAAATAAAGAAAAAAAATATTATCTAAGAGAATTGGAAAAAATTCTTAAAATTCCGGTGGGAAATATCCGCCGAGAGCTTATTTCTTTAAAGGAATTAGGACTCTTCAAACAAAAAAAGACGGGAAATTTAATGTATTATTCTTTAAATAAAGATTCTCCTTTTTTTGAAATTATTGAAAAGATTATTTCAATAAGTACTCCGAAAAAGAAAAAAACTTCACCAGAAAAATTTAAAAAAGAAAATAGTTTAATACTTATTAAAAAGGAGGAATTAGATTTATTAAAATCTAAAATAAATGAATTAGAAAATATTTTTAAAACTCTCTCTGTAAAGCACTCAGAAACAAAAGATCTTCTCAATCTAGGAATAGTTGTAAATGAACACGGAAAAGTTTTATTGGTAAAACGAATAAAAGAAGAGATGGGAAAAAATAAATCAATTTTAACATGGGCTTTTCCAGGAGGAAGACAAAAGCCCAATGAAACTCGCAGAGAATGTGTGTCTAGATCAGTTTTAAGCGAAACTGGCTATAAAATAAAGCCAATTATGGAAATTTCTTTAAGATCTCACCCTCAATTTCCAGTTTTTATTGTTTATCATCTTTGTAGATTAGTCTCGTCAAAACCAGTAGCAAAACCAAAAGAACCTCATGAAATAGCGGAGATAAAATGGGTGAACCCAGAAGAGATTAAAAAAATGTTCACCACTAATTTTGATGCTAAGGTTAAAAAAGAGCTTGGTTTAGATTAAGCCTTATAAAAAATAAACAAAAATATAAAAGCTTTTAAGAAAGCTTTTTTTATTTTTCAAAAAAAACAAAAAACACTTGACAGGAAATTATAAATTGAATACAATTGTAGCAGAAAATGACTACAAAGATATGAAAAGAATTAATGTTTCTAAATTAATAGAAACAAAACTAATGTCTAAAAAATTTTTAGTTTTTTTACTATTTTTTCTTAGTATTATCTTCATAGGATATCTGATAGCTTTTATTTCTACTCGTTATTTTTTGAATACTGGCCAAATAAGAATATTAATTTTGCTTTCTGCTATAATATTATTCCAACTTACTAAATTTTATAATGAAATGACTAGAACATATTTCTATCTTAATTTTTTAGATAAAAAAATCATCTTCCCTAATTTTAAAAAAGAAATACAACATATTTTAGAAATGAAAATTTTCTCTTCTTTAATTACAAATACTCTTAAAAATGCTTTCAAAACAGAGAATATAGTTATTTTAGTTAAAAATTTCCGTAAAGAGAAATTTAATATCAAGAAAATATCAGGATATAGAAAGAAAGAAATTAAAAAGCTTTTAAACAAAGAATTATTTTTCTCGGTTATGCCAAAAATAAAAAAGCCTTTTATTGTTCAAGAAATTTCTAAATCTCTTAATAAATACAAGAATAGGGAAGAATTAATAAGTCTTAAAAATAAATTAAAAGAACTAAAAATAGAGGTGGTAACACCTCTATTTTTTAAAGATAAATTAATAGGAATAATCTTAATAGGACAGAAAAAATCTTCAGAAGCTTTCACTAAAGGAGATATGGAGTTGTTGACAACCTTTTCTAAACAAGCATCAATTGCTTTAAGAAATACACTGTTATATGGGGAAGTTAAAAAGAGGAAAAAAGAATTAGAAAGGTTTTACAGAATGACGGTTGACAAAGAGATCATGATTTTAGAGCTTAAAAAGAGAATATTAGGATTAGAAGAAAAACTCAAAGAAAAGAAAAATTTTTAAAGAAGCCAAACTTCTTTATTTGAAGTTTTTAGAATAAACTGACAGATGGGGTATAATTTAATAAATCTATAGAAAGTTTGTTTGGACTCAAAAAGGTAATTTATATGGCAAAAAGAAGAGTTAGAATATATACAATAAAAATTTTTTGTGCTAATTGCAAAACTTTACTCTATAAATATCAAAAAGAAGGTCCTGGATATCTGCTAAAGTGCTATAAAGATAGAATTACTAAAGATTATACGAATAAAGATTTAAAGTGTCCAAAATGCAGAGTTCAATTTGCCAAAGAAGCAATAATTCATGGAAGACCAGCTAATAAAATAATCCAAGGAAAAGTATATGTCAGGAGATAAATAAGAAATCGAAACCTTCTTTTTCATCAGCTCGCCAATAGAGGAGCTGGTTTAATTTTGTCGGAAGTCACCAGACAAAATAAATATTCAATTTTTATCTTAAAAACAGCAAAAATTTAAGCTTGTGGATAACTTTTGTCGGAAATTATTGACAGAAAAATGGAAAAATAGCTATTATAAAAATAGCTATTAAAAAGAAAAAATGGGAAAAATTCCCATTAGAGATAAGAGGTTAGGAATCTATTACGAAAAATTTATAAAGCATTGGATTGGTCTTCTGAAGTTTCTTTTCTCCTGATGGGATATCTATAAAAGCTGGAATTGTCTTAGATCCTTCGTAAAATTGAGGAGGACCAATTATCTTGACTTCAAAAAGTTTATTAAGTAAAGAAAAAAGTCTAAAATCAGCTGCCATAAGTATACCTGTTATATCATTTTTTCTAACGCATCGATACGCTGCCCTCATTAACATAAGCGAAGGAATATGTTTCGCTCTCTTACTGCGGAATTCTTGGACTAAAGTGAATAAAGTAAACTCAGCTGAATTTTTATCAAAATCTTTTATTATCTTAAAATCTTTTATAACTGGTAAATCAATTTCTTGATTAGGAAAGATAACTCTGATCGTTCCTATAGGATTAGAGTTAAAATATAAAATAAAATCTCTTGAATATTTATCGTATAAGCTATAGTGTTTCCTTATATCTTCGAATGTCTTATCTCTGCCAATATACCCTTCGTCTATCCAGATTTTTATCCATAAATTTTTGAATGTTTTCTCTTCTTCTTTATTCCTCACCTCTTTTATAGAATAATTTTCAAAATTAAATATTCCCTTGGGAATAATCATCACCTCAATTACAACCCCAAAAAATTTATAAAGTTCTTATTATGTTGTATAATAAAAAATAATAATGAAAAAGTCAAATGAACAAAAAAAAATATTTGGGTACCATTTAGCTTTAGATCTTTATTGTTGTAATCCAGATAAAATAAGGAGGATAGAATATGGATATTCTTTTCTTAATGATATTCCTAAAGTAATAGAAACAGATATTCAATCTCCTCCATTTATTGTCTATAAAAAAAATATTGGCTTTGCTGGATGGATTCCAGTTGTAGATTCAGGAATCTCGCTATATGTCTTTTTCCCTAACAATTTTGTCTCAGTAGATATATATACTTGTAAAAAATTCAATCCTTTAGAAATCAAAAGTTTTACTATAAATCTTTTCCAACCCCAAAAAATAAGAGAATACTATTTTTTAAGAGGGAAAGAATATGTACCACCTATGGAATTATTGAAAATAAAAGAAAATATAAAATGTCAGCAAAAAAAATAATAAAAAGAAAAAATAATGAATTCTTTGGAGATTATCTAATGTTAGATCTCTATGATTGTAAACCCGAAACAGTGGGAAATTTAAAAATCTGCTATTCTTTTCTAGACACACTTCCAAAAATATTAGGTGTAAATAAATTGTCTCAACCTTTTTTAATATATACAGATGAAAAAAAATATCCAGATAAAGCAGGGCTAAGCGGATGGATTCCTCTTTTCTCTTCAGATAATAAAACTTTCTCAGGAGCTTCTATTCACACCTTAACGCCAACGAATTTTATCTCTATCGACATCTATAGCTGTAAAAAAATTAATTATAGCGAAATAAAAAGATTTATTATTAAAATCTTTAAACCAAAAAAGGTTGAAGAGAAACATCTTTTAAGAGGAAAAGAATATAAGAGTTTTCAATAAGATGTTCCCTCTAGAATTCGCTCTCCATATCTTTGCCCAAACAGTAATTTTATTTTTGGGCATTTTTGTATTGGTAAACAACCCTAAGAAAAAAACAAATCAAGTTTTTTTTCTATTTATTCTTTCTGTAATATTTTGGGTATCTTGTGTTTTTCTGGCTGATTTTTTAAAAAACTATCACAAAGTAATGTTCTGGACAAAAATGTCTATAATAGGCCCTGTATTTTCAGCTATATTTTTTTATTATTTTTCCTCAATTTTCCCTCAAAAAAATTTTGAAATTAGTAATAGAATTAAAATTTTAATATTCCTATCCATAATTCTCTTTCTAATCCTTTCTCCAACTTCTCTTAATATCAAAAATATTGAAATAAAAGAATGGGGAACAGATTTTACTCCTGGCCCTTTATACCTCCTTCTGTTTATCCATATAATTTTCTTTTTTGGTCTTGCCTTTAAAAATTTAAGAAAAAACTACATAACCGCTCAAGAAAAAATTCAAAAATATCAAATACTCTATCTTTCTGCTGCCTTTTCAATAGGAGTTATTGTAGCAATGTTAACAAATATAATATTTCCTTTCTTAGGTTTTGCATATTTTTCAAAATATGGACCTTCTCTTTCAATACTTTTCTTTGTCTTAATAACCTCTATTGCTATATTAAAACACCATTTGCTCAATGTGAAAGTGATTCTTACAGAAGCTCTCGTTTTTCTCCTTATTAGTATATTAATTATTAAAATTCCTATTTCAAAAAATACCTCTGAATTAATATTTAATACAATTATCCTAGTATTAACTACTGTAGTTGGTTTAGGATTAATTAGAAGCGTAATTTGGGAAATAAAACGAAGAGAGGAAATAGAAAAAATAACTAATGACCTCAAGAAGGCGTATAAAAAATTACAGATATTAGATCAAGCAAAATCAGAGTTTATTTCTATTGCATCACATCAGCTAAGAACACCACTTACTGCAATAAAAGGATATATCTCTTTAATCCAAGAAAAACTCTATGGCAGCCCACCGGCAAAAATGAAAAGGCCTTTAGAAAATATCTATATTTCTACTGAAAGACTGATAAAATTAGTGAATGATCTTTTAAGTATCTCAAGAATTGAAGCAGGAAAAATAAAAGCAGAGCTTGAAATCTCAGCTTTAGAAGATATAATTGATAGTGTAGTAGAAGAACTGAAGAATTTAGCCAAAGAAAAAGGACTCTATTTGAAATGGGAAAAACCTAAAGAACCCTTGCCAAAACTTCTGTTAGACAAAGACAAAATAAGACAAGTAGTACTAAATGTAATTGATAATGCTATTCGTTATACAAAAAAAGGAGGAGTTGTGATAAAAGCTATATCAAAAGAAAATAGTTGTGTGATAGAAGTAAGAGATACTGGTCCTGGAATGACAGAAGAAGAAATATCCCGTTTGTTTGAGAGCTTCAGAAGAGGAAGTGCTGGTAAAAGAACTTGGACGGGAGGAGCCGGTTTAGGCCTGTATATTGCAAAGAAATTCTTAGATATGCATAATGGAAAAATCTGGGCTGAAAGCCCTGGAATAAACAAAGGATCTATCTTTTATATTGAAATACCTATTAAAAAACAGTAAAGAAATAATAAATACTCTAATACCATGAAAAAGAAAGCCTGCAAATCAAAGAAGAAAACTATAAAGTCAAAAGAAAAAAGTTCTTCCAAAAAAAAGAAAATTCTCATTATTGAAGATGAAAAAATCTTGGCTGAAATGTATGACAATAAGTTTACCAAGGCTGGTTTTAAGGTAGTCTTGGCTTATGATTCAGAGGAGGGAATTAAAATAGCCAAAAAAGAAAAACCAGACTTAATAGTTTTAGATATACTTCTACCTAGTGAAAACGGAATTACATTCCTCAGCTGGTTGAAAAAAGATACAAAAATTTCCTCAATTCCTGTGGTAGTGTTTTCAAACTATGATGATCCTGAAACTAAAAAAGAGGCAGAAGAATTTGGAGTAAAAGATTACTTAATCAAAGCAAACTATACTCCTCAAGCGATTGTAAAAAAGATAAAATCATATCTTAAATGAAAAGGGTTTTAAGTATTGAAACAATCAAATATCTAGGAAAAAAGATTAAAGTTGCAGGTTGGGTCAATTCCCGTCGAGACCATGGCGGGATAGTTTTTTTAGATCTCCGAGACGTATCCGGGCTTTTGCAGGTAGTTTGTCCAGCTAAATTAGCAGAAAATGTCAAAGAAGAATATGTCTTAGAAGTAGAAGGAATAATTGAAAAAAGACCACAAAACATGATTAATCCTGACTTGAAAACCGGAGAAATAGAACTCAAAGCAGAGAATATAAAAGTCTTAGCAAAATCCCAAGCCCTGCCTTTTGATTTAAAGAATTTAAAATTACAGCTTCCAACACTTTTGGATTATCGGCCTTTAACATTAAGAAACAACAAAATTAAAGCAATATTTAAAGTAGAAAATCAAATAATTTCCAGTTTTAGAAAAACAATGCAAGATTTGGGCTTTATAGAATTTCAAGCTCCCTCAATCGTGCCTGTTGCTACTGAAGGTGGGGCTGAGCTATTTCATATTGATTATTTTGAATATGATGCGTATTTAGCCCAAAGCCCTCAATTATATAAACAGATTATGGTGGGGGTGTTTGAAAAGGTTTTTACGCTAGCCCATGCTTATAGAGCAGAACCCAGCATGACAACCAGACACATAACTGAATATATAAGCTTGGATGTAGAAATGGGATTTATTGATTCCTGGGAAGAATTAATGGAAGTCTGTGAAACTATAATGCGTAGTATTCTTTCCGATATTAAGAAAAATTGCAAGGAAGAGTTGAAAATGTTTAATGTCAAAATTCCAGATTCAATTCCAAAATTCCCCCGCATAAGAATGCGGGAGGCACAAGAAATTATATTTAAGAGGACGGGGAGAGATAACAGAAAAGAGCCTGATTTAGAACCCGAAGATGAAAAAGAAATATATAAATGGGCAAAAGAGGAATATAAATCTGACTTTATATTTATAACTCATTATCCTACATCAAAGAGGCCTTTTTACACATATCCTGATCCTGAGAATCCAGAATATACTTTAAGTTTTGATCTTCTTTATAAAGGTTTGGAGATTGTCACTGGCGGGCAGAGAATCAACGATTACAAAAAGCTTGTTGAAAATATTAAAAAATGGGGAAATAAAATAAAAGATTTTGAGTTTTATCTTCAGGCATTTAAATATGGTATGCCCCCAGAAGGAGGCTTTGCTATTGGTGCTGAAAGGGTTGTAAAGCAATTATTAGATTTAGAAAATATAAAAGAAGCAAGTCTCTTCCCAAGAGATATGGGAAGGATTGACCAAAGGCTCTCTGTGTTATATCCTAAAAAAATCTCATCTATTAAGAAAGATAAAAAGAAAAAATCTCGTAAATAAGTAAGTTAAAGAAAAATGAGTAAAAATCTAAGATTTTTCTTTACAGCTTTTACCATAAGTGCATTTTGGGCGCTGGGCATAAATATTTCTCAAAAAAATGTAGAAGATTTTTTTTATGCTCAGATTTCTAAACCTTTTGAAAATCCTGTATTGGTAAAGATACCGCCTAAACCTAAAAAACCAAAACTTGAAATTAACGCAGAATCAGCAATTTCCTTTAAAATCAACAAAGCAGGCAGGGAAAAGATTGTTTTCAAAAAAGATCCAGAAAAGACTCTCCATATTGCTTCTTTAACTAAACTAATGACAGCTCTGATTGTGCTGGAAAATACTCCAGAAGATGATTATAACTTTAAAAACCCAATCTCAATATCAAAAGAAGCAGAAAGCCAGGAAGATGTACCTATCTATGGCAATTTAAGAGAAGGGGAAACCCTTACAGTAGAAAAACTTTTAGATTTAATGCTCATTTATTCAAGTAATGATGCAGCTTTCGCGCTTTCTGAGGTTATTGGTAAAGAAGAGTTTGTAGAGAAAATGAACCAAAAAGCCCAAGCTTTAGGTCTTGAAAATACCCATTTTGTTAACCCAACAGGTCTAGATCCAGAAGACCAAGAAACAATTCCAAATTATTCCAGTGCTAAAGATTTAGTAAGTCTTTCAAAATATATTCTTAAAAATTATCCTTTGATATTTGAAATATCTATCAAAAAAGGGCCATATCCTACAAAAAACGGAGTTTCTGATCTGCACTTATCAGAAGGACAAAAATTTATTGGAGGAAAAACAGGATACACAGAAAAAGCAGGAGGATGTATGCTTGTAATCTTCGAGGACAAAAAAGGAAGCCGTTTTATAAATATAATATTGGGAACTGAATCTCCAGAAGATAGAGTCAAAGAGATGCAAAAATTAATCAATTGGTTAGCATTATAAATCCATATTCTAAAACTCTTGACATCTTTTTTAAAAAATATTTAAATATTACTTAGCAGGAGATAGTTTAGAATATAGTTTTCTTACTCATCTCACCTAAAAAACTTTTTTAACTATCTCCTGCGCTTTCTCATTTTATTAAAAACTGCTTTAAAGAGCGGTTTTTATTTTAACTAAAATCTGATATAATGAATAAAGTTTATGATTACTCTTTTTACTTTTAATGTAATTAAACTTTCAATATTGTCTGCTTTAAGTGCTATAATTTCTTTTCTCTGGGCGCCTTTTTTAATTAAGTTTTTAAAAAAGGCCAAATTCTGGAAAAAAAATGCAAGACAAAAAACAATTACCAATGAGGAAGCAACTGTTTTTTATTCTTTACACAAAGATAAAGAAACTACTGTACCAAGGGGTGGGGGAGTCTTGATCTGGGTTTCAATATTAATAATAATATTGTTAATCTATCTTCTATCTTATATACCTCACCCTTGGTGGATAAGATGGATTCCAAGATTCAATTTTGTATCAAGAAACGAAACATGGCTTCCTCTCTTTACTCTTGTGGTAGGATCTATTGTGGGTCTAATTGATGATATCTTGACTGTCTATGGAAAAGGAAAATATATAGGTGGAGGAATGAGTTTTAAAAGAAGATTATTGATTGTGATATTAATAGGATTAATTGGGGGCTTATGGTTTTACTTCAAGCTAGAATGGGATACTATTCATATTCCTCTAATCTATAATTTTCCTGAAGGAATTGATGTTTCAATAGGAATCTGGTATATGCCTCTCTTTATCATTGTGATGTTAGCCTCATGGGCAGGCGGGGTGGTTGATGG
This sequence comes from uncultured Candidatus Saccharibacteria bacterium, assembly GCA_964493485.1. Classification (GTDB taxonomy): domain Bacteria; phylum Patescibacteriota; class Minisyncoccia; order Minisyncoccales; family JANBVM01; genus CAZBMQ01. The sequence goes on from CAZBMQ010000005.1 coordinate 48,306, forward strand.
TTTAGATGGTTTATCAGGAGGAATCTTTGCATCTATTTTTGGAGCTTTTGCAATAATTGCTTTTTCGCAAGGCAAAACAGATTTAGCTACTTTTTGCGGTGTAATTGTGGGAACACTTTTTGCTTTTTTGTGGTTTAACATACCACCTGCAAAATTCTATATGGGAGAGACAGGAATCTTAGGTTTAACCTCAACAATGGCAGTTATTTCTTTTTTAACCGATTCGGTCGTAGTCCTTCCTATTATAGCAGGCATACTTGTTTTGGAAGTAAGCTCTATAATTATTCAACTCTTATCTAAAAAATTCCGCAAAAAAAAGATCTGGCTATGTACACCTATCCATCATCATTTCGAGGCTAAAGGCTGGCCTTCTTATAAAGTAACAATGAGATTTTGGATTATGGGCGTAATATTTGGCATCTTAGGAGTAGCTATACGTCTTTTAGGTTAATAATATGACAGCTGGTTTTCTCAGAAAAAAATATCCTAAATTCATTTTTGAAAACTTTTCATATAAAATTTCTAAGGAGGATTTAGAAATTTTTTTTGATTTCAAAATCCCGCCGGATATTGAGTTTCGTCCAAAATTAACCATTAAAAATGTAGAAAAAGCTCGAATAAAAAAAATAAGAAAGAAGGTTTTTAATAATTTAATCTTTCATTTAGGATTAATTGAACTTTTGAGTTATTGGAAAACAACATGTTCCCCCGAGATTGAGATTAAATCAGGAAAATTAAACGAAAATCAAATTAAATGGTGGAAGAACTTGATAATAAATGGAATGGGACAGTTTTTCTATAAAAATAGAATCAACTGGACCTCCAGAAATTTCTTAATCCTAAAATCAAAACCTGCGGAGGACGGGCCTCCGCAAACTTATAAAAAAAGACTTAAAGAAGAGATATTAATCCCAATAGGGGGAGGAAAAGACTCTATAGTAACCTTGGAGCTCTTGAAGAATTCAGGATTTCCAATTAAATGCTTTTCTTTAAATCCTACTGAAACAACAAAAAAAGTAATGGAAGTGGGGAAGTGCCAAAATCCAATTATTGTAAAAAGAGAAATTGATTCAAATCTATACAAACTAAATCAGAGAGGTTTTTTGAATGGCCACACCCCTTTTTCAGCTTATTTAGCCTTTTTAAGTACACTGCTTGGTGTAGTTTTTAATAAAAAATACATTGCCTTTTCAAACGAAAGGAGTTCAAATGAAGGCAATCTAAAATATTTAGGAAAAGAAATTAACCATCAGTATTCTAAGAGTTTTGATTTTGAACAAAAATTCAGAAAATATTCAAAGAAATACTTATCTAAAGATATAGAATATTTCAGTTTTTTAAGACCACTATACGAAATACAAATTGCAAGATTATTTTCTCATTACCCAAATTATTTTGATGCTTTTTTAAGCTGCAACGAGGCTTATAGAACTCATTCAGGTACTAAAACACCTATCAAACAATGGTGTGGTAAATGCCCCAAATGCCTTTTTGTCTTTACCTGCCTTTATCCATTTATAGAAAAAAAAGATATAATTAGAATCTTTAAAGAAAATCTCTTTCAAAAAAAAGAATTGACATATTTAATGAAAGAATTGATTGGGGTCGAAAAATTCAAGCCTTTTGAGTGTGTAGGAACAAAAAAAGAAAGCTTAATAGCTTTTTATCTGAGCTGGAAAAAAAATAAAAAAGAAACAAAAAGAATACCATATCTCTTAAGATATTTTGAAAAAAATATATTGCCAAAATACACAAAATTAGAAAGGAAATCAAAAAGATTATTAAACTCTTGGAATAAAAACCATAATTTGTCTCCAGTATTCACAAAAATACTCAAAAAAGCTCTTAAATAAACTTGATAATTTTTAAAAAGTAATTAGAATCAAAGAGGAGGTGAAAACCATTGCAAGTTACAATTGAACCAGAATATTGGTTCATAAGAAAATATTATATTGGAGATATCATTATTTCTGCTAGTCAAACTGGTTATTTCGGAAGGTTTCTCTTGCTTAAAAAAAGAAGCCTTAAGAGGTTAGGAAAAATTGGGAGCTTTTTAATAAAAGAGTTATTAAAAATAAAAGGAATCTCTGAAGTATTCATTACACAAAAGTTTCTAAAAATATGGCTGTTGAGAGACTACAAGTGGGAAGATATTGATGACAAAATTCTTAAAGTACTTGAAGAAGCCTTAGAAAAAGCAAAAGATAAAGATCTTTAAAAACAGGCATTTAAAAATGCCATTTTTTTATTCAAAAGTTGACAAATTATAAAATTTTGATTTAATAAACAAAAAGGGTGATTATATTGAGTGAAGCGAAAGTAGATGTTTTGAATTTGGGTGAATACAAAAGTTTTCATATTTTTTTCCCGGAAAATCTTACATATACAAAAAAACTTATTGTATTTACATTTCCTTTCGATGGTGAAAACTCAAACCTATATGTTTTAGAAAGGGGACAGCAGATTTTAAAAGATTTATTTAGTTGCTGTGGAGTAAAAGAAATACTTGTTTGCGGTAAATGTCTGTGTGTTAAGGCTGACAAAGAATACGCAGAAAGGATTCAAAAGATCTTAAAATCTCATGGAATCAAAATAGTATCTTAAAATTTAATAATTTATTTTTTATTTAAAGAGTAGCTATACTCTTTTTTTTATTGTTTATATTTTTCAGCTTTTCTGATTTATTTTTAGCCTTTTTTATGTTATTTTTAATATATAATGGAGTTAAAAGAATTAAAGAATAAAAAGATATTAATTTTAGGGTTTGGAAAAGAAGGAAGAGATACTTTTAAATTTTTAAGGAAAATTTTTCCCACAAAAACCATTGGAATTGCTGATAAACTGACATTAAAAGAATTGAACCCTCAAGCTCAAAAAATAATATCTCCATTTTTTGACGATCGTGAAAAAATGGAGATGAGAAAGGAAATAGGAAAGAAAAAAAGAGTAAAAAAGAAAAAAGGGGAAAGAAAAAGAAAAAAGGGGGATAGAAAAACTAAAAAGAAAATTAAATTATATTTAGGAAAGAATTATCTTAAAGCCTTAAAAGAATACGATGTAATAATCAAATCGCCAGGAATTCCTCCAAAAATAATACAGTCTTTTTTAAAAAAAGGACAAAAAGTAACTTCACAAGCCGAGATTTTCTTAAAAAACTGCAAAGGTAGGATTATAGGAATAACAGGAACAAAAGGAAAAAGTACAACTACTGCTTTAATCTATAAAATCCTTAAAGAAAATAAATTCAAGGTTCATTTGGTTGGAAACATAGGGAAACCTGTATTAGCTCTATTATTGTCATCTAGACCAAAGGATATATATGTATATGAACTTTCATCTCACCAGCTTTTTAATCTAAAACAGAGTCCCCATATAGCCGTTTTGCTGAATATTTATCCTGAACATTTAGACTATTACAAAAACGTTAAAGAATATATTAAAGCGAAAACAAACATCACAAGATACCAAACAAAAGAAGATTTTTTAATTTTTGACCCAAACAATAAGATTGTCAAAGAAATAGCAAAAAAATCAAAGGCAAAAAAGATTCCTATAAACCTTGAAAGTAAAAAATTCAAACAAATTATTAAAAAAATAGGAAAAACTTCTTTGATAGGAAAATTTAATTTAAAGAATATAGCAGCGGCAATTAAGGTAGGGGAGATATTTAAAGTTTCTGAGAAAAATATTATAACAGCAATCAAGAAATTTAAATCTCTTCCTCACAGATTAGAATATGTTGGTACATACAAAGGTATTAAATTTTACAATGACGCCTTATCCACCATTCCAGAAGCCACAATAGCAGCATTAGAAAGTTTAGGTAAAAATGTCGAAACAATAATGCTAGGGGGGTTTGAAAGAAGATTAAAATTCGATAAATTAGCAGATAAAATTTCAAAGAGTAATATCAAAAACATAATCTTATTTCCCACTACTGGAGAAAGAATCTGGAAAGAGATACGCAAAAAAAATCCAAGCAAACATTATAATGTATTCAAAGTAAATAATATGAAAAATGCTGTAAAATTAGCCTTTGAGCACACTGGTAGAAAAAAGATTTGTCTGCTTTCAACTGCATCTCCAAGTTTCAGTATTTTCCGCGATTACAAAGAAAAGGGAAATCTATTTAAAAAATATATTAAAAAGTATGGTAAAAACCAATAAAGCGAATCCAGACTATATTCTAATGGGTATTACAGGACTATTAATAGTTTTTGGGATTATCATACTGGCAAGCACTGCTACAAGCATTCCACCTGATAAATTTGGAAGCAATTATTATTTTCTGAACCATCAGATTATATTTGGTTTAATACCTGGCTTACTACTAGGTCTTTTCCTTTTAAAACTACGCCTTTCTCTATTGAAAAAGATAGCTCCTGTATTATTGATAGTAAACATAATTTTGATGATGTTGGTTTTTGTTCCTAAAATAGGAATGAAGTCTGGAGGAACAGCAAGATGGATTTCGTTAGGGTTTTTATCTTTTCAGCCCTCTGAATTTCTAAAAATAACATTTATACTTTATCTTGCCAGTTGGTTAGAAAGCAGAAAAAAACACGCTTATCTATCAGAAAGAGAAAAAGAATTTAAAGAAAGCCTGATAGCATTTTCAATAATCATTGGTTTAATCACAGCGCTTTTAGCCTTGCAATCTGACATCAGTACTTTAATTGTTATTGTCTCTACCGGAATATTAATGTATTTCTTTGCAGAAACCCCAATATGGCATATTGTGCTAATAGGGATTATGGGAATAGTAATTTTATTGTTTTTAATCCAACAAGCTCCTTATCGAATGCAAAGAATTTTAGTATTCTTAAACCCAGAGAAAGATCCTATGGGTCTAGGTTATCAGATAAAACAATCTCTAATCGCTGTAGGTTCGGGTGGACTATTTGGAATAGGATTGGGAATGTCTCAACAGAAATTTGGTCTTCTTCCACATCCTGCTTCTGATTCAGTATTCGCCATCTTAGCTGAAGAAACTGGATTTGTGGGCTCTACAGTTTTAATATTTCTTTTTTTATTATTCTTATGGGAAGGATATAAAATCGGACGAGAAAGCCACAGTTTATTTTCAAAATTAACAGCTCTTGGCATCACTTCCTGGATAATACTACAGGCATTCATCAATATTGGTGCTATGATAGGTATATTACCCTTAACAGGCATACCTTTACCTTTTATCAGCTATGGCGGATCAGCCCTGCTGGCAGAATTAGCTGGTATAGGGATTTTATTGAATATATCAAAACATATCTAATACTATGAAAATATTACTTACAGGTGGAGGTACAGGAGGACATATCTTACCAATAATAGCAGTTGTCAGAGAAATAAGGAAAATCTCACCCAAAGGAAAATTTGAGTTTTTTTACATTGGCCCAAAAGATGAATTCAGCAAACTTTTACTTTCCCAAGAAGATATTAAAGTAAAACACATATTAGCCGGGAAAATCAGAAGATATTTCACCCCAAAGAGTTTTTTGCAAAATATAATTGATATTTTCTTTAAAACGCCAATTGGTTTCTTTCAATCTTTTTCCTATATTTTCTTTCTGGCACCTGACTTAATATTCTCGAAAGGAGGGTTTGGTTCTGTCCCAGTCGTCTTAGCTGGATGGATTCTTGGAGTAAGATCAATATTACATGAATCAGACGCTATACCCGGAATTTCAAACAGGCTTTTAGCTAGGTTCTGTGTAGAAATCTTCATTTCTTTCAGAAAAACTCTTTATTTGCCTGAAAGAAAGATGGTATTAGTAGGAAACCCAATCAGGAGAGAACTTTTAGAAGCTGAAAGAGAAGAGGCTCAAAAATTCCTTAAATTAACCGGAAATAAACCTGTAGTCCTAATCTTAGGAGGTTCCCAAGGAGCTCAAAGGATTAATGACAAAATCTTAGATGTGTTGGAACAGCTTTTAAGAGAGTTCGAATTAATTCATCAATGTGGAGAAAAAAACTTCAATCAAGTCAAAAATGAAGCTAAAGCAATAATCCCTGAATTCTTACAAAAATACTATCATCCTTACCCTTTCTTGAAAGAAGAAGAGCTCAAAAGAGCTTACGCTGCCTGTGATTTAGTAGTCTCAAGAGCTGGATCCGGTACGATATTTGAAATAGCTGCTGTTGGTAAACCTTCTATCCTAATTCCTTTACCAGAATCTGCCCAGGAACATCAAATCAAAAATGCTTATGAATATGCATTAAATGGAGCGGCAATAGTATTAGAAGAAGCAAATTTCACTCCTCGTTTCTTCCTTGAAAAATTAAAATATCTCTTTTCTCATCCTGAAGACTTAGAAAAAATGAAAAAGGCAGCTAAAGAATTCGCAAAACCTTTAGCTGCAAAAACAATTGCAGGATATATAGTAGAATACTTAACTATGCAATAATCCCTGTAAGATTTGACTAAATAAGAAACTTATTTGAAAATTAAGTTGATGATTCCTGAAGAATTTAAACTTAAAAAACTCGGGGAAGTAAGGGTAAGACTAGCTCCGTCTCCTACAGGCTTTTTACATCTTGGAACTGCCAGATCAGGCCTCTTTAACTATCTCTTTGCCAAAAAACATCAAGGTACATTTGTTTTAAGGATTGAAGATACTGATAAAGAACGCTCAAAACCTGAATATGAAAGAGATATAATTGAAAATTTGAAATGGTTAGGAATAGAACCAGATGAAGGACCTGGTATTGGAGGTAATTATGGACCTTATCGTCAGTCTGAAAGAAGAGAAATATATAAAAAATATTTAAAAAAATTATTTGAAGAAAATAAAGCGTATTATTGTTTTTGTTCAAAGGAAGAACTAGAAGCACATAGACAATATCAGCTATCAATAGGGGAGGCCCCTCGTTATTCAGGCAAATGCGCCAATCTCTCAAAAGAAACAGTAGATAAATATTTAGCAGAAAAAAAACCGTATGTAATAAGATTCAGAACCCCGCCTAAAAAAGTTGAGTTTGAGGATATAATAAGAGGAAAAGTAGAATTCGATGCATCGTTGATAGGGGACATAGTAATTGCAAAAAGCTTTACAGAACCTCTATACAATTTTGCCTGTATTGTTGATGATTTTGAAATGAAGATCTCTCATGTCATAAGAGGAGAAGACCATCTTTCCAATACTCCAAAGCAAATTCTATTGCAAGAGGCCCTGGGATTTCCTAGACCAAAATATGCTCATATTCCCTTAATCTTGGGACCTGATAGAAGTAAGTTATCGAAACGACATGGGGCAACCTCTATTACAGAATACAAAAAGCAAGGATATTTACCTGAAGCTCTTATTAATTTTATGGCACTTTTGGGATGGAATCCCGGTACAGAAAGAGAAATATTCTCATTAAATCCTTTAATTAAAGAGTTTTCCTTAGAAAAAGTGCAAAAATCAGGGGCAGTTTTTAATCAAAAAAGATTAGATTTCTTGAATGGTTTTTATATCCGCCGCAAATCCATAGAAAAATTAACTGAGCTCTGTCTTCCATATTTAATAAGAGAAGGACTGATAACGCCTTATTTTACAGAAAGACAATATCCACCAGCATATGGAGCCAAGGAAATTGTGCAGAGATATAAAGTATCAGAAACAGGAGAAGAGATAACAATAGATAAAATAAAACAAATAATATCTATTTACCAGGAAAGAATGAAAAAACTTTCTGAAATCTCAGAATTTACAGATTTCTTTTTCAAAAAAGAAATTATATATGATAAAGAACTTTTGAAATGGAAAGAAATGACAGAAGAAGAATTAAAAACATCACTTGACAGATTATATAATATATTGTATAAAATAGATGCAGAGAGCTTTGAAAGAAATTATTTGGCAGATATTTTACTAAAAGAAGCAGAAAATTTTTCAAGAATAATAAACAAACCTGGGGATAGGGGATATCTTTTATGGCCATTAAGAGTAGCCTTGACAGGGAAAAAAGAATCAGCAGGACCCTTTGAAATAGCTGAAATTTTAGGAAAGGAAAAAAGCTTAAAGAGAATAAAAAAGGCAATAGAATTAATAGGTTAGAGAATTATATATGACAAAAATATCAAAAATTTCAATAATTCTTATATCAATAACTGCATTGAGTGTATCGTCTTTTTCTTTTGCACAAGAAGAAAATCTTCATGTTCCTGAAAATTTAGAAGAAGCACAAGAAATAGGAAAACAAGCAGTAAAAGTAGGAAAGGAAGAATTACCAGGGATTATTGAGAGGATTTGGAAATATGAGGTAATACCAATATGGCAGAAGATGTATAACTGGTATTACAATAATATTTGGATAAAACTTGAGAGTTTCTTTGTAAAAGAAGTAAAACCTAAAGTGGAACAAGAAGTTGAAAAAAGAAAACCTATAATCCAAGAAGAATATAAAAAAGAAAAAGAAGAAATGAAACAAGAGATACCAAAAGTAACAAAAAGTATTTGTGAAAGATTTAAAGAATTGTGGAGGTAAGAAAGACTATATATCTTCCTATGGGGAAGTATATTTTTCCACTTGACATAGCCCTTGAGGCTATTTTAATATAAACATAGAAATATTCGCATAATTATACTTAATAGTCTCTTAATATATTTATATTTAAAATGGAGAAAAGCTCAAAACCTATTTCCCAACATTTATCTGATTTTCTAGATTGGCTAGAAATAGAAAAAGGATTATCCTCTAAATCTCAAGAAAATTATTCGAGATTTCTTAAGAAATTTTTAGATTGGCTAAAAATAAATAATCTTGAAAATATAAAACCTCATGAATTAACTCCCCAACATATATGGAAATATAGAGTTTTTCTTTCACGTCAATATATCTCTAGAACTAAAAAACCCCTTAAAAAATCTACACAGAATTATTATTTAATCGCTTTAAGATCTCTTCTAAATTATTTTGCTGAAAGAGATATTCTTTCCTTACCTGCTGAAAAAATCAAATTAGCTAAAGAACGAAAGGAAAAACAAGTACGTTTTTTAAATTTAGAGCAACTAAAAAAGTTATTTTCAGCTCCTGATACTTCAAAAATCCAGGGGCTTCGAGATAGAGCTATCTTAGAAACTTTATTTTCCACTGGAATGAGAATATCAGAATTAGTAAGTTTAAACCGAGAACAAATTAAAATAAAAGAAAATATGGAAGAATTAGAACTTTCAATTATCGGAAAAGGAGAAAAACCCAGAACTGTTTATTTCTCAAAAAGAGCATTATTATGGCTCAAAAAATATTTAGATATGCGTGATGATAAAGAAAAAGCATTGTTTATTAATTATAGAAGCAAGAAAGGTGCTCCCAGAAGATTAACTGCTCGTTCAATAGAAAAAAATATCAAGAAATATGCTATCTTGGCAGGAATTCCATTAAATACCACTCCACATGTACTACGTCATAGTTTTGCCACAGATCTCTTAACTCAAGGGGTTGACTTGAGAACACTTCAAGAATTTCTAGGGCATAAAAGTATTTCCGCTACTCAAATTTATGCACATGTGACTAGTAAACGGTTGAGAGAAATTCATCGTAAATTTCATAGCGGAAGAAAACTGTAAATTTAATTTGTGGATTTAATATAATGAACCATCAAAAATCAAAATCTTTAACTTGGGAAGTAGTTGAAAAAGCTATATCAAAAGAAATTAATTGGCTCAGAAGAACAATAATCAAAACTCCTTACCGAAAAGAGAATGAATTTTGTGATGAATGTATTTATAGAAGAATAGCAATTCTAATAGTAAGTGGGAAGATCAAAGCAAAAGATATTAAATCACGTGTGTGTCTGTGGGGCAACCAAAATCTCTTACCACAAGAAGGTAAAAAACACGGAAAAGAATGGCATTCAAGAATGATGAAATTAATAAGTGAGTATTTTAAATCAAGTGGATATGATGTTACTATAGAACCTAAACTAAATATGGGTCGAGCAGATCTAGGAATATATAAAGAAAATGAACGAGATTTGTTTGTTGAGATAGGGACAATATCTTTATACAAATTATTGTTTAATTTAGAATCCATGGAAGGCTCTGATTTTCTATTAGTTCTTAGCCAAAATCGAGCAATAGAATTTTCTGTAATAAAAGCAGGATATAAACAAGAAACTACAAAATAAAAATATGATAAACTCATTACCTTTTACAAAAAAATTTTTTCATTTCTTAGAAAAAAATAATTATTCAAAAGAAACCATCTATAATTATAAAAGAGATTTACAAACCTTTGATAGATTTCTCTGTAAGAAAAGATTGAGTTTCAGAAAAATAACTAAACAAATAATAGAAGAATACAAACATTATCTAACTTCAGAAAAAAGGAAAACAGCAAAAAATCAAAACGCCCTAAAAAAGCTTAGTAAAGTTTCTATTAATAGGATGTTATCTTCAATCAGATGTTATTTAAAATATCTTGATGACAATAATTATAATTCCCCATTATCTCACGAAGTCATAAAGCTTGTAAAATACAACAAGAAAACTTCTCATCATATAAGATTAAAAGATCAATTAAAATTAGTAGAAGCTCCAACCCTATTTGAAAAAAAGAAAAAAATAGCTTTAAGAAATAGAGCGATGTTAGAAGTTGTGTTTTCCACTGGAGTAAGAATTTCAGAGCTCATAAACATAAAAAAGGATGAAATCGACAAAACTGGAAGAATTTTCATAAAAGGTAAAGGAAAAAAAGAAAGGTTTGTTTATCTAACCCCTAGAGCTCAGAAGCATATTAAAAAATATTTAGAGGTCCGTGGAAAAACAGATTCTCCTTATCTTTTTATTCCTTTTCAAGGAAAAAATATACATAAAAAAAATAAAAAAATTTCTCCTAACTATCTACAAGCTAAGATAAAGAGATATAGAGAATTATTGGGCCTTAATATACCTATCTCCTGTCACTCAATTCGTCATGCATTTGCAACCTATCTTGCTGAAAGTGGAGCTAGTCCAGCGGCTATTCAGATTTTACTTGGTCATGAATCTCTAGATACAACCACTCGATATGTTCATGCTTCTGATCGTTATGCAGAAAGAATCTTTAGAAAATTCCATCCTCTAAAAGAATAATTAATTTTATAAAAACAAAAAGAAAAAACTGTCTATGACAGTTTTTTATTTTTTTATTTTAAAGAACAAAAAATAAAAAAATTAGAATTTAATTATTAAAGTCTCACCTTTCACCTCAAAGTTGTAAAAGTACAAAGAAAGAGTTGGAATCTGACGAGCATGTTCTTCGAATAAAGGACTCAGTGGATTTTCCACCACTGCCACTTCCCTGCCTTCTATTGCTTCAATCGTTCCATGGTTTTCGAGTATTGGAATATTTTCTCCTTGCATTTCAACCTTTACTTTATATCTTTTTAGCATATCAATATTGTGACATATCTTTAAAATTTTGTCAAATTCTAATTGTAAAATAAAAATAAGTCCTATGGGACTTATCAAATATTATCTTCATCTTTGAAGCAACAAACAGAATGACATCTGGGACACTCTATATTTAATTCAAAAGAAGACCAATCTTTCTTACATTTTAAACAATAAGCTTTCTCCTTATCAACAAATTCTAATTGTTGATTACATCTCGGACAAAAAGCCTTTCCATATATAATATTGCAACATTCATATTGATCGCACACAAATATTGCTTTTCCCATCCTCCCCTTTCACCTCTTTTTTTAAATTCTAATTATACTACTTGAGAATAAATCAAAAAATATTTTTTTCAATAATCTAATCTGTAAATTTAAAACTGGAAAGAATATTCTTAAAAAGGGTTATTTGTTCTTTATCCTGTTCCTCAAAAAAAGTGGTAATTATATAAGTATAACCGTTATGAAGTATAATAAGAGAATCACTGATAGATGAATAGCATCCTATTATATCCCCGGGTTTATAGTCATTCTCTGCAATCCATTCTTGAGTCTCTTCTGAAAACCAGTCTAAATGAGTTTTAGGTAATACATAAGGTTCCACACATCTTCTTGAACATTTAATTGCCGGTACCCCATCTATTTCATAATTTGGTTTACCACTACAACATTTAATCTTTTGAACATTTTCCACCTTCTTACACATCTCAGGTAAACTTAATCCAGCTGTATTTGAATAAACAGAAATAAGTATATAAGGGCTTTGATATTGACAGATTTCTTTTGGTCTATTTTCAGGCCACCAGTCTGGAATGACATATCCTTTTTTAGTTACCATCAAACGACTCTTTGCAACAATATCTGGATCTCCTGTAGGTTCTTTCTTCGGACACTTCAAATCAGGATTTAGCTCTTGAAGATCTTCACAAACTCCCAGATATCTTAATTCATTTTTGTCTAACGAGTATTTAATTGAATAACCATATCTATTCTCATAAGTTTCCCAGTCACTCATATCTATTTTGGTAAAATCTTCCTCATTTTGAAAAAAATCAGTACAAGCCAAAGAATTGGGTGTATTCAGACCTATCTCGTCATATTCCTTCTTTTCTTTATCTTGGAGAGAAACACATTCTTTTCCATTAAAACATTTATTTTCTCCACAATCGCAAATTTTTACCTCATAACTATTTTTTTCAGAACAACCGCAAGAACTAATAGCGCAAGTATTGGGGAAATCACTTACTGTATTACAACATAAACCAGTTGAAACCTTGCCGCCTGCCTCGAGACACCTTTGCTCTTGTTCTGTTGTTTGATTCTCCCCTACTGGTTCTTTTTTATTTTCTCCTTGTTGAGGATTAGATTCTTGTTGCTCTATTGGCTCCTCCAAAACAGGAGCTATTGTAGGACGAACCCAATAAACAAGCACTATAATAGCGATTATCCCTACTATTAATATAATTTCTTTTCTCATATATTTTTATAAAAATGCATTTATCTACCACTCATAAGGATTTTTTTTCTTTTTGCCCCACTCCCAAGGAGGAAGATCTTTATCATAATCTTCATCTTTTTCTTCTTTTTCATTTTTCTTCTTTTTCGTCTCGGATTCTTTTTCTTTTGGATATAACCATCTGTCTATTTTTTCTTGTTTTGGCATATTTTATATTTGGATATTATTTATTAAACTGATTTTTATTTTAACATAAAAAATTTAAATATAAAATTATTTTAAAAATACAGTGGAACAATCTAACCACTGTTAAAATTAATTCTTCTCATTTTTGCTCTGGTTTAAACAAAAGATGTCTTTTGGAACCGCAATTTGGACAAGGAGGAAAATCCATAAAAGCCACAGAATATTTATTGCATTTTACACATAATGCAACGCTATGATGGCCCAAGATATCACCACTAGATGGAAATTCTAACTCATTGTTGCATCCTTCTCTATGACAAATTGCTTTTCCCAGAACTTCTCCGCAATTCATACAAAACAAAACTGCCTTTTTCATCCTCAACCCTCTTTTTTTATAATTTCAATATACCATATTCTCTTTAATCCTAAATATAATTTTTGTCAAATCTATAATAAGCGAAATGGAATTCTATTCTGTTTGACAAAATTAATATCTCATTGTATAATGAAATCATATCGAATCTACAAAGATTGAATAAAAAACCCTTTCCAAAGGGGTTTTGTTTTAATATAAATATTGATTTCAATAATTTTAATTTCTGTTTTATAATAAAAATGTGTTTTTACTGCTTTAAAATTATGTTGAAAGTTCTCAAAAGATTTTTTCAATTTTTATTTTATTATAAAAAGGCATTCATCGCCTTTATTTTCGTATTAATTATAGGAGCAATATTGTCTAACCTTACTCCATATATCTATAAACTTTTGATTGATGCTGTCCCCTCTTCTGACTATCAAAAACTTATAAAAATTATTCTCTTATTTGTAGGAATTAGGATCTTAGCTAATCTTTTTGAGGCTTTAACCTTATATTTAGGAGATAAAGCCCTACTGCCTGCTGCAAGAGATGCCAGAATAAAAATCTTTAAAAAAATTCATGATTTAGACTTTGCTTTTCATGTAAACAAAAGCACAGGTGTTTTAATAAGTATTTTCAAAAGAGGAGACAATGCTTTCTTTAGCTTGTTCCATAGACTAACCGTTCATATAGCCTATATTGTTTTATCTTTATTTGTTGTACTGTTTTTCTTCTCTAAGGTTGCATTCTCTATTGTCTTTTTAATGCTTTTGGTCTTTATGGGCAATGCCTATATAAGTTGGCAGTTGATTAAAATCAACATCAGAAAAAGAAAAAGATTTAATAAAATAGAAGATAAAATATCAGGAATTATTACTGACAGCTTATTGAATTACGACACAGTAAAATTCTTTGCGCAGGAGAAAAGAGAAGAAAAACGATTAAAAAGAGAATTTAAAGAGTGGATAACTAGATTGTGGGAATATGCAATCAGCTTTCGAATAATGGACATCACAATAGGCACTTTATCTAATTTAGGAATGCTTTTAATTCTCTTAATTGTCATTAAAAAGTTATCTCTTGGACAAATTACTACTGGAGATTTAGTAATGGTGGTAAGTTTTAGCCTAGGTTTTTATTTTCATCTTTTTGATCTTTTATATAGTCTTAGAGATGTAGCTAAAGATTATGTGGACTTAGAACGATATTTTTCTATTTTAGATAATGAAATTTTAGTAAAAGATCCTAAAAAACCGGTTAAATTAAAAGAAATCAGAGGGGAAATAAAATTTGAAAATGTAAGTTTCGACTATCCTGAGGGTAAAAAGGGTGTATTAGTAGATTTTAATTTACATATCAAACCTGGAGAATCTGTAGCTTTTGTCGGACGCTCTGGTGTAGGAAAAACAACCATTGTTAAACTCCTGTTGAGATTTTACGATGTCACTAAAGGAAGAATATTAATTGATGGAATTGATATCAAAAATCTAACCAAAACTCAGCTTCGTTCTTTTATCGGTATTGTTCCGCAAGAACCAATACTTTTTAATAACACAATAGGTTTTAATATTTCTTATGGAAAGCCGAAGGCAACAAAAAAAGAAATAATAGAAGCCACAAAAATAGCTAATTTATATGAGTTTATTCAAAGCCTCCCCCTGAAATACGAAACAAAAGTAGGAGAACGAGGAATAAAACTCTCTGGAGGTCAAAAACAACGATTGGCTATAGCAAGAATGATACTCACTAATCCCAAAATTATAATCTTTGATGAAGCAACAAGCAGCTTAGACTCAGAATCTGAAGCTTTAATCCAAGATGCTTTATGGAAAATAGCACAAAACAGAACGGTCTTAATTATTGCTCACCGTTTATCAACAATTAAAAAAGCAAACAGAATTATTGTGTTAGAAAATGGAAAAATTATTGAATCAGGAACGCATAATGAATTAATAAAGAAGAAAGGGCTCTATTCTTATCTATGGTGTCTCCAATCTAAAACACAGATGTTGTCACTTTAACCTGCGCCTCCGCCTCCTCCCCCACCCCCTCCTCCAGCAGATCCTCCTCCAACTCCCCCACCTCCTCCGCTTGGAGTGCTCCTAAATGTAGAAGAAATAGATGAAGTAAAAGAAGAAATGCTTTCAGCAAAAGAATTAAAAGAACTGGGTATACTTTCACCCGTCTCCCTATCTGAAATATAAACACTTGGTACATACCAGTTCTGTTCCTGATACGAAAAATCTGCAAATCTTGCTGCCCATTTTTTTTCTACCCCCAGAACCAAAGCGAATGGAAGATACTTTGAAAAAGTCTCTATAGTCTCAGCTCCCAATCTAAACCTTTCAGCAGTCTGAAGATAATCTTTAAATCCAAGCAACTTCCATTTAGCTTCTGCTCCTGTTTGAGTTAAAGAAGGCATATAATAAGCAAATCCTATAATAATTAATGCACAAATCCCCATGCTTATTTCAATTATTAAAGCCTGAGCAAAATATCTAGAGAGATGTCCACTGAATATAAAAATTCCAAAAATTCCTATAAATAAAGTAAACAAAAAGATTTTATTACCTAATTTGCCATATTTCTTTCTAATTTTTTGAATATTTCCAGTAAAATAATCTGTTTTTGCTACCTCTTGGTATATTAATTCTTTAATCTCGGGGATCTCTTTATAGAATTCACACCTTAAATCCTCACTTGAAACCATTTTTTTGTTCCTGAAAATAGTTCTCATTATCTTTTTCTCAAAAGGATTAAGGTCACCCTCATCTTTTAATTTTTCAAAGATGTATCTTTTCTTTTTAAAAAACAGGATTTTTTCTTTTTCCTCTATAATCCTTAAATACCCTCTTACAGCAAGATCAATCACTGTAGCTATTATATCTCTCATTTCAATAGACTGGTCAATCAATACTCCAAATATTGCTGGAGGCAAATCTGATGGAGGTGTATATTGAGCTATAATGGTCTTCTTTATTTTTGGATCTTTGCCTTTTTCTCTCCATAAAACAAACATTTTAAAGAAAGTAAACACGGGTAAAGCAATACCAATTATTAATACTATCCAGTTTATCATTTGATTACGATAAAAAAGTGGTTTTTTAATTGCTCCTTTTGGCCAAGCCACGACTATAGTCAAAAAGTGATAGGGCTTTATATCCTGAGCCCAAAATTTTACTGTTTTGCTATCTAAAATCTTATAATTAGTACTTTGAATTAAACTTCCTTTTTCGCCCACAAATAATTTCAATGCTATCTCATCTTTATCAAAGTTTTTAGGCAGATGAACCAATACCTCTGCTTTTTTTACTAAAACTTCTCTATCTTCAAATATAGCATTCCAATATAACTCGTCCCATTTCTCGTAAAAACCCAATCCCCCATAAACCTTATATCTTATTGTCCAAGATTTTAATTCGTTATAGAAATTTCTTCTGGGAAACTCCCATCTAATATTTAATCTATTCCCGTTATAAGAAACTGTATATTCATTTTTATTCAATCTCCTGCCATTTTCATCAAACACCTCAATGTCTGAAATATGGTCTAATTTTTTCAATGCGATATCTCGGTAAAAATATCCAAAACTACCTGTCAAATTAAATGTCTGAGTTTCTATCACATCAAATGTACTGTCTTGATTAATCTTAATCTCCACTTTAATAGAATCATAATAATATCTTTTTTCAGGAACAGCGTGGCAAGAATTAAAAAAGCTTAAAAAAAATATCAAAAGAAATAGTTTTAAAACAAGTTTTTGAAAATCGTTGTTTGTTTTACGCATATCTTATTTATTATAACATTTTTATTTCTTTATTTTATCAAAAAAAACCGGATTAATCTCGGTTTATTCTCACAACAAAAAAGATATTGGGAACCGTTAGCATCAGCTAACGGTTTAATATTTGTTATAGAATGCGGGTTTATCAAATAGTTGAGGCGACGTTTTTTTAACTCTTCCTCATCATATTCTCTGCCACATTTACAGACAAAAATCCGTTTTCCATCTTTTTTAATCCATCTACCTCTGTCGCCTCTCAAAATATCGCCGCACCTATCGCAAAGATAATACATTTCTTTCACCTCCTTTTAATTTTTAAATATAAATTTGAAAACAACTCTTACTTAAGAGTAAAGAAGTTATAATCTATTGTCAATATTATTTTTATTTTATTTCTGTAATACATTCATTAAATAATCTCACTTGTCTATTGTAGCTTTCAATTAAGAATTCTGTAGTATCTATCAAAATATTATATTGAGACACAAGATCATTATATTGCTTTACCTTTTGATTATACTCTACTCCTTTTTTAGGTTTTATAGATTTAATCTCCTTCTGTAATTCATTAAGGGTATTATACATTTTTTCAATCTCATCCTGTTTTTTCTCTATCTCATTTTTCAATTCTTGATCAGGTTCAGTACACACAGAAAGAGGAAGACCAAAATGCTGTACTGCAAACCAGGTATATTTCCCTTCAAACATTCCTTTAGCTACAGCTACTCCAATTTCTTTGTATTTTGTATTTAAGATATTCTCTCTATGTCCCTGACTTTCCATCCATGCTTGCACAAGCGCCTCATCGTTCTGAAAGTTACCCAAAGCCAGATTTTCTCCAATTAAAATAAACTCATATCCGGCTTCTTTTACCAGGTCTCCCACCCCTTTGCCATCGGGAGAATAATGGGAAAAATATTGTCTCTCAATCATATCTTGAACTTTAAGTTTGGCACTCTGATTCAATTCTTCACTTTCTGTAAGCTCTGGAAGACCATATTCTTTTCTTTTAATATTTGTCCAATAAATTATTCCTGGTCTGGTAAGAAATGATTCTGGAACTTCTCTTTTTGCGCGAAGAGGAGGTGGAGTAAAGATTTCTTCCCCAACTTCTTGTGTTAAAAATTCTGTTACCTGTCTTTCAACTTGAGGCAGTCTAACATAAAACTCAGTATATAATGCCAAGAGATCATCCAAAAAAAATAAAAAAAATAAGGAAGATATTGTAATTATTAAAATAATAAAAAGCGCTCTAATATTTTTCATCGCTTTTAAATAATATCAATAAATATATTTCTATTCTAACAAAAACAACTCATTGTTGAAATAAAAAAACGGTAATAATACCGTTAACAAAAGAACTAATTATAAATTTCCCTTTCCCCTTCCTAATATTCCTTTTTGTATCTCTCCCCAAGAAATCCTTTTCCCAGAAAGAGGATCTATATCTTTGAACAATATTATATCCTTATCATTCTTTTTTTCTTTCTTCTCCATTTTTTGCACTCTCCTTTTATAATTTATATATAAATCTAATTGAAACTTTTATCAAGATTTTATTGACTTTTATAAAGCTGCTCCCAAAAAACAAAGTAAAGCGAAAATTAAAGCAAATTTAAAGAAATTTATTTTCTTGGCAATGTTCATTAAAAACTTCAAAGTCAAAAATCCCACCAAAAAACTTGCAATCAAAGAAAACCATCCTTCAACAATAATGGTTTGGTTGTTTAAAAATAAATAAAAACTTGAAGCTAATATCACAGGGACAGATATCATATAAGAAATCTTGAGAATTTCTTTGGGAGAATTTTTTCCTAATGAAAGACCGAAAATGGTAGCGCCTGATCTAGATACTCCCGGAATTACTGCTAAACCCTGTAAAAATCCAGATACTACTGCTAGTTTATCATCATCAATTTTTATCTTCTTTTTAGTTTTATGAAAATAAGCTGTCAACAATAAACCAAATCCCATAAGAATCAATAAACTATCCCCTACTACTGTTATATCTTTTATTCCATTATAAATTGGATATCCTATTAAAAGAGAAACTAATGTTGCTATTAGCAAAAAACGAAGCAATTGGGGATTTTGAAAAGTTAAAATATCCTTCCAATCTTTCCAAAAATAAATTAATACTGCAAAAAGAGTTCCAAAATGCAAAAATAAAGCCACATCTATCGGATTAATATTAATAACTAAAAATCTACTCGTTAATGCTACAATTCCTTCACTAGAAATTGGCAACCACTCAAATATTCCTTGAAGTATCCCCAATAAAATATATTTCCACATATTTATTTCTTGCTTTTATTATATAGGATAGTCAAAACATTAAAAGTATCTCAATAATAGGTAAGAACAAGAGAAATAGGTCCCATCCCGTCTATCCATGTAATGGGGGAATCTGAACCTTGATCACTCCAAGCAATATCTCCTTTCTCAAAAGGTGTGCCAAAACTCAAACTTAAATTCAAGGTTTCATTGTCTGTCGGGTAATCTTCCAACAAAGTAAATGTGTTAGTAACAAGTTCATATGTTGTTTTTTCCTTTCCAATCCAAAAATTTCCTTTTGAAAAAAGGGTTACACTTCCCCCAGAAGAATCTCCAGAAAAATATCCTACTGCTTTCTCTATACCATCTTTTGTCTTAAGATAAAAAGGAGTCCCGCTTGCAGAAATCGAATTAAGGTCTCCAGTAATATTAATAGTGATAGAATTAATAAAAACCCCTGTTTCAGTAACGCTAGAAAATATAAAATCAGCTATTCTATTGTATACACCTCTTCTTCTACACGCACAATCATTATGACAGCTAACTTCGTGTACTGTTAATTTGTCTCTATAAGGATACAGGGGATTGACAATTTTCTCCCCAGGGTTGTTGGTCAAGGAATAACCTCCACTACTATATGCAATAATAGAGTCGTTTTTATCTCCTCTAATCAAATCTGGCAAAGTAATATAAAACTGGACATATTCCCCTGGTTTAGCTCCTTTCTCGTAGGGTGTAATATCTGCTTTTAATAATAATTGTTTTGAAGAGCCTGCACTAATTACACAATTTCCATTAAAAATACCTGAGTTTTCTGTTAATTTTTCTATAGTCTCACCAAATTTTTCTCCTCCACAATAAAGTTTAAGATCTCTCACATTAACACTTCCAGCAGGATTTTTATTGTAAACAATTATTTGAGTAATTGTAATATCATCAACAGGATCAGATGTTAACTTCCAAACACCCAATAACTCATCTTTATTTCCTAATATTATAATTGAAGTCTCAGGGGTTGAAGAATCAATTTCTATACTTAAAACACCAAGCACTGATTTTTGTATTGAAAAAGTTTGAATCTCAGAAGTTGATTGATTGTTATTTTTGTCTTTAGCAATAATTTCATAATAATATGGAGTCTCTATCTTTAAACCAGATAATACAGCTTTATGAACTAAAACAAAGTTTGAATCCCAGTAAACTATTTCTGTCTGTCTCGGATTTACTCCAAATCTTATCTGTGAGATAGAAGGTTCATTGGTTGTCCATCTAATAATTACAGTATCTGGTCCACTCTCAATAACCCTGATATTAAATATTTCTGGAGGAATGTTGTCAGATTGGGTATCTTGTAATTTAGTCTCTTTTTCTGATTCAATCTCATCTTTTTGGCTTTCTTCCTGTTTTGAATCTTTAAATTTTGAAGTTTTCTCTTGGGCTGGTTTAGGAAAAGTGGAAACCAAACAGTTGTTATCCAAATACCAATTTGTTCCATCAAAATATAAATTAGGATAATTCACGGAAGGCCAACAATCTGTCCCAGATTTCTCGCTTTCCTGAGAAATTTTTTTATGCACCACTCTTCCTGCTCTCTCTTTTTCTCTCAATCTCTGTTCAATCTCCTGGATTTTATCCTTGGCATATTTGTAATAAGGAGAATCTTCAGAAATTCTTAAAAAGAATTCTTTCGCTCCTTCTAAATTTCCTTTATTTATCTCATCAATTCCCTGATTATACTCTATTCTATCTTCAATAAACCTATTGTTTTCTTTTATTTCCTTTTCAATCTCGCTTTTTTTCATCCCAAAAACACTAGCAAACCACATATTTTCGGCAAATTCTAACTTTTGCAGTGCTTCCTCGTATCTTTCTTCCCTTTTAAGCTCTTTGGATAACTCTATCAATTTGAAGGTTTTATAATACTCCCCTATTCCATATCCAAAACCTGTTGAAATCACAATGCAGATTGTTGCTTTTATTAAAAGAGATGTTTTTTCTTTGTTAAAGCCTCCTAACATATTAAAAAGAATCCCAAAAATAGATTGGAATTAAAAATAATTATCTCAATAATGAAATAATCAAAAAATGTCTTCTGCTATTCTTTAATGTTCTTCAATAAAACATGAATAATATTATTCACATCATGAGGACTAAGATTATGGGCTTTGCGATTTTTTAGTTTTTCATATGTAGCCTTTCCGCTATAAAACCAGAGTGTCTTTTTTCTTGATTTTTTAATCTTTTCAAGTTCCTTTCTTAGAAACTTCAAAACTCTTTTCCGATGTATGGAATATAAAAAGTAATCTCTCTGCAAAAATTCATTTCTTCTTTCTTTCTTTACACCCATAAGTCTTTGTTTATTATACACTAAAACCAAATATTAAAATATACTCTAATCTCCAAATTCATTTTTAGGCAATAAACTTTTTTTTCTTTCTTTTTCGTGTTTCTTCTCCCACATTTTTATCTCTCTCAACAGCCTTTTACTTAATAAAAATCTACCAATTCTATTTCTTATTATCTCAACCAATTCCTTTCTTTCTCTCTGAAGCATTTCTCTTCTAGCATCTCTCCGAATCTTTTCAATAATTTTTCTCTCATTCTCCTCTTCTTTTTTAGATTTTGTTTTACTGAAAAATGTTTTTTTCATAAATAAATTCTAAACATTTAGTTTTCTATTATTTAAGAGTGATACTCTTTAAAAAGATTGTCAAGCTAAGCTTGACTTTAGAATTAAAAAATTGTATGGTATAGATTATGGAGTCAATACTTCCTTTTATACTTTTAATTGCTTTTGTTTTAACCTATCCTTTCCTTAGGACTCTTTCACCGGTTACACAACAAGCTAACGTCTCTTCACAAAAATCCCTCGAAGGTATCCCGAAACAACAAACCGCAAAAAGGGAAATAACACAACATTCTTCTCGGTCCACATCTAATAACACAATATTGATAGATACATATATCACTTCAGGTCCAAAGGAAGGGGAAATAATAGAAAATACAAATGAAATTGTTTTTAAATTTGAAGCGGAGGTCTTTCCTAAAAATACTAAAGAAAAAATTAGTTTTGAAACAAAAGTTGAAGGACTCGACAATGAATGGATTAAAACATACTCTTTTGAAAGAACAATAAAGTTTCCTCCAGGCAAGCACAGCTATACTTTTTTGGTAAGGGCTTATATAAATAATACTTTTGATCCAACTCCAGCAAAAAGAAGCTTTACAATAAAAATCTCTCCCTATTTTGGAAAAATAAAAATCTCAACAGTAAAGCAAAAAACATCTTTTTCTCCATCATTAATAACCTTAACTACACACCTTGAAAATGAAGAAAAAATCAACCTCACTGGTTGGCAAATCAAAGGAAAACGAGGCTCTTTTTTCTTCCCAAAAGGAACAAAAAGATATCATCCATTCTCTAACCAAACACAGAACGATGATATTATTGTTAAATCTGGAGACACAATATACTTATCTGGCACCTCAAATCCTTTAGGAAGAGGCATTAATTTCCGCACCAATAAATGTATGGGATATCTTGCAGAATACTATAATTTTCCTATCCATATTTCTAAAAACTGTCCAAAACTAAAAAAAGAAGACATTTCTCATCTCTCTTATTGCTGTCAGGAGTATATTTCTAAACTTCGAAGTTGCGAAATTCCTAACTATTCTCAAAACTACAAAATCTCAAATGATTCAGAATGTGTTTATTTTATCAATAATAACTTAAACTATCACGGTTGTTTCAGAAAATATTTCAATGATCCGGACTTTCTACAAAAAAATTGGCACATCTATACCAATTTCGATATTGTTGTGCAAAATGATTGCGATACAATTTATCTTAGAGATTTAAACGGTTTGTTCGTAGATGAATATCACTATGGATCTCCTGTTTGTAAATAAATACTACTCAGAAATAACCACATAGATAATATCGTCTTCATCATATTGATTTAATCCCTGCCCATTAGGTCCATAAGAACCTACTACAACAGCCCATTTTTCTCCAGAACCCTGTTGGATATCATAATCTGTATCAAAAAAATACTCATTTCCCCAAGGATCTAAAGGAATCTTTCCTATATAAGGCCCATTCCATCCGACATAATCATTTGGAAATTCAGGATTACAAATAAGACCTGCCATACAATCATCTAAACCGTAATTGCACCCACCTCCACATATTTCATTATCATCTGCTCCTGTGGCTACCACATATGGTCTTTGATGACCTGGCCATTCCCCTGTATCTCCCTCCAATAGAATTATTGCATTATAAATCTGACGGATATCGGATCTCGCCCTGCTAATTTTAGCTTTTTCCCTACTTCCCTGTAAGCTACTTAAAACTATGCCAGATATAATCGCTAAAATGGAAATAACTATTAATACTTCAATAAGAGTAAAGGCGCTAGTTAAAAAAATAAATGGAAATCTTTTCATAATTTCTAAAAAACTTCTACCTTCCGAATCTTCTTTGACGCTTGCTGTAATCCAAAAGTGCTCTTTCTAAATCTTTCTTGGTAAATGCTGGCCAATATTTTTTTAAAAAAAATAATTCAGAATAAGCTGCTTGCCATATCAAAAAATTAGAGATCCGTTGTTCTTTGCCCGTTCTAATAATCATATCTAAATCAGAAGCCCATAGGTTTTTTGAAATTAAGTCCTCAGTTACCTTCTCGGGTGGTATTTTCTTTTTAATAATACGTTTTACAGCCTCTACAATTTCTCCCCTTCCACCATAACTTAATGCAAAATTAATAATCATTTTTTTGTTGTTTTTTGTTTCTTTCTCTACTTTTTCTATAGCAGTTTGTAAAAATTTAGGTAATCTTTTTCTCTCTCCTATAACCCTTATTTTGTATCCTCTCTTTGAAATTTCTCTTAAATCATAACTCATTGCTTTCTTAGCTAGCTTCATTAAATAATCAATCTCTTTTTTAGATCTCTTCCAGTTTTCTGTCGAAAAAACAAATACAGTTAGAATCTTAATGCCTTTTTCATCACACCATTCTACTACTTTTTTCAATTTTTCTAATCCTTTTTTATGACCTTCAAGTGTAGGTAATCCTCTTTCTCGAGCCCATCTCCGATTACCATCAAGAATAATACCTAAATGATGAGGAATTTTTTTCATAACTTAAGCTTAAATTAAAAAATCGCTTTCTATTTTATATTCTCTCGACAAACATCTTGGGATTTTAAAACCTAAAAAATAAACCATCTTAGTTGCTATTTTTGATAAATATATCTTTGGCAAAAAAATCTTTTTTAATTCTTTTCTATATTTTAGAAAATCTGGAAAGTTTTTCAATAAAATATCACAAGCCATTAAGCCCCATATTACTCCACCTCCTGACCATGGCTTGGTTAATCCAGCAGCATCTCCACAAAGAGTAACATCAAGCTCAGAAGGAATCACGAAACCTTGAGGAATAAGCGCAGATTTTATCTGATAAAGAGAAATTCTTCTTTCTTTTAAAAATTTATCTAAAAGATTCTTTGCTAGTTCTGGCTTCTCAATTATTCCATATTCTGTCTCATCGCCACGAGGAATTTTCCATAAAAAACCATTTTTTGTAGGCCATGTCTCAACAAAATCAGAAGAATTATGCTCTGATACAAATCCCTGAATTCCTAAACGAAAATTAGGATTTTTTAATCCTAACAGAGATCTAACCTTTGAATTTGCCCCATCGCATCCTATAATCTTATCAAAGCCCTCAGGCAAAAATTCAATTTTTTTCTCTAAAATAATCTTTGCGCCTGCTTTTTCAGCCAAAGAAAGAACTAACCTGTCTAACTCATAGTGTCTCATAACAAAAAAGTTTTTTGAAAAGTTAACCTTTATTGTCTTGTGAGGAAAATGTAAAAGAGTATATTTTATCTTGTTTTGAACTAAACGCTCACTCTGAGGAATAAAATAGAAAATTCTTTGAGAAAAAAGGCCAGAACAAGCCTCTTTGCCGATTTTTTTATTTTTTTCAAATACTATAACCTCAAATCCCTTTTCTGATAATCTCCAAGCTAAATAAAGACCACAAACTCCTCCTCCTATAATAGCTATTTTCATAATAAAAAATAAAAACTCCAAATCCCAAATCTCAAACAAGGTAAAACACTTTAGGCTTTAAAAATAAAATTGAGAATCTCCCATCCGGAGATCCACTTTTGAAATTTGGTATTTGGAATCTTTCTATTTTAATTGGTTTTCTTTCTTCTAATTTTGCTGTTATAAATCCTAGTGAAAAAGAAAATAATGAAATTAATATCACTACTATGAATAGAATTATCTCCTCTTGATGTTTCTTCAAAAACTGGTTTATCTCCATTAAACACGTCTTTTTATACAAGTTTTAATAAATTCTCTAAACAAAGGATGAGGATGCAAAGGTCTTGATTTATACTCTGGATGAAATTGAGTTGCGATAAAAAAGGGATGATTTTTTATCTCAATAATCTCAACCAAATCTTTCTCAGGATTTACTCCTGCCATTATCATCCCTTTCTTCTGCAGAATATCTCTAAATTCATTATTTAACTCATATCGATGCCGATGACGCTCTGAAATATATTTTTGTTTTCCATATATCTTAAAACTCTTGGTGCCTTCTTTTAATCTACATCTGTAAGCACCTAATCTCATTGTCCCGCCATATCTTTTTTCTCTTAAAAGCGCTTTTTGTTCGGGCATTACATCGATTACTGGAAATCTACATTTTTTTGAAAACTCAGTAGAACTAGCACCTTTTAATCCACATACATTTCTAGCAAACTCTATTACTGACAACTGCATTCCCAAGCAAAGCCCTAAGAATGGAATCTTTTGTTTTCTCACAAACTCAATTGCTTTTACTTTACCTTCTATTCCTCTACTTCCAAAACCTCCTGGTACAATTATCCCATCATATTTTTTAAGCTCTCTTACCTGGTAAGGTGATTTTTCGTATGTTTCTGCTGAAACCCAATAGATTTCAGGCTTTCTCTCTAAAGTATAACAAGCATGTTTTATTGCCTCAATAATAGATATATAAGAGTCCATTAAAGTAAATTTTCCTGTCTTGAAATATTTACCTACCATTCCTATTTTTACCGGTTTTTCTGCTGTTTCAATTTTTCTTACCAGTCTTCTCCAATCTCTCAAGTCCTTTTTCTTTGGTCTTAAACCAAATTTTTTCAAAATTCTATTCCCTAGATTTTCTTTTTCAAAACTTATCGGCACCTCATAAATAGATTTAATGTTTGGGGCAGAAATTACATCTTCCTTTTGTACATTGCAAAAAATTGAAATTTTCCTTTTTCTTGGTTCATCTAAAGGAAGTTTTGCTCGACCCAAAATAATATCTGGCTGAATTCCGGCCTCATTTAAAAGTTTTGCTGCAGTCTGGGTAGGCTTGGTCTTCATTTCTCCTATTGTCTCCGGAATAGGTAAATATGATACAAGAATAAAAATCACATTCTTTGGATTTTTAAGTTTCATCATTCTGGCTGCTTCTAAAAATAACATATTCTGATATTCTCCTACTGTGCCTCCTATTTCTATTAATGTAAAATCAGCCTTGCTTTTTCTTGTGGCTCTTTTAATTCTAGCAATTACTTCATTTGGAATATCTGGCACTACCTCCACGCACCGACCACCATACTCTAAATTTCTTTCTCTATTAATCACAGTCTGATATACCCTTCCGGTGGTAATATAATTGTCAGTTGTCAAAGTTTCATCTAAGAATCTCTCATAATTCCCGATATCCTGGTCACATTCTGTACCATCGTCCATAACAAAAACCTCCCCATGTTCTATGGGGTTCATAGTGCCAGCATCTACATTTATATATGGGTCAATTTTAATAGCAGTAACCTTGAATCCTTTTGATTTAAGGATTCTGCCAATAGAGGCTGTGGCAACCCCCTTACCTACTCCTGACATTACCCCACCTGCAATAAAGATAAAACGAGGCATAATTTTATTAAAATATTAAATTTATTTCTCTAAAGAATTTACACCTCTTCTGTTACAATCACTGTTATTTCTGCCTCTAGATTATGTTCAAACTTTATTTTTATAGGAAAATCACCAAGAGCTTTTATTGGTTTTTGAAGTTCAATTTGATTTTTTTTGATATTTAAACCTAATTTTTTAAGTTCTTCGTAAATTTTCTGACGAGTAACTGACTCGAAAAGCTGACCCTCATCACCTACTTTCACAG
This sequence comes from uncultured Candidatus Saccharibacteria bacterium, assembly GCA_964493485.1. Lineage (GTDB taxonomy): Bacteria > Patescibacteriota > Minisyncoccia > Minisyncoccales > JANBVM01 > CAZBMQ01. The sequence continues at coordinate 75,939 of CAZBMQ010000005.1, forward strand.
GAATTGTTATTTCTTGACCATCGATTTTACTAGCTATTTCTTGAACCTTTCTTAATTCTTCTTCTGCTTTTTTCTCTTCTTTTTCTTTTAAAGCTTCGATTTCTTTTAATGCTTCCTCTGTAGCTATTTTTGCCAAACCTTTAGGAATCAAAAAGTTTCTGGCATAGCCATCTTTTACTTCTTTTACATCATATTTATTTCCTAAGTTCTCTACATCTTTAAGAAGAATTACTCGCATAGGATTTATCTGAAATTCTAAATTCTAATATCTAAATCCCAACATCTTCAGAAGTTTTCTAAATCTGAAATAAGAAATAAGCAAAACGAGATACTATATAAATTTATGGGAATTTAGAATTTGAATTTAGAACTTCTTTTCAATTAATTATTATATTGTCTCACAAATCTTTAATTATTTCAATAGCCTTGTCTAGTTGAGGATCTTTATCATGTTCATAATCCTCGCTGGTCATTTCTACTTTAATATCAGGATCCAACCCTTTTTCAGTAATAAGTTCTCCTTTTGGAGTCAACCATTTTGCTATGGTAATTTTCAAACTAGCGCCTCCTGTCAGTTCTTCTAACTGCTGTACTGAACCTTTCCCAAAAGATTTTTCACCTATTAACAATATACCACGATTATCTCTTAATGCGCCAGCTAGTATTTCAGATCCGGATGCAGAACCTTTATTTATCAAAACCACTATTTTATAATTTGAAAACCAACCATTGCCTTGAGCCTTATATTCATTCCGATCTCCATTCCCAAACTCTTCAATTACAACTACTTTTCCTTTTTCCAAAAACCAACCTGCGATATCTTGAGCTACTTCTAAATATCCGCCTGGATTATTTCTTAAATCTAAAATTATTTTTTTAGCTGGACTATCTAAAATTTTAAGAGCTGCTTTCCTAAAATCAAAACTGGCTTTTTCGCTGAATTGATAAAGTTTAATATAAGCAATATCACCATTAGGATCTGGTTCTCCTTTTGAATTCAATATTTCCCATTTTAAAGAAGGTATTTCAATTACACCTCTTACTATCTTTATTTCTTTAGCCTCCTTCCAACTATCTCGATATATAGTCAGTACCACCTCTGTTCCTTTTGGTCCTCTTATCAAATTAACAGCTTCATCTATTGTTAAATCTGCAGTTAATGTATCATCTACCTTTATAATCTTATCTCCTGGAAGTAATCCCGCCTTCTGAGCAGGAGTTCCCTCTAAAGGAGCAATCACCTGGAGCTGACCCTTTCTAATACCTATTTCCATTCCTACTCCTTCAAATACTCCCTTTACATCTTCTTTAAATCTTTTCGTATCTTCTGGGGATAAAAAAATAGTATATGGATCCCCTAAAGATTTTACCATGCCAGAGATAGCTCCGTAAATCATCTTTTGAGTATCAAATTTATCTTTATCTACAAATTTCTCTTGAAGCTTATGATAGGCTTCCCAAAAAAGAGAAAAGTCAATTTCTTCTGGAGGACATACCTTGCAAACTACTTGATGTTCTCCCGTCCAAAATCCTATATAAAAAACTATAAGAATTACAACAAAAAAACTAATTAAATTCAACTTTTTTTTCTTTGGAAAAACCATATTTTATATTTTTATCAAAATTATGGCAAAAAGTCCATTTTTTTATTTTCTTCTTTCTCCTTTGTATCAAAATATTCCTTATGCTGCTCAATTTTTTGTCTCTTTCGATATTGATACCAAATAAACGATATTAATACGAAAAGAAAAACTACTATAAAAGGTACAAAGAATAGGACAGATTCCCAAAAACCAGTCTTTTTCTTTGATGTGGTAATCTCTTTAATGATCTCCAACTCTGTTGTTTCTTCTCTCCAATTCCCAGCAGTATCATAAGCCTTTACCAAAATTAAATATCGCCCAACACCTAAAGAAGGCAATCTGTAGGGGCTGGAAACTTCTGTAAACATTCCTTGTTGTTTTTGTTCTTTATCTTTAGTGATCTCAATATACTTTATCTGGTAATAATCTAATCCTGAAAGAGCATCTGTGGTGAAAAAATATATCAAAGGTTCTTTTTGAACAGTTTTATTAGAGGGCTCAATCACTGGAGTAAAAGCGGCGGGAGGAGTTGTGTCAATTCTTATTATATAATGAGTGGCTTCTCCCCATACCCCATTTCTTTTTGCTTTTATATGAAAATACCAAATACCATCTTCTATTTCTGAATAAGAAACCCCTGTATTGTTTCCTTCTGATATATTATCTGGAATAGACAGAGGATCTTGATCTAATACATAACTAAAATCTGTTACCCCTTTCTCTCTTTTCCAAGAAAATGTAGGATTATTGTTCTTGTACCACTTTTCTTGATCTGGATGGGTCAAAGAAAATACCTCTGGGCCCTTTGGAGGAGGAACTATAAATTGATATGTACCTTCTCTATAAGAAGAGAGGATATCTGTACCATTAGGATCGTTTCGCAAGACCTTTGAAGAATCTGAGAAAGTAATAGAGGTTTTCCCCGGCTGTATTGCCCTAAAAGTTATAGTTGAAATTAAACCTTTAGAATTGTTAATTCCTGGAGAAGGAATACCACCTATAAATCTTATCGTTCCATCTATATTGGAATAAATAGGAGGTGATACCCATACTTCAATAGAGGATCTACTACCTGCGGGATTTACTATCTGAATTATTTTAGGATCAAATTTCAAAGTAATATCAATAGCATTAACATATTCTCCTTCAGTATCCACAAATACAGAAATCTCAAAAGAATCACCTACTATAAAATCTCCAGAATCTGGAGAAAAATATAAAGAAGCAGCGAATGTTTTATTGAATACCCCAAAAAGTATAAAAAAGGTTACAAAAGACAGAAATAAGAAAATATATTTCTTCATATCTTTTGTTTTTTAAATCTTCTAACAATCCACCAAAAAATTCCCAGAGATATTATACCTAATACCGCTAATCTGAAAAAAGAAAGTCTCTTTTTGGGCAACACTTCTACAATCCTCTCGTTGCCTGCCTTATCTACTGCTTTTACTTTTATTATACTCTCAAGTGTTTGATCTTCTAACAAATATGGGCTTGTAGCTAATCTCCATCCCCCCATATTATCTTGGATATTTTTACCTTCTAAAACCTCATAATGATCCAAACCTGAAACTGCATCTTGAGTAGAAAAACTCAAAAAATACTGACCATTAAACATTGATGGGCTCTTGTCCACCTCTGGCATAAACTCCTCTGGAGCCTCACAGTCTATCATTATTTTAAAAGTAGTTTTTTGGGTCCATTCTAATTTTTGCTCATTTAAAATCGCTTTCTTTAAATGAAAATAATAAATCCCATCTTTTAAATCATTATATTCTATATAGCCTTTTTCCTTTAACTCAGTTCCTGTCATTTCTGAAATATCATCAGGCTCTTCTAAAGGATTATGAGTTAATATATAAGAATATAAAGCATTTTCCTCAAAATCCCAGTATAGTTTTAATGTAGATTCTCTATACCATTTGTTCTGATCGGGATGGGTCTCAGAAAAAATTATAGGAAGTTCCTGAGGTTTCTTTATAATCTCATAACTTCCCTCTTTAAATTCCACTTCATCTTCAGTACCTTTGCCGTCATTTAACAAAACTTTTGATAAATCTTGAACAAAACTCACTTTCCTAACTCCTACAGATTCTTTTAAAGGTCTAAATGTAATTTTCAAAATCAATCCTTCACCAATAAAACCATTCGGCATTCCTCCTGTAAAAGAAATAATATTTTTATCTATAACTGGTTTCTCTGGCCATAGCCTCAAAATAGATCCCCCCTCACTTATATCAATCACCTTAAGTGTGTCTGGAAATCTTATCTTTGCATCTACTGCATTTATATCTCTTCCTTCAGTATCTAATTTCACCTCTACAATAAACGACTCGTCTAAATATACTTTTTGAGACGAGGGAGATAAATACAATACGCTTGCAAAAACAGAATCGTAAAACATAAAACACAAAATACAAAACGTAAAAAGAAAAATACTTAATCTAAAAATAGTTAAAGCAGAAATATTCAATTTCCGGGCTCCAACATCAAAGATTAAATTGTTACATTTTTTATTTACCATTTATTATTTGTCATTTGTTATTTTTTCAGTCTGTCCATGAATACATCATTATTGAAAAATCAAATACATCAACCACTCTATCTGCATTAATGTCTGCACACCAATTAGCAGGCTCTACATTGTTCCAAAAATACAAAAGAATAGAAAAATCCACCACATTAACTCTTCCATCTAAATTTAAATCAGCCCCCCAACAGCTATAAGCTCCACTGGGTACAACAGAAAAAGAAAGGATTTGAGAACACTCACTCTGCCTTCCGTCTTCAAAAAGAGCTCTAGCTTTCAAAACATATTCTCCTTCTTTTAAGAAAGATGTATCTAATTCATAATTCCATCTTCCATCAGAAGAAACACTGGTTTTTTTCACTATTTGTCCCGGAGAGATGAAAATATGAATCTCGCTATCTGGGAAACCATATCCTATAATATTTATTACTTCTCTTCTCTCCACTTTAGTGGGATAAACACTAATAGTAGGAGGAATAGAAATACCAGAAATAGTAGTTTTTGTCCATTTTAAAATATCTAAAGCAAACTCTACGCTTGGAGACCGTCTTCCATCTATGTCTTCAGCAAAAATACTAAAACTATATCTTCCATTTTCTAAACCACTAATCTCTTTCTCAAATATACCAGAATCTTCTGCAAAAAAGGTGCCTGCTACTTCTCCGTTTTTCAAAAGAGTTAAAAAAGCATCAGGATACGCCCTTCCCTTAAAAATTACCTTAGTAAGAGGATAGATTCCTCCCGGGGTAAAAATCTGAGGAGCCTGAGGTTGAGGTGGCGGAGACGGAGCACCAATAATAGTTTCGACTGAAATATCAAGGTTTTGAGAAAGTTGAGAATACCCTTGAGAGAAAGGAAATATTAAAAATACAAAAAGAATTAAAATTAATACTATTATTTTTTTATTCCTATACAAAAAAACTTCTTTGTAATCTATCTTAACTTTCATTTGTTTATTATACAAAAAAAACCATCCGTAATGAATTGGATGATTATTTTAAAAAATTAAAAAATAATAATCTATTTTTTTATTTCTTCTCCTTTAATCAAAATCTTCAATGCTGCTATCCACCGTCTTCTAGTTAAAAAGAAAAATATCACAATTGCTAATATCCCTATTCCTATTTTCCAAGAAAAACCCCAAAAAGTAATTACCTGAGATTTAAAAGGAGTATTAGAAATTCCGTAACTCCCATGAAGGGTCGCTGTATATCTGCCTAATAAAAGCCATTTTGTATTCCAAGATGTTTGTATCTTTCTTACAGCACCAGGTAAAACATTTTTTTCAGGAAAACTGACCTCAGCAAGTTTTCTCCCCAACCAATCACTGATAGTAATCCCGCCTTTTGGTTTTACATGAATTGTCCCCTGGTTTTTAAATTTAATTTCAAATGTAATAGGACCATACTCCGAATACTGGGGCGCTGAAAACCCAACCACCTCTAAATCTTCTTCTACTTCTCCAGCCACAGATAACAATATTACTGTGCCTACTCTTTGAGAAATAGCAGCTCCTGTAAACCCTGGCCCCGCCACTGATTTTGTGCTTGCTAGAACTGCACCATAATGACCTCCGGGCTCAGCATTCTTCGGAATAGCAATAGTAAAAGTAACAAATTCTTGTTGTTTTGGGCCTAAAACAAATTCTTTTGGCTCTATGGTTATCCATCTTCTTAAAGAGAACGTTTCTAATTCTTTTGGCTCTGCAACTACTTGCCCTCCTTCTCCTTCCGTCCTAATATCCTCAGCTTCCATTTTTATACCTACCTTTGTCTCTTCAGAAGGATTATATACTTTTATCTGGTTTACAATCACATCTCCCGGATTTCCTGTTAATTCAAAAGTTACCGGCGAAATTCCAATCGCCGTTCCCTGAGCTAAAGCCTGATCAGCAAAAGTCAAAGATCCAATAATGAATATTCCTAGGAAAATATTCCTTTTCATTAATCAATTATATCTAACAAAAGATATTATGGATTTCCTAAACAGGTCAAGGTAAGCGTATCTGAATATGTGCCATCCGGATCTGTGTCTGCAGCTGCTGCTTTAAGTTTTAAAAGTGTCTGGTCACTACTACTAGGACCTGAAGTGCTTGCAACAGTCTGAGCGGTAGTTGAAGAAATATCTCCTACTTGATTATTTCCCCAATAATTATAATTAGCTCCAATAGTAACATCTGAATCTGTAGAACTAGCTTGAGCACCATATCCATCTGTTCCGGCTGACAAAGTAGCATCTGTAGAAGTTACTTTCCAAACAGAACACCCTCCTGAATGACAAAGTCCCCCGTAAGAATCTCTCAGATCGATAGAATACCCATCTGCGTCATTTGTACCTGCTGTAAGCGTAATATCAGGACTGCTTCCAATATTAGTTCCTCCAGCTGATGTCACCAAATCAGGAGTAATAGCCACTGTATTTGTGGAAACTGAAAAGCTTATCCATTGAGAAATAGTAGCTGAAACACTAATTGTTTCTGTAGCAGCTGAAGCTGGATTTATTATAGGAAATGTATCAGCAATACCTATAATACCTATTATTGCAAAAATTATTCCAATCACAACAGCAAAAGTGGTGTCTAAATTCTCTTTTATTATTTCTCTCATTATGGTCTTTTATATGCTTATATGCTTCCTTCTCTCTTATTAAAAATTCTTTCGACCTTTTATTATATTTATATTCAAAAATAGGTATCTTTAAGACATTTTTGAAAAATTTTTTATTATTAAATTATAACACAAAAAATATTGTCAAACCAACAATCTGTGGAAAAACTCACCTAATCTGCGGAGGACGGGCCTCCGCAAACTTAAAATATATATAATCTACTCGAGATAAATTTCAGAAAATCTTTCAATTTTTTCTTTATGCTTAATCTGTGCATTCACCAACTCTTTACAATTATCTTCTCCTCCTATTATTTTGGTAAGAAAACTTCTCTCACTTACAGAAGGAAAATTCTTCTTCCCTATATAATCAAGATAGCTAGACCATCTATAACCATTTAAAAACCTTCCAACCTTCTTTGAATCTCTAATACCTCTTTCTTTCCATTTCGGTTCTATAAGAGAAATGGGATTAGTATGAATATAAACAAAAATAGTCTCTAATTGTTTTTGATTTTTAATATGTACTGCTAAAAATCTATTTTGAAACACATAACCTTTACGATCGTATTTTCTATTAAAATATCCTCCATATCCAGTACCTAATTTGCGCATAAATTTGGTTATTCCTTTCTGTTTAACCTCTTTTAATAACAAGTGAATGTGATTGGGCATAAAGCAAAAAGCTAAAATTTCTACCAATTTCTCTCGTTTATCAATCTCTCTTTTATCTGCGGAGGACGGGCCTCCGCGAGGGTTCTTGAGAGATTTTTTTATTTTCGCACGGATTCTTCTACGCTCCCTTATCTCAATTGGCTCTATAGTATTAAATTCGTATATCGAAAAAATTCCTCTATAATAATCATCCTTGTTTTTGAAAATAAGATTGTCGTCAATTCCTCTTACCACAATATGATAAATTTCTCCCTTAATAAATTCTTGTTTTCTATATGGCATATAAGTTTGATGTAAAGGAAGAGCTCTACAACTTTTTATTTGAAATCCCAAAAAAGTGTCAATAAAAAGTTGCGGAGGCCCGTCCTCCGCAGATTTATTTATGTTGGAAGGAACCGAAGAACAGTACTTTTAAAGCACTTTTTATCCTTCTTCTATATTTCATTAAGAAATAAATGAATAAACCTATAATGAAAATCAATGTTGTCCAGAATTTCCACGGTAAAGAAAAGAAAGTCAGTGTTTTAGATACCCCTAAAGTAGAAACCTTAACACCTGAAAGGTCTCTTAAATCAAGCTCTAGTTTTGCTTGATATTTTCCTAAAAAAGAATTTTTTACCAACAAATCAATAATAGAGGCTGGAAGCCACTTTAATCTTTCTGGAATTGTTGACGAAAATTTTATCGGGAAAATACGTGTTTTTCCTGGCAGTATTGTTTTTTGAGGAATCCTCACTTCTGCTACTTTTTTACCCCAAAAATTATATATCAAAACCTTGCCGGAAGGCCTTATGTGGTAAATATCGTTGTTTTTTATTTTTAGAATAAAAGAAAAAGGCGGGTTTTCTGTAATATTTACTTGAAAAGACTCTGCAGCATAAGCAGGATTAATAGAGGCTAAACTCTTATAAGCGGCACGAATAAAATTCTCTAAACTAATTAATCTTTCATCTCGAGGTAAACTAAATTCCACTATTTCTAGTTTAGGACTAATTTTTGAATCAATGTTTAAATTTTTAACTGAAATTAAAAATATAACACCAACAATAGGAACTGCCTTCACTTGTTCATTTCTGAAATAAAACGAAGGAAGACGAGGCTCAAAAAGCATCGCAGCATAATGACCTCCAGGTTCTGCGTTTTCGGGAACCTCAACAATAAAATGAATTCTTTTTGATTTCTCTACTCCTAAAATAAAATCTGAATCTTTTATCTTAAACCATTTTCTGGAAGAAATAGCTGGATCTTGTAGATCCTCATCAAAAACCATTTCTCCTGAACCTTCTTTTGCAGTAAAATCTGTGATTTTCACCGAAATCGGAAGGGCAACATTACTTTGATTTCTTAAAATAATCTCTCTTTCAATTACTTCTCCGGACCAAACATCAAGCTCAAAAATCTGAGGACTCACACTCATTCCAAGATTAATATTGCCTTGCGCTCTAACAGAAAGAACACCTATTAAATTATAAAATATAAAGAATATTAAAACTAAACTATTGGCTAATGTTTTTCTCATTGAAATTAATAATTAACTGTACAAATATAATAAACTGTAGTGTCATAGGTTCCTGCTTCTTGGGTCTTTAAGACAGAAACTTTATAAGTTATTACATGCTGACTTCCAGACGGTACAGCTGTTGTTTCATCTGCTACAATATCACCAGGCGTAGAAGTAGCAAATCCTGCATATTTTGTGGAAGTAGCAAATCTATCACTTGTACCACCTCCTAAGTCATTGTCATCTGTGGTATAGCCAAAACCACACTCTGAATTGTTTTCACAAGTACCTGACCACAATACAGGATTAGCATTAGAATATGGCCATCTATTAATATAATAATCGTCAGCTCCTATTGTAAGTTTTAATCTTCCATCATTACTAGCATAAGCCTTTACTGTATATCCTCCAGAATAAGAAGTTGTAGCATATAAAATAGTGGTGTTCGTGGCTGTGTAATTATTTAATGAATCCAGGTCCCCAAGATTTACTGAAGAAGAGTCTACCGAAAACTCAAGGTCAGAAGCCATACCAGCATACCATGTTCCATGAGTGGGAGGCTGGTTTAACCCATCATAATCCTTTGTCCCATTCAAAGAACCTATGTTATCTCTCTGCCAATTCTCAGAAATGCATTTATCTACCCCGGAGCTTTCAGAACTTGAAGCCGAAGTAATATAATTATTACCATAATCCAAATAATAGTTATAGGAACTAAATCCTGAATCAGAGCTTATCTGCAGATTGTATTTATAGTATGTGGTAGTTGTATTTGTCTTTGAATATTCTCGGATTCTTATTGCACCATTCGAATTGGGCTGAGGGTTTGTTCCTGTAGCATTGCTATCAGACTGAGTAAGCACCCATTGAGAAGTAGAAGCTGTTCCCCAGCTGCCTCCTGACATCTTCCATACCGTGGCTTGAGCAGGAGAAGAAGTTTCCGAAATAGTGCAAGTAGCATTTCCAATATCTGTAGAGGTAGAATCTTTAGCTACTACATGAATCCCTAGATACCAATCAACATTTAATGTGGCGCCTGCATCTGGAGTATCTTCATTGTTTAATATTGTATTTAAAACTGTTAGTGTTCCTCCTGCCAAATTAAGATAATTCCAAGTAGACTCCTGTACATTACAGGTTCCAGAACAATCAAAATCCCATAAAGAGGTAGCTCCCTGCCCTACAATAGTAATATCCCCAGAACTAGATCCTCCTCCAATTACATTTAAAGTGGCTCCTGTATCAACTGTAATGCTGGCATTTTGCTGAACACTAACCAAACATTGGCGAGGGGAACCTGAAATATCAGTTCCATCAAAATCAGTATTGTAAGACCAATAATCAGTATTTCCTGAAGTAGTATGATAATCACCCCATATATACAAGGAACCATCTGAGTTGTTGTGATCCATTGAGTAGAGGG
>CAZBMQ010000006.1:0-11980 GCA_964493485.1 uncultured Candidatus Saccharibacteria bacterium
CATTCTTCAGGAGTGAATGTATCTGTTTTTAATTCTATCTCCGGGTTTTCTGGGGGTTCATAAGGATCTGAGATTCCTGTGAAGTTTTTAATTTCTCCCAATCTTGCTTTTTTATATAATCCTTTTGTGTCTCTTTTTTCACAAACCTCAAGAGGAGCATTGGCATATACTTCTATAAAATTGGGCACCTCTTCTCTTAATTTTTTTCTTATACTTCGATAAGGAGAAATAAAAGAAGCAATCACACCAATACCATTTCTACTAAGTAGTTTTACAACAAAACCCACCCTTCTGATGTTTTCTTCTCTATCTTCTTTGGAAAATCCCAAATCTTTGCTTAAATATTTTCTAACAATATCTCCGTCTAAGCGTTCTACTTTAATATTATTCTCTTTGAGTATCTTATATACCCCGTCTCCAATTGTGGTTTTTCCGGCTTGTGAGAGGCCTGTAATCCACAGGACAAATCCTTTTTGATTTTTATTTGTTTGGTTATACATATTATCAACTAAAGAATTATAGCTATTTGCTAAGAAATTATATATTTCAGGCCGGATAATATATTCTGGCGGTTGTTTTTTATTTTTTATTTTTTTTCTTAATTCTGTTCCGCTGAATGAAACTCTTTCTTTTGCAGGACATTCATTTATAAAAACATGTTTTTGTTTACCTTTACAATAAACTACCTCAGGATATTTTAAAATATTAACACCTATTTCTTTTTTTTCAAAATTATCAAAAATATTTTGTGCTTCAAAAGGGTCATAAAACCCCTTTACTCCTGCATGGTCTCTTCCCACAATAAAGTGAGAACAGCCAAAATTTTTCCTTATTAAAGCATGCAAGATTGCTTCTCTTGGACCTGCATACTTCATTCTAAAAGGCAATATACCTAAAAGCACTCTATTTTTTGGAAGATATTTTTCAATTAAAATCTCATATGCAGCCAGGATATATTCATCTTTAAAATCTTTTGTCTTTTTTTTGCCTATGACAGGTTGGATAAATAATCCATCTGCTTGTTTTAGCGCCTGTTTTTGTAAGAATTCGTGGCCTCTATGGGGTACATTTCTTGTTTGAAAACCCACAATTGTGTTCCAGCCTCTTTCTTTGAAAATTCTTCTTGTTTCTTCTGGGGTGAAGTTGTATTCTGGAAAAACCTCTTTTTTGTTATCTATCAGCATTATTTCTCCTCCTACCAAATAATTTCCCATTTCATACACTGCATTTACTCCAGGATGTTTTCTATCTAATGTTCCAAAAACATTTTTTGCAAAGAATTCTTTGTCATTTGCATAAAATTCTATATCTTTCAATAGTGCTATGGGTTCTTTTTTTTGATTGTATAGAGCAAGCGTATGTTCGTTTTTTATTATTTGATAATGTTTATTTGGAACATCTAATACTATAGGAATAGGCCATACAATATTATTTTGAAGCCGCATTTTCGAGACAACACTTTGAAAATCCTCTCTTTTTAAAAAACCAGAAAGAGGAGAATAAACTCCTCTAGCTATATTTTTTACTTCTTGGACTTCTTCTTTGTTTAAGATTAAAAACTTAAAATCCTTAATGTTAATTAAGGCTTTTTCTTCTTGTGATAAAATTTTATTTATTAATTTTCCGCCGTGAGGGGATATCATACTTATTCTTTTTTAAAAAACAGTTGAAATGTTCTCAATAAAATTCCCAAATCAAGCAAGAAATTCCTGTTCTTTAAATAATATAAATCATATTCAAATTTTTCTTTGCTGTCCATAACTGATCTTCCATATCTAAATTTTATCTGAGCCCAGCCAGTGAACCCTGGTTTTATGATGTGGCGCAGATGGTAATGAGGGATTTCTTTTTCTAATTGCTCTACAAACTCAGGTCTTTCAGGTCTTGGTCCCACAAGAGAGATATTTCCTTTTATCACATTTATCATTTGCGGTATTTCATCTAAGTGTAACCTTCTTAATAATTTTCCTATCCTTGTTATTCTTTTATCTTCTTTTTCAGCCCACACAGCTCCGTTTTTTTCTGCATCTACCTTCATTGACCTGAATTTATATAAAGTGAATGGTTTTCTATCTTTTCCTATTCTCTTTTGAGAGTAAAAAACAGGTCCACCATCTTCTAATTTAATTGCAACAGCTATTAACAACCAAAGAGGAAGGGTAAAGATAAGTATAATACTTGCTAATATTATATCGATAAATCTTTTTATTTTGTCATAAAAGAGCCTTTCTCCTTCCTTTAAATTTTCCAAAAACCAAGTCTCAGAAATAGTGGACACTGGAATTTTTTCTGTAATTAATTCATAGGCTTGAGAAAAATTCAAGAAATCTACTTTAGCCGGGAGACAGAAGTAAAGAGCTTTTAAAATTTGAGGATGGGATTCTAAGTTTTCATCAAATATTACAGTATTTATATTTTTTTCTTGAATCTGAGTAAACAAGTCGTTTTCTAAGTCCATTGGTACAATTTTATATCCCAAATAAGGTCTTTCACGGATTTGAGTTTTTAAATTTTCAACCTCAGCGCCTTTTCCTATAACTGCCGTTCTGTTTAAAAAATGAACCGAGAACAAAGAATAGAAAGTTCTCCGCCAAACCAAAAATAAAATTCCATATATTGATACATTTAAAATCAAGTTTGTTTTAGGCGTGATTCCAAAAAAGGGGACAGTATAAAAAAATAGTATTCCTATTATTAAATTTGCTGAGATAGCTCCTACAAAACGGGCATAGAAGGATAACTTGCTTTTGATTAGGTGGAGGTCGTAAAAACCAGAAATGTAAAATATTATTAACCAAAAAAGATAAATAATAGAAAATGGAATGAGATGAAGATTAAAGATTTCAGAAGTAAATTCTCCCCAAAAGCCTAAAAATAATGTGAGAAAAAGAGAAATGTAAAGGAGAACTACATCTCCTAAAAGAAGAATAATTTTTTTAAGGGTTAGCGATGTTTTTGGCATATTTTATTAATTATAGAGAGATGTCTAACTAATTAAGTTTAAAATGAAAAGGCTTAATTGGCAAGATTTTACAAATTACCCTTTTTAACCTAAAATAAGAAAATACTACAATGGGCAAGAAACTTAGAGAAAATAAAAATCTTCCATTAGAAGAGTTTTGCCTCGCAGTTATTAAGTTAGGAGTTTATTTAAGCTTGTTTGCTCCAGTAATTGTATGGAGAGCTTCTTTTTTTCCTTTTGTAACTCCAAAAACTATTTATTTCAGGGTATTGGTTGAGATTGTTTCTGTTTTTTATTTAGTTTTAGCTATATATTCTCCGAGATATAGACCAAAGATTAATGCAGTTTCTGTTTCAGTGTTTTTATTTTTTTTGGTTTTTATTCTCACTTCATATTTAGGGATAAACTTTGAGAGAAGTTTTTGGAGTACTTTTGAGAGAATGACAGGCATCCTTACTCAATTTCATCTTGTTATTTTTTTAATTATTTTGACTAGTTGTTTTACCACAAGAGAAGATTGGGAAAGGCTTCTCACAATATCAATCTTGGTTGGGATTATTTTGTGTTTCCATGTAGTGAGCAAAAGCGCAATTTCAAGCAGAGGAGGAGGGACTATCGGGAATACCTCTTTTATGGCTGCGTATCTTTTGTTTGATATTTTCTTTGCTTTAATTTTATTCTTAGAAAAGAAAAGTTCGGGTTGGCGTATTTTTACAGGGGCTTCCTGGGCAATTTTTATTCCTGTGTTAATAAATTCTCATGCACGAGGTGCAACGGTTTCTTTTTTTTGGGGGATATTTTTATTGTGTCTGCTTTATTTATTGTTTTCTGAAAAGAAAAAACAAAGGAAGTTAGGGATTTTTATAATCATCGCTTTAATTGTTCTTTTAATATTTTTAGCTGTTTCACAGCCTCCCATTTTAAAGAAAGGCATTGAAAGGCTTTTAAAAGAAATGAAGCCCAGATTTGTTGTATGGGAGAAAGCTTGGAAAGGATTTTTAGAGAGACCAATATTTGGTTGGGGACCTGAGAACTTTAATGTTGTTTTCTTGAAGTTTTTTAATCCTTGTATATTTTTATCAGAATGCGGAGGAGAGATTTGGTTTGATAGAGCTCACAATATTGTTTTAGATACCTTAGTAACGATGGGAGTAGTGGGGCTTGTAAGTTATTTATTGATTTTTACTTTTTCTTTATTAGGACTTTTAAAGACATATCTTAGAGAAAGAGAGCACACTTTTTGTTATTTAGGCATGATTTCTTTGCTCACGATGTATTTTTTCCAAAACCTATTAGTCTTTGACATGATTTCAAGCTATGTCGTATTTTTCTTGAGTTTAGGCTTTACAATATTTTTAATCAAAGGAGAAGAAGATGAAGAATTTGATTTTGAGGAAGAAATTTCCGATTCTCCTCTTTTGAGATTTAGAAATAGCAAAATAGGAAAATATGTTATTTTTGGAATTGTTATAGCTTTGATAGCCCCTTTGTTATATTTTGGGAATATTCAGCCAGCAAAGAGCGCAGAGTATACAGTTAAAATGATGGTAGCTAAAAAGATTGGCGTGGGTCCAGAAGAAAGAGATGTACGGCTTTCAGACAAAATGGATTTTTTCAAAAAAGCCCTGAATACATTGATGGAGAAATATGAGATTAGAGAGCAATTTGCCCAACAGCTTTTCAGGGAAAGTCTTTTTAAAGGAGAAACCAAAGATACTATAAGGGAAGCATTTAAATTAGGAGAAGAACAAATGGAGATAAGTATGAGGAAAAATTCATTGGATTTCCGAAGCCATCTTTTTGCAGGAAGGCTTTATTCAACTGATTATCGGATTCTTCAAGATAGAATTAAACTTGATAGAGCAGAAAAGGTTTTAAATAAAGCGATAGAATTAAGTCCTACAAACCAGCAAGGATATTGGTATTTAACTGAAGTTAAGATGGCAAAGGGTCAAACAGATGAAGCATTAAAACTGTTTCAAAAAGCGATTGATTTAGAACCAAGATTCAGCACTTCGCATTGGTATTTAGGAATTACATATTTGAATATAGGCGAAGACGAAAAAGCAGCAGAGGAAATGAGAAAAGCATATGAATTAGGTTATAAGTGGAAGGAAAGCGATATAAAAAGAGCTGCAAGGGTTTTTGAAAGATTAAAAGATCATTCCTGGGTAGCCACTATTTATACAAAAGGTTTGGAAATCAATCCCCAAAACACAGATTTTTTAATGGGATTAGCCACAGCTTATGCTAATCTAGGCGAGATTGATAAAGCAAGAGATACAGCAATGAAAGCAAGAGAAATAGATCCTAACTTGATACCAAAGATTGATGAGTTTTTGAATAGCCTATAAGAAAACTTGACATAATCTTAATACTTTGTTAGAATCATTATAGTGAGTGCTCCTAAAAGGAACTCCAAATAAGTCGGCAAAAGGCCCCACTCGAGCGGGGTCTTTTGCTTTTTAATAATTTTTTGACTTGTGTTTTTCTAATTTTATCTATTAGGCATTAATTTTTTCTATTATGTATTATTTATGTTTCATTAATTTACGTCTTACCTAAGCTTACAGATACTCCATAATTTGCCATGGCTGAATTAAGGCGTTAATATAAAGACGGAAAAAGAAATTCTTTTAAATCTATTTAAGATTCAAAAATAAATTATGACTAAATACAAATATTATTTTCGTAAACCTCGATCTGAAATTGTAAAAGACATCCTTTCTTCTTTAGCCACAGCAGGACTAATATCTATCGCAGCTACATCTCCTTATTTTGTTTTAAATCTTGTAAAAGGATTCAGAAAATATTTTAAAAAAAAGAGATACAGAAATAAAAAAGTCTATGATGCTTTTTATAAGCTTCGAAAAGAGAGATATATAGATATTAAAAAGAAAAATCACCAAATTTACATTCGATTAACAGAGAAGGGAAAGAAGAAAGCAAATTGGCTTCAGATAGACGCTTTAAATATTAAAAAACCTAAGAAATGGGATAAAAAATGGAGGTTGGTTGTTTTTGATATTGCCCAATTGAAGAAAATTTATCGAGAAGCTTTTAGAGGGAAGTTAAAAGAATTAGGTTTTTATCCCCTTCAGAAAAGTATATGGTTGCATCCATTTAAATGTGATGATGAAATAGAGGTTTTAAGAGATTTTTTTGGATTTTCGGATAATGAACTTAGAGTTATTGTGGCAGAAGATATTGGGTCTGACAAAAAGTTTAAAAAATTTTTTAATCTTACTTAATTTTTCCATTTTTGTTTTCTAAAGACCCTTAAAGGTATATTTGGGATTAAAATACGCGATAATTCAGCCATGGCTGAATTATCGCGTATTTCCTTTTTTGTTTTTCTGTTTCCTTCTTATTTTTTTATTCTGTTTTTTCTTCCTTTTTTATTTTTTATTCTCTTTTTATTGTGGTTTTAGATTTATTTTTAAAAACAAGTTCTTTTTGCTTTTTTGACAACTTTTTGGTTAATAGTAAAATAAAAATTGGGTCGGGGGGTAAGCACTCACGAAAGACTTAGTATAGGAGTTAACTCTCCCGGCCCTTTTAGGATATGAAAAGCGATATTTCTGAATTAAAAGAAACCCTTTCTACAATACAATTTAATGTGTCTCTTAAAAATCACTCTACTTTTAGAATTGGGGGGAAAGCTAAATATTTTTTTGTGGCAAAGACAAAAAAAGATTTAATTTTAGCTGTAAACATAGCAAAAAAGCTTAGTTTACCTTTTTATCTTTTAGGAGGAGGAAGCAAATTATTGATTTCAGATAAGGGATTTGATGGTTTAATTATTAAAGTAAAAAATTCTAAATTTAAACTTGAAGGCAATGAAATCTTTGCAGAGGCAGGTGTTTCATTAGAAAAAATAACTAAGCTAGCTGCAGAAAACAGTTTAAGTGGTTTAGAATGGGCAGCTGGAATTCCAGGAACAGTGGGAGGCGCTATAAGAGGAAATGCCGGTGCTTGGGGAATATCTATGAAAGATATAGTAAAAGAGGTTGAAGTATTTGATGTTAAAAAACAGAAAATAGTTTTTTTTAATAATAAAGATTGCAAATTTGGGTATAGAACTAGTGTTTTTAAAGAGAATCCTAATTTAGTTGTTCTTTCTTGTAAGATTTCTTTGAAAAAAGGAAACAAAGAGAAAAGTAAGCAAGAAATGAAAGAATATATTGAATATCGAAAAAAACATCATCCTTTAGCGTTTCCTTCTGTTGGAAGTATATTTGAAAATTTTACTCCTTCCTCTGATAAGATTTTTGAACTTTATCCTGAATTTTTACAATTTAAAAAGAATAAAGAGATTCCTGCTGGATTTTTAATTGCAGAATGTGGTCTTGTTGGAAAGAGAATTGGGGATGTGAAGATTTCAGAAAAACATTCAAATTTTATTATTAATGTAGGAGATGGAAAAGCAGAGGATGTTAAGAAATTAATAAAATTAGCAAAAGAAAAAGTAAAGGAAAGATTTGGGATAGAGCTCAAAGAAGAAATTCAGTATTTATGAGAATTTTTTTAATTTTCCACAATTGACATCTTTTTTTCAAAGTGAAAAAATTAAATAATAAAATTTTTTGGCAATAGGGGTCGACCATTTGCCTGAATATTTTTTTTCAAAAATAAATTATGGCCAAGAAAAAAAAGAAAGCAAAAAAGAAGAAGGCAAAGAAGCCAGCTAAGAAGAAAAAGGCAAAGAAGAAAAAGAAATAGAGTAAATTCCCCGTCATAATTTTAATACTTGAAAGAAGTTGAAAAAAGTGTTAAACTTTAAAGGCGGGGATTTGTTTTTTTATGAAGATAAATATTAAAACGAAAAATATTAGTTTAACTCCAGCTATTAAGGTTTTTATTGAAAAGAAAATAGGGTCTGTTGAAAAATTTATTAAAATATTGTATAATGGGAATTATCAAACTCCATCGGGAAAGTTGAAGGCATTACCAGAAGCTTGGGTGGAAATAGGAAAAGAAACCCGACATCACAGAAAGGGTCCGTTTTTTAGAGCAGAATGTCAGATAAGGTTTGGAGGAAAGAGTGTAAGAGCAGAGGCTGTTTCTCAGAAGCTAAGAATAGCCATCACGGAAGTTAAAGATGAATTGCAGAGAGAGTTGAAGAAACAAAAAGAGAAAGTAATCTCGAAAAGGAAAAGAAAAAGTAGGGTTTTAAAAAAAGAATTAAAGGTTTCTCCTAAAGCTAGGTTTTACCGGAAAGGAAGAATAAGAGAAGAGGGTTTATAAATAAAATTTGTTAACAATTTAACCGCAATCGCTTTTTTGTTTTGCTCTTTGTTTTTCTTAACAAGAAAAAACTTGTTGAGATAGCTTCATAGGATAGATCTTTTTAAGAAAGCTCTATCCTGTGTGGTAAAGCGATTGCCAAAGAGATGACACAAAAAACAAAGAGATCCATACAATGGGTCAAAGAAAAAGAACGAAAATATGCAGGTATTCATATTATTGCCGAGTTTTGGGGAGGCAAGATTATAGAAGACTCAAAAAAGGTTGAGAAGATTTTACTTACAGCAGCCGAAAAAGGAGGCAACACTCCTTTGAAGGTAGACATTCATAAGTTTTCACCTCAGGGAATCACTGGGGTTGTTTTGTTAGCCGAGAGTCATATTGCCCTTCATTCTTGGCCAGAATATGAATATCTTGCTATAGATATTTTTACCTGCGGGAAGAAATCTTTTCCTGACAAATCTCTGGATTATTTGAAGAAAGAATTCGGTCCCAAAAAGGTTAAGGTAAAGAGGATAAAAAGAGGAATAATATAATAGAGTATGGAGAATGAATTAGAGAAATTTCTGAGGACTCTCTATAAGAGATTTTTGGAGTTTGATAGAGAATGGTTTTTCACTGAGAAAAAGAAGTATTCCAGCAGTCTCAAAGGGATAAAAATTTCAGATAAGATTCTCAGAGAATTCTATGAGAACTATAATAAGCCTCCTTTTTTAACCTTTCTTTCTAATTTAAAAATCCTGATATATTCAAGGAGCGTTTTTGATTTTGTCTTAGAAAACTTTTCTGAAGACTGGAATCTCTGGCCTTACCTTAAATTTTTGGAGGATGAAAAAATTATTAAGGTTAAAAGAAATGGAAAAGTTTCTTTATTGAAGAAAGAAATAAAAAAAATAATTCCAAGACCTCAAAATAGTATAGAAATCAAGAAAAAAATTGAGAATAAATTAAAAGTAAAAGCCAAAGAAAAAGAGCCTGTTGTCAATTTATTTAAAAAATTTCAAAAATTTTTAGTAAAAGGTAAGTGGGACCAGATGCCAATTTCTACTGGTTCCGCTTTTTTTGTAGCAGAAAAGATACTGAAATATTTACCAAAGAATGGAAAATTTTTATTTGTCGGAGACGATGATTTCATTTCTGTAATTTTAAGTTTGGCTGAGCCCAACATTGAATCTCTTGTGGTTGACGCAGATGAGGAACTGCTTTCTTGCATTGATAATCTTGCTTTGAGGTTTAAGTTGAAAATTAAGACTAAAAAAATTGATATAAGAAAACAAAAGAATTTAGGAGAGAAATTTATAGGATTTTTATGTAATCCCATTTATACAGAAGAAGGGGTAAAAGAATTTATGAGATTTGGAAAAAACCAATTAAGCGATGACGGGGGTTTTGCTTTTTTGGAAATAGGTGATGAGGTTATCGGAAATAGATTTTTATTTTTGCAGGATTTCTTTACTAAAAACAATCTGCTTATTATAGAGCTTATTCCTGATAAAGTATTTTATCCTCAGATAATGCTTTATAAAGAAGATAAAGAAATAATTAAAAGACTTTCTCAAATGATTGATAAAAAGATTGTTATGAAATCTCCCAAATTAGGAGCTGCTTTGTATATTTTTGAACATCTTCCTTCTAAACTCAAAAGAGTAAAATTCAAAAAACCTATATATGCCTATTTATAAAAAATGGTTTTGCGAAAGTGAAGTTCCTGGAAATAGATTGGGCAAGATAAAACATTGTTTTTTGATTGATAAAATAATATTCAAAGGAAAAACACCTTTTCAAGAAGTGTTGATTTTTGATAATGGCACTTACGGAAGAATATTTTGTTTAGACGGAATAGTGCAGTTTTCAGAGAAAGATGAGTTTATTTATCATGAAATGATAGCTCACCCGGTTTTGTTTTCTCATCCAAAACCTAAGAATGTTTTGATTATTGGCGGAGGAGATGGAGGAGTATTAAGAGAAGTATTGAAACATCCTGTTAAAAAAATAGATTTGGTTGAGTTAGATGAACAGATAATAAAACTTTCTAGGAGGCATCTTAGGTTTGTATGCGAAAATTCTTTTTTTGATAAGAGAGTAGAGATTCACAATATTTCAGGAGAGAGTTTTGTAAGAGAGAAAAAAGATTTTTATGATATAGCAATTATAGATTGCACCAATTTGGAAGAAGAAGGACTTTCTTTTTCTCTTTATTCTGAGAGATTTTATAGAGAAATATTTGTAGCCTTGAAAAAAGATGGAATAGTAATTACTTTAGGAGCTTCTTTTTTGGATTTTGAAAACATCATTAAAAAAATTATAAAAAGATTAAAGGAGATTTTTCCTCAGATATCTATTTATAGATTTTGCATGCCTTCTTATCATTGTGGAGAGTATAGTTTTATTGCAGGTTCAAAGAAAATAAACCTACAAAAAGTTGATTTTAAAAAAATAAAAAAGAGATTTAATAAAATATCTAAAACACATACATTTAGATTTTATTCTCCAGAAGTTCATAAGGCAAGCATGATATTGCCTAAAATTTGGAAACTTAAATGAAGAAAATATTAATATTAGGAAAAGGTAGAATAGGGAAAGCAGTAGAATTTTATCTGAAGAAATATAATCTACCCTTAAGGGTTGAATTTTTTTCTCGAGAAAGAGATATCAAAAAAGCATTTCTTTTGGTTTCAGCTTTACCTGGCAGTGCGGGAGAGAAAGGATTGAAATTAGCCTTGAAATATAGAAAGGATTTGATTGATATATCAGATTTAGATTACAGATTTTATATTAGAAATAAAAAGGCAATATTTGAAAGAGGGATTAGGGTTTTTCCAGAATGTGGTTTTTCTCCCGGTTTAACTAATTTAATTTGTGGCAGAGAAGCAAAAGACAACAGAGTGAAAGAAATTGAAATTTTAGCTGGAAGTTTATCAAAAGAAAACTTTTCTTTTCCTTTTTTGTGGTGTTTCGAGGATTTAATCGAAACCCATCAAGTAAAGGCGACCTTGATTAAAAAAGGGAGAAAGATAAAAACTCCTCCCTTTTCTGATTACAGAAAAGAAAAGATTGAAGGGGTTGAAGCTGAAAGCTATTTTGCAGAGGGATTAGAATCTTTGTTGGAAAATTTAAAAGTAAAGAATATGAGCTATAGAGTGATAAGACCCTTTGGTTTTTTCATTTTTTTTAAATATTTAGAAAATCACGGATTTTTCAAAAGAAAAAATTTAGATATTAGTAGAGAGATTTTAGAAAGCAAAAAACAAGACAATTTAACTATTGGGCAGATAAGGATTAAAAAGAAAAATCAAAAGATTGTTTGGAAAATGAAAAGCTTTTCCAAAAAGAATGAAAAGCTAAACTCAATGCAGAAGATTACAGCTGTTTTCCCTGTTGTTTTAGTGAAGCTTTTATTAGAAAAAAAATTTATAGATAAAGGTGTTTTATTTCCAGAAAAATTGGGAGAGGACGAAAAATTATTTAAAAAGATTTTAAGCGAGATAAGAAAAGAAATTTTAATATCCAAATTTTATATAAGATGAGAATATATATAAAAACTTTATAAGATTTATTCTAAGTTTATGAAATTGGGTATTTTGGGCTAAAAAGTAAGTATAGAATTTTTTTCTTCGAAGCAGTTAGTTTTAGATTGATTTTTATAAATTATATTTTTTATTGCATTGTTTTTGTAATATAATTTGACATTTTCAATGAAATTAATAGAATAGATTATCTTTTAAATTGAATATTTGTAGGCTTGATGAGTAATGGAAGAGGAGAAAGTTA
>CAZBMQ010000006.1:12080-71581 GCA_964493485.1 uncultured Candidatus Saccharibacteria bacterium
AAAAGCCTTCGGGCTTTATTTTTTTTGAATAGTGATTTAAAATTAGCAATATGGCAATTCTAGATAAAATCTTTGGAAATGCTAATGAAAAATATTTAAAGAAGCTACAGCCTTTAGTTGATAAGATTAACAGCCTCGAAAAAGAATTCGAGGGCTTTTCTGATGCACAACTTAAAGACAAAACAAAAGAGTTTAAAGAAAGACTACAAAAAGGAGAGACCTTAGATGATTTATTGCCAGAGGCTTTTGCCTTGGTAAGGGAAGCGTCAAAAAGAACATTAAAACAAAGACACTACGATTGTCAGTTAATCGGAGGGATTGTTTTGCACCAGGGCAAGATTGCTGAAATGAAGACAGGGGAGGGAAAAACCTTGGCTGCCACTTTGCCTTTATATTTGAATGCCTTAGAAGGGAAGGGATGCCACCTTGTTACTGTGAATGATTACTTGGCAAGAAGAGATGCTGTTTGGATGGGGCAGATTTATCATGCTTTAGGATTAAGCGTTGGATGTTTAAATCATGAACAGTCTTTTTTATATGATCCAGAATACAAGAAACTGCCAGAAGAAAAAGAAAAAATAAGAGATGAGCTTGGAGGATTTTATGTTGTGGAAGATTTTCTGCGTCCCTGTGAAAGGAAAGAAGCTTATTTAGCTGATATTACCTATGGAACAAACAATGAATTTGGTTTTGATTATCTGAGAGACAATATGGTCTATAATCTTTCTCAGATGGTTCAGAGAGAGTTTAATTACGCCATTATTGATGAGATTGATTCTATCTTGATTGATGAAGCAAGGACCCCTTTGATTATTTCAACTCCAGATGTTGAGAGTTCAAAGTGGTATGGGGAGTTTGCCAAAATTATGCCAAAACTTACCCAGGATAAGGACTATGAGATTGATGAAAAAAGAAGGATAGTTACCTTGACTGAAGAAGGGATTAACAAGGTAGAGAAGATCTTAGGATTAGAGAATATCTATGAAGAAAAGGGGACAAGATACCTGCATTATTTGGAGCAAGCCCTCAGAGCAGAAGCTCTTTTCAAGAGAGATAGAGACTATATTGTTAAAGACGGCAAGGTTATTATTATTGACGAGTTTACAGGAAGATTAATGCCGGGACGCCGCTGGTCTAGAGGTCTTCATCAAGCAATTGAAGCAAAAGAGAATGTGACTATTAATCCCGAATCTCTTACTTTAGCCTCTATTACTTTTCAAAACTTGTTTAGGATGTATAAGAAATTGGCTGGTATGACAGGTACTGCTCTTAGTTCAGCTGAAGAATTTGATAAGGTGTATGGATTAGATGTTGTAGTGATTCCGACGAATAAACCAGTAATAAGAAAAGATTTACCAGATAGGGTGTATAAAACAGAGAAGGGTAAGCTTAAGGCTTTGATTAAAGAAGTGAAAGAGAGACACTCAAGAGGACAGCCAATCTTAATTGGTACAAGATCTGTAGAGAAAAATGAGCAACTTTCAAGATTATTAGAAAGAGAAGGAATTTCCCACCAAGTTCTAAACGCCAAGAATCATCAAAGAGAAGGGGAGATTATTGCGCAAGCTGGCAGATTGAAGGCAGTGACAGTAGCTACCAATATGGCAGGTAGAGGAGTTGATATAATCTTAGGAGGCAATCCTCCTGACCCGAAAGAGGCTGAAAAGGTAAAAGAATTGGGGGGTTTGCATGTTATTGGCACTGAAAGACATGAGGCAAGAAGGATTGATAATCAGCTCAGAGGAAGAGCTGGAAGACAAGGAGATCCAGGTTCAAGTCAGTTTTTCTTATCATTAGAAGATGATTTAATGAGAATCTTTGGGGGAGAAAGAATAAAATCTTTGGCTACTCGCTTGAATCTTCCTGAAGATGAACCGATTGAGGCAAAAATAATTTCAAAAGCAATAGAGGAAGCTCAGTCAAGGATAGAAGGAATAAACTTTGATATAAGAAAACATGTTCTGGAATATGATGATGTAATGAATAAACATAGAGAGATTATCTATAAAAAGAGAAGAGAGATTTTAGAAAAAGCGCAAAAAGGAGAATTGGCAGAGCTTATTATAGAAATGTTTAAGAACGCAGGATATTCTCAGAAAGATTATGAGAAAAAGAAAAAGGAATTTGGAGAGACAAATATGTCACAGATTGAAAAGATTATTTCTTTGAGGGTGTTGGATATGTTTTGGATGGCACATTTAGAAAATATGGACCATTTGAAAGATACTGTGAGATTAAGAGCCTATGGGAAAAAAGATCCCTTGGTCGAATATAAAAAAGAGAGCTATAAGATGTTTAAAAAATTATTGAAAGATATAGAATTGGTGACTGTTAATACTATTCTTAGAGCAAGTATAGTCCCAGCAGATACTTTAAAGTCAGAATCTGCCGGAAAAACCCATATTGCTGGGAGTCGCAAAAATAAGCCGGGTAGAAATGACCCTTGTCCATGTGGTTCAGGAAAGAAATATAAAAAATGCTGTATGCCAAAGTATGGTTAAATCTAACATTTAAAATATGTTTTTTATTCCTCTTACCATTTTACTTTTTATTCTTTTTCTTTTATCTTTGCCTTTTTTATTCCTCTTGACGTATTTCCAGGTTGTTATTATTGGTTTTGAAAAATTAGGAATTTCTCCGGATACTACATTGTTTATTCTTTTTTTAATTTTAATTGGTTCTTTGATTAATATTCCTTTGACCAAAAAGAAATTGGTTTTAGTAAGAAAACCAAGCTTTTTTGGTTTTTTTAATGTGCCGAGAATTGAAACTCATTATGTGGCTATTAATGTTGGTGGGGCAGTGATTCCAATTTTAATCTCTTTTTATTTTCTCTTATTGGCAAAGATTAAAGGCTTTGAGTTGATGCCCATTTTTAAGTCGATTATTTTAATGAGTATTGTTTCTAAACTCTTTGCTAAAGTAATACCTGGCCGTGGTATTGTTTTGCCCGCTTTTATTCCTCCTCTTTTTTCTGCGCTTTTTTCAATGATTTTATCTCCTGATTTTGCAGCTCCCTGTGCATTTATCTCAGGGGTACTCGGAACCTTAATTGGGGCAGACCTTTTAAATCTTAAGAAGATTCAGCATTATAGCGGTTATCTTTCTATTGGCGGAGCAGGGGTGTTTGATGGGATATTCTTGGTGGGAATTGTTTCTGCCATGATTTCAGGTTTTTAGGTTCACTTGACTAAAGATTTCTAAAATGGTTAAATAAAAAAATAACAAAATTAACTAATTTAAGTTATGACAAAATTCGATTACCATAAGATTTGTTTAGATTTGCTTTCTGGTCTTGATCAAAGGCAGAAAGAAATAATTTCTCGAAGATTTGGTTTAGGAAGAGATAAAAGAGAAACATTAGAATCAATTGGGAAAGATTTTGGAATTTGCAGAGAAAGGGTGCGCCAAATAGAAGCTGCAAGTTTAAACAAGATAAAGCCAAAGACGCAAGACCATAAAAAGGTCTTTAATTATTTCTTAAATCATCTAAAAAAGTTTGGGGGAGTGAGGAAGGAAGAAGTCTTATTAAAAGAACTTGGAGAGGATAACGCAAGAAACGAGGTGTATTTTTTATTAAATTTGAGAGAGCCTTTTAAAAGAATTAATGAAAACAATGATTTTTACTCTGTTTGGATAATAGGTGAGGATTCATATAATTTAGCAAAGGAAGTGGTTAATTCTCTTGCTTTGCAATTCGAAAATATTAAAAAACCGCTTCCTTTAGAGGAGCTTAATTCTCCAGCTTCTTTAGAGAAAAGAGCTTTGGAATCTTATCTTGAAGCCTCAAAAAAGATTGATAAAAACCAAGACAATCTCTATGGACTTTCTCATTGGCCTGAGATTAATCCCAAAGGGATAAAAGATAAAGCTTATTTGGTTTTTAAGAAGATCGGCAAACCTCTTCATTTTCATGAGGTGGCAAAATTGATTGAAAATAGTCATGTACAGACTGTTCATAATGAACTTATAAAAGATAACAGGTTTGTTTTAGTTGGGAGAGGAATATATGCCTTGGCTGAGTGGGGTTATTATCCAGGACAGGTGAGAGACGTAATACTTAAGATACTGCAAGAATCAGAAGAACCTTTAACAAAGGAAGAGATTTTAGAAAAGGTATTAAAACAAAGATTGGTGAAAAAGAACACTGTATTATTAAATTTAAGCAATAAACAATACTTTTTAAGAGATTCTCAAGGTAGATATAGAATAAAAGAAGCTTAAAAATGTTTTCTATATTCTCTGAGATTTGGGATATTTATAAGACAGCAGGCGGTTTAATTATTAAACCCCTCTGGTTGATTATTAAAAACTGGTGGTGGTTGTTTTTCCCTTTTTTGATTAAAAACCGCTTTTTGTTTTTCTGGAAATGGTGGAGGTTTGAGGCTTTTTTGAAAAATGTATTCAGACCTGTTTTGTTGGAGATAAAAATACCCAAGGATATTGTAAAACCAATTAGGGCAATGGAGGATGTGATGACTAGCTTGCATAGTATTATTTATCATCCTCCTGACTGGTGGGAAGAGTGGATTGAGGGTCAATTCCAGACCTCTTTAGGTCTTGAGATTGCTTCAATTGAAGGTAAAATACATTTTTATATCAGAATTCATGAAGCATACCGCGATGCAGTAGAAGCTGCTATTTATTCCCAATATCCTGAGGTGGAGATTGTTGAGGTTGATGATTATACAAAGCTGGTTCCCCAAGATATTCCAAACAAAGAATGGGAAATGTGGGGCACGGATTACAGGTTCTTAAAAAACAAAATAGAAGAGAATGCACTTCCCATTCTTACATATAAGAAATTTGAGACAGGTCAGGAAGATGTGGAGGAAAAAAAGGTAGATCCAATAGCAGAGCTTGTAGAGGCATTAGGCAGAATGGGTCCTGGAGAGCATTTTTGGATACAGATTGCAGCAACACCTGTAAGTGAGCAAGAAGATAGTGTGAAAACTGTTGGTTTTAACTGGATAGAAGAAGGCAAGAAATTAAGAGATAAATTGGCTAAAAGACCTGTGGAAGAGAAAAAGCCATACAGACCAATTATATTAGATGCTATTGATTTTCTAATTACAGGCAAGGTTCCAGAAGAACCAGAGAAACCTGAAAAAGAAAAATTTTTCCTTCCTCCTGAAATGAAGCTTACTCCAGGAGAAAGAGAAATAGTGGCTGCCATTGAAGAAAAGATTTCAAAGCCAGGTTTTTACACAAATATTCGTTTTATTTATTTAGGAAAAAGAAAGAATTTTGTGAAAGGAAAATTAAGGCTTGGTTTTACATTTTTTGGAAGTTTTTATACTCACAATCTTAATGCTCTTATTCCATACGGTGATACAATAACCAAAATTCACAGATCATGGTTTTTACCAATTAATCTCTTCCGCGCCAGGAGATTATATTTAAGAAAAAGGAAGCTTTTTAGAAATTATGTAAGCAGGGTGCATTCTTATTTCCCCAGACCTCCAAAAAATGTTAAATTTATTCTAAATACTGAAGAATTGGCATCTATTTTTCATTTCCCATCTTGGAGAATAGCTCCTGTACCTGGTGTTTCTTGGATTGAAGCCAAGAAAAAACCACCCCCAGAGCTACCTGAGCAATAAACTATGAAAGATAAAGATATAGTATATTTTGCTGAAACCACTTTTAGAAGAGAGAGGAAAAAAGTGGGTATTAAAACCGATGACAGGCGTCGGCATATTTATGTTGTGGGAAAAACAGGAATGGGAAAGACAGCAATGATAGAGAATATGGCAATACAAGATATAAGAGCAGGAAGGGGATTGGGCATAGTTGATCCTCACGGAGAACTTGCCGAAGATTTATTGGATTTTGTTCCATCTAACAGAATCAATGATGTAGTTTATTTTAATCCTGCAGACACAGAGTATCCTATTGCGTTTAATGTAATGGAAAAAGTGGCTCCGGAAAATAGACATTTGGTAGCTTCTGGTTTAATGGAGGTATTTAAGAAAATCTGGCCTGATGTGTGGTCGGCCAGAATGGAATATATTTTGGGAAATTGTATTTTAGCTTTATTGGAGTATCCGAATACTACCCTTTTGGGGATAAACAGAATGTTGGCAGATGCAGCTTATCGTGAGAAAATAGTACAAAAGGTAAGAGACCCGATGGTAAAGTCCTTTTGGGTGAACGAATTTGCTCGTTATACTCAAAGATATGAAGTAGAGGCTACGGCTGCAATTCAAAATAAGATAGGCCAGTTGATTTCCAATCCTTTGATTAGGAATATTATTGGACAAGTGAAGACTAAGATTGACATGAGAAAATTGATGGATGAGGGCAAGATTTTAATTGCTAATTTATCAAAAGGAAAGATAGGAGAGGATAACTCAAAATTATTAGGTGCTCTTTTGATAACAAAATTACAGTTGGCTGCGATGTCGAGGGTGGATATTCCAGAGGAAGAAAGAAGAGATTTCTTTTTATATGTTGATGAGTTCCAGAATTTTGCCACAGAAGCATTTGCTAATATTTTATCTGAGGCAAGAAAATACAGATTGTCCTTAACATTAGCTAATCAGTATATTGCTCAGCTTGAAGAAGTAACGCCCACTGGAAAAAGTACAAAAGTTCGTGATTCTGTCTTTGGTAATGTGGGCACCTTGATAGTTTTTCGAGTAGGAGCTGAAGATGCAGAGTATTTAGAGAAAGAATTTGTTCCAGAGCTAATAGCTGAAGATTTAGTGAATTTGGGGAAGTATCATATTTATCTTAAGTTAATGGTAGATGGGATTGCAGGGAGACCTTTTTCTGCAAAGACTTTACCTCCTTTTGAGAAACCTGCAAAATCAAATAGAGAGAAGATAATAAGATGTTCTAGAGAAAAGTGTGGTTTTCCAAGAGAAATTGTGGAAGATAAGATAAATCGTTGGAGCGGATTTATAGAAACACCATTGCCTGTGGAAGAACCAAAGGCCCAACCCACTTTATATGATGCTCAGTGTTCTATGTGTGGCAAGAAGACAAAGGTGATATTTCCGCCTGATGGTATAAGACCCGTCTATTGCAAGTCCTGTCTTAAAAAGGTAGAAAAAGCAGGAGCTCCAAAAACAGAGATTCCTAAGAAGACTGTTGAGGAAAAAATAGAACCAGAGAAAGAGGAAATTTCTTTAAAAACAGTTGGTCAATTAGAGCCTATTTCTTTTTCTTCCTCCAAAAAACCTGACAAGAAACTAAAAAGGCCCAAAAAAAAGGTAAATATTGAAGAATTAAAAAAAGCCTTAGAAGAGGCTTTAAAAAAAGAAAAATGAAAAGAATCCAAGATTTCGAACTCAAAGGTAAAAATGTTTTAGTGAGATGCGATTTCAATGTTCCTATTTCTAAAACCGGAGAGGTTTTAGATGATTTTAGAATCAAGAAAGCTGTTCCCACTATTGAATATTTAATTGAAAAGGATGCAAGAGTAATATTGATGAGTCATTTAGAATCAAAGGGAGAAAAGAGTAGTTTAAAATGTTTACTTCCTATATTAAAAGAGTTATTAGGAAAGGAGACAGTGTTATTTAAAGACTATCTCAAAAAGGGAGCCAGGAAAGAAATAGAAGCGTTGACTCCTCAAAATGTAGTATTGTTAGAAAACCTAAGATTCCACGATGGAGAAAAAAAGAATGATGAGGAATTTGCAAAGAGCTTAGCAAGGCTGGGAGATATTTTTATAAATGAAGCTTTTTCTGTTTGTCATAGAAAACATGCTTCTATTGTGGGAATACCAAAATATCTTCCTAAAACTAAAGGGTTTTTATTAGAAAAGGAGATTGATGTTTTTTCTCATATTTTAGAAAGCCCCCAAAGACCTTTTGTAGCAATAATTGGAGGGATAAAAATAGAAACAAAGATAAAGACGATTTTGAATATTTTAAAAATAGCTGACCATTTGATTATAGGAAGCAAGATTGGAGAGGTTTTCTTTGTCCATAAAAATCTTTTAATAGGAAGAGATTTACCAGAAGAGAAATTAATAGAGAATATTGATTTAACAAATCCCAAAATTCATTTACCCTTAGATGGTGTAATAGCTCTGAAGAGTTTAAAAGAAGGATATCTGAGAAAAGGAGGAATTGGTACTTTGAGAAAGGAAGAAGACGTTTTTGATATTGGGCCGGAAAGCATTAAAGCTTTTAAGGGTATAATAAGTCATGCTAAGACAATTCTATGGAATGGACCTATGGGAATGTATGAAGATGAAAAGTTTGAAAGGGGGACAAAAGAAATTGCTGATGCAATTGTAAGAAATTATTTGGCTTTTAAGGTAGCTGGAGGCGGAGAAACAGTGTCGGCTATTAATAAATTTAAGCTGGTAGATAAATTTGATTTTCTTTCAACTGGGGGAGGAGCAATGTTGGAATTCTTAGCAGGTGAAAAATTGCCAGGGATTGAAGCGTTAAAAGAGTAATATAATGCAACAAATAAAAAACTTAGAAAAAGCAGCAAGCCGTATCCTAAAAGCTGTTAAAGGGAAAGAAAGAATAATTCTTTATGGAGATGCTGATTTAGATGGGGTTACTTCAGTTATTATTTTAAAAGAAACTATTAAAAATTTGGGCGGAGAGGTTTGTGCCGTATATTTTCCTGATAGAGAAATAGAAGGATACGGCATTACAAAAACAAGTTTAGAAAAGCTGAAGAAATTTGCTCCGGCTCTTTTAATTGCTTTAGATTGTGGAATTGGGAATTTTAAAGAAATAAAATTGGCAAAGAAGATAGGTTTCAGTGTAATAGTTATTGATCACCATAAGGTTTTGGATAAATTGCCATCAGCTGATATTATTGTAGATCCAAAACAGAAAGGAGATGAATATCCTTTTAAAGAATTTGCCGCAGTAGGAATTGTTTTTAAGCTTTCAGAGATTTTATTGGGCGAGAAAATGGGGGAGGGATTGAGGAGAAGTTTTTTAGAATTAGTAGCTTTGGCTACTACTGCTGATATGATGCCAAAGGTTGAAGAAAACAAACTTTTTATTGAGGAGGGGTTAAGGTATTTGGAAAATTCTTGGAGGCCAGGAATCAGAGCATTTTTTGAGGCTGATTTTTTGAAAGGATATAATCTGTATGAAAAGGTTTCCAAAATTATTTCTATATTAAATGTAAGAGATGTAGAAGATGGATTGCCAGCTTCTTTTAGGCTTTTAACAGCTTCTTCTCCAGAGGTTTTGCAAGAGATAATTCAGAAACTACAGGAAAAGAACAAAATAAGGAAAGAAAAAATTAATAAAATTATCCAAGAGATTACACAAAGAATTGAATACAGTAAAGAGCCTATTGTATTCGAGGGAGATTCTAATTGGGATTATCCATTAATCTCTCCTATTGCTTCACTTTTGTGTAAAGACTTAAAAAAGCCAATTTTTCTTTTTAAGAAATTAGAAAAAGAAAGCCAGGGCACAGTAAGAGTTCCCAGCGGGATTGATAGTGTTTCTTTGATGGAGAAATGCAAAAAATATTTAATCACATATGGAGGACACCCTCAAGCTTCTGGTTTTAGGATAAAAAATAAGAATTTAGAGAAATTTAAGAACTGTTTATTAGAACAATTTTAATCTATGAAAAAAATAACAATTTGTACTGACGGCGGTTCCAGAGGAAACCCAGGACCGGCTGCTGCCGGAGTTGTTTTTTATAATGAAAAAGGTCAACAGTTTAAAAAATATTCAAAATATCTGGGGGAAAATCTTACCAACAATGAAGCAGAATATTTAGCAGTAATATTTGCTTTAGAGAAGTTTAAACACTTATTTGGAAAGAAGATTGCAAAGATTAGTGAGGTAGAAATAAAGTCAGATTCAGAGTTATTGGTAAAGCAACTGAATGGAAAATATAAAATTGTAGACCCTAAAATACAGCAGTTGTTTATAAAGGTATGGAACCTAAAGTTAGATTTTAAAAAAGTAAAATTTCATCTTATTTCTAGAAACAAAAACAAAGAAGCAGATTCATTAGTAAATGAAGCTTTAGACAGTATAGACAGGGCGAGGAGTTTGTTTTAGATATTATTTTTATTCTAAAAGAATTAAAAGAACCCATTTTGTATGGGTTCTTTTAATGTCCTAGCAGGCCCGTAAGCCGAATTCTGTTTTAGGTGATCATTTATCTTGGCTTTAAGTTGCCTTAAAGCTCATGCGAACTACTTTTTCCTTCAACAAGCCTTGGCTAGTAGCACCAGTACAGGTACACATTGAGATTACCTCAGCTTGTCAAAGGTTTGTTCTTGCACCCGATAAGGATTTAGCCGTTTCACCCCCGAAGTTACCTTCGGGACTTATCCAGGGAAAACCTGGATACTTTGAACCTTTCGGTTCAAAGCGTCTCTGCTCGCACCTCTAGCCTTTAAGCCGAGGGGTGTTACCCCCTATCTTTTTAACCCTTGTAAGAATCCAAGGAGTGGGTGTTCGGACTTTCCTCCCCCTCGAACCCTTCGAGAAGGCGATCACTCGGCCTACTAGGACATTTTATTTTATCAATTCTAAATAGCTTTGTCAAACCTTTGTATCTGGGGTAGAATAAATGGTAGAGTTTAAGATATTACCATAATGAATTTTAATATTTTTTTAAACCATCAGACAAAAACAATAGGACAAGCCGGAGTTATCTTGGCAGTTTCAGCTTTAATCAGCAGATTTTTAGGAATTACAAGAGATTGGTTGTTGGCTAAGAGTTTTGGCGCAGGAGCTGATTTGGATATTTATTTTGCTGCTTTTAAGATACCAGACCTTGTATATAATATTTTGATTTTGGGAGGAGTGGTAGTAGCTTTTTTACCTTTATTTTCTGAATATTTTTCTAAAGACCCAAAAGAAGCTTGGGAGTTTTCTTCAAACTGCTTAAATGTGTTTTTGACTTTATTAATTTTGCTTAGTTTTTTTCTTTTTATTTTCACTCCCCTTTTAGTAAAACTAATTGCTCCGGGTTTTGATTTTGAAAAGATGCAGAAAACAATAATATTAACAAGGATAATGTTTTTAAGCCCTATATTTTTTGGTTTAAGCTCTATTTTTTCCGGGATTTTACAGCATTTTAATAGATTTTTAGTTTACAGCCTTTGCCCTATTTTATATAACATAGGAATAATCTTTGGTATTTTGTTTCTTTCTCCTGGTTTAGGAATTATAGGGGTTGCCCTTGGTGTGATATTGGGAGCTTTTATGCATTTTGCAATTCAAGTTCCTTCAGCTTTGAATTGCGGTTTTTTTTATAAGCCCATCTTGGATTTTAGAGATTCGAAGATAAAAAGAGTTTTTTTGTTAATGATTCCTAGAACATTTGGGGTTTCAGCTTCTCAATTGAATTTAGTTTTCATCAATGCTATTGCTTCTACTTTGTCAGAGGGTTCTATTTCTATTTTTAATTTTGCTAATAATATTCAATATTTTCCTATAGGGATTATTGGGGCTTCTTTTGCTATGGCAAGTTTTTCAGCTCTTTCCCGAAGTTGGGCTAAAAATGAAAAAGAAGAGTTTATCCACCACTTTTCTTTAGTGTTCCGGCAGATTCTTTATTTAATAATTCCAGTTAGTATTTTGATTTTTATTTTAAGAAATCAGATTGTGGAGATTATTCTACGACATGGTCAGTTTTCAAATCAGGCAGCTTTACTTACTTCAGCCAGCCTAGGCTTGTTTTGTATAGGTATATTTGCTTCTTCTTTAATTCTTCTTTTCTTTCGTGCCTTCTTTGCTTTAAAAGATACAAAGACACCTACATTAATAGCAGTGATTTCTGTGGCATTGAATATCTTTTTGAGTTTTGTTTTTACTCAATCTTTAAAACCATCAGCAACATTAAAATGGCAGAAGATAATGCAAGCTTTATTAGTTAATGTATTTTCTCTAAAGGGAATTAATGATATTTCTGTCTTGGGCTTGTCTTTGGCTACTTCTGTTAGTGTGATTTTTCAATTTATTCTATTATTCATTTTTTTAAAAAAGAAAATAAGGGATTTAAAGATGAAAGAAATCTATAACTCCTTTTGTAAAATTTTTATTGGAAGTATATTGATGATTATTACAATTTGTTTTATATTGGTTTTTATTAATTCCTCATTGTATCCCGACTTTTTAAAAGGGGCTTTTTGGGAGATATTATTAGTAGGATTAATTGGGTTTTTGGTTTATTATTTTTCAACTGCTTTTGTATTACATTCACCTGAGACAATTGCTGTAAAGTCTTTGTTTATAAAAAATAAATAAAAATGAAAAATATCAGGAATTTTATAATCTTCAGCCATATCGACCACGGAAAATCTACCTTAGCGGATAGATTTTTAGAATTAACAAACACTATTCCTAAAGAAAAGATGCGTTCTCAGTTTTTGGATATGATGGATTTAGAAAGAGAAAAAGGAATTACTATAAAAATGCAACCTTGCCGGATGATATACCATCTTAAAGTTCGAAATTCTAACCCTGGAATTTTAGATAAATCTGAGATCCAAAACTTGAAACAATTTACTGATTCAGATTTGGGATTATCAAGTTCAGAATTTATTCTGAATTTGATAGATACTCCAGGCCATGTAGATTTTAATTATGAGGTTTCAAGAAGCTTAGCTGCAGTAGAAGGAGGAATCTTATTAGTAGATGCCACAAAAGGAGTGCAGGCTCAGACTCTGGCTAATTTAGATTTAGCTGAGAAAGAAAAATTGGTAATAATACCAGCTGTGAATAAAATTGATTTACCACACGCTAGAATTGAAGAAACAAAAGCTGAGATAGCAGAGCTGTTAAAGGTTTCAAAAGATGAGATTTTTGCAATTTCAGCAAAGAACGGAACAAATGTACAAAGTCTTCTGGAGGAAGTAATAAGAAAGATTCCCCCTCCTAAAGGAGATGATAACAAACCCTTAAGAGCTTTGGTTTTCGACTCAAAATACGATGCTTTTAAAGGAGTAATTATATATGTAAGGCTGTTTGATGGAAGAGTAAGGGCTGCAGACATGATTTATTTAATGCAAGCTGGCATTGAAACAAAGATAAAAGAGGTGGGATATTTTGCTCCTACCCTGAACCAATGTCAGGAGCTAAAGGCAGGAGAAATAGGATATATAGCTACAGGTATTAAAGAGCCTTCAAAGATAAGGGTAGGAGAAACAATTACATTTACTAGAACAAAGGACATGGTTAAACCTCTCTCTGGCTACAAGACTCCAAAACCAATGGTTTTTGCTTCAATTTATCCTGAGAATCCTGATGATTTTGATCTTTTGAAAGATGCTTTAAATAAACTAAAACTTAATGACGCTTCTTTGATATTTGAAAGAGAAACAAAAGAATTCTTAGGTAGAGGTTTCAAATGTGGTTTTTTAGGTTCTTTGCACGCTGAGATAGTTTGTGAAAGACTGAAAAGAGAATTTGGGTTAAATTTAATAATCTCCACCCCATCTGTAATTTATAAGGTAATTGATAAAAAAGATAGAGAAGACTTAATTTTTTCTGCTTCTGACTGGCCAGATATGAGCTATATCAAAGAGGTAAGAGAACCTTGGGTCAGATTAGAGATTATAACCCCAGTTGATTATTTGGGTGGAGTATTAGATCTTTTGAAACAGCAGGAAGCAAAACATATTGAAGATAAATACTTAACCCAAGAAAGATTGTTATTGGTTTATGAGGCTCCTTTAAGAAAGATAATTGTTGGTTTTTTTGACAAGCTTAAAGGAATAAGCCAGGGATTTGCATCAATGAATTATGAGTTTTTAGGATACAGAACAGGTGATTTAGTGAAGCTTGATATTTTAATTGCAGGCAGAAAAGAAGATGCTTTTTCAAAAATTGTAGACAGAAAAGAAGCGTTTAAAGAAGGAAAGAAAATTGTTACAAAACTTAAAGAGATATTACCAGCTCAACTTTTTTCAGTACCAATTCAAGCTGCAATTTCCGGGAAGATTATAGCAAGAGAGACAATAAAGGCAAGAAGAAGAGATGTAACAGCTCCTCTTTATGGAGGAGATGTGACAAGAAAAATGAAGTTATTAGAGAGACAGAAAAGAGGCAAGAAAAAGCTGAAAGAAAAAGGAAGGGTTGTTATTCCTTCCAAGGTATTTTTGGAAATGTTTAAAAGTTGAAAATTAATAAAAACTTTATTACCATCTAAACATAGGAAGTATCATAAGGGTGATTGTGCTGAAAATCACAATACAAACAAGAATAATCCATATAGCTCGAGATATTTTTTTCACTACAGTTTTCTTCATATAGATATATGGTAGCAAAAGTTAAAAAATATAAAAAGATTAGACTGAAAAGCGATGTAATTTTCCAAGCTATATTCTTGGGTGTCACCCTATTTTTAATTATAATTTTAATAGTTTCTAATTTCAAAATCAGCAAGAAGAGAGCTGCGTTGATGAAGAGGATAGAGTCTTTAAAAGAAGAGATTCAAGAGTTAGAGCAAGAAAAACAAAAATTAGAGGCAGGAATTTCTCAGACAGGGAAAGAAAGTCATTGGGAGGAAAAGATGAGGGAGCAAGGTTACATCAAAGAAGGAGAAAATCCTGTGGTGGTGATACCACCTGCAGAAACTCAGAAAGAGGAGATCCCGAAAGAACAAAACTTTTCTCAAAAGCTATTAGATAAAATCAAAGATTTATTTGCGAGAGTAATTCAGTGGTAGAATGCATCCTTCCCAAGGATGACGTCGCGGGTTCGAATCCCGTCTCTCGCTCAGAGATAATCATTAATTTCTTGATAAAACTTGTTCAATAATTTGTCTTGCCGAGGTAGCTCAATGGTAGAGCAACGGTGTCGTAAACCGTTGGTTGGAGGTTCAAATCCTCTCCTCGGCTCATATGTGTTCTTTTAGAACACTTTAATTTTTATAGGTTTTATTATATAATCGGGTATAATCGGGTTAGAATAAAAAGCGAGAGTGAAATGGAGAAAACAGAAGATATTTTTGAAAAGAAAGAAGAATTGAAAAGAAAACTCCTCAATCTTGAGGACTGTCTTTGACATTGAAAAAAAGAAGGAAAGGGTCAAGGAGTTAGAAAAAAAGATGCAGAATCCTGGATTTTGGCAGAACAAAGAAAAGGCGGTTGCTTTTTCTCGGGAGTTTAATTATTTAAAGGAACAAATAGAGAATATTGAAAAGTTAAAAAAGAGAATAGAGAACATAAAGGGTCAAAAGGAAATTAATGAATTAGAGAAAGAAATAAGAAAAAGAGAGATAGAGATATTTTTTGCTGGTAAATATGATAATGGAGATGCCATTTTATCGATTCATGCAGGAGCTGGGGGTCAAGATGCTCAGGACTGGGCAACTATGTTGTTGAGAATGTATGAGAGATATTGTCAGAAAAAAGGCTTTGAGACCAATATTTTACATCAGTCGTTCGGAGAAGGAGGGGGTCCTGAAGGAAGAATCGGAACAAAATCTGTAACTTTAGAGATTAAAGGCTCATTTGCTTTTGGTTTTTTGAAAAAAGAAAACGGGGTTCATAGATTAGTCAGAATCTCTCCTTTTTCGCCCAAAAAGCTGCGTCACACCTCATTCGCTTTGGTAGAGGTAATGCCGAAGATTCAGGATTTATCCCAAGAAGACATTGAGGTAAATCCAGAAGATTTAAAGATTGAATTTTTTAGAGCTTCGGGGCCTGGAGGTCAATATGTTAATAAAAGAGAAACAGCTGTAAGAATAACACATATACCTACAGGGATTGCAGCTTCTTGTCAGTCAGAGAGGTCCCAAGCTCAAAATAGAAAAAAGGCAATGGAATTGCTGTATTCTAGGCTTTACAGCTTTTACCAAAAGGAACAGAAAAAAGAGATTTCAAAGATAAAAGGAAAAAAGGTATCAGCCAGCTGGGGAAATCAAATAAGAAGTTATGTATTACATCCTTATAAGCTGGTGAAAGACCTGAGAACAGGAGTTGAAGAGGGAGATATCGAAAAGGTGTTAGATGGAGAAATAGATAAATTTATTGAAGCTGAAATTAGACATAATGATTAAATTTGAAAACGTTACTAAAATTTATCCTTCAAATAAGCCTGGTTCTGAGGATACAATAGCATTAGAGAATATTTCCTTTGAAGTAAAGCCAAAGGAGTTTGTTTCAATTGTTGGAAAATCGGGTGCGGGGAAAACAACTTTATTGAAGCTTCTTTTGGCTGAAGAAAAACCAACTTCGGGAACAATTTTTTTTGAAGGACAGGATATCAACCAGATATTACCTGAGGATTTACCTAATCTACGGAGAAAGATAGGAGTGGTTTTTCAAGATTATAGGTTGCTTCCTTCAAAAACTGCTTATGAAAATATTGCTTATGCTATGGAAGTGATAGGAGCTTCGGACGAGGAGATTGCAAGAGATGTCCCAAAGGTGTTAGAAATTGTTGGTTTAGATGAAAAAGCCCATAATTTTCCCGCTGAATTATCAGGAGGGGAAAAACAAAGGGTTGCTATAGCAAGAGCATTGGTTCATAGACCAGATGTGATTTTGGCTGATGAGCCTACAGGTAATCTTGATCCATATCATACTATTGGGATAATTGATCTTTTGTTAAAGATACAAGAGATGGGGACAACTATTATATTGGCTACACATGATAAAGATGTTGTTAATAGATTAGGCAAGAGAGTGATTACTTTAGAAAATGGCAGAATAATAAGAGACGATGAAAGAGGAAGGTTTGTTCTATAACAAGAATCATATAAGTCATATAAAATCATATAAAATAAGTCATTAAGACAAACAAATATGTTTACATTGTTAAGGAGAATAATAAGATCAGGATGGCAGAGTTTTCGACGTGATGGAGAAATCGCAGTAGCAACTATTTTTGTTCTTTTCTTGGCAGTAATGTTGGTTAGCGTTCTTTATCTTTTTAGAGATGTTGCCCATTCTTTGGTTGAAAATATCCAGGAAAGAATTGATATCTCTGTTTATTTTAAAGAGGATGTAGCAGAGGCAGATATATTAGAGATAAAAAAAGAAATCTTTAGGTTTCCTGAAGTAAAAGAAGTAGAATATGTCTCTAAAGATCAGGCTTTGGAAGATTTTATTGTAAGGCATGAGCAGGATTCTATTTTGTTGGAGTCAATTGAGGAAGTAGGGAGAAATCCTTTTCTTGCTTCTTTGAATATAAAAGCTTGGGATCCCAGTCAGTACGAAAAAGTATCTGAATTTTTGAAGAATCCAGAATTTGAAGATGTGATTGAGAAGATTGATTATTATCAAAGGAAACTGATTATTGAAAGAATATGTTCACTTAATTCTATAATATCTAAAACAGGCATGATTTTATCCGTTATTTTAATAGCAGTAGCTGTTGCAGTAACCTTTAACACAATCAGATTATCTATCTACAACTCAAGGAAAGAGATTAAAGTGCAGAGACTTGTTGGGGCTTCTAACTGGTTTATTCGAGGACCATTTATAGTGCAGGGGATAATCTGCGGACTTTTAGCAGCGTTGATTTCTCTTTTACTTTTGACTTTGACTTGTAAGTTTGTTAGTACGAAAACTGAAAATTTCTTTTTTGATTTAGATGTTTATTCTTTATTTATCAAGAATTTTTGGACTATTGTGACAATTCAGATAATTACTGGTATTGGACTTGGTATAGTTTCAAGCAGTATTGCTATTCGGAAATATTTAAAGATTTAAAATCTTTAAAATTGCGGGGTCGTCTAATGGTAGGACGCTAGGTTCTGGCCCTGGTAATCTAGGTTCGAGTCCTAGCCCCGCAGCCAGGTAGGATGTTTTGGAGAATTTGCTAAAAGATAGAGAAATTGCAAAGAAAAATTATAAAATAGCAGTTAAGATTGCACTTGATACTTTAGTGGAGTTATAAATTATAGAATTATAAAATAGCTCAAGAGTTTTGAGTTATTTTTTATTTTTTCACAAAATTCATTAGCAAAAGGTTTTTCAAAGGTTTCTGACATTATATATCCAAGAAAGCTCTGAAATTTGAAAGATATTCTAATTTGAAGACAACTTTTTAATTATATTGATATTTTTTGACTTTTAAATTCAATACAGACACGAAAGAGATGTTAAGTCTTATATTGTTATTAAAAATGATTGTGCTGGCAAAAAAGAAAATAGTTAATATTTAGCCAGAGTTTAATATTTTTGATAAAATAATATTAGAAGAGATTTATTACTTAATACAAAAAATAATATGAAGGAAGAAGATTTAGAAAAAATATTTGAGAGAATTAAAAAGATTAAAGGAGAAACAAGAGGATTGTCTTTTAAGATTGTTGAAAAATTTATAGAAAAAGAAGAAGGAAAAGAAGGAGTAAAAAAGGTGGAAGAAGAGATGGTAAAGCTAGGGTATCCAATTTCTTTTGAAAAAATCCACCCAATGAATTTTTATCCTTTAAGATCGCTTGCTATTCTTTTTTATTGTCTAAAAAAATTATTCAATTATAACGAAAAAAAGGTGAGGGAGATAGGCGCTTTCAGGGCTAGGAGTTCTTTTTTTGTAAGACTTTATCTTACTTATTTTGGTTCTATTGAGAAAATTGTGAAAGATATTAAAAAAATCTGGAGAAAAGCTGTAACAATAGGGGATGTTAAGGTTTTAGAATATGATAAAGAGAAGAAATCTCTTATTTTTAGATTAGAAAATTATGACCTACACCCTTTTCAGTGTCAATATTTTATAGGACTTATCTCAGCCTTCTTAGAGATAATTGTAAAATCAAAGGTAAGCTGTGAAGAGATAAAATGTACTTTTAGAGGAGATGATGCCCATGAATTTTTAATAAAATGGTAGAGTAAAATTTTAATTGACCTCTCTGGTTTAAAGTTTTATACTTAAAAAATGATGAAGAAAAAAAAGAAAAAGGGTACAACAAAAAAAAGAGTAAAAAAGAATAAAAAGAAAAAAGAAGTGAGAAAAACCGAACCTCGACAAATTAAAAAAATAAAAGTTCGTTTAATTGGAATTGGGGGAGGGGGAAGCTCTATCGTGTCTGAGATAGCTCAGAAGATAAAAGGAGCTTCTTTTTTTGCAGCAAATACTGATTTGAAAGCTTTGGAAAGGCTTCCAAAGAAAGTAAAGAAGTTTCATTTTGGGGAAGAATTAACCCATGGACTAGGGACAGGTATGAATCCTGAATTAGGTGAAGAAGCTGCAAAAAATGAAAAAGACAGAATAAAAAGTATTTTAGAGGGCCAGGATTTTGTGATTTTAGTAGCTTGTTTAGGCGGAGGACTTGGATCTGGGGCAGCTCCTGTATTTGCAAAGCTATCTAAAGATTTAGGAAATCTTACATATGGTATTTTTACACTCCCTTTTAAATTTGAAGGAGAAAAGAAGATGGAGATTGCCAAAAATTCCTTGGAAACCTTAAAGACTCATTTGAATGCTTTTTCCATTATTCCTAATGAAAGAATCTTTCAGATTATTGACAGAACAGCTCCTTTGAAAGAAGCACTTTCTGCAATTAACAAAAGCTTGGCTGAGAGTTTGCAGAGTCTAATAGAAATAATTTATCGTCCAGGTCTTATTAATATTGACTTTGCAGATTTTAAGACTATTTTTGGAGGGAGGGGAAGATTGACTTATTTAAACTCCATAGAGATTGAGAAAGAAGATGAAGAAGCGTTCGAAAGGGTAATAAGTTCTCCTTTGTATCCCTATAGTATTGATGGTGCAAAGGGGGTATTATTTAATATTTCAGGCCAGAAAACCCTTTCTTTATCTCAGGTAGATAAAATTTCGAAAATTATTGCCTCCCGTGCTTATAAAGAGGCGAAGATTATTTTTGGAATTTCAAAGAGTGACAAAAGTTCAAAGATCAGGGTGAGTATACTCGCTACAGGTTGCAGACAGAAGATTTTTCCTGAAGATTCT
Source organism: uncultured Candidatus Saccharibacteria bacterium (assembly GCA_964493485.1). GTDB lineage: Bacteria > Patescibacteriota > Minisyncoccia > Minisyncoccales > JANBVM01 > CAZBMQ01. The sequence goes on from CAZBMQ010000006.1 coordinate 31,904, forward strand.
AAACCAAAAACGAAAGCAAAACGAAAACAGAAAATAAAACCAAAATCTGTTTTGAAAGAAAAACTTGATGAAAAATTAAAAGAGAAACCAAAGAAAGAAAAATCTATTAAATCTCCTAAAAAATCCTTAGTGAAGAAAAAGAAAAAAAGAAAAAAGATAAAGAAAATAAAAGTAAAAGCTATAAAAAGCAATATTTTGCCTCCATTTGTGCAAGAACAGATAGAAGAGAAAAAAGAGGTAAAATTGAGAAAAAACGCTCTCCAGGTGAAAAAAGAAATCGAAGAAGAAGAAGCTAAGATAATTTCCAAAGAAAAATTTTGGGAAACCCCCACATTTCTTAGAAAAAAAATGCCACAAGGTTAATAATATTTAATGAAATAAGAAATATGCCAGTAGGTAAAGAAATTTTAAAAGATATTTTTAAAGAAAGAGAAAAAAATCTTTATTATAGAAAATATGATTTTGGGCTTTTATTAGTGATTGGAGGTTCGGATTTTTATTCTGGTTCACCGGCCTTATCTGCTATGGCAGCTTTTAATACTGGAGTAGATATGGTAAGGATTATTGCTCCAAAGAGGGCGGCAGATATTATTGCTTCTTTTTCACCAAATCTTGCAGCTTATCCATTAGAGGGGAAATGGCTAGAGAAAAAACATTTGGCTGTTTTACTTGCTATGACAGAGTCAGCAAAGAGTGTTGCGAGAGGCAATGTGGCTGTAGTGATTGGCGGAGGAACAGGAAGAAGCAAAGAGACCCAAGAGGTTATTTTAAAGTACTTGGAAGAAATTTCAATTCCAGTCGTAATAGATGCAGATGCTATACATGCTGTAGGCAAGAAGCCTGAGATAGTGAAAGGAAAACCGTTTTTGATTACTCCGCATAGCTATGAGTTCTTCGTGTTGACAAAAAGAGAGGTTTATAAATTGCCGCATAAAGACAAAATCAAAGTGGTAAAAGAAGAGGCTGAAAGACTCAAGACCACAATTTTGCTTAAAGAAAAACCAGACATTATTTCAAATGGAAAAGAGGTGGTTTTAAATGAAACTGGAAGTCCATATATGTCTGTGGGAGGAACAGGAGATGTATTAGCAGGAATCTGCGGCGCTTTAGCTGCAAGAAATATAGATCCATTTATTGTTGCTCAAGCAGCAAGCTATATTAGCGGTAAGGCAGGAGAGATAGCGGCTAGTAAATTAAAAGAAGGATTAGTTGCGACAGAAGTAATAAAGGCTATTCCTGAAGTTTTGCATTAAAAAATCTTAAAAATCTATGCTGTATGATTTAATTATAGTTGGCGGTGGGCCGGCTGGTATTACAGCTGGTATTTACGCCGCCAGACAAAAACTTAATACACTTTTGATTACCAAAGAATTCGGTGGGCAGATAGCAAAGAAAGCGGTAGCTATTGAAAATTATCCAGGATTTGAAGAGATAACAGGTATGGAGTTGATAAAGAGATTTGAAAAACATTTAAGAAAGCAGAAGATTGATATTGAAAGAGACGAAGTAGTCAAAATAAAAAAGGTAAACGACACCTTTTTTGTTTCAACAGAAAGTAAAAACAAGTTTGAGAGCAAGACAATTATTATAGCTACTGGGGCTGACCCCAGGCCTTTGGAAGTTCCAGGAGAGAAAGAATTTGTCGGGAAGGGAGTCAGTTATTGTGCCGTGTGTGATGGACCTCTGTTTTCGGACAAGATTGTAGCAGTAATAGGGGGAGGGAATTCTGGTTTTGAAACTGCTCAGTTTTTAAACAAGATAGCTAAAAAAATCTATATCTTGGAATATGGAGCCAAAGTGAAAGCTGACAGAGAAAATCAGGAAAGAGCAGAGAGGAGTGGAAAGGTAGAAGTAATAACAAATGCAGCTTTAAAAGAGATAAAAGGAAACAAGTTTGTTACTTCTATTATTTATGAAGACAGGACAACTGGGGAGAAGAAAGAACTGGCAGTAGAAGGGGTTTTTGTAGAAATTGGAAATCAACCATGCACATCATTTGTAAAGGGTTTGGTGGAGTTTAATGAAAGAGATGAAATAAAAATAGAACCTGAAACATATCAGACAAAAACTCCCGGCCTATTTGCTGTAGGGGATGTAAATGTTGGTGTATTCAAACAGATTGTGATAGCGTGTGGAGAAGGAGCAAAGGCAGCTTTGGCAGCTTTCAATTATTTGGAGAAACTTAAGATGAAAGATGAAAAAAACAAGAATTAAAAAGATAAAAGCCAGGGAAATTTTAGATTCAAGAGGAAACCCCACAATTGAGGTTTTTTTAGAAACAAATTTAGGAGTGTCAAAAGCTTCTGTGCCGTCTGGGGCTTCTACTGGAAGGTATGAAGCTGTTGAGTTAAGGGATAAAGAAAAAAGATACTTAGGTAAAGGAGTACAGAGAGCTGTAAGAAATATAAATGAGATTATTGCCCCTAGGTTAATAAACAAGAATCCTGTGTTTCAAAAAGAAATAGATGAGTTAATGATAGAATTAGATGGTACAGAAAATAAGTCTAATTTAGGAGCGAATGCAATTTGCGGAGTATCTTTAGCTGTGTGTAGGGCAGGGGCTTTAGCAGAAAAATTAGAACTATTTGAATATATAAAAGAGAAATTTGAAAAGAAAACAGCGAAAAAGAAATATAAAATTCCAAGTCCTTTATTCAATATTATAAATGGAGGTGTGCATGCAGGAAGCAAATTAGATGTGCAAGAATTTATGATTAACCCTGAAAAAAAGAGCTTTTCAGAAAGCCTGAGAGTGGGTTCAGAGATATACCACCGTTTAAAAGAAATTATTTCACAAAAATTCGGAAAACAGGCAACAAACTTAGGAGATGAAGGAGGGTTTGCTCCCCCTTTAATATTTCCCGGGCAAGCCATTGAATTAATTTTGGCAGCTGCAAAAACTTTAAATTATAAAAAGAAAATAAAGATTGTTTTAGATGTAGCAGCTTCTCAGTTTTTTGAAGGTGGAAAATATAGAATGCGGCTTGGTATCTTTACAAAGCAAGGTTTATTAAGATATTATTTAAATCTTATTTCAAAATATCCAATATTAGGCTTAGAGGATCCTTTTTCAGAAGACGACTGGGAGGGATTTAGAGAGATTATGAGACAGACAGGAGAAAAAACCTTGATTATTGGTGATGATTTGCTGGTTACAAACCCATACAGAATAGAAGAGGCGAGAAAGAAAAAAGCTGTAAACGGAATGATTTTAAAGATAAATCAGATTGGTACAGTATCAGAAGCTCTCTCTGCAGCCAAACTAGCAAAAGATTCTGGCTGGAAAATAATTGTTTCTCATAGATCCGGAGAAACAACCGATGATTTTATCGCAGATTTTGCAGTGGGGATTGAAGCTGATTTCATCAAAACAGGAGCTCCTGCGAGAGGAGAAAGGGTTGTAAAATATAATAGATTATTGGAGATAGAAGAGAAACTTTCTTCTTAATCGCATTCTCTTAGAAAAAAGATAAATTCTTAACTATATTAAGAGTAATTATGAAGATTCTTTTTATTGTTTTAGATGGTCTTGGCGATAAACCTATAAGAGAGTTTGGGAATAAAACACCTTTGGAAAAAGCTGATACTCCAAATTTAGACTATTTAGCTAAAAATGGGATATGTGGTTTAATGTCGCCCCATTATACTAGGGCTTTACCTACCTCTGAAGAGGGACATTTTTCTTTATTTGGATATGATCCAAAGATTTATAAAATGAAGAGGGGTATATTTACAGCAATGGGGGCTGGAATGAAATTAAAAAAAGGAGATGTGGCATTAAGAGGAAATTTTGGCACAGTAGATGAGAAACTAAATATGATTGATAGAAGGGCTGGAAGGATAAAAGAAACTCAACCTTTAATAAAATCATTAAATGGAATGGTAATTGATAATGTGAAGTTTCTTTTAAAACAAGCAGGTGAGCACAGGGTAGGAATTATATTAAGAGGAAAAGGATTAAGCAGTAATATTTCAGACGGAGATCCTCATTATGGAAAGTTAGGAAAAAAAGCAAAGAAAATCATTCCTTTAGATAACAGCAGAGAAGCTAAATTTACAGCTGAGGTATTGAATAAATTTTTAGCTCGAGCCCACAATATTCTTAAAGCCCATCCATTAAATGAAAAAAGAAAACAAAGAGGTCTTCCTGTGGCTAACTATATTTTAATAAGAGGAGCCAGTTCTCTTCATAGAATTCCTTCTTTTAAAGAAAGATACCATCTTAGGAGTTGCTGTATTGCAGGAAAGATTCTTTATAAACAGATAGGTAAAATATTAGGTATGAGATTGATTAATGTAAAAGGAGCCAATGGGCTTGTTTCTACAAACATTAAAGGCAAGATACAGGCTGCTAAAAAAGCTTTAAAAAATTATGATTTTGTATTTTTGCATATTAAAGCTACAGATAGTTTGGCTGAAGATGGAAACTTTTTAGGCAAAAAAAGATTTATTGAGAAAATCGACAAACATATTAAACCATTATTAAAACTTAAAGACGTCTTGATTGTTGTGACCTCCGATCATTCTACTTGTTGTTCTCTAAAAAGGCACTGTAGTGAACCAATACCTATACTTGTATATGGAGATGGAAGAGATTTTGTAGATAGGTTTTCAGAAAAAGCCTGTAGAAAAGGAAAATTAGGTAGATTCGCTCAGTTGAAATTAATGTCAAAACTGTTAAAATTAGCCAAAAAATAAAATAAGCGTTGGCATTAAAAGATAATCTTGATATAATAAACATCAGTTAATTTTATAAAGGAAATATACATGAAAGGTCTTTATTTAGGTAAAATTAACAAAAACAGTAAGAACTATTATGGCACAGTTTAAAGTAAATAAAGAAAAATGTATAAGTTGTGGGGCTTGTATTTCTACTTGTCCTGGAGGAGCTGATTGGGATGAAGATGGAAAATCAAAGATTATAGATTCTCAAAAAATAGAAGAATGTGGAGGCGAGACAGTCTGTCCTTATGGAGCTATTGAAAAACAGGCAGAACAACAGGAGTAAATATTAGTTGACAGAACTATTAGAATTTTGATATATTAAAACCGACCGATAGAGTCGGTTTTAATATGATTTGAAATATGAAATTCTCTAAGAGAACTCAATATGGATTAAGAGCAATGGCATATTTAGCAGAAGTTTTTGGAGAAAAGAAAAAGGTATGTTCTCTAAGGGAGATTTCCAAACAGGAGGGCATTTCTTTTGATTATTTAGAAAAAGTAATTTCCAGATTAGAAAAAAAAGGATTAGTAAAAGCCAAAAGAGGGGCTCGAGGTGGTTATTTTTTGGCTCGTTCTCCTCAAAAGATTAGTCTAAAGGAAATAATAAAGACCTTAGAAGAAACTACAGCTGTTGTTGAATGCGTTGCGCAAGAGAGAGGTAGAAGATATAAATGTCCACGCAGAAAAATATGTAAAACCTTTAATGCCTGGGGAAGGATTCAAGAGGCTTTAGATTCTGTTTTAAACTCTATTACATTGTGGGATTTAATAAAATAATATTAAGAATATGCCAACAAAAAAAAGAATATATTTAGATTATGCTTCTACCACACCTACTGACCCAAGGGTGATAAAAGCAATGCTGCCTTATTTTGATAAAGAGTTTGGAAATACTATGTCTTTGCATAGTTTCGGTCAAAAAGCAAAGCTTGCTTTGGAAGAAAGCAGGGAAAGAGTAGCTGATTTAATGAATGCAAAAAGTTCTGAGATTATTTTTACAAGTTCTGCTACTGAAAGCAATAATTTGGCTTTAAAGGGGATAGCAGCAGCTTATAAGAAAAAAGGACGCCACATAATTATCTCTCCTATTGAACATCCTTGTATTATTGAAACTGCAAAATGGCTGGAAAAGAATGGATTTGAAGTAACGAAAACAAAAGTTGATAAATACGGTTTAGTGGATCCAAAAGAAGTAAAAAGATTAATAAGAAAAGATACTATCTTAGTCTCTGTAATGCATGCTAACAATGAGATAGGGACGATAGAGCCTATAAAGGAAATTGGAGCTGTTTGCAAAAAAGCTGGAGTTTATTTTCATACAGATGCTGCCCAGAGTTTTGGCAAGATACCAATAGATGTAGACAAAATGAATATAGATTTATTGACAGCAAGCTCTCATAAAATGTATGGACCAAAAGGAGTTGCTTGTTTGTTTGTAAGAGAGGGGATAAAGATAGAACCTCTTTTGCATGGCGGGGGGCATGAATTTGGATTGAGGGCTTCTACCGTTAATATTTCAGGTATTGTGGGCTTTGCAAAAGCCTGCGAGATTTGTAAAAAAGAAATTAAAAAAGAAAACAAAAGACTTTCAAGATTAAGAGATAAGCTAATTTCTAAGATATTGGAAAAAATAGATAATTCCTTTTTGAATGGTCATCCTAAAAAAAGACTACCAAACAATGTAAATTTTGGATTTTCTTTTGTAGAAGGAGAGTCATTAATTATTCAACTGGATCTTTTAGGAATTGCTGCTTCCACTGGTTCTGCTTGCTCCTCGCAAAAGTTAGAAGCCAGCCATGTACTACAGGCAATTGGATTAAAGCCTTATCAGATACACGGATCGTTAAGGTTCAGTTTGGGGAGATGGACAAAAGAAGCAGAGATTGATTATGTGATAAAGATTTTACCTAAAATAGTGAGGAAACTAAGAAAAATTTCACCATTTAAATAAATGACACAAAGAACCCTTTATACAAAAAAAGTGCTTGAATATTTTAAACATCCGCATAATTTCGGAAAGATTAAAAAACCCGACGGTGTAGGTAAAGTGGGCAATCTTTTGTGTGGAGATGTGATGAAGATATATATAAAAGTGGGTAAGGATAAAAAAAAGAGAGAGATAATAAAAGATATTAAGTTTGAAACTTTAGGATGTGTAGCAGCTTTGGCGACAAGCAGTATGGTTACTGAGTTGGCAAAAGGCAAGACATTAAAAGAGGCATTAAAGATTGACAGGAATAAAATCCTCAAATCATTGGGAGGGTTGCCTCCCGTCAAAATTCACTGCTCTGTTTTAGCAAACGATGCTCTTTCTGAGGCAATTTACGATTATTTGTCAAAAAACAATAAAAAGATACCTAAAAGGTTGAAGCTGACCCATCAGAGAATTCAAAAAGAATTGAAGATGATTGAGAAAAAATATGGAAACTTGCAAGAAATTGTTTAAAGAAAAAACTAAAACAAAAGGAAAAGGACGGGTTGTGATAGCTATGTCGGGAGGCATGGATTCTTCTGTAGCCGCCGCTCTTTTAAAAGAATCCGGTGATTTTGAAGTAGTGGGAGTGTTTATGAAATTTTGGAGTGAAGGCAAGACAGGAAGAAGTCAAAATAAATGTTGTTCTACTGAAGCAGAAAAAAGAGCAAGGAAAGTGGCAGCTCTTTTAAAGATTCCTTTTTATGTGTTTGATTTTAAAAGAGAATTTAAGAAAAAAATTGTTGATTGTTTTTTAAAGAAGATTAGACAAGGCGTTACTCCTAACCCTTGTGTTGTTTGCAATAAAGAAATAAAATTTGGATTATTGTTTGAAAAAGCCAAGAGATTCGGGGCAGATTTTATAGCCACAGGTCATTACGCTTGTCTCCGTGAAGGAAAAGAGGGTATAAAGTTAATGAGGGCAAAAGATAAAAATAAAGACCAATCCTATTTTTTATGGAGGCTTTCTCAGAAGCAGTTAGAGCATGTTTTATTTCCTATTGGGGGTTATACGAGACAAGAAGTAGAGAAATTATCAAAAAAATTTAAATTACCTCTTTCAGGAGTGTCAAAATCTTTAGAGATTTGCTTTGTTGGAGACACAATAAATGATTTTTTAAGGTCACACCTTTCTATTAGACCTGGCAAGATTATTACTTCAAATGGAAAGGTATTGGGCACTCACAACGGATTATGGTTTTATACGATAGGTCAAAGAAAAGGAATTATGCTGCCAGGAGGTCCCTATTATGTGTTGGATAAAGATATAAAGAAAAATCTTTTGATAGTTACAAAAAATGAAAGAGACCTGTATAAAAAGGAGGTAGGGTTGAAAGAGGTAAATTGGATTTTAAAAGATACACCCAGGTTTCCTTTAAGCGTGAAGGCAAAGATTAGACATAGACATAAATCCGCAGAAGCTGTGATTGTAAGGAAGAATAAAAGATATAGACTTCAATTTAAAAGACCACAAAGGGCAATTACACCTGGTCAATCAGCGGTATTTTATAAAGGAAACCAAGTGTTAGGTGGAGCTGTGATTTATTAATAATATCTATTGAAGCAAAATGGAATATATTATTTGTCATTATCATGAGATAGGATTGAAGGGGAAAAATAGAAAGTTTTTTGAAGAAAAGTTAGTAGAGAACATTAAAAAAGCCTTGCCTAAAGGTTCTTTTGAGTTTGTTAAGAGGATTTCTGGGAGAATCATTGTAAAGCTGACGCAAAGAGGAATAAAACAGAAAAACGAAATTAAAGAATCCTTAAAAAATGTTTTTGGAATTGTGTATTTTGCCTTAGCAACATGTTGTGATCAGAGACTTGAAGTAATTAAACAAACCACTGTTGAGATTTTAAAGAAAAAAAGATTCAAGACTTTTAGAATTTCCACCCAAAGATCTAAAAAAGATTTTCCTTTGACTTCTCAAGAGGTTAATGAGAAGGTTGGAGAATTTGTGATAAAAAAACTTAAAAAGAAGGTAAACCTTAAAAAACCTGGAATAACATGTTTTATTGAAATAGTAGAAAAATACGCTTTTTTATATACAAAAAAAATAAAATCTTATGGAGGATTACCGGTTGGGGTAAGCGGAAAAGCCATAAGTCTTATTTCAGGAGGCATTGATTCCCCTGTTGCTGCTTTTAGGGCAATGAAACGTGGAATGAAGATTGTGTTTGTTCATTTTCATGCTTTTCCTTATACTGACAAGGCCTCGATTGAGAAAGTAAAAAGAATTGTAAGAATCTTGAATAGATTTCAATTTGAATCGAAATTATATCTAATTCCCTTTGCCGATCTTCAAAAAGAAGTGCTTTTAAAAGCTCCAGACAAGCTGAGGGTTATTCTTTACAGAAGATTTATGGTAAGGATTGCTTCTCAGATTGCACGAAAAGAAAAAGCCTTAGCTCTTATAACTGGTGACAGTGTTGGTCAGGTGGCTTCACAGACTTTAGAAAACATAAAGGTTATTACAGAAGCAGTAAAATTTCCTGTTTTAAGACCCTTGGTATGCCAAGATAAAGAAGAAATAATTAAACAAGCAAGAGATATAGGAACTTTTGAGATTTCAATATTACCCCATCAAGACTGCTGTTCAAGATTTCTCCCGCGTCAGCCAGAAACAAAAGCTGATTTAAAAGAAGTTAGAAAAGCAGAGAAGAAATTAGATATTCAAAAAATAGTAAAGAATGCTATTAAGAATTCTTCTGTTGTCCTGATATCAGGCAACTTGTAAAAATTATTCATTCATAATATATTGGAGATATTGTAGAAAAAATGAGAAAGAATGTATTTCCACTGTTAATTATACTCTTATCGCTGACTCTATCTGCCAGCGTAGTTTTTGCTAAAGACAATTCTTTTGAGATTAATCTTTTTTATAGTGCTACCTGTCCACATTGTAAAAAGGAAAGAGTTTTTTTGGATACGCTTAAAGAAAAATATCCAGAGATTAAGATAAATGAATATGAGATAATTTATAATAAAGAGAACCAAAAACTGCTTTCGGAGTTTTATAAAAGATATCAAGTTCCAGAAAGAGAATGGGGGCTTGTTCCAGTGACCTTTACCCCTGATAAATATTTTGTGGGATTTAATGAACAAATAGGAAGAAATATAGAGATGTGTTTGGAAGAATGTATTAATTCTAATGGAAAAAGTTTAGATTCCTATAAAATAAAAATTCCTGTTATAGGGGAGCTTGATCTTTCAAAGATGTCCTTACTTGCTATGACTGCAACATTGGGAGCTTTAGATGGTTTTAATCCATGTGCAATGTGGGTTTTGTTGTTTTTGTTAACTCTTTTGATTAATGTTCGTTCGAGAAAAAGAATGTATTTAATAGCAGGCACTTTTATCCTTGCTTCTGGAATAGTATATTATTTAATCTTGAATGCATGGCTAAAACTATTTTTGGCTGTCTCTTATGTTAATATTACAAGGATGTTAATTGGAATCTTTGCTATAGGACTGGGGATTTGGCAGATTAAAAACTTTTTTAATTTCAAACCAGGAGTATGTAGTGTTACCGACGGAAATACTGGATTTCAGAGGAAGCTTAAGAATGGATTAAAGAATCGTGCAGAAAAATTAGTATTATCTCCTCTTAATATAGGAATTATAGGAGGAGTGATAATGTTGGCTTTGGGAGTGAATTTAGTTGAATTCTTTTGTTCTGCAGGATTGCCTGCAATCTTTACTAGAGTTTTAGCTTTAAACAATGTTTCTGCTTTTAATTACCATCTTTATCTTGTTCTATATACATTCATTTTTATGCTTGATGATTTAATAATTTTTTCTATTGCAGTATTTACATTAAGCAAGATTGGATTTACAGAAAAATATAATTACTGGGCTACTTTGGTCGGAGGTGTATTGATTTTTCTTTTAGGAGTATTGCTGATATTTAAACCGGAAGCCTTAATGTTTGTATAAATTTGTATAATAAGCTTTAATATCAATAAAATATAAAAATGAAAAAAATAACAAAAGAGACAACAATGGCAGAAATATTCTTAGTTTGTCCTGAAGCCGAAAGAGTTTTAGCAAAGTACAATGTTCCTTGTTTAGGTTGCCCTTTTGCTAAGGTAGAAATGGAGAGGCTGAAAATTGGAGAGGTCTGTGATATGTACGGAATAGACATAGAGAATTTATTAAAAGAATTAAATGAATTATATCCAGAAAAATAATTTTGTAAATCTCATTTTCTATTAGATTTACAAAAGATTTTATCTGTGATATTTTTAAATATATGAAAAAAAAGGTTAAAAATTTAATAATAGTAGGAATGGCTTTAATCCTGGTTTCAGGAGTATTTTTATACTTCTATTTCCAAAGGAAAGGAAAATCTTTGACAGTAAAGGGAAACATAGTGAGTTCTCAAGAGGCTGCCCAGCGAGCCATAGAATATATTAATAACAATTTATTGGTTCCAGGTGTAACAGCCTCTTTGTTAGAGGTTTCAGAGGAAGATGAAGTTTATAAGATTCATATAAAAATAGGAGGGAATGAATACGATTCTTATATTAGTAAAGATGGGAAATATCTGTTCCCAGAAGGATATGACTTAACCCTAAAAAAAGAAACAGAGAAAGAAAATGCGGAGGAAAAGGACGTTGAAAAGGTTGAAAAGCCTGATGTAAAACTTTTTGTGATGTCTTATTGTCCTTTTGGGTTGCAGGCAGAAAAAATGTTTTTGCCAGTATATAATCTGTTAAAAGATAAAGCAGAAATGGGTGTATATTTTGTAAACTATATAATGCACGATAAAAAGGAACTAGATGAGAATTTGAGACAATATTGTATTCAAAAAGAAGAAAAAGAAAAATATTATGATTATTTGTCTTGCTTTATTGAAGATGGAAATTTTGATAAATGTCTTGACGATGCTAATATAAATAGAGGAAAGCTCAGAACCTGTATAGAAGATACAGACAAGCAATATAATATATATGCTCAGTATGAAGATAAAAATACCTGGTTGAATGGAAGATTTCCTAAATTTGATGTTCATACAGACCTTAATCAAAAGTATGGAGTGAGAGGTTCTCCTACTGTGGTGGTAAATGATAAGGTAGTTCAAGTAAATCCTCGTTCTCCAGAGAAATTTAAAGAAATAGTATGTGCTTCCTTTTCCTCAGCTCCTCAAGAATGCTCTGAAACCCTTTCTGATAAAGCTTTTTCTCCTGGGTTTGGTTTTAAAGAAGGAGAGGGATCAAGCGGAGGAGGTTGCGGTCAATAAAATAAAGATAAAACTTAAACAAAAATAAAAAGAAGTATGGTTAAAGTTTTTACTACAAAAGTATGCCCTTTTTGTATAAGTTTGAAAGAGTTTTTGAAACAACATAATATTGAATTTGAAGAATTTGATGTGGCAGAAGATGCTGAAGCAAGAAAAGAAATGATTGAAAAATCAGGTCAGATGGGTGTGCCTGTTATTGAGATTGATGGTAAAATAGTAATAGGATTTGATAAAGCCAAGATTTCTGAATTATTAGGGATTAAAGAATAAACTTTTTAAAACTTATATATAACACATAACATGAGGCATATCACAAAACAAATAATTTAGTTTGTTTTAGGTGTTTTATGTTTCATGTTTAGTGTTCTATGGCAAAAACAAAAGTTGCTATCAATGGTTTTGGGAGGATTGGAAGAGCCACATTCCGCAACCTCCTAGAAAAATCACAATCTTTAGAGATAGTAGCAATCAATGATTTAACAGACCCGAAAACTTTGAGTCATTTATTAAGATATGATTCTATCTATGGGATTTATAAGAAACCTGTTAAATTTACAGAAGATGGACTTTTGGTAGATGGAGCTTTTCATGGTAGGAGAATTAAGATTTTAGCCGAAAGAGATCCAGAAAAGCTCCCATGGAAAGAATTAAATATTGATATAGTCTTGGAATGTACAGGTATTTTTAGAAAATATGAAGATTCCAAAAAACACCTGAAAGCAGGAGCAAAAAAAGTGATAATCTCAGCTCCTTCTAAAGATCCTGATAAAATTCCTTCATTTGTTCTGGGAGTTAATGAAGATAAATTAGATTTGAAGAAATACGATATAGTAGATATGGCTTCTTGTACCACTAATTGTTTGGCTCCTATATCCAAAGTATTGAATGAGCATTTTAAGATTAGGAAAGGCTTTATGACTACTATTCATTCTTATACCAACGACCAAAGAATTTTAGACTTACCTCATAAAGATTTAAGAAGGGCAAGAGCTGCTGCTTTGAATATTATTCCAACTACTACTGGAGCTGCAAAGGCAATAGGCAATGTGATACCTGAACTGAAAGGCAAATTAGATGGTATAGCTTTAAGGATACCTACTCCTACTGTTTCTGTAGTAGATTTGGTTTGCGAAGTTGAAAAAGACACAACTGCAGAAGAAGTAAATTTTGTGTTCAAGAAGGCTTCTCAGGAAAAAAGACTCAAAGGAATTTTAGGCGTAGAAGACGCTCCTTTGGTGTCTTCCGATTATATTGGTAATTCTTTTTCAGCTGTGGTGGATGCTCTTTCCACCAAGGCAATAGGCAATTTGGTGAAAATAATAGCTTGGTATGATAATGAATTCGGATATGCTTCAAGATTGGCTGATTTTACTGAGTTTGTTGGAAAGAAGTTATGATTTATTATAAGAGTTAAAGTTTGAGTATTTTAAACGGGCATGTTGTCCCGTTTTTAATATTAGGGTATACTTAAAATATATAAAAATAATAAATAATAAAACTTAAAAAACCATGATAAAAAAAGGCAATTTATATTATCCCGACAAAACCCTTAAAAAAACAGCTTGGATAAAAGATAAAAAGATTTATAAGGAAGCCCAAAGGGATCCTATTAAATTTTGGGATAAATTAGCAAAAGAAATAAATTGGATAAAACCATATAAAAAGGTTTTTTTGCACAATCCTCCTTATTTTAAATGGTTCTTGGGAGGAAAATTAAATATTACTCAAAATGCGTTAGACAGGAATCTTGAGAAAAGAAAGAATAAAGTAGCTTTAATTTGGGAACCAGAGCCTATAAGAGAGGAGCCTAGAATCTTCACTTATTATCAGTTATATAGAGCTGTAAATAAATTTGCCAACGCCTTGAAGAAGTTAGGAGTAAAAAAAGGAGACAGGGTTGGTATTTATCTACCAATGATTCCCGAAGTGGTTATTTCAATGTTGGCCTGTGCACGGATTGGAGCTGTGCACAGTGTTGTTTTTTCTGCCTTTTCTTCTACAGCTTTAAGAATAAGATTGCAGGATACACAAGCTAAAATTTTAATTACAGCAGATGGGTATTATAGAAGAGGGAAGGTTATTAATCTAAAAGAAAAGGCAACAGAGGGAATAAGAGATACAAATGTAGAAAAGGTAATAGTAGTGAAAAGGGCAGGAAATAAAATAAAATGGGACAAAAAGAAAGATTTTTGGTTCGGTGATTTAATCATGAACGAAAAAGATGAATGTAAACCAGCAATAATGAACAGTGAAGATTTACTATTTATTCTTTATACAAGTGGGAGCACAGGCAAACCAAAGGGGTGCGAACATGTATGTGGAGGTTATACTGTCCAGGCTTATTGGACTGGTAAGTGGATCTTCGATTTAAAAGATAATGATATTTTCTGGTCTACTGCTGATGTTGGATGGATTACAGGCCATACCTATAGCGTTTATTCTCCTTTATTGAATGGAGCTACTTTTCTCATTTTCGAAGGTGCTCCTAATTGGCCAACATCTGACAGATGGGCTCAAATTATAGAAAAATATGGGGTGACTATTTTCTATACTGCTCCTACTGCAATAAGAATGTTTCAAAAAGAAGTAGAAGATATTTCAAAGCAATATAGTTTCAAGACTTTAAGAATTTTAGGCTCTGTTGGCGAGCCAATAGATGAGAAATCTTGGCTTTGGTATTATAGGGAAGTGGGAGGTAAAAGATGTCCTATAGTTGATACATGGTGGCAGACAGAAACAGGAGGCATTTTAATTACTTCTTTACCAGGAATAGGTCCTTTCAGACCAGCTTATACAGGAATTCCTTTTCCTGGGATAAGATTTAATATTCTTGATAATAAAGGCAAGCCATTACCCGTAGGGAAAGAAGGAAATTTAGTGATGCTTTCTCCTTTTGCTCCTAGTTTATTGAGAGGAGTATATAAAAATCCTAAAAAATACAAAAAGACTTATTGGAGCGAATATGGAGATAAAATATACTTTACCTCAGATGCCGCTTTTAAAGACAAGAATGGATTAATTAGGATTGCAGGAAGAGTTGATGATGTTATTAAGGTGGCAGGACACAGGGTTACTACAGGAGAGTTGGAGAATATTCTCTCAAAACATTCAAATGTTGCTGAATGTGCAGTAGTTGGAGTACCTCATGAAATAAAGGGAGAAGTGCCAGTAGTGTTTGTTGTGTTGAAAAGAAAAGTAAGCCCTGAAAAGATATCGAAAGAATTACATCAAAAAATTAGAGATGAGATAGGACCAATTGCAAAACCCAAAGCAATTTACCTAGTTGAAGATTTACCCAAAACCAGGTCTGGAAAGATAATGAGAAGGATCTTGAAAAGGTTATTTACAGGAGAAAAGCTCGGAGATCTTTCTACTTTATCCAATCCTCAAGCTGTAAAAGAAGTTAAAAATACAATCAAAAAATATGAGACAAGATAAAAATAAAAAATTTATTCTTTGGTTTAAAGAAATTTCAAAAAAAGATACACCTTTAGTGGGCGGTAAGAATGCTTCTTTGGGAGAAATGTTTTCCCAATTAAGCCCAAAAGGAATAAATATTCCAGATGGTTTTGCTTTAACCTCTAAGGCTTTTTGGTACTTTCTTAAAGCAAATAAACTTGATAAAAAATTAAAGAAAATCTTTAAAGAATTTAATCCAAAGAGTCTTAATAGTTTAAAAGCTACAGGAAGAAAAGCTCGTCAGTTGATTTTAAAGAGTAAATTCCCAAAAGATTTACGCCAGGAGATATTAGAGAGCTATAAAAAGCTATCCCAGAAATATGGAGATAAGGAAACAGATGTTGCAGTAAGATCTTCAGCTACAGCAGAAGATTTAAAAACAGCTTCTTTTGCAGGACAGATGGAGACGTTTTTGAATATAAAAGGAGGAGAGGAAGTATTAAAGGCTGCCAAGAAATGTATAGCTTCTTTGTTTACTGATAGAGCGATTTCATACAGAGAGGAGAAAGGATTTAATCATCTAAAGATTGCTTTGTCTGTTGGTATTCAAAAAATGGTAAGATCAGACTTAGCTTCTTCCGGGATTATGTTTACTATGGACACTGAGACGGGTTTTCAAAATGTAGTGCTGATTACTTCTATTTTTGGGATAGGAGAAATGATTGTTCAGGGCAAGATAACTCCAGATGAATTTTATGTCTTCAAGCCCACGCTTAAAAAAGGATATAAATCAATAATTATTAGAAATTTAGGCAGAAAGACCAAAAAATATGTTTACGACAAGAAAGGGGGTTTGAAAGAAGTAAAAGTCCCAGAAAGAGAACAAAGGAAATTTTCTTTAACAGACAGGGAAGTTTTAACATTAGCTCGCTGGGCTTGCCAAATTGAAGATCATTATAAGTTTCCTCAAGATATTGAGTGGGCAAAGGATGGGAAGACAAATAAATTATTTATTGTTCAATCAAGACCTGAGACTGTGCATGCTGCAAAAACAGGGAGTACTTACCAAGAATATGAAATTAAGACCAAGAAAACCCCAGTTTTAAAAGGGATTCCTGTAGGCAACAAGATAGGTCAGGGTAGAGTAAAAGTGATTCCAAATGTTTCAGAGATAAGAAAATTTCAAAAAGGAGAGGTTTTGGTGACAAGAATGACTGATCCAGATTGGGTTCCTATAATGAGAATGGCTTCTGCTATTGTCACTGATGAAGGAGGAAAGACTTGCCATGCTGCCATAGTGAGTCGTGAGTTAGGTATTCCTTGTTTGGTGGGTACAAAAAAAGCAACCCATATTTTAAAGACAGGACAGGAAGTGACAGTAGATTGTACCAAAGGAAGAGTATTCTTAGGAAAGGTACCATTTAAGATTAAAAAATATAATTTGAAGAAAATTCCTAAATTGCCGGTAAGAATTGTGTTAAATGTTGGGGCTCCAGAGATTGCTTTTAAAGCCTCTTTTCTTCCCGCAGATGGGGTGGGTTTAGCAAGAGAAGAGTTTATTATTGCAGAGAAGATAAGAATTCATCCTTTGGCTCTTTATCATTACAACAAGATAAAAGATAAAAAGGTTAAAAAAGAGATAGAGAGGTTAACGGTTGGGTACAAAGACAAAAAACAATATTTTATTGATAAGCTTGCAGAGGGAATTTCTCAGATAGCTGCTGCGTTTTATCCTCGTGAGATTATCGTGAGGCTTTCAGATTTTAAAACAAATGAATATGCAGCATTAATTGGAGGAGAACAATTTGAGCCGAAAGAAGCAAATCCGATGTTAGGGTGGAGAGGAGCTTCAAGATATTATGATAAAGACTTCAGACCTGCTTTTGAGATGGAGTGTCAGGCTCTTAAAAAAGCCAGAGAGGTGTTTGGATTAAAGAATATATGGGTAATGGTACCGTTCTGTCGTACAGTTGAAGAAGGTAAGAAAGTTTTAGATTTAATGGCAAAGAATGGTCTTAAAAGAGGAAAAGACGGTTTAAAGGTTATTGTAATGTGTGAAATTCCCTCAAATGTAATATTGGCTAAGAAGTTTTTAGATATTTTTGACGGAATGAGTATTGGTTCAAATGATCTCACACAGCTTACTTTAGGAATGGATAGAGATAGTGCAAAGATAGCTTATATTGGTGATGAGAGAAATGAGGCTGTAAAGACCTTGATTGCAAAAGTGATAAAAGAATGTAGGAAAAGAAAAAAGTATGTGGGAATCTGTGGAGAAGCACCAAGCTATTTCCCAGAATTTGCTGAGTTTTTATTAAAAGAAGGAATAGGAGCTATTTCTTTGAATCCAGATACAGTAATCAAAACTACCTTATCTCTTGCTAAAAAAAAGGTCAAAAAATAAATTTATAAATCATTATTATTATGTTATTAAGAGAACATTTATTAAAAAATGTTAATAAGAATTTAGCATCTTTGATTTTTGAGATAAGTAAGATGTATGAGTTGATAAAGAGAGAACTTCCTTATAGAAGAGGTTCTACTAACAGGAGAAATGTATATGGAGAGATTCAGCTGGTTGTTGATGATTGGGCTAATGATTTTATAATAGGTGAGCTTGAAAAAACAGGTCTGGTAAAGACTGTAGTTTCTGAAGAAGAAGCAGATGTTGTTAAAATAAACAAGAAGGGTATTTTTAATATCAGTCTTGATCCTTTAGATGGTTCTTCGAATATAGAAAGCAATAATTTAGTCGGAACCATAATAGGAATTTATAAGAAAGACTTTCCTACACCGGGAAGAAATATAATAGCTGCAATGTATATGTTATATGGACCTGTGGGTACCTTGGTGTATGCCACAAAGAAAGGAGTGCATGAATTTTTATTGACTGATGATGGGTTTGTTCTAACAAGAAGTAATATAAGGTTGCCAAGGAAAGGAAAATTATATAGTATTGGAGGATTGAGAAAAGACTGGATTCCAGAGTTTAAAAAATTTGTTGAAGAGATAGAAGAAAAAGGATATAAATTAAGATATGGAGGTTCTTTTGTTGGGGATTCAAATCAGATTTTGCATTATGGTGGAATCTTTGGGTATCCTTCTTTGATAGGCAAACCAGAAGGCAAATTGAGGCTTGTTTCCGAATCAAATCCCATCTCCTTTATTATTGAACAAGCTGGAGGTCGTTCTTCAAATGGTAAAAAATCTATATTAGATTTAGAATATACTTCTTTGCAACAAAGAACTCCTACTTATGTGGGAAATAAAAAATTAATTAAAGAATTAGAAAAGGCTTTAAAAAATAAATAATTTATTTTTAAAAAACTATGAAAAAAGCATCAAAACCCAAAATTACAGCAAAAGATGTACTTGTGCCTTTGGATGTACCAAAAAGCATGAGAAGGAAGTATATTGAGAACTATTTAAATATGACCAGATATTCTGGAAGATTGATGCTTTTTGCAGGAGATCAGAAGATAGAACATTTGAACAATGATTTTTATGGAGAGGGAATTCATCCAGATGATGCTGATCCCGAACATCTCTTTCGTGTAGCAAGCAAAGGAAAGATAGGAGTTCTTGCTACCCAGAGAGGTCTTATTGCAAAATATGGAGCTGATTATAGAAATGTGCAATATTTAATAAAACTAAATTCAAAAACAAATCTTATTAAAACAGAACAGAGAGATCCTCTTAATGGAAAAATTACTGATATTGAAGAAGCAATCGAATTTCAAAAGATTTCAGGATTAAAAATATTGGGTGTTGGTTATACAGTTTATCTTGGGAGCGAGTTTGAGGCAGAAATGCTGAGAGAGGCTTCAAGAATGGTATATGAAGCTCACAAACACGGTCTTTTGACAGTAATCTGGATGTATCCCAGAGGCAAGGCTGTGAAAGATGAAAAAGATGCTCATTTAATTGCAGGCGCTACTGGGGTTGCTGCTTGTCTTGGTACAGATTTTGTTAAGATAAATCCTCCAAAAAAAGAAGGAAAATATGTAACAGAATTATTAAAAGAGGCAGTTTTGGCTGCAGGCAGAACTAAGGTTGTGTGTGCGGGTGGTTCTTCTGTAGATGTTGAAGCATTTTTACAAAGATTGTATGATCAGATTCAGATAGGAATTTCTGGTAATGCAACTGGAAGAAATATTCATCAGAAGGGCTTCAAAGAAGCTGTTGCGATGTGTAATGCTATATACGCAATAACAGTAGAAGGAAAGAATGTCAAAGAGGCTTTAGAAATATACAATAAGTTTAAAGCCAAATAACAAAGTCTGAATTTTAGTCAAAAAACTTAAATTCAGATTCTATTCCTGTTTATGTTGTCTCTTTCTGCAAAAATTCGGAAGGAACTAGGGAGAGAAGTAGAAAAACTCAGAAAGGAAGGTCTTATTCCCGCTGTTTTGTATGGTCCTGGAATTAAGAATTTAAATTTGGTATTAGATTCTAAAGAATTTGAAAAGGCGTACAAAGAAGCAGGAGAAAGCTCTTTGATTTCTTTAGAGGTTGAAGGCAAAAAAGATAAATTTCTGGTTTTGATTCATGATATCCAATTCGATCCTTTAACAGACAAACCTATTCATGTTGATTTATATCAGCCTCACCTTAAAGAGGAGGTAGAGGTGACGGTTCCTATAATTCTTGAAGGTGAGTCACCAGCCGTTAAGAATTTAGGAGGGACTTTAGTAAAGAATATCTCAGAGATTGAAATTAAAGGACTGCCTCAGGACCTTCCAAAAGAAATTAGAGTAGATATTACAGCATTAAAGACTTTTGATGATATTCTTTTTGTCAAAGATTTGCAGGTTCCAAAAGGAGTAAAAGTATTGCGTAAACCAGATGAGATTCTTATTTCAGTTTCTCCTCCTGAGAAGGAAGAAGAGAGACCAGAAGAGGAGGCAGTGGAAGAGAAAGTTTCTGAAGAAAAGCCAGAGGACTCTGAAGAGAAGGGAAAAGAAGAATAGTTTCTAATTTTTTCTACATTTCTCTCTTAAGGTATGGCTATTTTTAAATCTCTTAAAAGATTTTTATATTTTCTATTGATTTTGTGTTTTGTTTTGAGAGCTTTTGGGATTTTAGCACAACAAGAAGAAAATTCTCAGGAAGACTTAGAGGAACTATGTGACCTAGATAGGGTTGATTTTGAATGTAATATTGTGTCTCCTCAGAAATGTGCAGAGTTGTTAGAAAAATGTAAGAATTATTATGAAGAAAAAAGCGCTCAGTTGGAGCAGGAGATTTCTGAGACTAAGAAAAAAGAAAGAACCTATGCAAACCAAGTATATCTTTTGAAAAGCAAGATACAAAAACTAAAAAATCAGATTTATCAGAGCAATTTAATAATTAAAGATCTTGGTATTCAGATAAAAGATACTGAATATTCAATTTCAAAAACATCTCTTAAGATAGAAGAGACCACAAAGAATCTGATTGCCATTCTGAGAGCTATTTACGAAGAGGATCAAAAGTCTATTGCTGAGATTTTTCTTTCCGAAGATAAGTTTTCGGATTTTTTTAATGATTTGATGGCTTTAGAGGTATTGAGCTATAAAAATCGAGAATTACTACAAGAGATAAAAAGCTTGAAATCTTCTTTAGAAAAACAAAAAGAATCTTTGGATAAGGAAGAAGAAGATTTGAGAAGACAGGTTTTGATTAAGCAACTTCAGCAGCAGCAAAGTGAAGAAGCTAAGAAGGAACAAGAATATTTGTTAAGTAAGGTGAGAGGAGAAAAAGCTTTATATCAAGAATATTTAGAAGAAGCAAAAAAGAAAGCAGAAGAGATTAGAAAGAGGATTTTCAGATTGGCTCAAATACCTGAATCGCAGGCTCCTACCTTAGAAGAGGCTTATGAGTTAGCAAAATATGTAGAAAAGGTAACTGGAGTTCGTCCCGCATTTTTGCTTGGACTTTTGCAGATAGAGTCTCGGATTGGACAGAATGTTGGACAATGCAATTGTCCTACCTGCAGATATCCCGATATTTCTTGGAGACAGGTGATGGCAAAATCTCAACATGAAGCGTTTCTTAAGATTACAGAAGAATTGGGACTTAATCCAGACGAAACCCCTGTTTCTTGTTGGGTGGGTGGTGGAAAGGTTCAGATGGGAGGTGCTATGGGACCAGCTCAATTTATGCCAAGCACATGGTTGAATTTAGGTTATAAAAAAAGAGTTGAGGATATAACCTTAAAGAAGCCTGCTAATCCATGGAGGATTAAAGATGCATTTTTGGCAGCTGGACTTTATCTTGCTGATTGGGGAGCTTCTTCTCAGAATCCGTATGATGAAATTGGAGCTGCTACTGCTTATTTATGTGGAACAAATAAAATGACCACAAGATGTATTAGGTCAGGAGGGAAAGCTTATATATATGGTTGGACTGATAAGGAAGGCAAACATCATCCCGGTGTAATGGACTATGCTGCTGAATTCCAGGGATACATTGATAGTGGAGTATTTGAGAGTAATGATTACTAATACTCAATAAGTAACAAAAAAATATATAGTTTTTTACTATATATTTTTTTTGATTAATATTTCTTATTTTAATTTTTTCATTAATGTTTTGATAATTGGATCCAGTTTTCCATCCATTATCTTTTCAATGTTATGCCAACTTTTTTTTACCCGATGGTCTGTTATTCTATCTTGAGGAAAATTATAAGTTCTAATCTTTTCTACTCTTCTTGCCCAGCCTATTTGAGACCTTCTTTCCTTTCCAAGCTCTTTTAATTTTTCGTTTTCTTCTCTTTCCAAGAGTTTTGCCTGCAAGATGGCTAATGCATTTTCTTTATTTTGCAATTGATTTCTTTCTGTTTGAGAAGTGACTATAATACCTGTTGGGAGATGAGTAATCCTTACGGCTGTTTCTCTTTTGTTGACATATTGGCCTCCTGGTCCTGAAGCACGATAGAAATCAATTTTAATATCTTCCGGTTTTATTTTTATTCTTGTTTTTTCTGGCTTTAATAAAACAGCTACAGTAGCTGTAGATGTATGAATTCTTCCAGATTTTTCAGTTTTTGGTATTCTTTGTACTCTATGAACTCCGCCTTCATATTTCAAACAAGAAAAGATTTCGCTGGTCTTTCCGTTTGTAGTAGGACTAAGTTCGAAAACTATTTGTTTTAATCCCCCAAGATCAGTAGGATGAGTATCTAATATTTTTTGTTTCCAGCCTTGGTTTTGAGCGTATTTAGAATACATTCTAAACAGGTCTGCTGCGAACAAAGCAGCTTCTTCTCCTCCTGTTCCTGCTCTGATTTCAACAATGACTGATGACATATTATAATAATTCGAATGAATTATTTTTTAGATTTTTTAGTTTCTTTCTTTTTAGCTAATCTTTCCCTGAATTTTTGGACCCGTCCAACAGTATCCAAGATTTTTTCTTTTCCAGTGTAGAAAGGATGACACTTTGAACATATTTCAGTTTCAATGAATTCTTTTGTTGAGCCAACAGTAAAAGTATTGCCACAGGCGCATTTTACCTGCGCTTCTGGATAATATTTTGGATGTATATTTTTCTTCATAAATTTTCTTGAAATATTATTAAGAATATTCTATATTAACAAATATTTATTAAAAATCAATATATTATATAAATATATTTCTTAAACTAGAAGAAATTTCTAAATTAAACTTGAAAAAATATTCTGAAATGATATTATTGAAATATTAAAATTAATAAATATGATAGAAGAAGAAAACAAGTTTGATATTGATATAGAAGAGATGGCAAAAGCCGGGCTTCACTTTGGACATAAAACCTCAAAAGCCCATCCTAAAATGGAGCCTTATTTGTATGGGGTAAGAAATGGAATTCATATTATTGATTTAGAAAAAACAAAAGAAAAGCTGGAAGAGGCTTTAGGGTTTATAAAAGAGCTAATCTCTCAGGGCAAGATATTATTGATTGTAGGAACCCAAGTTCATACGAAAGATTTAGTAAAAGAATTTGCTTCTGAATGTGGCCTTCCTTATATTAACGAAAGATGGTTGGGTGGCACCTTTACTAATTTTGAGGTTATTAAAAAAAGAATTAATTATTTTAAAGATTTACAAGAGAAAAAGATTAAAGGGGAACTGGAAAAATATACAAAAAAAGAAAGAAGTAAGATAGAAGCAGAGTTAGAGGAGTTTGAAAGAAAGTTTGGAGGAATTAAAGATTTAGAGAGATTGCCTGATGCTATTTTTGTTTTAGATATGGAAAAAGATAGTTTAGCAGTGAAGGAAGCTCGAGAAAGAGGAGTGAAGATAGTTAGTATTTCAGACACAAATACAGATCCAACACTTGCTGATTATCCTATTCCTGCCAATGATAATGCGATGAGTTCAGTGAAATATATATTAGACAAAGTAAAAGAGGTAATATTAAAAACAAAACAAGAAACAAAAAGCGAGATACAAGAAACAAAAGACAGAGATCAAGAGAAAAATTAATTCTATTGGAGCATAGAACAGACAGCACATACTGTGTGCTATATGTTTTATGTTCCATATTTATATTTTATGGTGACTATTGATCAAATAAAAGAATTAAGAAATAAAACAGGAGTTTCCATAGGAGAATGTAAAAAAGCTTTAGAAGAAGCGAATGGGGATATGCAGAAAGCTGAAGAGATTTTAAAAAAAGCAGGCCAGGAGTTTGCTCAAAAGAGGTTAAATAGAGAAACAAAAGAAGGTATTATTGATAGTTATATACATACTGGAAGAAAAGTAGGAGTAATGATTGAATTGAATTGCGAATCAGATTTCGTAGCTCGTTCTGAAGATTTTAAAAAATTAGCTCATGAATTATGTCTCCAGATTGCTGCATTGCCCGCAAAAGACAAAGAGGATCTTTTAGAGCAGGTATGGATAAAGGACCAATCGAAAACAGTGAAAGATTTAATTAATGGTTATATTGCAAAATTTGGAGAAAATATTACTCTCAAGCGGTTTGTCAGGTATGAGCTTTAAAATAGTAGCCTTATTCATTTTATTTGGAAGTTCTCTTGGTTTAGGAGGGATTATTATTAGTAAAATTCCTGCTTTGTGTTCTTTGCCAGAGACAATTTTTGAGGAAGATAGGGGAGTAGCTTTGAGAATAAAGACAAGAGTAAAAAAATTAAATCCCTTAAAGAGGTTTTCTTATGATATTTTTTTGCAGAAGGTTTTGACAAAAATAAGGATTTTATCTTTGAAAACAGACACTAAGACATTTAATTTACTTCAGAAATTAAGAGAAAATAATCAAAGAAAAAAAATAAAAGAAGATGAGAATTATTGGGATAAGATAAAAAAAGCCACAAAGGGATGATGCCGGTGTAGCTCAGTGGCAGAGCAACGGTTTTGTAAACCGTAGGGCGTGAGTTCAAATCTCACCACCGGCTCATAGAGTATTGACAGGGATTTTATAAAAAGATAAAATATAAAGGTATTAGAAAGCACTCTTAAAGTAAATATGGTTTTTTAGAGTTGTCCCGACTATTCTTTTTATTCGAGGATTTGATCCTGGTCCAGGATGAACGCTGGCGGCGTGGATAAGGCATGCAAGTCGAACGGACCTTATGCTTTGCATAAGGTTAGTGGCGAACGGGTTAGTAACACGTGGGTAACATACCGCCGAGACAGGGACAACCCAGAGAAATCTGGGCTAATCCCTGATGGCCTGGTAATTGATTATTCTTTTACCAGTAAAGGGTTTCGCAAGAAACCGCTCGGCGAATGGCCTGCGGCCTATCAGCTTGTTGGTAGGGTAATGGCCTACCAAGGCTATGACGGGTAGGCGGAGTGAGAGCTTGTCCGCCAACAATGGCACTGAGACACGGGCCATACTCCTACGGGAGGCAGCAGTCGAGAATATTGGTCAATGGGGGAAACCCTGAACCAGCGACGCCGCGTGCAGGAAGAAGGCCTTCGGGTTGTAAACTGCTTTTCTCCGGGAGCAAGGGAGTAATCCCTGAGAGTACCGGAGGAATAAGGGGATGCAAATTCTGTGCCAGCAGCCGCGGTAAGACAGAATCCCCAAGCGTTATCCGGATTTATTGGGCGTAAAGGGTCCGTAGGCGGTCCGTCAAGTTTTCTGTTAAATCTCTAGGGCTTAACCTTAGAGCCGCAGAAAAGACTGACGGACTAGAGGGCGTTAGAGGTTGATGGAACGCTCGGTGTAGGGGTGAAATCCGTTGATATCGAGCGGAACACCGAAAGCGAAGGCAGTCAACTGGGGCGACCCTGACGCTGAGGGACGAAAGCGTGGGGAGCAAAAAGGATTAGATACCCTTGTAGTCCACGCCCTAAACGATGGACACTGGCTATCTGTAGTGTCGACCCTACAGGTGGCGAAGCTAACGCGTTAAGTGTCCCGCCTGGGAAGTACGGCCGCAAGGCTAAAACTCAAAGGAATAGACGGGGGCTCACACAAGCGGTGGATCATGTGGCTTAATTCGATAACAAACGAGGAACCTTACCAGGGCTTGACAGGCTAGTGAAATCCGCCGAAAGGCGGACTACCCACAAGGACACTAGCCCAGGTGCTGCATGGTTGTCGTCAGCAGGTGTCTTGAGATGCTCCCTTAAATGGGGAAACCTGCGTAACCCTTGCCCTATGTTTCACGTGTCATAGGGGACTGCCGTAGATAATACGGAGGAAGGTGAGGATGACGTCAAATCAGCATGGCCCTTTGATGTCCTGGGCTGCACACATGATACAATGGTCAGGACAATGGGTTGCTAAGGAGAAATCCGGAGCTAATCCCATCAAACCTGATCTCAGTTCGGATTGAGGTCTGCAACCCGACCTCATGAAGCCGGAATCGCTAGTAATCGCCAATCAGCCATGTGGCGATGAATATGTCCCTGAGCCTTGTACTCACCGCCCTGAAATAAAGTGCCTGGTAGGTAAATCAGCTAATAGGTGACTCGTTTATTAAAAATTTGTTTAAACGAGAAATCCTATTTTATAGCCAAAAATAGCATCCTATTTTCTGTAAAGAGATAGGGGAGAGCTTGAGGCGAAAGGCAGCCCTCCAACCTTAATGGGTTGAAGAGATAAGACGACTTCTGTTGGGCGGTCAGGAGGAAGTCTCTTTATCTTTAAGCTCTATTTGAGGGATGCCTGAAAGAGTTGATTTACTGACCCAGGGAGATCCTGATAAGGAAAGAAGCTGGTACCTGTCAGGAAGTCAGCGAGGTAATAGTACCTTATTTATCTTGACGCTATGCATGTCCAAAGATAAGATAAGGGAAGGACCTCACCTATCTATGCTTACTGAAGATTATGTTATTGGATTAACAGATGGAGAAGGAAGCTTTACAGTGTTTCAGAGAAAAATTGGAAAGTACCGTAAGATAGAGTGTCATTTTTATGTGAAGATGAGAAAAGAAGAAAAAGAATTATTAGAGAGGTTGAAAAAATTTTTTGGATGTGGTCGAGTCTCTTTTCAGAAAGATAAACGAAGAAATCATAGTGATTGTTATCGCTATGAAGTGGGGAACATAAAAGAATTGAGACAAAAAATAATTCCAGTTTTTAAAGGGAGATTGTTAAGCAAGAAGAGAAAGAAGGATTTTGAGATATTTTGTAAGATTTTGAAGCTTGTGGAAAGTAAGGCACATTTAAGCGAGGAAGGATGGGAAAGAATTAAAAAGTTGAAAGGAAAGATGCATAGATAGGGCTCCGCCCGGTACGGGAAATCCGTACGCCGGGAAGGAACGAGAAAGCTAGTTTCAAGCACTCAATCCGTCACGCCAAGCGAGCTGGGAATAGCTGAAGTCCCGCCGATTAAGGTGGGCCTAAGCTAGGTTCAGTGAGAGGGGCGAAGTCGTAACAAGGCACGGGTAGCGGAAGCTGTCCGTGGATCACCACATTTTATTTTTTGATTGGTCGACTAGGATTGAAATCTGGAATTCGGATTTTAATTCTAGGGGTGTTGATCGAGGAGCCTTTAAGTCTCGATCGTTGAAATAAGTCGGGACAACTCTAAGAAACCATAAAAAGACTTATATAAAATAATTAAAAGCCAGTTTGAATGTACAGGCTTTTTTTATTGACTTGCAAAAATAAAAAAATTGACATAAAATTTATTTATATGCCGGTTCCAAAGAAAGTGATTAATTTTTTAGAAAAGAATAGGGCAAGATATGAAATAGTTGAACACCGAACAGTTTACACTGCTTTTGATAAAGTGAAGACATTAAAAGTAAAACCAAATATTGTTGGAAAAACATTGGTTTTAAAAGGAGATAAAGATTTAATATTTGTGTTGATTCCAGCAAACAAGAATTTAGATAAGAATAAATTTAAAAAAATAGTTAATATTTGGAGAAAAAAACAGGGAAAGAAGAGTGTGAAAAAGATAGAATTTGTATCAGAAAGAGTAATTAAGAATAAAATAAAAGGAGTGAAATTAGGTGCTATTCCTCCTTTTGGAAGCCTTTTTGGGTATCCTACTTTTGTAAATAAATCATTGTTGAGTCAGAGAAAGATTATTCTGAATTCAGGCATTCCTGATTTTTCAGTTAGAATTACAACAGCTTCTTTTAAAAAAATAATCCCAGATATGATATCTGCAAATTTTGTGAAGGCGAAAAAGTAATTTAAATGATTTTAAGATGTGGTATCAAACTTTCTCAATATTTTATGAAAAAGCTGCAGAAAGAATGTGCCAAGAATGTAAAGAGTTTATTAAAAAGGGGAGCAGAATACTTGATTTAGGTTGTGGTTCTGGAATAGTAGGTAATACATTTCAGAATTTTTTTAAGGCAGAAGTTATGGGAGTGGATATTACAGATAGAAGAGTACTTCCTATTCCATTTAAAACTATTGATGGAAAATCTCTTCCTTTTCAGGATAATAATTTTGATGCAGTATTAATTTCTTATGTGTTACACCACAGCCAGGATCCAATGCTTCTTTTAAAAGAAGCTAAAAGAGTGACGAGGGATAAGATTTTAGTGTACGAAGATTTGCCGGATGGGATTTTCTCAAGATTATTTTGTGCTCTTCATGGATTTTTATTTGATAAATTATTTCAGAATAAAAATAGAACAAGCTTTAAAACAGAAGAAGAATGGAAAAAGGTATTTGCAGATTTAGACTTAAAAATGGTTTTTCAAAAAAAGGTTTCTTTTTTAAACCCAGTTAGAAAAAAATTGTTTGTATTACAGAAATAGGGCATGTAGTTCAATGGTAGAACACTTCTCTGATAAAGAAGAGGTCGTAGGTTCGATTCCTACCATGCCCACCAACATTGCTTTGCAATATAGAATTTAACACACTGGGCCCGTAGCTCAGTTGGCTAGAGCATCGCATTTGCAATGCGGAGGTCAGGAGTTCGAGTCTCCTCGGGTCCACACTTATTTTCTTTCTTTAAGTTTTCCACAAAAAGTTTTTTTGGCTCTCTTAACTATGTTATAATATAAAAATATAGTTTGTTATGGCGCATTTGATATGCGACATAACTGTTAATTCTTAAAAGGTCGATAAATAACCTTTTACAAAAAATATGGTGAAAGACTGGTCAGTAATTACTACTGAGGCTTTACAAGAAACTTGGAGAGCATTTTTATTCTTTTTACCTAAACTGATTGGAGCAATAATAGTATTTGTTATTGGTTGGCTTATTTCTTCTGCTTTAGGCAGATTAGTGGCTGAGGCTCTGAAGCTTTTAAAGTTTAATCAGGTATTTGAAAGAAGCAATTGGAAAGAAGCTCTTGAAAAAGCAGATTTGAAGGTAAATCCTTCTGACTTTGTTGGAGGAATTTGTAAATGGATTCTGGTAATAGTATTCTTGCTTGCTTCAGTAGACATTTTAGGGTTTGAAGAGTTTGCTGACATTTTAAGCAGAGTTATAAGTTGGCTTCCAAACCTGATAGTTGCTATAGCTATTTTCATAGTGGCTATAATTCTTACTGATATTTTAGAAAAAATCATTAAGGCTAGTGTGGAAAAGATGGGGATAGAACATGCAGGATTTCTTGGTACTTTGGTAAGATGGTCAGTTTACTTTTTTGCTCTAGTAGCTATACTTATTCAGTTAGAAGTAGCGCCGAGTATAATTAATACGTTGTTTACAGGAATAGTTGGAATGTTTAGCTTAGCTTTTGGTTTAGCTTTTGGGCTTGGGGGAAAGGATGCTGCAGCTAAGGTAATTGAAGATTTCAAGAGAAAAATTTCTTCATAAATTTTTTTCATCTGAAATTAAAACAGTAACAGAGTAACAGCTTGTATAAAATTACAAGAATGAGTTTTATTAGTTGAAGGAGATAAACCCACATCACACATCATAGATATCAGTTTGAAGCGTGGTGTGGGTTTTTAGCTTGACAAATTATTTTGATTTGCTAAAATAAGGATATACATGAAAATGATGAGTATGATGATAAATTATTTAATAAAGAAAACAAGAAGCGGTTAGTGTTTGGAATTTTTATTAATTACTAGAGAGACCGCTTCTTGGGAGCGGTTTTTTGATTAAAGAATGGGAAAGAACTCTACAACTAAATAAAGACAGTAAAAGGCATTATTCGCTAAATTTGTTTTATAGGATTTTGGAGGACAAGAGAACTACGGCAGATGGTGGATGCCTTGGGAGGTTGAGGCGATGAAGGACGTGGGGTGACTGCGATAAGCCTCGGGGAGGTGTCTACCAACCTTTGATCCGGGGATTTCCGAATGGGGAAACCCAACGAGCCTAAAACGCTCGTTACCCTGTACTATAATAGTATAGGGAGCTAACCCGCTGAAGTGAAACATCTCAGTAAGCGGAGGAAAAGAAACCAATGTCATTACTATTGTAATGACACATTCCCTTAGTAGCGGCGAGCGAAGAGGGAGGAGCCCAAACTCATCTTATATTTATATATAAAATGAGGGTTGTAAGTTAGATATGTCCCAGAGCTACGGCTATGGGCAGAGCTAAATTAAAATGTGATTTGGTTAGCCGAAGTACCCTGGAAAGGGACGCCAAAGATGGTAATAGCCCAGTAGGCGAAAACCATCACATGCTCTGAATATCTATACTTGAGTACCGCTCGGGAAAGAAATCCCTGCGGGAAGCAGGCTAAACTACTAGCCAAGGCTAAATACTCAACCTCACCGATAGTGAACCAGTACCGTGAGGGAAAGGTGAAAAGTAGGGAGGTGATCCCGGTGAAATAGAACCTGAAACCATCTGCTTACAAGAAGTCGGAGTCCGCCAATTGGCGGATGACGGCGTACCTTTTGGAGCAGGCACCAACGAGTTCGTGCACTCTCTTAGTCTAAGTCCTTCTGGGACGGAGGCGAAGAGAAATCGAGTGTGAAAAGCGCGCCCCACCTTATGGTGGGAGAGAGAGTGTGCGAGACCCGAAGCCAAGCGAGCTTGCCATGGCCAGGGTGAATCCAGCCGAAAGGCTGGAGGAGGCCCGAACCCGTGAATCGTGCAAAATTCTGGGATGAGCTGTGGTAAGAGGTGAAACGCTAATCGAGCTTGGGAATAGCTGGTTCTCCCCGAAATAGCTTTGGGGCTAGCCTAGGGAAGTAGAAAGTGGAGGTAGAGCACTGGAAGGGATATTGTGGCGCAAGCTAGGTATCTCTACCAAACTCCGAATTCCACTTTTGTAATCCCTAGAGTAAGAGCTGGGGCGCTAATGTCCGAGCTCAAGAGGGGAACAACCCAGATCTTCATCTAAGGTCCCTAAATCTGAGCTAAGTGAGAAAGGAAGTGGAATCCCTCAGATAGTTAGGAGGTGAGCTTAGAAGCAGCTATCCTTTAAAAAGTGCGTAACAGCTTACTAACTAAGGGGTTCTGCGCCGAAAATTCTCGGGACTCAAGCTCAGTACCGAAGATAAGGGCGCTGCTTCCGCAGCGCGGTAGGGGAGCGTTCTCAGTGCTGTGAAGTCAAACCGAAAGGTTTGGTGGAGCGCTGAGAAGTGAGAATGTTGGTATGAGTAACCGCAATCAGGGTGAGATCCCCTGACACCGAAAACCCAAGGTTTCCTTGGCAATGGTAATCAACCAAGGGTTAGGCGGCCCTAAGGGAAAGCCGAAAGGCGTACCTGATGGACAGTCGGTTAATATTCCGACCCTCCCGTCCGTTTTTGAAGAAGTGACGAAACCTAGTAACTCGGGCTAATCATTGGATTTTAGTTCTTGCCCTAAGAGCTTTCAAGGGGTGAGAAAATATCTGGCTACGGTCAGATAGATCCGAGTGAGCAGGTTTCCTGGAAAAGCTTCTGAGAGTTAAATGGGCGGGATCCGTACCGCAAACCGACACAGGTGGGTTGGTGTAAGAGTACTAAGGTGAACGGGTGAATCCTCGTTAAGGAACTCGGCAAACAAGTGGTCGTAACTTCGGGAGATGGCCTTCCGCCTTAATGGCGGACGCAGCGAACGATCCTCTGGCGACTGTTTACCTAAAACACAGGTCCCTGCTTAACTCGTAAGAGGAGGTATAGGGGCTGACGCCTGACCAGTGCCGGAACGTTAAACCTGCCGGTTCTTCTTAGTTTTTCTAAGACTTGCCGAGTGGGTTAAGCTTCCGGTGAACGTCCGCGGTAACTATAACCGTGTTAAAGTAGCGTAATCCCTTGTCGGGTAAGTTCCGACCCGCATGAAAGGCGTAACGACTAGAGGACTGTCTCAACGAGGAGCCCGGTGAAAATACAATGAAGGTGAAGATGCCTTCTACCTGCGGCTAGACGAAAAGACCCCAGGAGCTTTACTGTAATCAGATATTGAATTTTGGTTTTGGATGCGTAGCGTAGAAGGGAGACGTTGATGTCTGGCTTCCGGGCCAGACGGAGTCGCCAATGAAACACCTTCCTTTCAAAGCCTTGATTCTAATCCGCCAGCAGGCGGAGACAGTGTCTGATGGGCAGTTTAAGTGGGGCACTTGCCTCCTAAAAAGTAACGGAGGCGTTTACAAGGTCGGCTAAGTACGGATGGAAATCGTACGCGTCGGGCAAAGCCATAAGCCGGCTTTACTGCGAACACAATGGTGTGAGCAGTTGGGAAACCAGAACTTAGTGAACCGACGGTGGGTTGTAGAACCGCCGAAGATCATCAGCCAAAAGTTACCCTGGGGATAACAGGCTAGTCGGGCCCGCGAGTCCATATCAACGGCCCGGTTCGGCACCTCGATGTCGGCTCATCACATCCTGGAGGCGGAGAAGCTTCCAAGGGTCGGTCTGTTCGCCCGTTAAAGTGGTTCGTGAGCTGGGTTCAGAACGCCGTGAGGCAGTTCGGTCTCTCTCTACCGCAGGCGTCGAGTCTTGAGGGGAGTTGGTCTTAGTACGAGAGGATCAGACTGAACCAACCTCTGGTGTACCAGTTGTTCTGCCAAGAGCATTGCTGGGTAGCCACGTTGGGAAGGGATAAGTGCTGAAAGCATCTAAGCACGAAGCCCACCCCAAGATTAGGACTCTTAGATTCCTCAGAGATGATGAGGTTGATAGGCTGCAGGTGTAAGTGGGGTAACCCATTGAGCTGAGCAGTACTAATCAATCATATTTCTTGTCCTCCAGAATTCTGTAAAACAAAATAATAAAAGGGCGCTTTAGTGGCAACTATACTGGCATTGTCCCACCTGTTCCCATCTCGAACACAGAAGTGAAATATGCCAAGGCCGATGATAGTGGGTTTCCCGCGAAAGTAGGTAGTTGCCGCTAAAGCGCCTTTTTGTTTCTTGATATCTAATTTATTGTGGGTCATAATAATCTAATGAGGTTTTTAGAAGCAAGACAAATTGAAATGTTTGATAAAAAAACCAAGAAATCTTTTTTGGTAAATGGTGTTGGGAATTTAAAGTTCAAAGCAGGGATTGTAATTTTTATTCTTATTTCTTTTTTTATTTTGAATGCAACTCCTTTTTCAAAAGTATTAAGAGGTTTTTTTTATTCTTTTTCTAGGCCTATTCAAGAAAAGCTTTGGGAAAAGGGAAAATTTATCTCTGATTTTTTTGAGACCTTGGTATATGCAAGGAGACTGAAAGAAGAAAACGAAGAATTAGAATCAAAAAATAGAGAATTAATAACTAAAATTGCAGAATTAGAGGATTTGAGAAAAGAGAATAAAATACTGAGAAGAGCTTTGGAGTTAGATTTACAAGAAGAATTTGATTTAAAGATATGTAGGGTTATTGGAAGAGAGATTGGAGCAGATTATTTAATAATTGACAAGGGAGCTGTTGATGGAATATCTTTTGGTGTTCCAGTGATTACTCAGGATAAGTCTTTGGTTGGTAGAATTAGCGAAGTGTATGAGACTATTTCTAAGGTTCAGCTTTTAACCTCTAAAGATAGTTCTTTTGATGTAGAAATTTTTGAAAAAGAAATTTATGGCTTAGCTAAGGGTAAGAGAGACTTTAAACTTTTATTAGATCTTGTTCCAAAAGAAAAAGAGTTGAAGGAAGGTGATAAGGTTGTTACCAGCGCCCTGGGAGGCAATTTTCCAAGAGGATTATTAGTGGGAGATGTAATACACATTGATAAACCAGATCTTACATCTTTTCAAACAGCTGAAATTAAACCTTCTTTTGAGCTTAAAGAATTGAGCTCTGTGTTTGTTATTATAAACTTTGCCAAATGAAGAAGAAAGTTATTTTTTCGATTCTCTTTTTTTATTTTTTGGTTTTACTCCAAACCAGTTTTTTCGTTCATTTCTGTCCTGAGCACCTGAACCTTACATTAATTGTTATAGCTTTAGTGAATGTTTTTGAAGATAGAAAAGAAAATTTTGGTATTTTTTCAGCTTTCATTGGCGGCTTTTTTTTAGATATTTTTTCTGAAAAAACTTTTGGTTATTATATTTTTCTTTCTATTTGTATCTCTTTATTTATTAAATTTATTTTTAAAAAATATATCTACGCATTTC
This sequence comes from uncultured Candidatus Saccharibacteria bacterium, assembly GCA_964493485.1. Lineage (GTDB taxonomy): Bacteria > Patescibacteriota > Minisyncoccia > Minisyncoccales > JANBVM01 > CAZBMQ01. The sequence goes on from CAZBMQ010000006.1 coordinate 66,087, forward strand.
AGAAATAGAACTTATTTCAAAATTGAGAACTTCCAATTCTGTAAAGGATTGGATTTTTTTTGTATTTTTTGTATGGTAAGATTAGACAAAAGTAGAAATATATTCTTTATGGATTATTTTAGAGGAAAAAGAATAAGGTTTCGTTTTGCTAGTGAGATTGAACCTCACGAGATTTTATTGGATAGATTGGTAGAGAAAAGAGAACAGGAAGATGATTTTTTAGAGAGAAGGATTGAGGTGCCTTTGCTAAAAAGAACTTTGCAGAGGTTCTTTGTTTTTTCTGTATTAGTGATTTTTGGACTTTTTTTGAGAAGTTTTCAATTGCAGGTGATTGAAGGAGAAAGTTTCAGTGCTTTAGCTAATGAGAACAAGTATATTTTCTATAAAATTCAAGCAGAGAGAGGAGTAATATATGATAAGAATTTAAAACAGCTGGTTTTTAATGTGCCAAGTTTTGATTTGATTTGCCAAAAAGAAAATTTACCTGAAAATAAAGCAGAACAGAAGAGAATTATAAAAGAAGTTTCTAATATTCTTAAAATAGATCCTCAAATAATTGAAGAGAAAATTCACAAAGATGAAGATTCTATTGTTTTAATTAAGGAAAATATAGAACATCAGGCATTGATTGTCTTAGAAACCAAAATAGACAATCTCCCAGGATTTAGTATTAAGCAACGTTTGATTAGGGACTATAAAGAGGGAGATACTTTTTCTCATATAATGGGATATATGGGGAAAATAAAAAAAGAAGAGTGGGAGAAAAACCCTGAGTTTTATTCGCTTTTAGATTATGTCGGGAGAGCAGGTATTGAGAAATCTTATGAAGAAGTATTAAGAAAAAATCCAGGTAAGGTTAGAATTGAAAGAGATGCATTAGGAAATATTATTTCAAAAGAGGTTGTCTCTTTGCCAAAATCAGGCAAGAGTTTAATTTTGTGGTTGGATTCTGATTTGCAGAGAAAGATAAAAGAAGCATTAGAAAAAGAACTTCAGGAGATAGGAAGCAAGAGAGCTGTAGCAATTGCGTTAGATCCGAAAACTGGAGGGGTGTTGTCTCTGGTTTCCATTCCTTCTTTTGACAATAATGTGTTTTTCCAGGGAGATTCTGAAAAAATACAGAAACTTTTGAATGATAAACAAAACCCTCTTTTTAACCGTGCAATATCAGGCCGATATCCTACAGGTTCAACAATAAAACCTCTGATGAGTCTAGCAGCTTTAGAAGAAGGAATAATAGATCCAGATAAAAAAATTAATTGTCATGGGAAAATAGAGGTACAGGATTTTTGGAACCCTGATAAAGTTTGGGAATATAAAGACTGGAGGACTCACGGTTGGACAGATATGAGAAAAGCTATTGCAGAATCTTGCAATGTGTATTTTTATCGACTTGGTGGAGGGTATAAAGAACAGGAAGGTTTAGGTCCCACAAGGATAAAAAAATATTTAGAACTTTTCGGTTGGAGTAGTAAAACCCAGATTGATCTTCCAGGTGAAGCAGAAGGATTTATACCTGACAAGGAATGGAAAAAAGAGGTATGGGGACAGGGATGGTGGGATGGAGACACCTATTTGCTTTCAATTGGCCAAGGTTATCTTTTAATTACACCTTTGGAAGTAGTGGCTAGTTTTCTTCCGATAGCTAATGGAGGAAAACTATTAAAACCTCATATTGTTCAGAAAATTATTGATGGTTCAGCAGATTCGCCCCAAGTGGTTAAAGAAATTGCACCAGAAATCATCAGAGAAAATTTTATTGATCCCAAAAATATTCAAGTTGTGAGAGAAGGTATGAGGCAGGCTGTAACAGGAAAAAATAGTCCTCATGCATCCGCAGTTTTATTAAATTCATTACCAGTTTCAGCTGCAGCAAAGACAGGAACAGCTGAAACTCCTACAGAGAATCTTTATCATAACTGGATTACTGTATTTGCTCCTTACGAGGATCCAGAGATTCTCTTGACTATTATGATTGAAGATGTAAAAGGTGTAAGGGCGGCTGCGTTGCCTGTAGCAAAAGAAGTGTTGGAATGGTATTTTAGCCGATAATTTTTTAAGGTTTACTAAATAATAAAAAATTACTAAAATTAAAACATATATATGGCTATTGAAGAAATAAGAAAAATAAGATTGAAAAAGCTAAAATCAATTGAAAATGCTGGGTTTTTGGCTTATCCTGCAAAGGTCAAAAGGACGCATGAGGTAGCAGAAGCTTTAAAAAACTTTTCTTCTCTTTCTCGTCAAAAAAAAGAAATAGTGTTAGTAGGAAGGATTAAACTATTAAGAGTGCATGGAGGTTCCACCTTTTTACATATAAAAGATGGTACGGGTGAGATGCAGGCTTATTTCAGGAAAGATAAACTTGGAGAAAGTGCTTATAAATTTTTTTTGAATAATTTCGATATCGGAGATTTTATTGAAATCAAAGGAGTATTGTTTAAGACCAAGAAAGGAGAAAAGACGATTGAGGCATATGATTTTAAAATGTTAGCCAAAAGCCTTAAACCTCTTCCAGAAAAATGGCACGGCTTGAAAGAGGTTGAGGAAAGATATAGAAAAAGATATTTGGATTTAATCTTTAATCCCGAAGTAAAGAAAAAATTTGAGCTTCGTTCAAAAATAATAAAAGAAATAAGAAGCTTTTTAGATAAAGAAGGATTTTTAGAGGTCGAGACTCCTATTCTGCAACCAATGTATGGAGGGGCGAGAGCAAAGCCTTTTAAAACCCATTTAAATGCTTTAGATATTGATTTATATTTAAGAATATCTCTTGAGCTTTATTTAAAAAGACTCTTGGTTGGGGGATTTGAAAAAATTTATGAGTTGGGAAAATGTTTTAGGAACGAAGGTTTAGATAGGTCTCATAATCCTGATTTTACAATGCTGGAATTCTATTGGGCATTTGCGGATTACAAAGATGTGATGAGGTTAACAGAAAAAATGTTTGTTCATATACTTAAAAATACCTTGGGTAAACTTAAGATTTCCTATGAAGGAAAAGAGATTAATTTTAAAACTTCATGGCCTAGGGTTGAGTTTTCACACATTATCAAAAGAGAGACTAAGATAAATATAGAAGAGATGAATAGAGACGCATTGGCAAAGAAAGCACAAGAATTAGGCGTTGTGGTTGATAAGCAAGCTCCGAAAATAGAAATTATAGATGAGATTTTCAAAAAGTTATGCAGGCCTAAGATATGGCAGCCTACTTTTGTAATCCACTACCCAGTAGGATTTCAACCTTTGGCTAAAGCCTTAGAAAAACATCCCAAAAAACTTGCTAATTTTCAATTAATTATCGCAGGGTGGGAAATGGTAAATGCTTTTTCCGAATTGAATGATCCAATAGAACAAAGAAAAAGATTTGAAGAACAAGAAAAACTTTACAGGGCCGGTTTTGAAGAGGCTCAAAGAATGGATGAGGATTTTTTAGAAGCTCTTGAGTATGGAATGCCTCCTGCAGGTGGTTTTGGAATGGGAATAGATAGATTAGTAGCTTTATTAACAGATTCACATGCTTTAAGAGAAGTAATATTGTTTCCAACAATGAAACCAAAGTCATAAAAACAATAAAAATTCTAAATTCTAAATCTAGAGCCCTAAATAATTTCAAAATTCAAATGGTCAAAACAATCATCCAAATCTTTAAAACTGTTTCGAATTCTGATTTTTGTCATTTGAATTTATTTAGAATTTAGATATTAGGATTTAGAATTTTTCTATAATATGCTGGATATAAAATTTATTCGTCAAAATCCAGAAAAAATTAAAGAAGGGTGCAGGAAAAAACAGGTTAATGTGGATATTGATAGGCTTTTAGAGATAGATAAAAAGAGGAGAACCTATCTGCAGGAAGTGGAAGCTTTACGAGCAGCCCAGAATAAACTTGGTAAAAATGAGATTGAAAAAGCTAAAGAAATAAAATCAAAGATAAAAGAAATAGAGCCTGAGTTAAAAAGAATAGAAAAGGAATTTAATGAGTTAATGTTACAGATTCCAAATTTACCTTTTGATGAAGTACCCGAAGGTAAAGATGAAGAAGAGAATGTGGTATTGAGAGAAGTTGGGGAAAAACCTCAATTCGATTTCCCTTTTAAAGACTATTTAGAGATTTCTCAGAAACTTGATTTGATTGATGTAAAAAGAGCAGCTAAAGTTTCAGGGAGTAGGTTTGGGTTTTTAAAAAATGAAGCCGTTTTATTAGAATTTGCTTTAATCAATTTTGTTTTTGAGGAATTAAAGAAGGAAAGATTTATTCCTGTAATTCCTCCAGTAATGATAAAACCCGAAATGATGGAAGGAATGGGTTATGTTGAAAGAGGAAGAGATGAGATATATTTTATTGAAAAAGATAATCTTTATTTGGTTGGTACCTCAGAACAAGTTATAGGGCCAATGCATTCTGGAGAAATTTTTGAAAGAAAGGATTTACCTAAAAGATATGTCGCTTTTTCTTCTTGCTTCAGAAGAGAAGCAGGTTCTTACGGAAAAGATACCAGAGGCATATTAAGAGTTCATCAATTTGATAAAATAGAGATGTTCATTTTCTGTGAACCTTCTGATTCTAAGAAAGAACATGAATTTTTACTTTCATTAGAAGAGAAGTTTATGCAGGCCTTAGACATTCCATATAGAGTAATTCAGATATGTACTGGAGATTTAGGCGATCCGGCAGCTGCGAAATATGATATAGAGGCTTGGATTCCTTCAGAAAATCGTTATAGAGAAACTCATTCTACTTCGAACTGTACTGATTTTCAAGCGAGGAGACTGAATATAAAATATAGAGACGAAGAAGGGAAATTGGCCTTTGTTCATACTCTTAATGGAACAGGACTTGCTATAGGAAGGACTTTAATCGCCATTATAGAGAACTATCAGCAAAAAGACGGGAGTGTAAAAGTACCTGAGGTCCTGCAAAAATATACAGGATTTGACAAAATAGGGTAAATTAATTATGGAGGAAAAGACTCTTTTTATTAATAATTTAGAGGCTAACTTTAAGATAGCAGGCCAGGGTCCTGCTGTTTTAATTCTGCACGGATGGGGAGGATCTTCTGATTCTTGGATTAAAATTCAAGAAATTTTGTCAGAAAAAGGATATAAGATAATTTGTCCTGATTTTCCTGGATTTGGAAAAAGCAAAACCCCCAATGAAGCTTGGAGCGTTGCAGATTATGCAAGATGGTTAAATAGATTTATAGAATCTCAAAAATTAGATAATTTTTTTATTTTGGGTCATTCTTTTGGAGGGAGAGTGGCAATAAAGTTTGTTGTAATGTTCCCTGAAAAAATAAAAGGATTGATTCTATGTGATTCAGCTGGTATTAAACATAAGCCAGACTTAAAGACAAAAATTATTTTTGAACTGTCTAGGATAGGAAATATGGTTTTTAGTCCAAGACTTTTAACAAGATTCAAAGACACAGCAAGAAATATTTTTTATATTTTTTTACGACGGAAAGATTATGTAAAAGCTAATGGAATTATGA
>CAZBMQ010000006.1:71681-73374 GCA_964493485.1 uncultured Candidatus Saccharibacteria bacterium
TTCGTCAGATAAAGAGTGTTTTGTTTTGGGTTTTTCTTTGGCAGTTAAAAGAATACCATATTGGCCGTTTTATAGATCATTTTAGGACAGAGAAGGGAAAGAGGATTGTTTTTGCTAAACCATTGATTTTAAAGTTGATATTATTATTTCTTTTTTTAGTTTCGACAGGATATGGAATTCTGTATAAATCTTTCTCTCTTAGCATATTAACCTGGTTAGTTTTAATTTTATATTTTCTTGAATCATGTAAGTTTTTATATGATTTATTCAAGAGAAAGTTAAAGAAACCAGTTTTTACAAAAAAGACAATATTTTTAATTTTTAGTATTTTTACTTTCCAACTTTTATACTTTCTGCTTTACTTTTTTACCAATACACATCTTTTAGTATTAAACCTTTTAATTTTTGATGTTCTTACACCTTTTATTGTTTCTGGGATAATATTAATAACACAACCTTTGGCAGTATTGATGAGAAATACAATTATTAAAAAAGCAAAAATCAGGAGAGCACAATTTAAAAATTTGATAGCTATTGGAATTACTGGGAGTTATGGGAAGACTGCTACAAAAGAATTTTTGTTTGAAATTTTGTCTGAAAAATTAAAAGTATTTAAAACAAAAGAACACCAGAATTCGGAGATTGGAATCTCTCAGTGTATATTAGAGGGTTTAAGAAAAGATTATGAGGTTTTTATTGCTGAAATGGGAGCGTATAATAGGGGAGGAATAAAATTGCTTTGTGACATTGTAAAACCAAAGATAGGAATTTTAACTGGTATTAATGAGCAACATTTAGCTACTTTTGGATCTTTGGAAAACATTAAAAAAGGAAAATATGAACTGATTGAGAGTTTGCCTAAAGACGGTATGGCGATTTTTAATGGAAACAATAAATATTGTGAAGATTTATATTTTAAGACAAATATTTCTAAAAGAATATCTTATTCTCAATTTCCAGAAGGTATTAAAGAAAACATATCCTATGATGTTTGGGCGGAGGATGTAAAAATAGAAAAAGAATGCATTACCTTTAAAATATTCTCTAAAGATGGAGACTCAGCTTACTTTAAAGTGAATTTGCTTGGGGCTCAGAATATAGAGAATATTTTGTTGGCTGTTTGTTGTGCCAAGGAGTTAGGCATGAGCTTAAAAGAAATATCAAAGGCATGTGAGAAAATAAAACAAACCCAGGGAGGAATGAAGCTTTTTAAAACAAGAGGAGATATTAATATTATAGATGCTACATATTCTGCGAATCCTAACGGAGTTATCTCTCATTTAGAATATCTGAAGATTTGGGAAGGAAAAAAAATAATTGTAATGCCGTGTTTAATTGAATTAGGCAAAGCATCAAAAGAGGTTCATAAAAGAATTGGGGAAAAGATAGCAAAAGTGTGTGACTTGGCAATAATAGTAGCGAAAGAATGTTTCTCTATAATTCAAAAATCTTCTACTTTGAAGGGAATGAAAAAAGAAAATATTTTATTTCTTGAGGATCCAAGAGAGATAGTGGGAAAAATAAAAGAATTCTGTAAGCCTGGAGATATAGTTCTTTTAGAGGGTAGGATACCAAAAGAGATAACAGCCTTTCTTTTTGATTCCAATTATTATAAAAGATAAAAGTGATATGTATAAGATAGAAGAGATAAGAAATAAAGAAATTTGGGAGAATTTTCTTTTAGGTTGTAAAG
>CAZBMQ010000007.1:0-14026 GCA_964493485.1 uncultured Candidatus Saccharibacteria bacterium
GCTCAAATTATTGAAATAGAAACAGATGCCTCATACGGATTGAGGCATTTTGAAATTGTGGGCCTCCCAGACAAAGCAGTCCAAGAAGCGAAAGAACGGGTTGGGGCTGCTCTTGAAAATTCTGGGTTTAAGTCCCCCCATCACCAACCTGTAAGGGTTTTGGTTTCTTTAGCTCCTGCAGATTTTAAAAAAGAAGGGTCTTTATATGATCTTCCTATTGCCTTGGGTTATCTTTTAGCTGATAAAAAATTATCTTTCAACCCGGAAAATAAAATATTTATAGGAGAACTAGCTTTAGATGGAAGATTAAGACCTGTAAAAGGTGTCGTTTCTCTAGCAATTGCGGCAAAAGAAAATAGTTTTTCTGAAATAATTCTTCCAAAAGAAAATGCTCTTGAGGCTAATTTAGTTTCAACCTTTTTCAAAGATAAAATGAAAATAAAAGTGGTAGGGGCTGAAAGCCTAGAAGAAGTGATTGATTATTTACAAAAAAGAAAAGAAATATATCCTCTAAAAATAAATCTTAAAAAATTTATCAAAAACCAAAAATACTCAATTGATTTAAGCTATATCAAAGGTCAAGAACTTAGTAAAAGGGCCTTAGAAATTGCAGCTGCAGGAGCGCATAATCTACTTATGATAGGACCTCCGGGTACTGGGAAAAGTTTGTTGGCAAAAGCTATTTCTTCTATCTTACCTCCTCTTTCTTTAAAAGAGTGCTTAGAGGTGACTAAAATTTATAGTATAGCTGGATTATTATCAAAAGAAAATCCATTAATTTGTCAAAGACAATTCCGTGCTCCCCACCATACCTCTTCTGAAACAGCTTTGATTGGAGGCGGAAACCCTCCCAAACCTGGAGAAATAACACTGGCTCATAGAGGGGTTTTATTTTTAGATGAATTTCCGGAATTCCATCGAGATGTGTTAGAATCACTACGTCAACCTCTCGAAGAAGGAAAAATCACAATTTTAAGGTCTAAATATTCGCTAACCCTACCTGCCCGTTTTACTTTAGTGGCTGCATCAAATCCCTGTCCTTGCGGGTATTATCAAGACCCGGAAAGAGAATGTGTGTGCACAAATTCTCAGATACAAAAATATAAAAGAAAGCTCTCTGGCCCCCTAATGGACAGGTTTGATCTTTTTATAAGTGTACCACAACTAAAATATGATAAATTGGTATCACCCGAAGAAAAAAGTCTAACTTTTGAGGTAAGAAAAAGGGTAGTAAGGGCACGTCGAATTCAAAAACAAAGATTTAAGGAAGAAAAAACAAATTCAGAAATAAAAATTCCTGAAATAAAAAAATATTGCCAAGTTGAATCACCAAGCCAAAATCTCTTAAAAAAATTCGTTGATTCAGGAAAACTCTCTGCAAGAGGTTATCATAGAGTATTAAAGGTAGCACGCACTATTGCTGATTTAGAAGGTTCAGAAAAAATACTTTATCAACATGTCTCTGAAGCTTTAATGTATAGACTCAAAGAAATCTAAAAATTACTCTTTTTTAAAAAATAATAATTTTTAAAATTTAATAACTGTGACTGCTCTTTTATCACCTTCCCCTATATGATACGCGCTAATTCAGCCATGGCAAATTATGGCGTATGACAATAATATATACAAAACCCAAAAAATCTCTCTTGTTGCGGGATTTTTATTTTTAAATAATAAAAGTCGGAGTTATACTCCGATTTTCAAATCTAACAGAATTGAAAAGTTGGCTTAATATGCAAAAGGGTTCCGTGCTCCTCTTACGCCAAAATGCAAATGACAACCTGTTGAACGACCTGCTCCAGGTGTACCTGGCTGTCCCCCCATTAAAGCTATCATTTGGCCTTGAGAAACCTCTTGACCAGGAACTACAAAGCTCTTTAATATATGACCATACATTGTTACAACACCATTAGGGTGCAAGATTGTGATATGATTTCCAGCCCCAAAAAACGCCCAAGGAGAGGTAGATTTTGTAAGTTTTACCTTCAAAACCTTGCCTCCGGCTGCAGCATAGATTGGTTCTCCGCATTTTCCATGACTAAAATCAACAGCATTGTACCAATGCAATCCCTGAGTAATAGTACAAGGAGGAGATATGGGACAAATAAAATAGCTCTTGGCTAACGGAGTCCAAGTAGGAGTAGACTTTATGACGGGAGAGGTTATTACCCCGTTAGGAACTACTAAAATATCTCCAATGTAAATATCTGCTTCGCTGGAAAGATTATTAAAAGCAATTATATCCTCTACTTTAGCCTTATATTTCTTAGCAATTGCGCTTACAGTATCTCCCTCCTTCACATGATGAATCACCCCAGAAACAGAAGGAATTATTAGTTTTTGACCTGGTTTAATCAAAGAGCTTTGGGTTAAATCGTTTGCCCAAAGCACAGTATTTAAAGAAACATCAAATTTAGCGGCAATTGACCATAAATTATCGCCTGGTTCTACTTCATATTCAAAGATCGCCTTTTTTATATCTTCAAACCCGTATCCCTCAACAAGAGCCCCTAGTACTTTTGGAGTAACTGTAATAGGAGGGTAATTTGAAAATACACTGTTTTTTTCCAGCAAAATAAAGTCAGGTAATTCTGGCTGACTCTTATATGAAGGGTCAACAAACATATTTTGAGTAGAAATTGGCTCTTGAGGCTCTAAATCTAAAAGTGAAGTGCCTTTATTCCTTTTTTGAGACGCTGAAATAAAAACAAAGACAATCAAAATAAGCGCTATTAATAGCGACCTAAGAATCTTTTTTGCTTCATGTGAAAAGCTCTTCATTTTTCCCATAAATATTTTCCTAATATCATTTTCTTATATTACCTAGAATTGTCAAGTAAATGTATTAGATTTCCAATAGAAATGTTAAAATTTTATATAAAGACTTTTTCTTAACAAAACCTTTATAGATACAGATGAAAGAAGTAATAATGGCCAAAGAAAATAAAAATGCTGTGAAAAAGCTGTTGAAAACATATGGTGTGCGTCCCCAAAAAAGATTAGGACAAAATTTTTTAATAGATAAAAAAGTGTTGAAAATAATAATAGGGTCAGCAGATCTTTCAAAAAATGATACTGTATTAGAAATAGGTCCCGGAATCGGAACTCTTACTTTTGAAATGGCGAAAAAAACCAAAAAGATTGTAGCTGTAGAAAAAGATAAAAAAATGTTTAATATCTTAAAGGAATTGCTTAAATCCACTAGCATCAAGAATGTAAAGATTATCAATGAAGATATTTTAAAAATAAAAAATAGCTCATTAAATAGGTTGTTGGGTACCTCTAATTATAAGGTTGTAGCAAATATTCCTTATTATATTACCTCTCCTGTAATCAGGAAGTTCTTAGAGATGAAAAATCAACCCAATAGAATAATTTTAATGGTGCAAAAAGAAGTGGCAAAAAGAATATGTTCTTCTCCTCCAAAAATGAACCTATTAGCTGTTTCTGTTCAGTTTTATGCTGTCCCCAAAATTATTTCTTATGTGTCTAAGAATTCTTTTTGGCCTCAACCAAAGGTGGACTCTGCTATTTTAAAAATAGTCCCCCATAAGACACAACTCAAAAAAGAAGTTGTCAAAAAATTTTTTAAAATAGTAAAAGCAGGTTTTTCTCATCCAAGAAAACAATTAATCAATAACCTAAGCAAAGAACTGGGGTTGGAAAAAGAAAAAATAAAAAAATGGCTATTGGAAAGTGAAATTAATCCAACCCAACGAGCCGAGACTCTCTCTATTAAAGACTGGCAAAATCTAACAAAAAAATATTATAATAAAGAAAATGAAGAGAACAAAAAAAACAAGTAAAAGGTCTAGATTTCTTTTAATTATATTTTTGGTATTCTTCTTTTTTTTGTTAATGGTATGGGGGGTTAATTATTTCACAACTCAACAAATGAAAAAACTAGGTTTAGAAAACTCTCAAATTAAAACCTTGTTTGAAAAAAACCTGTCAAATACACAAAAAATAAAACCTTCTGAACTCCAAGAATTCTTCTATGGACAAAGCCTTTATGATGTATTTAGTGCTCAAAAAAGATTAAAAAATCTGCTTCAAGAAAAAGGACTTTTAAAAAACAAGGGGTTAGAAGAAGTCTCATATAAAGAATTCACCACACAAGACGGTAAATTAACAATAAACTATCCCTCTGACTGGATTGAAATAAAAAAACAAGAATTAGACAAAATTTCTTCTCAAAAAGAAGAGCGCTATCATACAAAAATTATATTCTCTGCTCTTAGTGTAGAAATTTCAGGATATGCTCAAATAATAGTTGAGGGGGTATTAAATTCTACCAAAACACTAGATCAAATTATTGAAGAAACAAAAAAATACAATGAAGAACAAGGCTTAAAAACAGAAATTGTTAATTTCAGAACACAAAAAAATGAGGCTGTTTTTGAGGGGAAATATACAAATAGAGGCTATTCTTTCCATTCAAAAGAAAAAATAATATTTCTAAATCAAGAGGGGCAAAAAACTATATATTCTGTGGCTTTTATCACTTTTGAAGAAAATTGGGAAGATTATAAAGATCAAGCTGAATTTGTTATAAATTCTATTAAAACAAATAATTAGACTGTTTTGGAATTCTATTTAAAAAATGTAATAATAAAATATGAGTTTATATTTTAATAGAAAAATATTATTCATTCTTCTAGTTTTAACAGGCACTTCAATAGCTGTCTCTAGTGTCTTTGCTCTAGAGGTAGGATGGCCCACCTCTCCTCTTGGCACAAATGTAACTGACAACACAGATGTTGCAGGGATGGTGCAGTATTTTTATGAATGGGGAATTGCAATTGGAGTATTAGCCACCTTTTTTGCATTAGTTCTTGGTGGTATCGAATATTTAACTTCAGCTGGAAACCCTAATAAAATGGCTAGCGCCAAAGACCGTATATTTACAGCTCTTTCAGGCTTAACCCTGCTCTTAAGTTCCTTTTTAATACTCAAAACCATTAATCCTGATTTTACTACTTTAAAAGTACCAGAAGGGCTTCAAGATGTCTCTTCGGCTTTCGAGGCTTTGCAACCTGAAAGTCCTAACTTAACAAGGGAATGCGAAAAAGCAAGGCTGTTTAAGGAAAAAGGTTGTGGAGGAGAAGAAACGGAAGAAAGGATAGAGAACTTCTGTGGAAATCCATGCTCTTATATAGGCACGGAAGGCATGGTAACAATTTTAGTAAACCAACCTTATTCTCTTTCTGATCCTCAACATTTTAAACCGGGATCTGCTGATAATTATAAAGAGGTAAACTGTGGAACAGGAGAAACTATAGCAGATGGAGGGTTGTGTAAAATATATTTTTATTCAGATGAAAATTGTTCTGTCCCACTCCTTGAAGAAGAGGTTCCTTTTCCCTTGCCACAACCCAATATTGAATCTACTTTAGGGGATGATTTTGCAAATCTCAAATGTATTATGGTGAAAAAATAAAAAATAACTTTAAGGTTCAATGAGAGAAATCTTGATATATATATCTAATAAAAAAGTTAAAAATCTTACATTGTTCTTGCTAATATTTTTGGGTTTTGTTTTTTTTAATGTAAAACCCGCTTATGCTTTTGTTTTTGATTTAAATTCAGTCTTTTTAGATGCTCTGGATTTTTGTGATCAAATAATAAAAATGATAGTCAACATCTTCTTAATGATAGTTGTTGTGTGCATTTATTTAAATATAGCAGCTTATTTTTTACAAGCAGTAATAAAAATACCTATTACTTTAAAGGCAGGACTTGTGCTTTCTGGTTGGAAGTTTATTCTCGGAATTACCAATATCTTTATGGTCTTAGCTATATTGGTTATTGCCCTGGCTTATATTTTAAAAATTGAATCTTTCCAAGCTAAAAAAGCCCTCTCAAGATTTATCATTATCGCAATATTAATCAATTTCAGTTTGGTTTTTGTAGGAATGTTGGTAGACATAGCCCACTTTTTCAGCAACACAATGATAAGCGCTTTTGGAGAAAACTTTATTGTAGATTCTATCCAGCCCTTAATTTCAAGTTTAATAAATTATTCTTTTTATTATATTATTGTGGTCGGAGTATATATCGCTACAGCATTCATTCCATATGTAAATGCTATAGCTCTTGCCGGTCTAACAACCTGGTTTTTAATCGATGTGGTCACATTTGGAAATTTTGCCCAAAGCATTATGTTGTTGATTATCGGTTTTGGCATAGCGGGTATCTTCTCTTTTCTTATATTTATTTTCCTGGCAAGAATTGCAATGGTATGGATTCTAGCAATATTCTCGCCTCTTGCTTTTTTGGGCTATATTTTTCCAAGAGGAGAAAAGTCAACTAAAATCATTCCATTTTTTAACTTTGATGAATGGCTAAAAGACCTTATCCAATGGCTATTTGTAGGGGTAATCATATTGTTTTTAATGGGTTTGGGATTAAAATTTGTAAGTGAAATTCTTGCTAATCCCGTCCAGCTCCCACCCCTTACCTATGTTCCCTTTGTTCCCTCTTGGTTCTTCAGTTACATATTCTTGTTTATATTTTTAGCTCTTGTCCAGCATTACTCCAGAAGCTATGCTCCTGCCTTTGCTGCAACACTATTAAGCCAAGCGAAAGGATTGGTTTCTAGAGGGTCTCGTATGGCAGCACCAGCAATCGGAAGCCTAAAGAAGTTTGGAAAGGATACCCAAGAATTTGCATATAGAAGAATTGCTAAAACCAAGGTTGGAAAAAGATGGGCAAAGAGTCTAGAAAAAGCAGAAATTTTAGAAGCAAAAGGAAAGAAAAAACGAGCAGCTTTTAGAAGAGCTATAGGAAAAATAGGGATTAAGATGCAAGAAAGAGCAGAAGAATTTAGGGCAGAAGACATCGAAAAAATGAAAAAAATAATCAAAGCTAGACCCAAAGAAGTCAAGTTTTCTGCTTTAAGAGAAAACATGAAGAAAAGAAATGTAGATAAAGCCCTAGCTGTGGCAGAGGTTTTGATGGAAGAAGGAAAACTAAACGAAGCTGAATTAAAAGGTTATCTCCAAAAAGAAGATTATGAAAAACTTGTAAAAAGAGCTAAGGAAAGAAACAGAAAAGATGTCTTTGTTTATGACCCAAGTAGGGCTGTTCCAATTATAGAAAAGGAAAAATGGGAAAGAGCCGATCTTTTAGAAAAAGAGGGGAAAGACACAGAGGCTCAAAAGTTAAGAAAAGAAATATTGTCGTCTTTTGTTCAAAAAATCCCCCTTTCACAAATAAAACAAATGTCTGAAAAAGCCTTTGAAGATGAAAACCTAAGAGAAGCAGTTGTGAATACTTTTTCCGGACAACAGATGGCTGAGGTCGGGAAGAACTTTGGCAAGGAAACGGTAAACAAAATCCAAGAAGGAATTAACAAAATGGACTTTCAAGAACTGGCAAAAAGAAATCCTCGCCTTGCTATGTGGTTATATGGAAATACCGCTCAAGATTTAGGGTTTAACTTGCCATCAAAAAATATTGGAATAACTCGAAGACAAATGAAAAAAACAATTGCAGAACAACAGCGTGAAACCAAAAAAGAATGGGATGCTAAACTAGGAGAACTAAAAAAGTTCTATGAGCAAAAAGAGGCGTTAATGTTTAGAGACTACTACAGAAAAGATATATTAGACGAAACAAAGGAGATGATAAGAAAAATTGTCTCTGAAAAAGGCAAGGTGATTCCTCCAGAAGCTCATATTAAAGCCTTGATCAAAGAACAAGAAAAGGAGTTTAAAAAACAAACAGAGAAGCTTAAAAAACAATTAAAGGAAACAACTGATCCGCAAGAACAAAAAAACCTAATAAAAATTATACGAGAGGCAGAAGAAGATAGAGATAAAAACGAACTCGAGGCCTTAAAAAAATTATGGTAAGAATAAATTTTACACACAGCCTATGACAGATAAACTTTCAAAGGAACAATACTGGAAACTTTTTCAAAAGCTACCAAACGATCTCAAAACTCAGCTTTTGTCTGAAGAAACGGCTACTAATATCTTTGATATCTGCGACCGTAATGAAATAGAAAAGGTTCCTAAACTCGCTTCTATTGTAGGTAGGGTGTTGCTTGGTCTGCTTCCTCCAACTGATCTTCAGGGGGTCTTAGAAGATGAATTAAAATTAAAAAAAGATAAAGTAAAAAAGGTTGTTAAAGAGATTTATCGCTTTATCCTCTTTCCTGTAAAAAATAGTTTAGAAGAGCTTTATAAAATAGAAATAGCCCCGATTGCCAAAATGCCTGTTACTCCTCCTCCTGAAGAAAAACCGCCCATCCCTCCTAAAAAAGACATATATCGAGAACCTATAGAGGATTAAAAACAAATGCTTAATATTTATGAGATTTACTATACCACAATTTATTGAGCATGAAGCAAAGATAGTGGGTCCTCTTACTTTTAAACAGTTCACCTACTTAGCAGCGGCTGGAACAATTTGTTTCTTTTTGTATTTCTTAGCTCCTAAATGGATATTTTTTCTAGCTTGTATTGTTTTAGGAGGAATTGCTTCAGCTTTTGCTTTCTTAAATGTTAATGGAATGCCCTTACCCTCATATATCGCAAATTTTTTAAAGTTCAGTCTTTCTCCTAAAATGTATCTTTGGAAAAAACAGGAAAGCAAAAAAGTGGTTCTGGTAGAAAATAAAACAAAAAAAGAAATACCAGAAGACGAGCTGCCTTTGAAAATAGAAGGAAAAAGTCGCTTAAAAGACAAGAAAACTGAAATAGAGACAAAAAAACCAGGCGCTGCTACAAGAGAGATTGAATTCTAATCTATTCTTGATAAACTAATATCTATAATCTCTAATTATGCCAGGAACCAGCCAACAATTTTTGGAATTGAAAGAAATAAAGGAAGGAGTGGTAATTTTGAAAAATAAAGCTTTAAGGGGAATCATTATGGTCTCCTCTTTAAATTTTGCTTTAAAATCTGAAGAAGAACAGAAAGCAATTATATATCAATTTCAGAACTTCCTAAATTCTCTTGATTTTTCTTTAGAAATAGTAATGCAGTCAAGAAAGTTAAATATTACAGGATATTTAGATAAATTAGAAGAATTAAAAAAGAAAGAGGAAAATGAGCTTTTAAAATTGCAGATTGAAGAATATAAAAATTTTATTGAAGAATTAATTGGAGGAGGAGGAATTATGTCAAAAACATTCTTCGTGGTAGTGCCTTTTACTTTGGGAGAACTCCCAAAAGTTACAGGAGAAGAAAGAATGCCAAAAAGCGGTCTTTCACTGACGGAAGAAAAGTTTCAAAGGGCAAAAACTCAGCTCTGGCAAAGAATGGAGTTTGTCGCATTAGGATTAAGACGATGTGGTCTTCAATGTATGCCTCTTAATACCTCTGAACTAGTAGAACTGTTTTGGAGTTTATATCATCCTGAGCAAGCAGAAGTAGGATATTATCCTGAGATACCGCCTGAATTAAGTGTTTAAATCTATTTATTAAAGCATTATGATAAAAATTCCATTTTTCAAAAAGAAAAAAGAAGCTCCAGAACAGATTTTCGAAGCTCCTAAAATAGAAATAAGAGACATTATCGCGCCTTCTGCTTTGACTTCTCTAACGCCAGACCATCTAAAGCTTGGTAAAAGATTAGCTAGGTCTTTTTTTATCTTTTCTTTCCCAAGATACATCAGTACAGGCTGGTTTTCCCCTGTTATTAATTTAGATACGCCAATGAATATTGGTATCCATATTCACCCTGTAGATACTGGAGAAATATTAAAAAAACTGCGGCGAAAAGTTACAGAAGTAACAGCCGAAATTGTTGAAAGACAAGAAAAAGGGTTAATCAGGGATCCTGCTTTGGAAGTAGCTTACAGAGACCTAGAAACATTAAGGGACCAGCTTCAAACAGCTCAAGAAAGAATGTTTAAGCTTGGAATCTACATTACTATTTATGGAGAAAATCAAGAACAGTTAAGAGAAGTAGAAACTTCCTTAAGATCAATCTTAGAATCTCGTTTAATCTATATTAAACCTTCTCTTTACCAGCAAAGAGAGGGATTTAATTCTACTGCTCCTTATGGACTTGACCAGCTAATGGTTCATACCTCAATGAACACAAGCCCGCTTTCCTCCATTTTCCCCTTTGTATCGTTTGATTTAAGTTCAAACGAAGGAATATTATATGGTATTAATTTGCATAACAATTCCTTAATTCTTTTTGACCGCTTTAGTTTAGAGAATGCAAACGAGGTTGTGTTTGGAAAAACAGGTTCAGGAAAAAGTTATGGTGTTAAGTTAGAAATCTTAAGATATTTAATGACTGGTGTTGAGGTAATGGTTTTAGATCCGGAAAATGAATATAAGCATTTAGCAGATGCTGTAGGAGGATCTTTTTTTAATATCTCATTAGCCTCACCGAACCATATTAATCCCTTTGATTTACCTATCCCAAGAGAAGAGGAAAAACCAGAAGACGTATTAAGGTCAAATATTATTAATTTGGTTGGTCTGCTAAGAATTATGCTCGGAGGTCTAACACCAGAAGAAGATGCAATTATCGACAGGGCCCTCACAGAAACCTATGCCGCCCGCGATATCACTCCCGACACTGATCCTTCTTTATGGCAGGAAAGAATTCCATTAATGGAAGATTTTGAATCTGTATTAGAAGGCATGGAAGGAGCTGAATCATTAGTAAGAAGAGTAAGAAAATTTACCAAAGGCACATTTGCCCAATTCTTCAACCAACCTACAAATATCTCCATGGAAAAACCATTTGTAGTTTTTGGAATAAGAGATATGGAGGATGAATTAAGACCAATAGCAATGTTTATCATTATGAGATATATATGGAATAAAGTAAGGTCAGAGCTTAAAAAAAGAATCTTGGTGGTTGATGAGGCATGGTGGATTATGCAAAATGAAGACAGCGCTTCGTTTTTATACGGTATCTGTAAAAGATGCAGAAAATATTGGCTTGGCGTAACTACTATTTCTCAAGATGTTAATGATTTTATGAAATCTGCTTACGGACAGCCTATTATCACCAATTCTTCCTTGCAGATTTTAATGAAACAATCGCCAGCCACCATCGAAACAGTTAAAAAAGCATTTAATTTAACTGAAGAAGAAAAATATCTGCTTTTAGAAGCAGAAGTGGGAGAAGGAATCTTCTTTGCTGGGCCAAAACATGTAGCCATGAAAGTAGTAGCTTCTTATACAGAAGATCAAATAATCACCACAAATCCAGAAGAAATTCTAAGGATTAAAAAAGCTAAAGACTCTGGAGTTTAATCTAATAAATCTAAAATACCAAAAAAACCCCTTTTAAGGGTCTTTTTTATGGTTTAGAAAACTTGATTTGTCTATGGATAAGGTCTTATCACTACTCTTCTTTCAGGTTCTTTACCAATACTCTCTGTTGTAATGTCTCCTCTTTCTGCTAATTCTAAATGAATAATTCTTCTCTCATAAGCCGGCATTGGGGGGAGTGTTTTCTTTTTCTTTATTAAAGAAACCTCATCTGCCACCGAACGGGCTAATTCTTTTAAATACTCTATTTTTTTCTTTTTATATCCATTGATATCTAAATCAATATAAAATTCTTCTGGAATTTTTCTTCTTATAATCGCCTTTAATAAGTGCTGAATATTTACTAAAGTCTGACCTCTTTCACCAATCAAAATCTGAGGATTATCAGTTTTTAAATTAACCGGGATAGTTAGGTCTTCCAACGGCAAGAACTCAATCTCTACATCAAAGGTTGCTTTTTCAAAAAATTCTTTAATAAGTTTTTTTATCTCTTCTAAATCATCTCTTCTTATCATAGTTTTCAATAACATATTGTTGGCCTATTGAAAACAAAGATGTTGTTATCCAATAGAGACCAAGCGCAGCAGGTAATTTCGAAAGAAAAAGAAAAGTAAAAGCCAAAAAAAAGTACGGCATCTGTTTCTGACCAAATACTGAAAAAGATTTAGTGTTATTTCTTTTAGCTTTTTCTGGTTTTGTTTGAGTCTTTAATTGAATAAACTGAACTACAGCAGCAATAAGAGCAATCAATAAACTGGCTTGGGAAAGGCTTATTAATCCTAAAAAAGTATAGTTAATCTGTCCGGGATGGGGCACAAAACTATACAAACTTACCATTTCTTCGCTTCGCAAACCCCTTGAAAATACCTGAAACAATGCAATAAAAAGAGGAAGTTGAACCAACATAGGGAGAAATATGGTAAAGGGGTTAATGTTTTTCTCTTTATAAAGATTCATCATTTCCTGTGCCTGTTTTTCCTGATCTTCTTTGAACTTTTCTTGTATCTCTTGTATTTTAGGCTGAATTTCAGAAATGGCTTTTTGCGATCTAATGGATTGAGCTGTAAAAGGAAGTAAAAATATTCTCAACAGCACAGTTAACATAATTACAGCAATCCCAAAATCATTCCAAGGTAAAAACTGGTACAATAAAATTAGAATATTAAATAGTGGCTTGTATAATAATGTATAAAATGCTTCTGTGAACAAGTTCATATACTTAATATCTTTGATTTTTTAAATATTTCCTCTACCAAATTATCTATCTCTTTAAATTTTCTTGTTTCTATCCCCGGCAAAGCTATCAATACCACATCGAATCCTTTTTTAATATGATTTATTTTTAACCGCACTATTTCTCTAAGTCGTCTTTTTATTTTATTTCTCACTACAGCTTTCTTAGAAATTTTTTGTGAAACTACAAACCCAAACCTGCTTTCTTTTAACTGGTTTTCTCTCACTTTTACAGCCAAAAACTCTTTTCTTAAACCCTTTCCTTCCTTAAAAATTTTCTCGAAATCTTTTTTCTTTGTTAATCTATAATGTTTTCCCAACATTTCTTTATATTTTCTCTCATTAAATAGTTCTCTCACCAACCCTTATCATACAGTTAGTCTTTTCCTCCCCTTCTTTCTTCTTCTTTTTAACACCTTTCTCCCTGTTTTACTTCTAGCCCTCTTCAAAAATCCATGTGTTTTTTTTCTTTTCCTTTTTTTAGGACGATAAGTAATTGACATATTGTTTATTTTAAGGATAAAAAAGAAGAAAGTCAATCTTTTGTCTTTTTGAAAATCAATTCACAGTTTTTGCCCACTTTATCAACAAAATTATCTTTTTTATTTAATTTTACATTCTCTTGACTTATAGTATAATTAGAAAGGAATAAATTAAAAATTTTAAATTTTTTTAAAAAACAAGATCTCTTGCATTATGACACAAGAAGAGCTTTGGCAAGCAGTTTTAGCACAAATACAGCTCCAAATTTCTCCCGCAAACTTTGCCACTTGGTTTAAAAATACTAGAATTATTTCTCAAAAAGACGGCACAGTATATATTTCTGTTCCTAATTCTTTTGCTAAAGAATGGCTTGAGCAAAAATATAATAAAATTATTTTTAAAATTCTAAGAAGTTTGGATAAAAATACAAAAGGAATAAAATATGAAGTTGGGAGTGCAGGATTAAAACTTATTAAAAAGCTTAACGTTTATCCTGCTGAAAACGAACAATTAGAGTTTCAAACTTTTAAAGTAGAAAAAGAGACAAATCTTAATCCAAGATATACCTTTGATAACTTTGTTGTTGGCCCATTTAACGAATTAGCCCATGCTGCAGCCTGGGCTACCTCTCAAAATCCAGGACAGGTTTATAATCCTCTCTTTATTTACGGAGGGGTAGGATTAGGAAAAACACACTTACTCCAAGCAATAGGAAATGAAATCACTAAAAACTTCCAAAACAAAAAAGTAAAATATATCCCGACTGAAAAGTTTATTTCAAAAGTTATCTCCGCAATTAAAAATCACAGTATCGAAAAACTAAAAGCAATGTATCAAAAAATTGATGTGTTAATTATAGATGATGTTCAATTCCTCACAGGAAAAGAGAAAACCCAAGAAGAGTTCTTTTACACCTTTAACAGTTTATATGAAAAGAACAAACAAATCATTCTCTCTTCTGACAGACCACCAAAAGCTATCCCCGCCTTAACTGAACGGTTAAGATCTCGTTTTGAAGGAGGAATGATAGCTGATATTTCTCTACCAGATCTTGAAACAA
>CAZBMQ010000007.1:14126-48485 GCA_964493485.1 uncultured Candidatus Saccharibacteria bacterium
TCTCGTTTTGAAGGAGGAATGATAGCTGATATTTCTCTACCAGATCTTGAAACAAGAATAGCTATTCTTAAAGCTAAATGCCAAGAAAGAAAGGTTGACTTTCCAGAAGAAATTTTAAATTATATAGCTTCAAACATTAAAAGAAATATTAGAGAATTAGAAGGAGCTTTGAATATCTTGGTAGCCTATCAAAAACTTAACGGTCTCCCTCCAGACCTTAAGACCACAAAATCTTTATTAAAAAATCTCACATCGAGACCAAATAATGTTGTAAGTGCGAAAAAAATCCTAAAATGTGTGGCAGATTTTTATGACATAAAAGAAAAAGATTTAATTTCCAGCTCTAGAAAGAAAGAAATTGTCAAACCAAGACAAATAGCTATGTATTTATTAAGAGAAGAACTAAAAGCCTCTTTTCCTTTTATTGGAAGAAAATTGGGGGGGAAAGACCACACAACAGCAATTCATGCTTATGAAAAAATTTTAAAACAACTAAAAACAGATGAAAGTTTGGGTGAGGAAATTGAACTGATAAAACAAAGAATTTTATGTGGATAAATTATTAATAAAAGGTTGAGAATTTACAATTTAAAAATTATCTTAAAAAACCTTTCTTTTTTCCTTAATAAAATCCAAAACAAATCCACAATTAATTACCAACAAGGTTGAAATTAAAAAAAATAAAAAAATAAAAACACAACAACAATGAAATTAAATATATTAAAAGAAAAATTAAAAGAAGGAATAAAAACGGTTGAAAAAATTTCTCAAAAGTCTCTTACCTTACCTATTCTTCAAAATATTCTTTTAAAAGCGGAAAAAAACCTTCTTACGCTTTCGACTACTAATTTAGAATCTGGAATTACATGGCAAGGTTTAGCAAAAACAGAAAAACAAGGACAAATATGTGTCTCTACAAGATTTCTATCTAATCTTATTAATTTTTTACCAGATGAACCGATTGAGTTAAATGTAAAAGATTTTATTTTAAATCTAAGATGTGGAAACTATTCTACAAAAATAAAAGGTTCAAACCCAGAAGAGTTTCCTATTATTCCCCAACCAAAAGAAGGAGAATCTGTTGTTATTTCAAATAATAATTTTTGTCAGTCTTTAAATCAAATAGTAAATATTCCCTCTCCTTCCACAGCAAGACCTGAAATTTCAGGAGTATTTTTATTGTTCCAGTCCAATCTAATAAAAATGGTAGCTACAGATAGTTTTAGGTTAGCAGAAAAAAAATTATATTTTAAAACAAACCTTTCTAAAGAATATTCTTTGATTTTACCACAATCTGCAGCTAAAGAGCTTATTAGCGTGTTTGGAGAAAAAGAAGGCGAATTAAAGATTTATCTTTCCCCCAACCAGGTTTTGTTTGAATATGTTTCAAATATAGTTCCTCATCCAAAAATTCAGTTTACTTCCAGACTGGTTGAGGGGGAATATCCTAACTATGAAGAAATAATTCCTAAAAAATATGAAACCCAAATTCAGGTTCCCAAAAAAGAATTTTTAAATCAAATTAAAACAGCAAGTCTTTTTAGTGGAAAAGTTAACGATGTTAGAATAAAAATTAACACAAAAAATAACGAGGTTGAAGTTTTAAGCAGTGATCCTGACTTAGGAGAATACAGAAGTTTTTTTAAAGGAAAAACAAGAGGAAAGGACGTTGCTGTTTCTTTCAATTATAGATTTTTAATTGATGGAATTTCAGAAGTAAAAGGGGAGGAATTGTTTTTTGAACTAACAAATGAGGAAGGGCCAGCCGCCTTAAAACCTATAAAAACAGATGATTATCTTTATATATTAATGCCTATAAAAGCAAGTTAATCATTCTTCGGGTTGTATAAAATTTTCTTTTGGTAAGGTTGGAAGAATTTTTTCTAAAAAATTATGGAAAATTGGTCCAGCTAAAACAACACCTGGCTGTGCTGCCATTGGTTGGTTATTGTTATTTCCTACCCACACACCCACAACAATCGAAGGAGTATATCCAATTGTCCATGCATCTCTATAGTTTTGGGTTGTTCCTGTTTTAGCTGCAACCTGATATCCCTTTATATATAAGTTAGAATAAAGACCGAACATAGGCGCTCTCGCTTCATTATCAGATAAGATATCATTAATTAATCTAGCAGACCTGCTTTCTAAAACCCTTATAGGCTTTTTTTTATTTTCTTGAATAATTTTTCCAGAAGAATCTTCTATTTTTAATATAGACACATAAGGAATTTTTATTCCATCATTGGCAAAAACACCATAAGCAGAAGTCATTTCTAACAACTTTACCTCCCACCCCCCCAAAACAATAGAGGGGCCATAAGGAGGTTTGAGTGTAGTGATACCTAGGTCTTCAGCAGTTTTTATACTATCTTCCAAACCAGCTAAATCAAGCAATACTTTTACTGAAGGCACATTTAGTGACTGGGCTAAGGCCTGTCTTAATGTTACTTCTCCCCTGTAAAGCCCATCATAATTTTGCGGGGTATACTCTTTGCCACCCCATACCCCAAAATTGGTTGGTTCATCTATCACAGTATCTTTATCAGAATAACCTTTTTTAAATGCAGTAGCATATACAAAAGGTTTAAATGCAGATCCAGGCTGCCTTCCTGGATTTTTTTCAGTTCCTACCACAACATTAAATTTTGGATCAAAAAGACAGTTAACCCCGGAAATACAATCTTTAGGAAATGGGTCGCTATAATAATCTCCATTTCCCACAGTCATAGCTAAAATCTCTCCAGTTTTAGGGTTTATCGTTACCAAACCAGCATTATAAGCATTAAATCTTCTATTTTGCTCAATTCCTTTTTTAACAATTTCTTCAGCTATTTGTTGGATTTTCCAATCTAAAGAAGTATAAATTTTCAATCCTTTTCTTTTTAAAAATTCTTGACCATATTTTTTTTCTAGTTGTTGTTTTACCCACAAAGTGAAATAAGGGGCTTTAATTTGAATTGGTTTTTCTATAAATACCAATTCTTGTTTTTTGGCTTCTTCAGCCATTTCTTTACTTATAAATCCCTCTTTTGCCATTCTATCTATTACATAATCTTTTCTTATTAACAGTTCTTCTTTATTTTCTCCATAAGGAGAAAGTCTGTAAGGGCCCCTAATTAAGGCAGCTAAAACAGCAGATTCAGATAAGGATAGTTCTGAACAAGATTTTCCAAAATAAGTTTGACTTGCTGCTTCTACACCATAAGTATTTTGTCCAAAAGGAACCTGATTCAAATACCATTCAAGAATTTTATCTTTTGAATAACGCCTATCTAACTCTAAAGACAAAATAATTTCTCTAAATTTTCTTTCAATGGTTTTCTCAGAAGATAGGAAGGTTGATCTTATTAATTGTTGGGGGATCGTAGATCCTCCGTAAACAGGTTGTCCTATCTTTAAATCTACCAACAAAGCCCTGAAGACTCCCTTTAAATCAATTCCAAAGTGATGATAAAAGTTTGCGTCTTCAGCTGCTATTACAGCATTTCTTAGATATTGTGGTATCTTTTCCAAAGGAACCCATGTTCTTTTTTCTTCTCCATAAATTTCATATAATAATATCTGGCCTGTTCTATCATAAATTTTTGTAGATTGAGCAAGTTGTCTTTCTGTAAAAATTTCGGGGCGAGGGAAATCCCTAGCATAATAAAAGAAAAGAAACAAAAAACAAAAAACAGACAACAAGCCTATCCAGAGAAGAAGTTTTAAAAACCTCCACAATCTTCCGAATTGTTTCTTCCACTTACTTCCATATGTTTTTCTGTAATACTTTCTTTTGGGCATATTCGATATTAGATATTATAATAACATTTTTATATCCTTTCACCAAAGTTTTGATAAAAACTTAAAGCCTTGTTAAAATTAAACCATGAAAATTAAAACAGATTTTCATAAAGTTAATAAACTCATCTCGTCTCGCTATATTGAAAAGATTTGGCCCTCAAAAGAAAAACTAAAAAACCTTTTGAGATCAGGGAAAAAACTTACTGTTTATATTGGAATTGATGCTACAGGTAAACACTTACATTTGGGACATTCCACCAACT
The DNA here is from genome assembly GCA_964493485.1 of uncultured Candidatus Saccharibacteria bacterium. GTDB lineage: Bacteria > Patescibacteriota > Minisyncoccia > Minisyncoccales > JANBVM01 > CAZBMQ01. The sequence goes on from CAZBMQ010000007.1 coordinate 18,176, forward strand.
TTTTACTTCTTAAAAAATTTCAGGAGCTTGGGCATAAAGTAATTTTTTTAATTGGAGATTTCACAGCTCAGATAGGAGATCCTACTGGTAAAATAAGCACCAGAAAACCCTTGACCCATAAACAGGTTTTAGAGAACTGCAGAGGATATCAAAAGCAAGCCGGAAAGATTTTAGATTTTAAATCTAAACAAAATCCTGTAGAGCTTAAGTTTAATAGTAAATGGCTTTCTATCCTTGCACTAAAAGATGTGATTGATTTAATGGCGAAAGTTACGGTAGGACAAATGATTAAGAGAGATATGTTTAAAAAAAGAATTAAAAAGAAAAAAGAAATCTACCTTCATGAGTTTTTATATCCTCTTTTGCAAGGATATGACTCTGTTGCGATGGATGTGGATATTGAGATTGGCGGCAACGATCAAACTTTTAATATGTTGATAGGTAGAGATCTGGTAAGACTTTATAATAAAAAAGAAAAATTTGTTATTACCACAAAACTCTTGATAAATCCAAAAACTCAAAAAAAATTAATGTCAAAGAGCGAAGGGAATTTTATCGCCTTAGACGAAAATCCAAACCAGATGTATGGAAAAATTATGGCTCTTCCCGATGAGGTAGTAATTCCTGTGTTTAGTTTGTGTACAGAGATAAAAGACAGCGAATTAGAGCAAATAGAAAAAGAATTTAAAAGAAAAAGAACCAGCAGACCCAATATAAAAGCTAGATTGGCAAAAGAAATTGTTTCAATTTATCGTGGAAAATCTGCGGCCGAAAAAGCAGAAAGAGAGTTTAATAAGGTGTTTAAAGAAAAAAAACTGCCATCTAGTATAAAAAAAATATCAATAAAAGAAAAAAAGCTCAATCTTTTGGAGCTTTTAGTAAAGACAGGTCAAGTAAATTCCAAATCAGAGGCAAAAAGGTTGGTCTTGCAAAAAGCTGTAAAGATTGACGGGACTTTAAAACAGGATTGGCGAGAGATTGTTGAGATAAAAAAAGGCTTAATAATTAAGATCGGCAAAAGGAGGTTTGTGAAGGTTATCTAAAGGATCAGGCGTTTTAAAAATTAAAACCCCTTTAATACGGGGTTTTAATCTTCGTTGAATTCGTCATCAAAATCTTCAAAATCTTCTTCGTCAAAGTCTTCATCAAAACTTTCATCTTCCAATCCTTCTTCGAAAAGACCATCATCGTCTACAGTGTCATCATCAGCAAAGGTGGCAAAAATTTCATCTTCGTAGACCATAATTTTCAAGACTCTTCATTTTTCCGACCTTTGATCCCTTTTTTATTTAAGGCATCTTAGAAGCTATTATAAGTTGTCAAGATAGCTTGTCAAGTCTTTTTATTGTTTTAAGCCTCTCTTAGTACATATGTGATTGCTATTGCTAAAGCATCTGCTGCATCGTCAGGCTTTGGAATCTTTTTTAGTTTTAGCATTTTTCTTATTTCTTCTTGGATTTCTTTTTTATCTGCACGCCCATTTCCGGTAATTGCTAATTTTACTTGAAGAGGCGTAAATTCTCGTACAGGAAGTTTCTTTTTAGCAGCCATAAGTAAAATCGCACCCTTTGCTTGAGATACAGGGATTGCGGTTTTTAAATTTTTAAAAAAATAGAGATTTTCTATCGCCAGAATATCTGGCTTATATTTTTTAATTATTTTTGAGAGCTCATTGTTTATTATCCTTAACCGTTTTCCCGGATCTGAATTTGGAAGTGTATGAATTACATTATATTCCAAACACTTTAAGGTTTTTGTTTTTTTGATAACCCCGTATCCTGTACTTGCAGTGCCTGGGTCAATGCCTAATATTATCATAAAACTTAAACATTAAAATCAATTTAAATTTTTAAGTTTGAATATATATCTTGTACATCATCATTTTCGTCTAAAGCATCGAAAAGCTTAATACAAGAAGCCTTATCCTTTTCATCGATTTCAATTGTTTCTTTGGGTTTCCAGTCTACAGTGCTGGAATCAATTTTAATTCCTTTTTCTTCTAAACCCTTTTTTACTTTTTCTAAATCTTCTACATTGGTATAAACATCTAATATATCGTCTCGCCATTCTAAATCTTCAGCTCCCGCCTCTATTGCTGTTAACTCTAAGTTTTCTTTGTTTTGTAAAGATTCATTTTGTTCCTTGCTGTTTATAGTGACACACCCTTTTCTTTCGAACATCCATCTTACAGCCCCTTCTCCTACAAGCTTTCCATTATGCTGATTAAGGATTTTTTTGATTTCTCCTAAAGCCCTGTTTCTATTATCAGTGATCCCTTCAATTAAAAGAGCAGTATTGCCCGGTCCATAGGCTTCAAAGATAAATTCTTCAAGTCTTCCTGCTCCAGTTTCTCCTGATGCTCGTTTTATAGCCCGTTCAATATTTTCATTGGGCATATTAAAAGAACGAGCAGTTTCAATTGCCATTCGTAGTTTTGCATTAATTTCCGGATTAGGTCCTCCCTGTCTTACTGCCACAGAGATTAGTCTTGCCATTTTTGAGAAGATTTGACTTCTTTTTTTAGCATCTGCCTCTTTTTTATGTTTAACTGTTTTTGCGTGAGAATGACCTGACATAGTAATATATATAAGTTACTTATTTTTAAAAAATCTCCCTTTCTGTTTTAACCTTATCTTATTTTTAACGATTTATCAACTTTTTCAATCTTTTCTTAAGAGTCAATATAAGTATTCCTGAGAAAAAACCTATACTTAAACCTATGGTCAACAGTCTTAAAAAACTATGATTTTTTGTTGAAAGAGTCTGGTTTGCAGCTAATAAGTTTTTTTCTTTATTCTCTGAAGAAAGACTTGTGTTTTTCTTTTCAAGCTGGTTTGAGTTTTCTTTTTTGTTTTGCAGTCCATTTGGTTGTTCTGCAATTATATTTTTTCTACCCGGAGTAGGAATTTTACTCCACACCCAACCCGATGCTGTTTTACTAAAAGATTTTCCTGTTGGCGCATGTTCAAAAGCTACTTTATCTATTACCTTATTGTCGGTGTCTGTTAATACCAGTTCATCTTTTTTATTGTTGAGAGTTATTTTTGTTTCTTTTCGAAAAAGAAGCAAAAATCCGCTCGCGCATATCTTTGTTTCTTCGGGGAATATATAGGTAGAGGTAGCTCCTACTTTATCAAATATTTTCCATCCCGACAGATGAACCTCAAAATTATTTTTATTAAAAAGCTCAACCCACTCTTTTTCTTTATCCGGTCCTTGAGGAGAAGGCAATAACTCGTTAAATATTATATTGCGTGGACGGCTTATAATATTGGAGGGTTTACTTTTTATATCAAATTTTTGTGGCTCTTTTTGTGAAACACCAGAACTGTTTTTAGTTCCCGGAGTTCCTCCTGGTTTTTTTGATGTTTGCCAATTAGATAAACTAGAGGTTAATAACGGATTTTTTCTTTCCATTGTATGTTTACTAGAATTGTTTCCAGCAAACCATTTTTTTTCACAATTTATTTTATCAATTAAATTCCCTTTATCGTCAAAAAGCTCTAAATATTCACCTTTATTATTCAAAGCTCCTGTATAGATTTGGTTAGCAGAGATCTCAGGGAGCGTCTCATCGCTTGTTCTTTCCAAGAGATAAAAACCCTTAGCAGAAATATTTCCAGTAAGGGTTATGCTTGGGACACCGTCCCTGCTTATTATTTTCCATCCGTCAAGACAAAGGGGAAGAGAAGTATTGTTTGAAAGCTCTATCCATTCATGAGCATGTGAGCTTTTCGTTCCCATCCATGCAATTTCATTTATTACTACATCAAGAGGTTGGGCAGCATTAATGTTTTTAATATTAAAAAAGCTAATTATAAGAACAATAATACAAACCTTATATTTAAAGCTTAATTTTATTAACCCCCCCTTTCTTTTAAAGCATCTCTTGACAAATTTTTTATAATATATTAAAATAAAGTGTATATTGCAAAGAGAGCCCCAAGGCTGGGGGTTAGGAATTTTTCTTAGCCGGATAGCTTGGCTCCGGCGAAGCTACTCCTCGGAAAAATTCCGAACTTTGCGTTCCAATACCATAGTCAACCCCCAGCCTTGGGGCTTTTTAATTACTCTTCTCCAGTTACCCTTTCTACTTCTTCGATAGTGGTTATTCCTTTTAACACCTTAAAAATTCCATCTTGATATATTGTGGTCATTCCCTTTTTAATGGCTTTTTCTCTTAAAGCAGCTATAGAGGGAGAGGTTAATATAAATTTTTCTAAATCATCATCTATCAAGAGGGCTTCAAAAATTCCAACCCTTCCTTTATATCCTGTAAAATTACATTCTTTACAACCCACAGCTTTTGGTAGTGTTAGACTCGCATCAATCTTTGGTATTTTTATTGTTTTTGTTGTTTTTGGAAGATTCTTGAGTGCATTTTTTATTTTCTTTACTGTCTCAGCGGAAGCCTTTTCTGTTTTTCCGCATTTTTTACATATTTTTCTTACAAGTCTTTGAGCTATAGCCATATTAATAGCAGGAGCAATATTAATTGGTTTTTCTCCCAAAGCCTGTAATCTAGCTATTGTTCCTGCAGCATCGTTGGTATGCAAGGTGCTGAATACAAGATGCCCGGTTAATGCAGCTTGAAGAGCTATACTTGCTGTTTCTAAATCTCTTATCTCTCCTACCAATACAACATCTGGGTCTTGCCGCATAATTGATCTTAAGCCGTTAGCAAAATCATATCCCTTTGAAGGATTTACCTGTGTTTGAGAAATTCCTTTTAAATGATATTCGATGGGATCTTCGATGGTAATAATCTTTGTTTCTGGTTTCTGGATTTTCTTTAAAAAAGCATAAAGGGTAGTGGTTTTTCCAGAACCCGTAGGACCTGTTACAATAATCATTCCGTTAGGTCTTTTTAATTCTCTTTCGAAAATTTTTAATAGATCTTCTCTTAGCCCAAGGGCATCAAAATCAATTAAGCTTTTTGGATTTAGGATTCTAAGAACAATTGTTTCTCCATATTCAGTGGGCAGGGTGGATGTTCTTATTTCTATTGAATATATTTTAGGAATTGCAGCGTTTGGGTCTTCAGGAAGAGAAATAGAAAACCGGCCGTCTTGAGGCCGATCTTCAATATTTAACTTTAAACCAGAAAGGAGTTTAAGTCTTGAAACAAGTCTTTGATAGATATCTGTACTTAAAAATAAAACATCTTGTAAAAACCCATCAATTCTTACTCGAATTTTTGCATTTTTTTCTTTCGGTTCGAAATGAATATCGGAAACATTTAAACTGATTGCCCCTCCCAAAATAATTTCGAGAAGCTCTGTAATCCTGCCTTTTAGAGCATTTTCAATCTCTTCCTTAAAATCAACAATATTTTTTATGTTTTTTTGTATTTCAGCTAATGTGTCAGTGGATATTGTTATTTCACCTGTAATTTTTTTTGAAATTCCAGGCATAAAAGTTTAAAATACTTTAAAGGTTAATTTAATTGAATTTATCTTATTCCTTTTAAAAAGTCAAATTCATATCTTAAATTTGTAGATTAGGTTTTACAATGAGGATTGCTTATCAAACCAATAATCCTTTTCAGACAAAAAAAATAGGAGAAGCTTTAGCAAAAAAAATCCTTGGAGAAAACTTGAAAGAAGCTGCTCAAACAATAGGGTTAGAAGGAGAATTAGGTGGAGGGAAAACAACTTTTTTACAGGGATTTGCGCGAGGGCTTGGAATAAAAGAAAAAATTCTAAGCCCCACTTTTGTTATATTAAAAAAATTTAAGATTCCCAAAACAAAACAAAGCCCTAAACAATTTCAATACTTTTACCATGTAGACTGCTACAGATTAGAAAAAATACAAGACCTTTTAGTCTTGGGTTTTAGAGAAATCCTTACGCATCCTCAAAACATTATTGCGATTGAGTGGCCAAACATTATAAAAGAAAATTTGCCAAAACATACTATTTTTATTTCTTTTTATTTTTGTAACCATAATAAGAGAAAAATTATAATTAAATGGCCAAAGAGAAAAAAAGATTAATTATTATTGATAGTAATTCAATCATTCACAGGGCATTTCACGCTTTGCCTCCTTTAACTACAAAGAAAGGAGAATTAGTTAATGCAGTATATGGATTTTTATTAGTCTTTTTAAAAGCATTGAAAGAGTTCCATCCCGATTTTATTGCGGCTTGTTTTGATTTTCCAGCGCCCACTTTTCGACATAAAAAATTTAAAGAATATAAGGCAAAAAGACCCCCCGCTCCTAAAGAGCTTTATGAGCAGATTCCAAAAGTAAAAAAGGTATTGAAAAGTTTCGGTGTTAATGTGTTCGAGAAAGAAGGATTTGAGGCAGATGATATTATTGGAACAATAGGAAAAAAGTTTCCTCAAAAACAAATTTTCCCTAAAGTAGAAACAGTTATATTAAGTGGAGATTTAGATACCCTCCAATTGGTAGATAAAAATACAAAGGTTTATCTTTTAAAAAAAGGAGTAAAAAATACAGTATTGTATGATGAGGATTTGGTGAAAGAAAGATATAATGGTTTGTCTCCTGAACAATTAGTTGATTTTAGAGCCTTAAGAGGAGATCCTTCTGACAATATTCCAGGAGTGGCAGGTATTGGGGAAAAAACAGCCATTGATTTATTAAAAAAGTTTGGGACGCTTGAAAATTTATATCGCCAATTGAAGCGAGGAGAGAGTGTTACAGAAATAAAACCCAAGATAAGAGAGAAATTGTTGCAACAAGAGGAGAGAGCGTTCTTTAGTAAAGAATTAGCAAAAATTGAAAAGAATGTTCCTTTGATTTTTACTCCAGAGAAGATATCTTGGCAAGGATACGACAAGGAAAAGGTGATACAAATGCTTAAAAAGTTAGAATTTTACAGCTTAATTAAAAGACTGTCTCAGGAGGATGATTACAAAAAGAGCCAAGAAAACACAAAAGCAGAAAATTTAAAATTGTGGTAAAATAAAAAATAGAAGAAAAGTATTTTTATGATAGGGATTTTATATAACACATTTGTTTGTTTAATTGCTGGGTGTACTAGTTTGATAGTTTTTTCACTTCTACAAAAAAAGAGAAGAAAAGGAGAAATAAGTCACAATATAGCAATTGATTACTTTTTGTTATGTCTCGGTCTCCTATGGGTTTTTGTAGGAGTAAGACTATTTTTTGTTTGGCTTGATTGGGTAGAGGCTGATTTGTTTTTATATAAATGGTTCGTTGGACCCCTGAGTTTTCTTCATTTGTTGCCAGCCTTTTATTATTTTGGATGGAGTTTTTTTAAAGGAAAAAAGAGCAGGTTTTTATTTAATGGATTTTTTACCTTAACGGTGTTCTCTGCTGTGTTGATTCTTTTTTTACTAGGATTTGAGAGACCAGAAGTTACCTATTGGGGTAACAACATTAAACCAAACAAGATTAGCAATACTATTTTTACTTTTGGAGTTTTTTTACCAGCTCTTCCAATTTTGATAATAGAAATAAGTCGCCGCATAAAAGGATTGAAAGAAAAAAGAAACCATGAAGCAAAACAGCTTTTTGGGTTTAGCATTGGATTTCTGATTTATGCGCTGGCTGGTTTTTTTGAAGCATTAGTGTTTACTCAAGGTTGGATGATGTTGATAACAAGAACAGGAATAATGTTGGCAGCTTTAGTATTTTATCTTTCTGCCACTTGGGAAAACAACACATAATTTGTATAATAATTTATAAACTCTTTTCGCCCTCCGTTTTATAAGAAGTGGAAATATGTATTTAGGGATATTGTATAATATATTTATTTGCACCGTGATAGGGGTTACAGGTTTGATATGTTTTTTTCAAATCCAAAAACTAAGAAAAGAAAGAAAGGCTGATTACAGCAATGGTCTGGATTATTTTATATTGTCAGTGGGAATAATGTGGTTTTTAATAGGCATAAGGAATATTTTTAATTGGATAGGAAGGGTAGATTTAAACGTTTTTGTTTTTCAATGGTTCAGTGGTCCATTAGTGTATGTTCATTTGTTGCCAGCTTTTTATTTTTTTGGATGGGATTTTTTTAAAGATATTAAGAAACGTTTTTTGTTCAACATCTTTTTTACCGCCATTGTTCTTTCTGCTGTTTTTACATTTTTTAAATACGGATTTGTGGTTGGAGAGGTAACATATTGGGGAAGCAATCATAAACCCAATGAAATAACAAACAATATTTTTGTATATGGGATATTTGTCCCGGCACTTCTTTTTATATTAGTGAATCTTGGAAGACATCTTAAGACATGGAAAAAAGAAAGAACCACAATTCAAAGACAATTATTAGGGTTTACTATAGGATTTTTAATTTATGCCCTAGCAGGCATAATTGATGCTTTAGGGATTGTAAAAGACTGGGTGATGCTTCTTTCTAGGATTGGTATAATGTTTGCAGTTTTATTCTTTTATCTTTCTGCTACTTTTGATATTGTAGATTAAATAGTAATTATTAAAACAATAATATGATTCCAAAAGATAAATCCAAGAAAGAAAAAACAAAGAAAACAAAAAAAACAAGCATTGTTGTAAAGATGCTTTTGAATGCTTTTTTCTTTACAATCATCCCGCTGATTATTACCGGGACATTGATTATTTATACATATCAAGATTTAGTGAACAGTATTTTTCTTGAAAATAGCTTGGAGCTTCATAAAGATGTCAGTGTTAATTTATCGCAAGCATTACAAAATGCGAAGATTCAATCTCTTCTTACAGTATTTATCGTGATAATACTGACATTATTTAGTAATATTTTAATTAGTAGGAATTTAACTAGACCTTTAAGGAAATTATTAGAAGGAACTATAGAGGTGGCAAAAGGAAATCTTGATTATAAAATAGAAGTAGTTTCTAACGATGAATTAGGAGAACTTTCTAGATACTTTAATACAATGACTCAGAAGTTAAAAGAAATGAATGTGGCTTTAGAGGGAGCAAAAGAAACACTAGAGAAAAGGGTAAAAGCACGAACAAGAGAATTGGAAAAAATGACAGAAGCCTTAGAGGAAGCTAAGACCACTTTAGAAATTAGGGTAAAGGCGCGGACAAGGGAGTTAGAAGAATTAACTCATAATCTAGAGGAACAGGTTAGACAGAGAACAAAAGAACTTGAAGAAAAAGTAAAAGAATTGGAAAAGTTTCAAAAGTTTGCTGTGGGGAGAGAATTAAGAATGAGAGAATTGAAGGAAGAAATTAAGAGATTAAAAGAAGAAAAAGGGCTTGAATAAAGAAGGTTTCTTTCATCTAAATTGTTTCTATTATTTTTATTTGATAAAATAGAGTATTCTCTATTGTAATAGATGGCTGAACAAGAAAACAACAATCTTCTTGAAGAAGATGAAGAAAAGAAAGCTACTCTTTTGGCAGATGATTTAGCGTCCTTAGAGAATTATATTCATGATCTTTTTAATTTTTCCCCTCTGCCAATTTGTTTTGTAAGCCCGATAGGGGTACTTTTAGAGGTGAACCCAGCATTTGAAGCTCTTTCCCAGCTTAAATCTTATGAGCTTATTGGAGAGCCAATTGAAAAATTATTTCCAAAAGAAAAAATAGAAGAAGTAGCTAAAGAGACTATGGAAAAAGGCTCGGTAAAAGGAGTAGAAATGACATTCTTTTCTAAAAACAACAAAGAAATTCCAGTACAAGTGTTTACCAGAGTAAGAAAAGATGAGAAAGGAGAAATTGTAGGATATTTTTTGGGACTTTTTGATTTAAGTGACATAAAGAAAGCTGGAGAGGAATTAAAAAAGAGCCAGATTGCTTTGATGAATATGCTTGAGGATACAGAGGAGGCGTGGAAGGTTTCTGAAGAAGAAAAGACGCGCACTCAAGAGATAATTAAAAGTCTTACAGATGGCCTTTTGGTTTTTGACAAAGATAACAAACTCTTTTTAATGAATCCGCAAGCTGAAAAGTTTTTTGGTATTGAAAAAGAAAAATTGATTGGAAAAACTATCTCAGAACTTTTCCACTTTCCCGAACTCAGACCTTTAGCCGCTCTTTTAGGTAGAGAAATTAAAAGACTATTTAGAGAAGAATTAAAAATAACAGAAAATTTTATTTTAGAAGTTTCTACTATTCCTTTAACCGTAAGAGGAAAGAGTATGGGGTATTTGGTTGTTTTGCACGACGTTAGTAGAGAAAAAATAGTAGAAAGAATGAAAACAGAATTTGTATCAATTGCCGCTCATCAGTTAAGAACCCCTCTCTCAGCTATTAAATGGACACTAAAAATGCTTCTTGAAGGAGACTTAGGAGAGATTACTCCAGAACAAAGAGAATTTGTTGAGAAAACCTACGAGTCTAATGAAAGAATGATAAGACTGATTAATGATCTGTTAAATGTGACAAGGATAGAAGAGGGTAGGTACCTTTATAAACCAGTTCCTTATGATATTATTAAGTTGATTCAGTCTGTGATAGATACATATAAAGATGAATTTCCAAAAAGAAAGCTGATTTTTGAGTTTAAGAAACCAAAAGAAAAGCTTCCCGAAGTGATGGTTGATGTTGAAAAAATGAGCTTAGCTTTTCAGAATCTTCTTGACAATGCTATAAAATATACTCCAGAAGGAGGAAAGGTGACAGTTGCAGTAGAATATGATAAAAAAGAGATAGTGGTTTCTGTGAAAGATTCAGGAGTAGGAATCCCAAAGAATCAGCAAGAAAGAGTGTTCTCTAAGTTTTTTAGAGCGGCAAATGTGCTTAAGAGAGAAACAGAAGGATCAGGGTTGGGGCTGTTTATTACAAAAAATATTATTGAAGCTCATGAGGGAAAGATTTGGTTTGAATCAGAGGAAGGCAAGGGTACCACCTTTTACTTTTCTCTTCCTACTACTATTTCTAGATAAAATTGCTTTTTTTTGAAAAAGGTATAAAATATAATATAATAATATAAACATAATAACAAAGAATTTTAAGGCGATATGGCAAAAAAGATTTTATTAGTTGAAGACGAGAAGATTATGATAAATCTTCTCGAAAAGAAACTCACTCAAGAAGGTTATGAGGTAACAATAGCAACTAATGGAGAGGAGGGATTAAAGTTGATAAAAGAGTTAAAACCTGATATTGTTTTATTAGATATTATTATGCCAAAGATGGGAGGATTTGAAGTGATGGAAGAGATGAATAAAGATCCAGAATTAGCCAAGATTCCAGTAGTGATTATTTCAAACTCAGGTCAGCCTGTGGAGCTAGATAAGGCAAAAGAATTGGGGGCGAAAGATTGGTTAATAAAGACAGAGTTTGATCCCCAAGAGGTTGTGGATAAAGTAGTAAAACAAATTGGGAGATAATTTTGCTTCAGCGGAGAAATATTAAACAAAAATCCTGAATTCTAAATAGAATTAAGGATTTATCCGCGAGGCGCTTAATTATGGATAAGAAAATTTTAATAATTGAAGACGATAAATTCCTAAGAGAACTCATTGCTAGGAAGCTTACAGATGAGGGTTTTAATATAGTGGAAGCTGTAGACGGAGAAGATGGTGTTAAGAAAATCAAGGAAGAAAACCCGGACTTAGTATTGCTTGACTTGATACTTCCCAGTATTGATGGGTTTGAAGTTTTATCCCGGGTTAAAAGTGACCCAAGCGTCTCTTCTATTCCTATAATAATTCTTTCTAACTTGGGCCAAAAAGAAGAGGTAGAGAAAGGGTTAAACTTGGGGGCTGTAGATTATTTAATCAAAGCACACTTTACCCCGGGTGAGATAATTGGAAAAATAAAGAATATTCTGAAATAGCCAATTTAAATATAAAAGAAATAACTGTATTTTCTAAAGAGCCCCGCCCTCTATGATGGATGTTATTCATCCTAGAGGGCGGGGTTTGTTAGTATAAGATGAAAAAAGAAGAACAAATAATTAAACTAAGAAAATTGAAGAATTTGTATAATCTTAAAAAGATAGAAATATCCATTCATGTAACTAATTTTAAAAATGTTTGGAAGAAATCTAATAAAAGGATTTTTACTGAATTATGTTTTTGTATTTTGACACCACAAAATAAAGCTAAGATTTGTGATAATATTATAAAAGAGCTTGAAAAAACAGGAATTTTATTTAGGGGTGGAGAAAAAGAGATTTCTTCTTGCTTAAGAGGAATTAGATTTTCAAAAAATAAAGCAAGGTATATTATTGAAGCAAGAGAATTTTTCTTTGATAAAAACAAGAAGATAAAAATAAAAGATAAGATTGATATCAGAAATATCTTTACTACAAGAGAATGGTTGGTGAAAAATATAAAAGGGATTGGTTACAAAGAGGCAAGCCATTTTTTACGGAATATTGGTTTAGGTGGAAACCTTGCTATTTTAGATAGACACATTTTAAAGAATCTGAAAGAATTAGGTATTATTAAAAAGCTACCCAAGACACTTACAAAGAAAAAATATTTAGAGATTGAAAACAAATTTAGAAAATTTGCAAAGAAAATAAAAATTCCAATTTCTCATCTTGATTTGCTTTTTTGGAATAAAGAAACAGGAGAGATTTTAAAGTGATAAGAAAACAATTTTGATAAATGAAAAATATTAATAAAAAAAAGATAAATAAAATATTGGCTTTGCTTAAAAAGACCTATCCTAACGCTAGGATTGCTTTGAATTTCAGTAATCCTTTAGAAATTTTATTGGCGACAATTCTTTCTGCTCAATGCACTGATAAAAGAGTAAATATTGTTACTAAAAAGCTTTTTGCTAAATATAAAACAGTACAAGATTATGCTAATGCTGATTTAAAAAGGTTTGAACAAGAAATTCGTTCTACTGGATTTTATCGTAATAAAGCGAAAAATATTATAGAGTCAGCTAAGAAAATAATAAAAGAATTTGGAGGCAGGGTTCCCGACAGAATGGAGGATCTTTTAAAACTTCCAGGAGTAGCTAGAAAAACAGCAAACATCGTTCTTTTTAATGGTTTTGGGAAAATAGAAGGAATTGCAGTAGATACTCATGTAAAAAGATTAAGTCAAAGGCTTGGATTGACTAAAAATAATAATCCAGAGAAAATAGAAAAAGACTTGATGGATTTGTTGGATAGAAAGGAATGGGGTGAGTTTAGTTATCTTTTAATAGAACATGGCAGAAACATTTGTTTAGCAAAAAAACCAAAATGTAATGAATGTGTATTAAAAAATATTTGTCCTTCAAAAAAACTTTTTCTTCATAGATGAATTTATTTCCATAATGTTATGATAATTTTTTTATACGGACCAGATACATATAGGTCTCGGCAGAAATTAGCAGAGATAATAAAGAATTACAAAAAAATTCACAAGAGTGGGCTGAATTTAAAATACTTTAATACTGAAGAGATAAGCTTTGAAAATTTGGAAGATGATATAAAACAGATTTCTATGTTTAAAGAAAAGAAATTATTAGTTTTAGTAAATGCTTTTTCTAATTCAGAATTTAAGGAGAAGTTTTTGAAGAAAAAAGATGTATTTTCTAAATCAGAGAATATAATAATATTTTATGAGGAAGGAGAGGTTTCCAAAAAAGATTCCCTGTTTGCTTTTTTGAAAAAAAACAGCAAATCTCAAGAGTTTAATCTTTTAGACAATACACGATTAAAATATTGGGTGAGAAATGAGTTTAAAAAAAGAAATGTAAATATAGAAGAGGACGCCTTAGAGAAGCTTATTCTTTTTGTTCATAATAATTTATGGCAGATGGTAAATGAGATTGACAAATTAATTAATTTTACCAACGGAAAGCCAGTAAGAATGAGAGATGTGGAGCTTTTAGTAACTCCAATGATTGAGACAGATATATTTAAGACAATCAATGCAATAGCGACAAGAGATAAAGAAAAGGCTCTTGGGTTGATTAATAGGCATTTAGAAAAAGGAGACAGCCCTTTTTATTTATTTTCAATGATTAACTATCAGTTTAGGAATCTTTTAATAATAAAAGACCTTTACGAAAGAAGGCTTTCTCCCTTTACTCTCACTAAGCTTCACCCTTTTGTTATCAAAAAGAGTTCTATTCTTGCAAGAAAATTCAATACTTTTGAATTAAAAAATATCTATCAGAAGATATTTAGGATAGACCTCAACATAAAAACAGGCAAGATAGAGCCTGAAACAGCGCTGGATTTATTGATTGCAGAGATATAAAAGAGTTAATCGGATTTATTTAACAGTTTTGTAATTCTTGATTTTTTTCTGGCTGCCGTATTTTTTTTGATTAAACCAACCTTAGCTGCTTTATCTAATGTTTTATAGACTTTTGGAAGAAGTTTTCTTGCTTCTTCTTTTTTCTTTTCTTTAATCAAACTCTCCACCTTTTTCAAAAGGCTTTTTATTTTTATTTTTCTCTGTCTGTTTTTAATTCTTCTTTTTTCGTTCTGCCTTAAAGCTTTTTTTGCTGATTTGGTAATTGGCATAGGTAAAAAGAAATAATTCGATTAATTAATATATCAAATAACCCCTTTTATTTCAAGAGTTTCTTAGATTTGTTTTTTAATTTTTTTATCAAATCTCTTATTTCCGCAGCTCGTTCGAAATCTAAATTTTTAGCAGCTTCTTTCATTTCTTTTTCCAAAAGCTTTGTATCTGTTATCGCACAAAACTCTGACAACACTTCTTTCTTTTTTGATGTAAAAGGCCATTCTCTTATTTGTTTAACGATCTGTTTTGGAGTAATATTGTGGGCTTTATTGTATTTTATTTGAATATTTCTTCTTCTCTTTATCTCTTTTATCGCACAAGCCATTGAATTTGTAATTTTATCTGCATATAAGATTACATGACCTTTTGTATGTCTTGCTGCCCTTCCCATGGTTTGTATTAATGTTGTTTCTGATCTTAAAAATCCCTCCTTGTCTGCGTCCAAAATAGCTACAAGAGATACCTCTGGCAGATCCAAACCTTCTCTCAAAAGATTTATTCCTACCAATACATCATATTTTCCTATTCTTAGGTTTTTTAAAATTTCAGGTCTTTTTAGTGTTTTTATTTCTGAATGAAGCCATTGGCAAGAAATTCCCTCTTCCAATAGATGCTCACTTAAAGCTTCTGCCAATCTTTTTGTTAAAGTAAGTACAAGAACCCTTTGTTTTTTAATAATTCTTTTTTTGATTTCTTTTATCAAATCTTTTACCTGGTTTTTGGTAGGCTTTATTTCAATCGAGGGCTCTAAAAGTCCAGTTGGCCTTATTAATTGCTCAACAGTATATTTTTTGCCAGCATTTTTATTTTTCATTTGAGAAAGCACCTTTTTTTTCTCTTCTTTTCCTGGGGTAGCAGAGACATATATTACTTGATTTATTCTTTTTTCAAATTCTTCAAATGTTAAAGGCCTGTTGTCTAAAGCAGAAGGGAGACGAAAACCATGCTTGATTAAGGTTTCTTTTCTTGCCCTATCTTGAATAGTCATAGCATGAAGCTGGGGTAGTGTTTGATGGGATTCGTCAATAAAGACTAAAAAATTTTTAGGAAAATAATCAATTAATGTATAAGGTGCTTCTCCTGGTTTTCTGAACTCTAAGTGCCTGGAGTAATTTTCAATGCCGTGGCAGAAGCCGGTTTCTTTTAACATTTCTAAATCATAATTTGTTCTTTGCTCTAATCTCTGAGCCTCTAATAATTTCTTTTCTTTTTTAAATTTTCTTAATTGCTCGTCAAGCTCAAGTCTAATGTTTTCAATCGCAATATTAAGTTTTTCTTCTGGCGTGACCCAAAAATGGGCAGGAAATAATCTATATTTTTTATTTAATAGTTTATATTTTGGATTAAAATCAGCTTTAGCTGTTAAAAGCTTATCAATTTTATCTCCAAACATTTCTATTCGTAAGAGCTCTTTACTGGTAACTGAAAACACTTCAACAACATTTCCTCTTACCCTAAAACTTCCAGGTTTAAAATCAAAATCATTTCTTTCATATTGAAGGGAAGTTAGGTGTGAAATTAATTTTTTTCTTTTTATTTTTTGTCCCTGTTTTATCTCTAAAGCTACCTTTTGATATATTTCGGGTGAGCCAATATTATAAATACAGGAAACAGATGCTACAATAATAATATCTTTTCTTGTTAATAAATCCTGTACTGCAGCATGTCTGAGTCTATCAATTTCTTTATTTATTTTCGCGTCTTTTTCGATATATAAATCTGTTTGAGGAATATAGGCTTCAGGTTGATAATAATCGTAATAGGATACGAAATAATGAACAGCATTATTAGGGAAGAATTCTTTAAATTCTTGGAACAGTTGAGCACATAGGGTTTTGTTTGGACTTATTACAAGCACTGGTTTCTGTATTTTTTCAATAACCCAACTCATTGTGGCTGTTTTCCCAGAGCCCGTTACCCCCAACAAGATTTGATTTTTAACCCCAGCTTTTAAGTTTCTAGTTAATTGCTTTATGGCTTTTGGTTGATCGCCAGCTGGTTTGAATTTTGTGATTACTTGGAACATATTAATTTCTTTTATAACTATATATAATTTAACACACAAATAAAAAGTTTAAAGTTTCTTAATGGTTTTAAGGATATTCATGATATAATTATTTTAGGATTCATATGACGACTTTATTGAAATTAAAAAAAACAATCAAGAAGATTTCTCCTTCCTTTTTGATAAGCTGGTATCATTTTTTATTAGCTTTTTTAGCTGCTGTAATCTATTCTTTCCCTTCTTATAAGAAAGAGTTAAAAGTAATTGGAGTTACTGGCACAAACGGAAAATCTACAGTAGTAAAAATGATTGCTAAGATTTTGGAAGAAGCTGGTTTTTTGGTGGCTTATTCTTCTTCAATAAAATTTAAAATTAGAGAAAAAGAGACAAAAAACCTTTTGAGAATGACAATGCCGGGCCGTTTTGCTTTACAGAAATTTTTGAAACAGGCATTAGAGGCTAAATGTCAGTATGTTGTTTTAGAGGTCACCTCAGAAGGCATAAAACAGCACAGACATAGATTTATCAATTTTGATATAGCTGTTTTTACTAACCTAACCCCAGAACATATAGAATCTCATGGTTCTTTTGAAAAATATAGAGAAGCCAAAGGGAAGCTGTTTAAAGCCACCAAGAATATCCATATTCTTAATTTAGATGATAAGAATGTGGAATATTTTTTGCAGTTTCCAGCTGAGAAAAAATATGGTTATTCTTTAGAACATGATAATCCATACTCGAAATTGAAGGGTGTTGAAAAAATAATAGCCAGTAGATGTAAAAGCAATATAAATGGTGTTGGTTTTTATGTAGACAATTTGGAGTTTAAACTTCAGATGCTTGGGGATTTTAATATTTATAATGCTTTGGCTGCAATATGTGTAGGATTGTCTCAGGGTATTAATTTAGGAATCTCCAAAAAAGCTTTAGAAAAAATAGAAAAGGTTCCTGGCAGAATGGAACTGGTTATTTCAGAGCCTTTTATGGTGGTAGTTGATTATGCTTTTACTCCTAACGCTTTAGAAAAGGTTTACCAAACGTTGCAGAAGATAAAAACTACAAAGGGGGAAACAAAAATGATTTGTGTATTAGGAGCTACAGGTGGGGGAAGGGATAAATGGAAGAGACCTGTATTGGGAGAAATAGCAGAGAAGTATTGTGATGATGTTATTATTACAAATGAAGATCCATATGATGAGGACCCAATGGAAATTATCAATCAAGTAGCAAAAGGAGCTGGCTTAAAAGCAAAAAAGATTTTAGATAGAAGGCAGGCGATAAGAACGGCGTTGGAGACTGCAAAAAAAGGAGATATTGTAATAATCACAGGTAAGGGATCAGAACCTTCTATGTGTATAGAAGAAGGAAAAAAAATTCCATGGGATGATAGAAAAGTGGTAAAGGAAGAGTTTTCTCAATTAGCCTTATCTAATTAAATTAATATGGAAAAATATCAGATTCTTGAGCATAAAGCAGATGTAAAAATTAAAGTTTTTGGGAGGACGAAAGAAGAGCTTTTTTTGAATGCCTTAAAAGGAATGAATTACATTCTTAAACCAGAAGTAGAAAAAGGATTTTGTAAAAAAAGAGAAATAAAAATAGAATCGCTAAATCTTGATACTCTTTTGGTTGATTTTTTAAGTGAGATTTTATATCTTACTCAAGTAAATAGAGAAACTTATGAGGATATAAAATTTAAAGAGTTCACTAATAACAAGATAGAGGGAGAGCTAAGAGGGAGAAAAATAAAAAGGTTGGGCGAAGATATAAAAGGAGTAACCTATCATAATTTAAAAATCCAAAAAAAAGAAAATTTTTGGACAACCACGATATTGTTTGATATTTAAAAATTACTCCTTTTCTTTTAAAGAGATTTAAGATAGGATAAAGATATGATTTCCAAAAAAAATTTTAGAAAAATTTCAGATTGGCTTTGGGAAATTCCCAAAGAGTTTCGACAGGATATGAAGGTGCCAGCAAGGGTTTATGCATCAGAAAAGATGTTAGAAGATATTTTTCGTGATAGATCATTAGAACAATTAGTGAATGTTTCTACGCTACCAGGGATTCAAAAGTATGCTTTAGCTATGCCTGACGCTCATGAGGGCTATGGATTTTGTATTGGCGGAGTAGCAGCTACTAAATTTCCCGAAGGAGTAATTTCTCCTGGGGGAGTAGGTTATGATCAAAATTGCGGAGTGAGATTGTTGAGGTCAGAATATACAGAAAGAGAAATAAAACCATATCTAGATAAATTAGCCATTGAAATTCAGAAACAGGTTCCTTCTGGTCTGGGGAGGGGAAGAAAGGTAAAACTAAGTTTTGCTCAGATAGATAAAATTTTAGAAGGAGGAGTTCCTTATTTAGTAGAACAGGGATATGGACAAGAAGAGGATGTTATAAATTGTGAAGAAAAAGGGAGAATGGAACAGGCAGATGTTTCTTGTGTTTCTGAAAGAGCAAAGAATAGAGGAAGGGATCAGGTGGGAACACTTGGTTCTGGAAATCATTTTTGCGAAATACAAAAAGTAGAAGAGATTTTTGATGAGACCGCAGCTAAGGCGTTTGGCTTATTTAAAGATCAAATAGTGGTAATGATTCATACTGGTTCGCGTGGTTTTGGCCATCAGAATTGTACAGATTATTTAAGAATTGTGATCCCCGCTTATCCAAAATATGGAATAAAATTACCAGACAGGGAATTAGCATGTGTTCCCTTTAATTCTCCAGAGGGTCAAAAGTTCTTCAAGGCTATGTGTGCCGCTTGTAATTTTGCTTGGTCAAACCGGCACATGATTATGCATTACATAAGAAAGGCTTGGAAATCAGTATTAGGAGAGAAGACAAATCTTCATTTAATTTATGATGTGGCTCACAATATCGCAAAAATTGAAGAACACGAAATAGACGGAAAAAGGACAAAATTAATTGTTCATAGAAAAGGCGCAACCAGAGCATTTCCTCCTCACCATTCAGATATTCCAGAAAAATATCAAGAAGTAGGACAGCCAGTTTTAATCCCTGGTTCAATGGGTACAGCCTCCTATGTGTTGGCAGGAACAGAAGAATCAAAAGAAGCTTGGTATACTGTTTGTCATGGAGCAGGCAGAACAATGTCCAGAAGAGAGGCTACAAGAAGGATTTCAGGCCAGGATGTAATAAATAATTTAGAGAAAGAAGGAATTATTGTTAAATGTTGGAGCATGAGAGGTATTGCAGAGGAGGCTCCAATTGCATATAAAAATATTGATAATGTGGTCGAGGTGGTTCATAACGCTAAATTAGCAAGAAAAGTAGCAAGATTACGTCCACTCGCTGTTATAAAAGGAGAATAAGATGAAAGAGAGAAAGAAATTTCCAAAATCTTTACGGAAATATATTCGAAAAGAAAAGGCTCGTATTCGGAGAGAGATTTCAGATGTTGAAAAACAAAAACAATTGATTCAAGAATTATATCAAAAAATTCTATCCAAAAAACATTAATATCTATCAAGGTCGATTTAACTTAAAAGATTTTTCTGTAAAACACATGCGAATTAAAGAAATTTACAATCTTGCAATAAATAAAGCAATCGAAGCTGATTTTAGAGGAAAAGAAGGGGTGAGTAAGGTTTTGGAAAGAAAAAGAAAGAAATATGAAAAAATGTCAGAAGAAGAGAAAAAGTATTTTGATAAGGAGGCTTTAGAGAATCCATATTTAGATTCCAGAATTTTGAATATAGCAGAGGATAAAGAAATAAAAAAAGTATTGGTGGGTATTGATATTGCTCCAGCTGAGATTTTATTAGCGAAAGAATTAGGAGATATTGATTTAATCATTTCTCATCATCCTTTAGGGAAAGCCTTAGCTAATTTACACGAGGTAATGGAACTTCAGTGTGATGTTTTGAATCAGTATGGTGTGCCTATAAATGTTGCAGAGGGGTTAATGAAAGAAAGAATTTCTGAGGTAGCCAGAGGAATAAATAAATTGAACCATCAGAGAACAGTAGATGCAGCAAAACTTTTAGAATTCAATTTAATGTGTCTTCATACTGCCTGTGACAATTTAGCTGCTAAATTTTTAAAAGAAAAACTTGAGGATTCTAACGAATTAATAAGAATCGAAGATTTAATAGAGACATTAGAACAGATTCCTGAATATAAAAAAGCAATAGAATTGGGGGCAGGTCCTAAGATTTTTGTAGGAGATAAAGAAAATCGATGTGGGAAAATAGCGCTTACAGAAATTACAGGAGGAACAGAAGGCTCGCCTAAGCTTTATGAAAAAATGGCTATTGCTGGTATCGGAACAGTTATAGGAATGCATATTTCCGAAGAACACAAAAAGGAAGCAGAAGCTGCAAATATTAATGTAGTTATTGCGGGTCATATGAGTTCAGATTCTTTAGGGGTGAATTTATTTTTAGATGAATTAGAGAAAAGAGGAATTAAGATAGTATCTTGTTCTGGTTTAATTAGGGTTTCTAGGAATTAATTTTATGATTTTTACTGGCTGAAAAGCCAGTTTTTTGATACTTTTAAAATATGAAAAGTGGAATTGCTACAATTCCATTAGATTATGGGAAATGCCCGGCTTGGCTTTTTAAAAGAATGAAAAGACTTTTAAGAAATATAGTGCTTGTGATTGTGGAGGAATTTGGACCAGAGGAATTTTTAAAGAGGTTAAGCGATCCTGTATGGTTTCAGAGCTTAGGCTGTATTGTGGCTTTTGACTGGAATTCCTCTGGTTTAACCACTACTTTGATGGGGGCTTTAAAAGAAGCAATAAGAGGCATTGAGCCAAAAATTGGATTTTTTATTTGTGGTGGGAAAGGTAAAACTTCAAGAAAAACACCAGAACAAATCCGTGAATGGGGAGAATGTTTAGGTTTTTCTACAAACTATATTGAGCAGCTTGTTTACACTTCTAAAATAACAGCTAAAGTAGACTCTGCTTTGATTCAAGACGGATTTCAGATTTACCATCACAATCTGCTTTTTACTGAATCTGGACAGTGGTCAGTGATTCAACAGGGAATGAATACCGAGTTTAAAAAAGCAAGGAGATATCATTGGTTTTCTTCTGGAGTAAAGGAGTTTCTGGAAGAGCCTCATTCTGGTATTATTTCTGATATAAAGCTAAAGCCTTTAAATTTGATATCAATAAAAAGTAGAGAGAATAAAAAGATTTGTACAGAGTTAGCAAGGGAGGAACCAAAAACTTTTCTGAGAGACATTAGTATCATTTCCCAAAAATCTAACAGCTTAATAAGACAAAGGAGAATTCCAGGATTTACCCAGATGGAGCTTTCTGATATTGAATTTCATTGGCATCCAGTGATAAAAGAAAAGTTTGATTTAAAAAGATTGAAGAAAATAGTTGGGAAAATTCATTCTTTTAAACCTAATGATTTTGAAGAACTGTTGGCCATTGAAGGAGTGGGGCCAAGAACAATAAGAGCCTTATCTTTAGTTTCTGAAATAATCTATGGAGCAAAGCCTTCTTATGAAGACCCGGCTCGATATTCATTTTCTTTTGGAGGGAAAGATGGTACACCATACTTTCCCAATCAAAAAGAGATGGATATGGCAATTGAGATTTTAGAAAGAGCAATTCAAAAAAGTAAAATTCCGCACTCAGAAAAGGTCGAAATTCAAAGAAATCTTATAAAAATGAAATATGAGTAAGATTTCTGTAAAGAGAAGACAATTTGAGATAAAACAAAGAAGAAAAAGGAAAAAGAAGATTAAAAAATTAAAAGAGAAATATTTCAATGTTAAAAGTGAGGAGGAAAAGAAAAGAATTATAGAAAAAATCCAAAGAATAGCCCCCCATTATCCAGTGAAGGAGATTTTTAAGGAAGAATAAGTAGTTATTAAAAATGTAAAAATATGGACCATCAACCAGAAAATAAGTGGCTGGGTTCTGTAGAAAAACTAAAAAGAATTTTTTTAATAGAAGCTTTTTTGTTTTCCATTACCTTAGTATTGGGAATAGCCACAGCTTTTAGGATAAATGAAATTTTTATTTCTAATAAACTTAAAATTCCTGAGGTTTCAACTGGTAAATTCATTGTTAATTTTTTAATTGCCACTTTTGTTATTTTTTTTATTCTTCATTTAATCAAAGCCAGAAAAAAGAAAGGAATAATTTTAAAACTCCTTTTTATTTTTTCTGTGTTTGTAGGAAGTACATTAATGTTTAATGCTTGGTTTTCTGATTTACTCTCTTTATTTTTGGGTTTAAGCTTAATTGTTGTATGGTGGAAATATCCTTTTGTTCTAATTCAAGATCTATGCATTGTATTGGGAATAGCTGGAGTGGGTAGTTTCTTGGGACTAACCCTGAGGCCGAACACAGTAATATTTTTCTTAATAATTTTTTCTATCTACGATCTCATAGCAGTATATAAGACAAAACATATGGTAGAGATGGCAAAAGAAATGATTAAAAGTGGAGTGGTGTTGGGGTTGGTAATTCCTTCTAATCTTTTGGACTTTCGAGAAGAGTTAAAAGAAGTAAAACCTGGAGGAAGGTTTCTTGTTTTGGGAGGAGGAGACATAACTTTTCCTTTGTTTCTCTGTGCCTCTATGGTTCCTTTTGGGGTTTTAAAGTCTTTAATCATAGCCTTCTTTGCCTTGTTTGGTCTCTTGGTTAGTTTTTTATTATTTATTAGTCAGAAAAAAAGAAAAGCCATTCCAGCTCTTCCTCCTATTGCTTTATTTTCAATAATAGGGTTTTTGATAACAAGATTTGTTTAAAAATTATTTTAAAATAATCTCAGTACGAAGAGAATTTCGTAAAAGAATATTTGTTTTACCTAAATTACACACTCTTGGTTTAATGGAAAGGTAATTACTTTTTCTATATCTTGTTCTCCTTTTATAAACTTTAATATCCTTTTTTTGGAGGATGTTGGCTCAGCCTTTATTTTTTATGAAGTGGCTTTTTGGTATATTTTTGACTATTTTATTGAAATGATTACCCTTATCAAGATTTAAGGTGTTTTATCATATATGTATCTTTCAATCTGTAACCGAGCTTTCTATAATAATCGCGTACTCCCACAGCTGAAATTACAGCTATTTTTCTTAAACCAAACTCTTTTTTTGTTATTTTCTCAGCTATGTTTATTAATTTTTTCCCTAAACCTCTATGTTGGGGTGCTAGTTTTCTTTTTGAAATTGGAGTAAGCTGTCCATATGTGTGCACTTCTCTAATAATTGTACTGTCTTTTAAAACAGGAAACATTAAGGATTCTTTTTCTGATATATTGTAAACAAAGGAAGGAATTCTCAATCTTAGTAGGCTGTAGAGTTTTTCCCTTTTTTTGTTTTCGAAGCTCAAAAATATCTCTTTTCCTTCAGAAGCATCATAATCTTCTCTATATAGATACACTTTTTCTTTTAAATTATATTTATCTTTTACTTCTCTACATCTAATACATTTACATTTCCAACCCTCTTTTTTTATTTCTTGCTCTACTACTTGTCTTAAATTTGATATTTTCGTAGGACCTATAATAATTCTAGGAGAAGGGATATCTCTTGTGATTCTTTCTATTCTTACATAATAAGGAATCTTCTTTTTCGCTTCTTTTATAATATTTATTAGAGTGGTTTGAGAATACGGCTTATATTTACCTTTTAGATACCATTTATATAGAGGAGCTTCTTTTAAAAGTGCACAAGGATATATTTTTAATAAATCTGGTTTAAATCCAGAATCTTTGAATAGTTTTTCAAACATTTCTACATCCTTTTTAGGGGTAGAGCCCGGGAGATTCGGCATTACCTGGTAGGAAACCTTAAATCCAGCATCTTTTAATAGTTTGGTTGCTTTTTTTATTTCTTTTACGTTATGTCCCCTTAATGTTATGGTTAACACATTATCATAGATACTTTGAATACCCAATTCTACTTTTGTTATTCCTAATTTTCTCATTCGTTTTATTTCTTCTTTATTAATAAAATCAGGTCTGGTTTCAATTGAGATTCCAATAATTCTATGTTTAGCTTTCTCGTTCAACTTCTGACTAGCAAAGAGTGTTTTACTAGTTTTTTCATTACATGCATCAAAACATCTTTTAATAAACCAACACTGATATCGTTTGGGGTAGAACGACCATGTCCCACCTATTATTCTTAGGTCTATCTTATCAGTAGGATGTCCTTGCGCTTTTAACATTTCTATTCTTTTCTTAACCTGGAGGTAGGGATTATAATTTAAATTCTTAGCTCTTTCCACAGCAGGTTCACCCGCAAGATAACTTTTGGGGATACCTTGTTCTTTTGGACAATAAATACATTTTCCTGGACACGAGAGGAATTGTTTATTGCTCCACTTAGGCTTTGGAGAGGTTAATACCGAAACATTGACAATACCTGAAAGAGAACGAACAGGCCTTGTTTTTAAAAGATTTTCAATTTTTTCTACTTTTTTGATTCTTTTATCTTTTAGCAACCTGTGATAAGCTTTTAATAATTGAATATTGCTTGGGTAGAGGATTTTATATTTTTTTGAGATTTTTCTCTTGAAAGAAACTAAATCAGCCGAGGTGTGAATCCGGCTTTTGATTAAATCTTTTATAATTAAAAACTCATTTTTCATAATTAAAATCTATGAAAAAAGAATATGCTCAAAACCTATTAAAGAAAACTCAAGAAGATTATAGCTTGATTGCCAAAGATTTTTCAAGAACAAGAAAGTATCCCTGGTGGGAAATGAAGTTTTTGTTTAGTAATTATTTGGATTCAGGAGACAAGGTATTAGATTTAGGTTGCGGCAATGGAAGAAATCTTCCACTTTTTAAAGAAAAAGATGTTGACTATTTTGGTTTGGATAATTGTCAAGAATTGATTGAGATTGCAAAAGAAAATTATCCTCAAGAAAGATTTAAAATTGGAGATGTGTTAGATATTCCTTTTCCTGATAATTTTTTTGATAAGGTTTATAGTATTGCTGTATTTCACCAGATTCCTTCCAATGAGTTTCGTTTTAAATTCTTAAAAGAAGTGCAAAGAGTGTTGAAGCCAAAAGGGTTGATGATTCTTAGTGTTTGGAGATTCTCTCAGAAGCGTGAAATTGGTTTATTATTTAAATATACTCTTTTGAAAATAATTGGAAAGTCCAAATTAGATTGGGGAGATATTTTTATTCCATGGGGAGAAAAATTAAAAAGATATTACCATTACTTTTCTAAGAGTGGTTTGAGAAAACTGGTTAAAAAAGTAGGTTTTAATATTATAGATTCTGGAATAGTTAAAAATGAAACAAAAAATCGTCAAAACATATATATAGTAGCAGAAAAGCCCCTGTAGTTTAATGGATAGAACGCTTCCCTCCGGAGGAAGAGATTGTAGGTTCGAATCCTGCCAGGGGCACAAGATTTGGTTTTTAGTTTTTTAATTTTTAGGGTTTTGTTGATATAATTAAACAACATAGAAAAAGAACAGGGGGATTTGGTAAATAAGCCGTCAGAAAATAAAGCTTGGATAGGAAAAGATAATATAATTTATGTAGAGATTGTAAAAGCAGAGAGCAAAGAAGATATTATTAAATTGCTTGATGAAGTAATAAAACCAACAAAAGAAGTTTCTGGACCTCCAAGGGTTTTAATTAATATAGCGACAACATCTGTTATTAAGTCCTCTGGTTTTAGAAAACGGTAGGAGAAAAGTTCAAGGGGATTTATATTAAAAAAGCTGCAATGATTGGAGGAAATGTAATAACAGTCAGTAGATTAAAGAACATAAGGATATTTACGAATAAAGAGGAAGCTTTAAGGTGGGTGAAAGAACCATAGCCTGCTGTTTTTTAGAAATAGTGTAATGTTTTATTGAAAATATCGTCTTTATATTAAAGGCAAAAGTAAAAACGTTTTTCTACCACTTGTCAAAAGTGGTCTTTTTTATCTTGACAAAAAAATTGATTTCACTAAAATTCTTAACTGAGGGGACATGGAATTGTTTCCATGGGACAAACGGTGTCCTCGTGAAGGAGGACCTAAGGAATTCCCCGGGCCTTGTCCACTCGGGTTCGAACTTGGCCGATTTCATAGGATACTGTTCTTCTCCTCGCCGAAAACGGGACGTTTTACTTCCCGTTTTTGGTTTTTTATAGGTTTGATTTTTAAATATACTCGAGGTAAAATATATTTATTATGAAATACAAAATTGCAGTATCTGGGGCGGCCCAGATTGATCATTGTTGTAAAAATATTGAGGCTATTGCCAAAGAGGTGGGTCGGGAGCTTGCTCGTAGAAAATGTGTTTTGGTTACAGGAGCTACCACAGGTGTTCCATATATTGCCGCTTTAGGCTATAAAGAAATAGGGGGAATCTCTATTGGTTTTTCTCCTGCCACCTCAGAAGCAGCTCATATTAAAACCTATAAGCTTCCGACAGATGCTTTTGATACCATAGTTTATACAGGAGCTGATTATACTGGAAGAGACATAATAATGACAAAAGCGGTTGATGGGATTATTGTAATTTGCGGAAGAATGGGGACCTTGCATGAGTTTGCCACAGCCTTTGAGACCAAAAAACCCATTGGAGTTTTAGAAGGAACAGGAGGGACAGCAGATAAAATAAGATATATAACAAAAGGTCCGTATAGAGGAATGAAGAGGATAGTATATGATACAGACCCAAGAGAAATAGTTAGGAAACTAATTGAACTTATTAAGAAAGAAAAAGCAAGGCAGATGCGATAATTTTTCTTGTTTAATCCTTTTAAGTTTCCGTCAGTACTCTTAGAGAAAAGGTCGAAAGAGTATTGACTATTTTTAATCTTTTAAAATAAATTATTTATATGGCAGAAGAAGCATCTGTCCCAGGAGAAGGGAAACTAATTGGTAAAATTACTCATTATTTTGGTAAAATCGGTGTTGGGATTATCGAATTGTCAGATACCCTTCAGGTAGGAGATAGGATTAGAATAGCAGGAGGAGAGACAGAGTTTGAACAAACAGTGGATTCAATGGAGATTGATCATAAAAAGGTTGACACAGCCAAAGCAGGTGATGCTATTGGGCTGAAAGTAGAGCAGAAAGTAAGAGAGGGATACAAAGTTTATAAATTATAGTATCCCCACTAACAAAGATTTAAAATTAAGAAATTTTTTAATATTTTATTTCTCAAACTCAATTTGAGTTAAAATTTCTTTTATATTTTAAACCAAATCTCTTTATGGAATTTCAAATCATTCAACAATTAATCTTAGCTATTTTTTTAGGAGCTTTAATAGGGCTAGAACGAGAATACAAAGGGAAGGGAGCTGGTCTTCAAACATATAGTTTAGTATGTTTAGGAGCTTGTCTTTTTACCATAATATCTCTGGAAATGATTGATTTTTTTTCTTCGAAAGAATTAGGGACAAGCTCCGACATTATAAGAATAGTTAATGCTATAGCTATAGGGATTGGGTTTATTGGAGCTGGAGTTATTTTCCGGCAGGAGTCAGGAATAATTGGACTTACCACAGCTGCAGGATTATGGGTTACAGCAGGTATTGGGATTTCTGTAGGAGCTGGCTTGTATTTTTTAGCAGCTTTTTCTGCGCTTTTATCTCTTTTGGTATTATCGGGTTTTGGGTTGTTAGAGGATAAACTTTTAAAATCTAAAAGATGATAATGAAATTTATTGCTGATCTTCACTTGCATTCAAAATATTCCAGAGCCACTTCTTCTAAAATGGATTTAGAAAATCTTGATGAATGGGCGCAAATCAAAGGTATAAAGGTTTTAGGTACCGGAGATTTCACTCATCCTTATTGGTTCAAGAGCTTAAAAGAAAAATTAGAGCCTGTTGAACAAGGGCTTTTTAAAGTTAAAGGGAGTGATAGAGGAACACGTTTTTTATTAAGTAGCGAAATCAGTTGTATTTATTCCAAAAAAGGCAAGGTGCGTAAGATCCACATTATAATTTTAGCTCCTTCTTTGAAAATAGTAGAAGAAATTAATACCCGTTTAAGCTGGGTAGGCAATCTTTCCGCTGATGGGAGGCCTATTTTAGGAATTGATGCAAAGGAATTAACAAAGATTATTTTAAACATTTCTAAAGAATGTTTGGTGATACCTGCTCATATTTATACGCCCTGGTTTTCTCTTTTTGGATCTAGATCAGGATTTGATTCATTAGAAGAATGTTTTGAAGAATATGCAAGATATATTTATGCTGGAGAAACGGGTCTTTCGTCTGATCCCCCAATGAGCTGGCGGAATTCTGCATTAGACAGAATTTCTCTGATTTCTAATAGTGACAGCCATAGCCTTGCTAAGATTGGTCGTGAAGCAAATGTCTTTGATACAGAGCTTAGTTATCCCGCAATTGTTGAGGCTATTAAATCAAAAGACCCTAAAAGATTTTTATATACTATTGAATTTTTCCCACAAGAAGGTAAATATCATTACGACGGACATAGAATGTGCGGGATAAGTCTTGCCCCAAAGGAATCTAAAAAATATAATAATATCTGCCCTCGTTGCGGTAAACCATTAACAATAGGTGTGCTAAATAGAGTGGAAGAATTGGCAGATAGACCAGAGGGCTACAAGCCAGAAAACGCTATTCCATTTAAAAGTTTAGTTCCTCTGCCAGAAATTATTGCTGAGGCTTTAGGGGTGGCTAGTACTACAAAACAAGTAGATAAAGAATATAAATCTTTAATCTCAAGATTTGAAAATGAATTTAAGATATTGCTTGATGCTCCAAGAGAAGAATTAGAAACAGCCACTTTATCAGAAATCGTAGAAGGAATAATAAGAGTAAGAGAGGGAAGAGTATTTGTCGAGCCGGGGTATGATGGTGTATATGGAAAAGTAAGAATTTTTTCAAAAGGAGAACAGAAGTCTTTATCTAAACAAAAAACTCTTTTTTAATTTACTAATCTATTCATTAATGATAAAACAAAAAGATTGGTAAATTTAGGTTTGGATAAACATTATGATAATTGGTATTCCTAGAGCATTAATTTATTGGAAAAAACCCTATTTTTGGGAGATTTTTTTTGAAGAGTTAGGGTGCAAAGTTTTGCTTTCTCCTAAAACAAATAAAATAATTGTAGAGAATGGAGCGAAGATATCTGACCCTGAGACTTGTTTTTCCAATAAGGTATATTGGGGACATGTGATATGGTTGGATGGAAAATGTGATATGATTTTTATACCAAGACTTAAAAGTAAAAGAATGTTTTTTTCAAAACCATCTGAGTCTTCTGATGATATGGGTGAGGTGTTTGAGTATTGTCCAAAATTTTTTGGTATTCCTGATGTGGCTAAAATTTTAGTAAAAACCAAGATTTTGACCAAAACATTTGATGAGAAAAACGAGAGATTTATAGATAGCCTTTGGTATTTAGGAAAAAAATTAGGAAAAAAGGAAAAACATATAAAAAAAGCCGCAAGAGCTGCTTTCTTAAAAGAAAAAGAGGTAAAAGAAAGGGAAAAACAGGAATTTTTTGAGAAAATTAAATCAAAAAAACCAAAAATTGTATTAGTCTCTCATCCCTATAATTTGTATGACGAGTATGTGAATTTAAGAATAAAAGAGAAATTATTAAGATTAGGTGTAGAGCCAATATTTATTGAAAATATCCCTCTTGATATTAAAAAATGTTCAGAAGATTTACTTGTTTCAGGGTTTGATTTTCATTGGGAGTTTGGAAAAGAAATAATGGAAAAGGTGCAAAGAATATTAAAATATGATATAGCTGGAGCAATAGAGATTTCTTCTTTCGCCTGCGGCTGCGATGCTGTTTTAAAAGAATTTGTTGAGAAAGCTTTCAAAAAAAGAAAAGTCCCTTTTTTATATCTGATTATTGACGAACATACAGGAGAGGCAGGGTTTCAAACAAGACTAGAAGCTTTTATCGACACACTTTAGTTTTTTACCATCTTCACCTGATTGCCTCGGGTAGAATTGAACGCTCGGTAAGCTATTTTCAGG
>CAZBMQ010000008.1:0-44088 GCA_964493485.1 uncultured Candidatus Saccharibacteria bacterium
CAGTGCCCCCGGTACGATTCGAACGCACAACCTTGTGGTCCGAAGCCACACGCTCTATCCAATTGAGCTACGGGGGCGCTAAATTATTTTACCAAACAGATTGAAAAAAACAAGGTTTTAAGATAAAATCAGGTATGCAGAAACTGTATAAATGGATATTTATGCAAATTCCAAAAGAAGTAAAATCTATCATCGAGGAATTAAAAAATAACGGTTTTGAAGCCTATGCAGTAGGGGGATGTGTTAGGGATTTATTAAGAAAAAAAGAGCCAAAAGATTGGGACATAACAACAAATGCTAAACCAAAAGAAATTCAAAAAATATTTCCAAACAGTTTTTATAAAAACAAATTCTTTACAGTAACTGTACAGACAAAAAGCAATAATCCAACACTAAAAGAGATTGAAATCACCACATATAGATTGGAAACAAAATATACAGATAAACGCCATCCGAGCGAAATAAAATTTGCAAAAACCATAGAAGAGGATTTAGCAAGAAGAGATTTTACTGTAAATGCAATGGCATTAGGAATAAAATCTAAATCTCAAATATCAAAAGCCAAAATCCTAACCTCAAACATCAAACATCGAACATCGA
The DNA here is from genome assembly GCA_964493485.1 of uncultured Candidatus Saccharibacteria bacterium. Classification (GTDB taxonomy): domain Bacteria; phylum Patescibacteriota; class Minisyncoccia; order Minisyncoccales; family JANBVM01; genus CAZBMQ01. The sequence continues at coordinate 601 of CAZBMQ010000008.1, forward strand.
ACATCGAACACCAAACCTCGAACCTCGAACACCGAACACCGAACCTCGAACCTCGAACCTCGAACATCGAACATCGAACCTCGAACCTCGAACCTCGAACATCATTTATATTGATTGATCCTTTCAAAGGACAAACAGATTTAAAAAATAAGCTCATTAGAGCTGTAGGAAATCCAGAGGAACGATTCTCAGAAGATGCTTTAAGAATGATGAGAGCTGTAAGGTTTGCTGTAACATTAGGTAAAAACTGGAAGATTGAAGAAAAAACAGCAAAAGCTATTAAAAACAATTCAATATGGCTACAAGCAATATCAAAAGAAAGAATAAGAGATGAATTCTTAAAAATAATTATGTGCGAAAGGGCAACTGAGGGTATCGAGTTATTAAGGAGGTTAGAATTATTAAAATATATCATCCCGGAATTAGAAGAAGGATACAAGGTAGAACAAAATAAGCATCATATATATAATTGCTACGAACATTATCTACGCTCACTTGATTATGCTGCTAAACAGAACTTCAATAAATATGTTAGACTAGCGGCTCTGCTTCACGATATAGGGAAACCTAGAACAAAACGGGGAAAAGGACCAGACGCAACTTTTTACGGCCATGAAATAGTAGGAGCAAAAATGACAGCCCACATACTAAACAGATTAAAATTTCCTAAAAAAGAAATAGAAAAAATTGTAAAACTTGTTAGATATCATCTTTTTTATTACAATCCGGGAGAAGTTGGAGAAAGCTCTGTCAGAAGATTAGTAAGACAGGTTGGTCCTGAAAACATGGAAGAATTAATACAAGTAAGAATGGCTGACAGAATTGGCTCTGGGGTACCGAAAGCAGAGCCTTATAAATTAAGACACTTAAGATATGTGATAGAAAAAGTCTCTCAAGACCCTATCTCAAGCAAAATGCTAAAAATAAACGGAACAGATGTAATGAGAATCTTAAAGATAAAACCTGGTCCAAAGGTAGGACAAATATTGGACATCCTGCTCAAATATGTATTAGATGACCCTAAAAAGAATAAAAAAGAAATCTTAGAAAAAGAAATAAAAAAATTAGGCAGAAAAAAAGAGAAAGAATTAACCTTGTTAGCTGAAAAAGCAAGAAAGGAAATAAAAGAAATAGAAATAAAAAGAGACAAAATGACAAAAAAGAAATATTGGGTAACCTAAAACCCAAAATAATGCCAAAATTCAAAATCCAAATTTCGAATCTGTTTCGAATTTCGTATTTCGTGCTTTGAATTTAATATGACGGGGTATAGCGCAATTGGCTAACGCGCTGGCATCGGGCGCCAGAGATTCCCGGTTCGAATCCGGGTGCCCCGAATGGCAGTAAAATTAATCATTTTTGATTTCTGGAAAACCTTGGCGTATCCAGTTAAAACTGATCCTGAGAAATTTTATTCTTCTCTCGGGGCTTTTGGGATTAAACTTAACACCTTAGAAGAGAGAAAGTATTTCTCTTCGATGTTCTCTAAATTAATGTGTATCTCTCGGGATTGGAACGACTTTGCTAAACATATTTTTAGAAATTTTGCAAAAGATTTAAAAGAAAAAAACCTGTCTAATCTTGTAGATTTCTTAAAAAAAGAATGTAGGTTTAATCTGTACGACGACGTAAAGGAAGTTTCAAAACTATCCTTCAAAAAAGTGATTTTAACTGATAGCTCAAAATTCCTTGTTGAAAGTGTTGGCTTAAAAGGATTCAGCGCAATCTTTACACCTCATGAAACTAAAGCCTTGAAGCCTGATCCAAAAGTGTTTATGACAGTAATTAATTCCTTTGGCTTAAAACCCGAAGAAGCAGTAATGATAGGTGATGACATTGAAAGAGATCTCATTACACCTCAAAAGTTGGGTATGAAAACAATATTAATTGATAGAGAGGATAAATTTAAGGAATATCAAGGAGTAAGAATTAATTCTTTAAGAGAAGTAAAAGTTTTACTGAAATTATAAAATGGGCCTGTAGCTCAACGGTAGAGCACTGCATTCGCATTGCAGAGACATGGGTTCAACTCCCGTCAGGTCCATATGAAAACAAAAAATATTGGAACTCTAGGAGAAAAATTAGCAAGAAAATATCTTAAAAATAAAGGATATAAAATTATAGATAAAAATTATTGTTTTAGAATTCCTGGAAATCCCCAAAAAGGAGAGATAGATATAATAGCAAAGAAAAAAGATATTTTTTCTTTTATCGAGGTGAAAACTATCAAAATAAATTCTCTCTTAAAAGATGCTTCTTTTCTTCCAGAAGATAAGGTGAATTACAAAAAAAGAAGAAAGATAGCAAAAACTGCTGAGTATTGGCTGATTAAAAATAAAATCCCTCTAAACTCAAAGTGGCAGATAGACATTATAGCAATAACAATATGCCGCGCTGAAAAGAAAATAAAAATCAGCCACTTTAAAAATATATAATTTCAATAATCTCAAATAAAGGTCGAATTCTTAAATAAGTAAATAAATATGAAAATAGTATGAAACATATAGGATTGGTGGTTGATGAAGGTGCTGATCTTCCAAAGGATATAATCCAAAAACACAATATTGAAATTGTTCCAATAAAATTAGATTGGCCAGAAATAAAAGATCTCCCTGGAAAAAATACTTTTCAAAAAATGCGAGAAGCTGAAAAAAGAGGAATAAAGAGTTTTGGTAAAACCTCACAGCCTTCTCCTAAAGATTTTTTAGACGCCTACAAAAAACAGTTTGAAAATTTTGAAGAAATTGTTTGCATCACTTTAACCTCAAAACTCTCCGGTACTTATAATTCAGCCATTCAAGCAAAAAACTTTTTATTGCCAGAACAACAAAAAAAGGTGTTTGTTGTCGACTCACTAAATGTCAGCGGAGGTGAGGCGCTTTTGGTTTTTAAGGCAATTGAATTAATTAAAAATACCGAGCTTAACGCTGAAAAAATAGCAGAAAAGCTAAAAAATCTACCTTCAAGAATCCATCTTCGTGTAATATTTAAAGACCCAAAATGGATAGAAGCTTCAGGCAGAATCTCCTCTCCTGTGGCAAACTGGGTAAGGAAAATGAGTAAAATAGGAATACGTCCTATTCTTGGTTTCAGGGATGGAGTTTTAAAAGCAATAGGAATTAAAACCGGAGCAAAGGACATCCCATTAGCTCTTTTTAGAGAAATAAAAGAAAAAACAAAAAAACTGCAAGAAGAAAATAAAAAAATCTGGGTAATTATCAGTCATGGAGACAACCTAACTTCTGCCCAGAAATTAAAAAAAATGATAAAAAAAGAAATAAAAGGAGCCAGTGTTCTCTATATTACCCTGGTGAATAATATTATTGGAGCAATTGCGGGTCCAGATGCCTTAGCACTTTCCTGGACCGAGGGTTAAACATATACGCTGAACAGCTGTAATATTTGTTAATACGGCAAACAATATTATTAAATAGGCTGTAAAATAAAGATTCACTATTCCTAAAAGCATTGCAAAAAAAACAAGAATCATTCTTTCTCCTCTTCCTATAAACCCTATTTTTAGCTCTTTTGTTATTATCTCTTTTTCTTTAGCAGCAGCTTTAGAATAGGTGGTCATTAAAGAACCAAAAAGGGCTAAGAAAATCCAGATTTTTGAAGAAAAAATAATATCAGGAAGAGGGATAAAAAGAAAACCTAACAAAATAATTCCCTCTACATAACGGTCACAAACTGTGTCTAAATAAGCGCCTTTTTTTGTTGCTCTATTAGTAGTTCTAGCTACAGCTCCATCAATAAAATCCAAAAAAGCTGCCAATGCAAAAAATATCAAAGCCGGCACAAACCGTAACCTTGTCAAAAAGTAAAAAGAGATTCCGGCAAACAATAAAGAGGTTAAGGTGTATTGGTTTGGAGATAGATTAAATCTTGAAAATACGCTTCCCGTTTTTCTTTCAAGAACCCTAAAGCTTTCTCTTTTTTGTTGCAACATAATACCTTATCTTAATAATATTTCTTTTTATATGATCCTTTATTCTCTCTAAAAAAAAATATTCCCTGCCCTTTAATACTGACTTTTTTCCTCTTATTGCTTTTAAAACATCCTTGACTGAAAGATTTTTACCAGGAATCTCAATATATACTCTCCCAATAAATTCAGGAGAATGAGCGTCTGATCCAGCGGTAAAAACAAGGCTATTTTTTGTAGCAAAATCTAATGCTTTTTTATTCTCAAACATAGAAAGTGATCCATTTAATACCTCCATTCCGTCTATATATTCAATAAGACTATACAAATCCCCTTTGAAAGAACAGAACATTCCAAATGGATGAGCGATAATTGCCAAACCTCCCTTTCCCTTAATCATTTTAATGGTTTCCTGAGCTGAAAGCCCGCCTGGAATCTTCTCTTTTATGTTTAAACCCAAGATATCTCCTTCTCTACTTTTAACCTCAATTCCTGGTATAATTAATATTGGCTTCCCTTTAGCATATTCTTCTGCTTCTCTAGCTCCTTTTATTTCGTTATGATCTGTAATAGCCAGACAATCAATGCCTTTTTGAATCGCAGTGTCTACTATTTGTTTAGGAGAAGAATCACTATCGTAAGAATAATAAGTATGAATATGAAGGTCGCATTTCATAATCTATTTTAACACAAAAACATTTTGGTCTAAATCTTAATTTTTACAACAAATATTTTTTATTATCAAACTCCATCTATGTTTAAGTTTATTCTTTCTTGTCTCTATTTCTTTCTTCCTGCTTATTTTACCAATATGACTCCTCCATTAGCTAAAAGAATGGGTCTTTTTAATTTTTTAGACAAACCAATTGATTTTAATAAAAAATTAAACGGGAAACCCATCCTTGGTTCTCATAAAACCTGGAGGGGCGCTGTATTGGGAATAACAGTAGGAATCTTTATAGTATATATCCAGTCTTTGCTTTATTCTTTCTCATGCATCAAAGAAATTAGCTTTATTGATTATAAAGAAAATTTTCTCTTGTTTGGTTTTTTGATTTCTACAGGAGCTGTGTGCGGTGATTTGATTTCGGCTTTTTTCAAAAGAAGATTAAATCTCAAGCCCGGAGCCAAATTTATTCCTTTCGACCAAACAAATTATGTAATAGGTTCTTTTGTTTTCTTAGCTCCTTTTTTCAAAATCAATATCTCAATCTGGCTTACTCTTTTTGTTCTTACCTTTTTCTTGCATATTATTGTAAATCGATTAGGGTATTACTTGAAGATTCATCAGGCGAAGTGGTAGAATGGTAAAATGTAAATTCTTTATTTTCCAAGGTTACATTATTATTTTAAAACTTTAAATTAAAATATGTTTGGAGAAATTACAAAAACAATTAGCTCAGTCTGGCAATATTTAACCCAAATCTCACCCTCTATCTTCTGGGCAAGCTTACTCTTTCTTGTGGGAGTGGCTGTCGCTAAATCAATGGAGGGTTTAGCTATAGCTTTTTTAAATAAAATCAGGCTAAACAAAGTATTAAAAAGAATAGGATTAGAACAGGCTTTATCGAAAACTGATATTGAATTTGATGGTGCGAAATTTGTAGGAGGAATAGTAAAGTGGTTCTTTATCATTTTATTTCTAATGACCTCTTCTGAAATCTTAGGATTGATTCAGTTAAGCCGGTTTCTTGAAGAAGTGATAGCATATATCCCCAATATATTCATTGCTATAATTATTTTTATTTTTTCTGCTTTTTTAGCAGACTTTTCCCAAAAGATTGTTGTGGGAACGTTAGAAAAGGAAAAAATTATCTATTCAAGATTTTTAGGAAGATCAATCAGGTGGATAATTTGGTTTTTTGCAATTTTAGCTATACTTTATCAACTAAAAATAACCCCTCCTTTAATCCTGGCTATATTTATTGGAATGATAGCTACCATTTCAATAGCCTTGGGAATTGCTTTTGGTTTAGGAGGGAAAGATTTAGCTGCTAGAATTCTGAAAGAATTAGAAGAAAAATTTAAATAAATCCATGCAGTATTTAACTCCAAAGGATTTAAAGAAAATGATGCTTCTTTCATATGAAAGAATTGAGAAAGAGAAAGAAGAAATAAACAAAATTAATGTCTTTCCTGTTCCAGACCAAGACACAGGCAACAATATAGCTAAAACCTTGCTGGGAATAAAAGAAGCGATAGAGCAAAAAGAATTTGAGTCCTTAAACGAGTTATCTGAAAAAATCTTAGACGGAGCCCTTACTGCAGCTCAAGGAAATGCCGGTGTTATCTATACCGGCTTTTTAGCTGGATTTCTTGGAGGATTTAATAAAAACACTATTAATCTTGAAAAATTGGCTGAGGCTTTTAAGAGCGGGGCTGAAAGAGCAAAATCAAGCATCCAAAACCCAAAAGAAGGAACAATCTTGGATGTAATTAATGCTGCAGCTTCAACTTTCACAAAAGAAAAAACAAAGGAGACAAACATTATTGAGGTGTTTAAAAAAGCAACAAAAAATGCCAGTCAGGCCCTCTTGGAAACGAGAGAAAAAATGGAAATCTTTAAAAAAGCAAATGTGGTTGATGCAGGAGGGTTAGCTTTTTTAATTATTTTAGAAAGTTATCTGGAAGCCTTGGAAGGAAAGAAAAAAACAAAAGAAAAAGAAGAAAAAGAAAAAGCATCAAAAAAGATAAAGAGATTTATTCAAATAATATCCAATCGATACGAGGTAGTGTGTTTATTAAAAAATCCAAAATTCCCTGAAAAAGAAATTAGAAAAAAACTGATAAAACTGGGTAATTATCTAGATATTGTACAAATAAAAGAAAAAATGAAAATCCATATTCATACTGATTATCCAGACGAAGTGAAAGAAGTAATGAGAAGTTTAGGAAAAATTCAACATTTAAGAACAGAAGATATGGCAAACGAGGTTGTGGGGGAAGAATCTTTAAGAACTGTCTCAATAGGATTAGTAATTGACAACACTTCAATGCTTCTGCCAAAAATCATAGAAAGATATCAAATAGAAAAAGTCTCCTCAAAATATAATCGGCTGGAAGAAAAAAACTTTTCAGAAGAAAACATATATCAAAAATTAAAAAAAGATAAAAAATTAAAACCTAATTCTGTTCCTGTTTCTCAATCTCTCAAACAAGAGGAGTTTCTGACTTCTTTTAAGCGTCAGTTAGAAAGGTTTGACAAAGTTCTCTGTATCACAAGTTCTTCTAAAATCTTAGATTCATATGAAATAGCTCTCAAGACAAAAGCAGCATTCTCAGATTCTCAAAAAATCACAATCCTTGACTCACTTAATATTGCGGCAGGACAAGACCTTTTAATTCTGCGAGCTATTGAATTAATACAAGAACAAAGAGAAATGAATGAGATCATCGAAGAATTGAAAAAAACAATTCCAAATATCCATCTCTATCTTTCTATAGAAAACCCTTTTTGGACAACAAAGAGCCTTGGTTTCTATACTAAAAACAAAATTAAAAAAATAATAAAGCCCCAAATCAACTGGGTTAAAAAAGTAAAAAGAATAAAAGTCCATCCTATAATAGAGTTGAGAGATGGAACTCCTAAAAAGGGAGGGGTAGTATTTGCAAAAAACGCACAAGAGGCATTGTTTAAAAAATTAGTTAAAGCCACAAAGAAAGACATAAAAAGGGGTAAAAAGATAAGGATAATAATTGGACATGTTGATAATATAGAATCTGCCAAAGACTTGAAACAAAAAATAAAAAAGGTTATATCTGTAGATATCCCTTTTATTGGGCTAATTCCTCCTGTCTTATGCAATATAACCGGTCCAGGAAGCTTGGTTATAGCCTGGACTTCTGTGGAATAAATTTAAATGATATTGAAATAAAAAATTGATAAACACAAAACAATAAACAAAAATGTATATAAAAGGTGTTGGAATGACAAAATTTGATTATTCTCAGAAACCCTGGTGGGAATTTGCTTTTGAGGCAGCTACAGAAGCCTTAAAAGATGCGAAAATGAAAATTTCTGAGATTGATGCTATTGTATTGTCAGCTATTTCCAGCGCTGCTGGAGGAGAACATCAGACTCATAAAATCTCTCTCCTTTCGGATTTATTTAAAACAAATGTGCCTATTATTGAAATACCTTCTGTATGCGCTGGTGGAGGAGTGGCAGTATGGGTGGCTAACAAACTTGGATTCAATAATATCTTGGTTGTAAGTGGAGAAAAACTTGTAGACAACAAGAGTGAAATAACTGTAGATTGGATACTTTCGGCGTCAGAAAGGGTAATTGAACAAACAGAAGGATTAATCTTCCCAGCACAAAATGCCTTGGTGTGGCAGCAGTATATGAAAAAATACAATGCCACAATGGATGACCTAGCGTTAATTGCCTTTAAAAATCATAAAAATGCTGTATTAAACCCTAAAGCTTATTTCTACCAACGACCTGTTTCTTTAGAACAAATCAAAAATTCTCCTGTGGTAGCATCTCCTCTTCGTCTTATGGATTGCTCTCTCTCGGTAAATGGCGGAGCTGCTGTTATTCTTTCAAAAGAAAGAACAGATATTGAAATTATTGGTTCCGGGTTTGCCACTGATTACATTCTTACTTTTGGAAGAAAAGAACCCTATCACTTTAAAGCCACAGTGATTGCTGCAAAACAAGCCTTTGAACAAGCGAAATTAACCCCAAAAGATATTCAAATAGCTGAGGTTCATGATGCTTTCACTTCAGTGGAGTTGTTTTCATACGAAGATTTAGGATTTGCCCTGCCAGGGAAGGGAGCAGAATTAATAAGATCTGGGAAGGTGAATATAGAAGGAGAACTGCCTATTAATACCTCTGGAGGATTAAAAGCCAAAGGACATCCTATATCAGTCACAGGATTAGCTCAAATATATGAAATAGTTAACCAATTACGAGGGAAATGTAATGAAAGACAAATAAAACCCGTTCCTAAAATTGGGCTTTGCCATAATATTGGAGGAACAGGCGGAAGCGTAACAGTCCACATTTTAAAAAAGACTATTGAGTAGAGAATTTTTCCAATAGCTCTTTAAATCTCTTTTTTGTCTGAGAAGAAACCTCAACCAAGCAGATTCCTTTATTAAAAAGACCATATAAAACAGCTGTATTCTCTTGAGAAAGCAAAACTGCTGGTATTACTAATAGATCCTCTTCTCCCTTGACGAATATATTTTTATTTTCCTTTATTGCTTTCCTTAAGACCGACCAGACCTCCTTTTGAATTGTACCGGGCGGATTCGAACAAACCAAAGAAAATGGCAATGATTCTTTAATTTTCTTTCTCTTTACTTTCCCATCAAAAATTTTAATATCAGAAGGAAGAGAAAGAGAACAATAATCTCCTACAGTAATTATCTTTGTAAATTTCTTTCTTTTGCAGAAATCTTTCACTTTTTTCACCACTTCTTCTTCCTGGCCGAAAAATGGAACACCCCATACATTTCTCAATTCTGAACGAAGGTCTCTAGGCAAATAAAATGTTTTCATAATAAAATCATTTTAAACAAATTATGGCTTTTTATCAATGTCAAAATTGCCAAAAAAAATGGCAGTATCCAATCAAAGAATGTCCTGATTGTTTTTTACCATTGAAAAGGGTTGGAAATGGAAAAATAAAAGTAATTGGGGTCTCAAAAGTAAATATTCCAACAATCTTACACCCAAAAACTCCCTATTTCGTATTAGTACTTGAAGACGAACAAGGCAACCGATGGACACATAAATCAATAAAAGAATATAAAATAGGAGATGACTTTATTTTACACCCACGCAAAGAAAAAGATGCTGTTGCGGTGTGGATAGCAAAATACGACATCTTAGAAGCTATAGAAAAAACTGTCTGGCTTATAGGCGGAGTGAATATCAATAGTAATTCTAAAATCTTAATCCTGCCCACCTTAATAGCTCCAAAACATCCACATTTTGCAGAAAACACAAGTCCGCAATTTTTAGAAGCTGTATTGAAATACCTGCTCCAAAATAAAGTAAAACCTGAAAACATCAAGGTGGCTTCGCAAAGCTTTAATGATTTTTCAATCGAAGCCTGCGCGCAAAAATCTCAGCTATTAAAGGTGTGTGTCAAAAATAAAATCACTCCTTTGGACCTTGCCAAAACAAATTACATCAAAAAAGAAAAAGAAGGTATTGTGTTCGAGCTGTCTGAAGAAGTGTTTAACAATGATTTAATCATCAATCTTCCGATATTAAAACTTGATCCAAAAATGAAAATAAGGGGGGCTTGCGAGAATGTATTAAAGTTTCTTAAAAAAGATTCTTATTTCTCCTTACAGTATCTATATGAATATCAAGATTTACTGATAAAGATTCAAAAAGTATTGCCTCAATATTTAACCTTGGCAGAGGGAATAAAAATTCAAAAAACAACAGGGTTTACTACTTTTTTAGGCCTTGTATTGGCTGGATTTAATCCTGTCAATATAGACAGGGTGTTTGCTGAAATAACAATGACAAAAGGGTTGCCAGAATATCTTAAAAATATTAAAATCGAAGATATTCCTGTCTTTGGAAGACAGATATCAGAACTACAATATGACGTGGGTAAATTTTAAAAACCAACAAATACTTGTCCTGCCTAAAATCGAAGAAAAAAGCTTATTGTTTATATTAAACATTGTGTTTGTCTTGAGTTTTGCCATACTGACTGGAATCTCTTCCAAAATAAAACTTGAAATTGGGCTTGTACCACAGACCATGCAAACACTGGTTGTTCTTTTAAGCGGAGCCTTGCTTGGTAGTAAAAAAGGAGCTCTTTCCCAGTTTGTTTACCTGCTGGGAGGATTGATGGGAATACCTTGGTTTTCAAGGGGCGGTGGCCTTGTATATATTTTGAGTCCAACATTTGGTTATATTGTTGGGTTTATATTGTGCGCGTATCTAACAGGTCTCCTGGTTGACAGAAACAATATTTTAAAAACAATACTCGCAATGCTGTCTGGAAACATCATTATATATATTCCAGGGGTTTTATGGTTAGGAAGGATTGCAGGGTTTCAAAATGCTTTAAAAACAGGTCTTTATCCCTTTATATTAGGAGATATACTAAAAATATTTTTAGCAAGCGTAATATTTTCTTTTTCTAAAAGAAAAACATCAAATAAAATTCATTAACCCCATTAAGTATTTTGTATAAATAATACATAAAAGGTCTGGCCTTAATAATTAAACCGAATAATAAATATGTTAAAAGATAAAGTTGTTCTAATCACAGGATCTTCTCAGGGAATAGGCAGGGCCATTGCTTTAAGGTTTGCTTCTCTTGGGTCCCAGATAGCCCTAAACGACATTCATGCGCAAGAAGAAAACTTAAAGAGTTTAAAACAGGAAATCGAAAAGCAAGGAGTCAAGGTCGGTTATTTTTTAGCCGATGTCTCAAAGATAGAACAGACAGAAAAAATGGCTCAAGACATACAAAAGGAATTTGGGAAATTGGATGTTTTGGTTAATAATGCGGGCATATGCAAAGATAAAACTTTTGCAAAGATGACAAAAGAAGAATGGCAACAGGTGATTGATGTTGATTTAACAGGAGTGTTCAACTGCACAAAATCCAGTCTGCCCATGCTCATACAAAATCAAGGAAAAATTATAAACCTGTCTTCGGTTGTGGGTCAAAGAGGAAATTTCGGGCAGACAAATTATGCTGCCGCAAAAGCAGGAATAATTGGATTAACAAAGGCATTAGCAAAAGAGGTGGGGAGGTTCGGCGTCACTGTCAACGCTATAGCTCCAGGGTTTATTGAAACCCAGCTTACCCAAAACCTGCCAGAAGAATTAAAAACAATGGTAAAAAAGATGACAGCCCTTGGAAGATTCGGCAAACCAGAAGAGATAGCAGATTTGGTTACCTTTTTAGCTTCAGACAAAGCGAATTTTATCACAGGGGCTGTAATTAATATTGATGGAGGTCTGTCGATATAAAATAATAAATGACAAAATAAAAAATATTGAAATTCAAAACCCAAATCTCAAAACAATCCATTTAGTATTTAGAGGTTTAAATATTTATGTTTCTCAATAAACAACAAATCAAAGAGATTATTCCTTATGATGATCCTTTTTTATGGGTAGATGAAGTGGAAAGTATTGAGGGAAATACTATTATTGCTTATAAATACACATCAAAAAATGATGCACATTTTAAAGGGCACTTTGTTGATTTTCCAATAATGCCGGGTGTATTGGTTGTTGAAGGAATCGCCCAAACAGGAACAATTCTTCTCAGAAAAAAAATGGGAAATATTCATAAAAAAAAGCATCTTCTAGCATATCAAGTGAGAAGCGCCTTTTTTTATAAACCCATCTTTCCGGGAGATAAAATAAAATATGAAGTTGAACTGTTAGGTTTTTATGCTTTTAAAATAGCGAATTTCAAAGGGTATGCTTTTGTGGGTGATGAAAAAAAATGTGAAGTAAGGTTTACGGTGGCGGTGGTAGATAAAGAAGAATTTAAACAAAAATTTCAGACAGAAAAAAATAAAAAACCAATTGTCTATAAAAAACTCCCTCCTTTAAAAATTGGGAGGATCTTCAGTAAATTTCCAATTATACAAGGAGGAATGGCAGTAAGGGTCTCTCTTCACAGGTTAGCTGGGAATGTAGCTAAAAATGGAGCCATAGGCATTATTGCTGTATCTGGAATGGATGACCCCAATGAAGTGAAATCTGAAATAAGAAAAGCCAGAAAGATTGCTGGACCAAACGGTGTAATAGGAATCAATATTATGGGAGTAGCAAGGCGCTTCATTGAATTAGTAAAGGCTGCAATGGAAGAGAAAATTGATCTTATTATTCAGGGAGCGGGCTTTAGGAGAGACATCTTTGATCTAGGAGGAAAATATAATATACCAATCTTCTCTATGGCTTCTTCGGTAAAAGTAGCTAAAAAGGGAGAGGCTATGGGAGCTGCAGCAATAGTAGTGGAAGGAATGGATGCTGGAGGACATCTGGGTTTCCCAAAAGGTCACCCTTTTAGAAAAACAATTGATATTGTAAAGGAAGTAGTTAAAGCAGTAAAAACTCCGGTGATTGCAGCTGGAGGAATTTTTACAGGGAAAGATATTGTAGAGATGTTAAGGGCTGGCGCAAAGGGGGTGCAAATGGCTACAAGATTTGTAGCAACAAAAGAATGTGATGCGCATCCAAGATTTAAAGAAGCCCACTTAAAAGCTAAAAAAGAAGATGTTGTAATTATTCATTCCCCTGTAGGATTGCCCGGGAGAGCAATCAAGAATGCTTTTGTAGAAAAAATATTAAAAGGAGAAGCGCCCAAGCCTGATCCTAAAAAGTGTCAAGGTTGTATAGGAGAAATATGTGACAAAAGTTATTGCATCTTGGAAGCATTAGAAAACGCAAGAAAAGGAGATATTGAAAATGGTCTTGTATTCGCGGGCTCCAATGTTTGGAGAGTAAATAAGATAGTCACTGTAAAAGAATTAATCCAAGAATTAGTAAACGAAGCCAATAAAATTCTTGAACATCAGCCTTTAATAATCACTGAATAAAAATGTTAAGTACTAAATTGACACAACTCTTAAATATCAAATATCCTATTATACAAGGAGGAATGGCAGGCATTTCAGATTCAGCACTTGTCTCTGCTGTCTCTAATGCCGGAGGCTTAGGAGTAATTGGAGCAGGATTCCTTCCAGCTTCCTGGTTAAGAGAAGAAATTAAAAAAACAAGAGAATTAACTGATAAACCTTTTGGAGTAAATCTTGTAATGCAAAACCCTAATGTTTCTGAGTTAGCAAAGGTAGTAATCGAAGAAAAGGTTTCTGTTGTTTTTACTGGAGGAGGAAACCCTCTTCCATTATTCCCCCATCTAAAGAATGCGGGTGTAAAAATTATTCCTGTTGTATCACTCTCAAGGCTTGCGAGAAAAATGGAAGAAAATGGTGCAGATGCAGTGGTTGTTGAGGGGCTAGAATCTGGAGGACATATTGGAAAAACCACCACGCTTACTTTAGTTCCTCAAGCGAAAAAAGCATTAAAAAGAATTCCTTTAATTGCGGCTGGTGGAATCTATGACTCCAAAACCACAGCAGCTGTTTTTTTGCTTGGAGCAGATGGTGTGCAAATGGGAACCAGATTTTTAGCAAGCAAAGAATGTCAAATCCATGAGAACTATAAAAAAGCTATTCTAAAAGCCACTGACGAAGATATTGTAGTTGTGGCTAGATTTACAGGACATCCCATAAGAATGATAGAAAATGATTTGACAAAAAGAGCTAGAGAATTAGAAGAAAAAAATCCCTTCCCTGAAGAATTAAAAGCAGAAAGATTTTCAAGTTCAAAAATTACCGGTGGAAATGTAAATGAAGCACCTCTTTTGTGCGGACTTTGTGCTGGAGATATATCTGAAATAAAAACCTGTAAAGAAATAATAGAAGAAATTATGATGGGCTATAAACAAGCCTTAAAGCAACTTAACTAAAATAAACATGAACAGAGCAGTTTCTTGGTTTTGCAAACTCTTTCTTGCACCCATTGCTGAAAAATTATTTATAAAAGAAGTAAGGGGATTAGAAAATGTTCCGAAGAGAAATTTTATTCTAGCCTCGAACCACGAAAGTCATCTTGATGAATTAGCTACTGCCTATGTCTGTGTTCCAAGAAGGTATCATTTTATTGGACAAACAGATAATTATTCAGGTATTACAAAATTACTTCTTTATCTTCTCTATTTTATTGCAGGAGTTATTCATTTAAACAGAAAAAGTGAGAAATCAAAGAAAAAAGCTTTAAAAGAGGCAATCAAAATCTTGAAAATGGGCGACATTTTGGTAATCTATCCTGAAGGAACAAGAACCAGAACAGGAAAAATGGGGAAAGGAAAATGGGGAATAGCAAAAATCTTTTTAGAGACTGGAGTCCCAATACTCCCAGTAGGAATAAAAGGAACATATGAACTTCTTCCTCCTGGAGGAAAACTAAAAATAAAAAGAATAATCAAAATAAATGTAGGAAAACCCCTCTATTTTGAAAAAGAGTTTGAAAAAGCAAAGGGGCTTGACAGAGAATCAGAAGAATTCAAAAAAATCCTAATCGAGATAACGGATAAAATAATGGAAAAAATTGCTCTGTTAAAGGCTGAATTGAACTAAAGATGAAAACTCCTTTTTTGTATTTTTGTAAATTTATTGTGATTCCTATCACGAATTTTTTTATCAAAGAGATAAAAGGAACAGAAAATATTCCAAAGGAAGAAGCTTTTGTAATAGCTTCAAATCATATCAATGGATTAGACTATTGGTTTATTGGAACTGTATTGAAACAAAGAATGAAAGACTTAAGGTTTGTGGCGGCAATGGACAGTTTAAAAATCACTTTGCAGTCTGGAATTCTCTATTATCTTTCTAATGCCATTGTGGTAAATAGAAAAAAGAAGGAGAGAGAAATCGTCTTAGAAAAAATAAGTGGGGTATTGAAAGAAAAGAAAATTGTTGTTATCTTCCCAGAAGGAGATACTAATTCTAAAAAAGTATTGTTAAAAGGGAAAACAGGTATTGCAGAATTAGCTTTAAGAGAAAATATAAAAATAGTTCCCTTTGGAATGAGAACGGCGAAAAATTCATTTAAAAGGATTATTGAAATAGGAAAACCTTTGTCTTTTTCAAAAGAACCACTAAAAAAAATAGAAAAAAACCAAAAAGAATATTATATACTCTTAAGACAAATTACAGATAAGATAATGAAAGAAATCTCTAAATTATGTAAAAAACCTTATCCTTATGAAGATTGAAAAAATTCTTATAGCTAATCGAGGAGAAGTTGCATTAAGAATCATCAGAACCTGCCAGGAAATGGGCATTAAAACTGTTGCTTTATGTCCTCTGCAGGGTCAGGAATCAAACTTTTTAGAAACGAGGTTGGCTGATGAATATTATTTCCTCGAAAAAGAAGGAGCGGAAGGATACTTAGACAAAAAGAAAATAATCGAAATAGCAAAAAAAGCTAAGGTTGATGCCATACATCCAGGTTATGGTTTTTTAGCTGAAAATTGGAGGTTTGCCAGACTATGCCAGAAAAATAAAATTTGGTTTATTGGACCGCATTTTAAGGTTTTGAAAAAACTTGAAGACAAGGTTGAATCAAAAAAAATAGCTCAAAGGGTTGGAATTCCAACCCTGCCTGCAAGCACAGGTCCTATAAAAACAAAAAAGGACTTGGTAAAATGGGTGCGAATTATTAAACCCCCTTTTGTACTCAAAGCTCAAAAGGGGGGAGGGGGAATTGGAATCCGGGTAATTAATGGCAAGATTGATTTTGGTGACTTATTCTCAATATCTACTGGCATCCAAAGACAAATAGCTACAGCTTTTTCAGAAACCGATTTCTTCCTTGAAAAACATCTTCCAATAGCAAGACATATTGAAGTACAGATATTGGGAGACAGAAAAAAAATCATCCATCTCGGAGAAAGAGAATGCACCATTCAAAGAAGATTCCAAAAATTGTTTGAAGAAGCCCCATCTCCTTATTTAAACGATAAAGAAAGAGAGAAAATAAGAAATTTAGCTGTGAAATTTGCTGAGAGATTAAGATATCAAAGTGCTGGAACAATTGAATTTTTAATGGATGAAAACAAAAATCTTTATTTCTTAGAAGCCAATCCAAGACTTCAGGTAGAACATCCAGTAACAGAAGCGATAACCGGTGTTGACATAGTGGAACAACAAATCAGGATTGCTCAGGGAGAAGAAATGCCATTTTCGCAGAACGATATCTTTTTAAACGGGTGGGCAGTGGAAGCAAGAATCAATGCAGAAGACCCAAAAAGAAATTTTCAGCCTGTGCCCGGAGTAATTCAAAAATATATTCCTCCCGGAGGACAAGGAATTTTTTTACACACTTTTTTACATGAAGGACAAGAAATCTATCCATATTTCGACTCTCTCTTGGCAAAGGTTATTGCCCATGGCAAGACTAGAAAAGAAGCAATCTCCAGACTAAAAAGAGTTTTAGATGAGATTGTTATAGAAGGGGTACCAACAACTATTCCTTTTTTCAAGCTGTTGCTTAAAAATGAGAATTTTTTAAAGGGAGATTTCACAACAAATTTCATTGAGAAAAGCGAAATTCTTAAAGAGCTTTCTCCCCAAATCTGTCCGGAGAGACCCGTAAGAATAAGGGGCTTGGATGAAAAAGAATTGGCAAATATTATCTTCCAAATCTATAAAAATTTAAAAACACCTGAGCCTTCTTTAAGAGAGAAGGATTCTGTTTCAAATTGGGTAATGGCTGAGAGATTGCAAATGTTTAAAGAATAAAAATCCAAAAAGATTATGAAGCTAAAGTTAACCATTCAAGGCAAGGAATACGAAATAGAAATTGAACAAATAGACAGAGAAAAAACCAAAATTAAGATTGGAGATAAAGAGTTCTTGTTCGAAGAAAAAAAAGGAAATAAGGAAAAAACATTGGTGCCTCAAACCTCTCTCCCAAAGAGGAATTTCTCAAAAAAAGAAATCAAAGCACCAATTGCAGGTACTATTTCTGAAATATTTATCAAAAAAGGAGATTTTATTAAAAAAGGAACAAAGGTTATTCTGTTATCAGCAATGAAAATGGAGAATGAAATAATTTCTGAATCTGAGGGAAATGTAAAAGAAATAATGGTAAAAATAAATCAAAAGGTCAAAGAGGGAGAAACATTAATTGTTTTAGATTAATGAGAATTAAAAAATATACAGAAGTTCCCTCTACCAATGCATTGGCGAAAAAAACAAAACCTCGTTCTTGGACTGTGATTTGGGCTGAAAAGCAAACCTCGGGATATGGAAGAAAAAAAGATTATTGGTTCTCTCCAAAAGGAGGACTTTACTTTACAATTATTCTGCCAAAAAGCAAAATTGAAGACTTGCAAACTCTCAATATTCTAGCTGCGTTTATTACAGCAAAGGTAATAAAAGAAAGCTTCAAACTAGAACCTTTCATTAAATTGCCAAATGATGTATATGTAAATCATAGAAAGATAGCCGGAATTCTAACAGAAACAGTTATTGGCTCAGATGTAAAATTTTCTATAATGGGAATTGGTTTAAATACAAATATTGAAAAATTTCCAAAAGAATTGGAGAATACAGCTACATCTCTTAAAATAGAATTAGGAAGAAAAGTAGATAATGAAAAAATCCTAAAACAAATAGTGACAGAACTAAAAGAACAACTAAAAACAATAAGTGAGTAAAATAATTATAAATACCAAATACCAAATTCAAATAAATTTCTTTAGGGTTTGGATATTTGGGTTTAGAGTTTAATTCATCTATGACTTTTGAAAAAGAAATTGAAAAATTAAATAAAAAATTAAAAGCTTTGGAAAATCCAGAATTAATTGAAAAACAACATCAAAAAGGAAAGCTTACAGCAAGAGAAAGAATAAATTTTTTATTAGATATAGACAGTTTTGTGGAATTGGATCCTTTTGTAGAAACTCGTTTTGAAAAATTTGGATTAGATAAAAAGAAATTCCCCGGAGATGCTGTGATTACTGGTTTTGGTAGAATTAATAATCGTCAGGTGTATGTCTTTAGTCAAGATTTCTCAAAAATAGGAGGCTCATTAGGAGAAATGCACGCTAAAAAAATTGTAAAGATTATCAATCTGGCTCGTAAAACAGGGCATCCTGTAATTGGAATTATTGACTCTGGAGGAGCCAGAATTCAGGAAGGAATTTCAAGCCTTGACGGATATGCAGCTATTTTCCAAGCAATGATTAAAGCTTCTGGCGTCATTCCTCAAATATCAGTAATTGTCGGACCTTCTGCAGGAGGTGCCTCCTACGCTCCTGGGTTATCAGACTTCATATTTATGGTAAAAGGGATCTCTCAAATGTATATCACAGGACCTGAGGTAATAAAAAGGGTCACAGGAGAAAAGGTATCTTTTGAGGAATTAGGGGGAGCTAATCTTCATAGTTCAAAAAGCGGGTGCTGTCATCTATCTTTTGAGTCAGAAAGGGATTGTTTTTTTGCAGTGAAAAAGCTTTTATCTTATCTGCCACAGAACAATTTAGAAAATCCTCCTAAAGAAAAAAGTATTTTATCAGAATTCTTTGAAAAAGAAGAAACCTATAGATTAATGGAGCTGGTTCCTGAACAAGAAGAAAAAGGGTATGATGTTAAAGAAGTAATTGAAGAAATCTTCGATAAAAGATCATTCTTTGAAATACAACCAGATTTTGCCATAAATTCAGTAGTAGGTTTTGCAAGGCTTAACGGTTTTGTTGTAGGAATTGTGGCTAATCAAACAAAATTTATGGCAGGAACCTTAGACATAGACTCCTCAGATAAAATCGCACGTTTTGTAAGATTTTGCGATGCCTTTAATATCCCTTTGATTAATCTAGTAGATACCCCAGGATACCTTCCTGGAACAGACCAGGAAAAAAGAGGAATTATTAGGCATGGAGCTAAGGTATTATATGCCTTTGCAGAAGCTACTGTTCCCAAAATCAGTCTAATATTAAGAAAGGCTTTTGGCGGAGCCTATATTGCTTTGGCTTCAAGAAAGCTTGGCTATGACACAGTAATTGTCTGGCCATCAGCACAGATTGCTGTAATGGGACCGAAGCAAGCAGTGGGCATTATCTTTAAAAAAGAATTAGCTCAGAGCAAAAACCCAAAAAAGCTCGAGAAAGAAAGAATACAAGAGTTAAAAGAATTCTTCCTCAATCCATATCAAGCAGCAAAACTAGGACAAGTAGATATGATAATCCATCCTAAAGATACTAGGGTTGTATTAATTAAAACCTTGGAATCTCTTTTGAATAAAAGAGAGGGTAAAATACCAAGGAAACACGGGAATATTCCGCTATAACAAACATGTTTATAAATTTCTTCTCTCTCTCAATATTTGCTTATCTATTAGGTTCTGTTTCTTTTGGTCATATATTCTCTAAAATTAAAAAAATAGACATTACAAAAATAGGAAGTAAATCTCCTACTGCTACGAATGTAGCCAGAGCCTTAGGATGGAGATGGGGAGCCTTAACAGCAGTACTAGATTTCTTAAAAGGGGTAGTGCCTGTGGTTATGGCATTAAACTATTTAGAAAAAGAGTGGCAGATTATAATTGTGGCTATTATGCCTATTGTGGGCCATATCTTTCCTGTCTTCTTTAAATTTAAAGGAGGGAGAGGAGGAGCTACATTCCTTGGAATGTGTTTGGGTTTAGTAGGTTTTAAAATCTTTATCCCTGCATTTTTAGTTTGGCTGTTAATCCTTGCATTTACAAAAATCACTAGTGTGACAAATTTAATCTTCCCTTGGCTTTTTTCTATGTTTTTATATCTTTATTCGAAATTCCCTTCCTATTATTTCACTATAGGAATTGTGGGTGCTCTTTTGGTCTCTTTTGCATTAAGAAATAATATAAAAAGACTTATCAAGGGAAAAGAATTAAAAACTCCCTTTAAGTTCTAATCTTATGACAAAAATAAATATTCTTTGGATACTCTTTTCTTATCTATTAGGTTCGATTCCTTTCGGATATATAATCACAAAACTCTCAACAAAAAAGAATGTGTTGGAAGTAGGATGGAAAAAAACCTCTGGCTCGAATGTTTATAAAAATATAGGAAAATGGCAAGGAGTCCTAACTGGTCTGCTTGATTTAGGAAAAGGTTTTATGGCTGTTAAGCTTGGGCAGATTCTCAATATGTCAGACCTTACTCTGGCCCTTTCAGGCGTAGCTGCTGTGACCGGTCATAACTGGTCTTGTTTTTTAAGATTTGCTGGCGGAAGAGGGATTGGTACTTTTGTGGGAGCCGCCTTAGCTCTATCTCCAAAACTCTTAGGGTTGTCTATTTTCTTTCCTCTTGTTTTAGCGCTTATATGGAATGCTTCTATAGCCACTATCCTTTTTTTGGCCACCATCATAGTGCTGGCTTACAAATATAATCAATCTGAAACTATGGGGTTGTTCGCAGTAATCTCTCTTTTTCCTATCTTCATCAAAAGACTTAGTCCAATAAGTGATCTTTTAAATAAACATCAAAAAACACCTAAAAACAGAATTGTATTAATGCGGAACAGATTAATCTTTGACGACGATATAACTTATCTGGAGCCGAGAATAGTAAAATTAATCAAAAAACTAAGCTGGTGGTAGCTTTTCCTTATTTGACAAAAAAATGAAATTTTGATATATTTTTAAATAGTCCGTCTAAGAACGGGCGTATTTTTTAAAAAATCTTAAATCCAAAATACTAATACTAAATTCTAAACATCTAAAATAATCTATTTAGAATTTAGATTTATTTACTATGAATCTAAAAGATTTCACATCAGCCATAGCCCAAATAGCTGAAGAAAAAGGTCTCCCCAAAGAAAAAATCATTGAGACCATTGAGCAAGCTTTGGCTGCAGCATATAAGAAAGACTACGGAAAAAAAGGACAAATTATTAGGGCAAAACTTGATCCAACTACAGGTCAAGTGAAGTTTTGGCAGATAAGATTGGTGGTAGATGAAAATATGATATATTCAGAAAAAGAACTGAAAGAAAAATCTCTCAAAGAAAAAGGCGAAGGAGAAGAAAAGATTAGATTTAATCCTGAGAAACATATCATGATAGAAGAGGCAAAAAAAATAAACCCAAAAATCAAACCGGGAGAGGAATTAATTATCCCTCTTAAAACCCAGGAAAGTTATGGGAGAATTGCAGCGCAAACAGCAAAACAGGTTATAATGCAAAGAATACGGGAGGCAGAAAAAGAAAGCATCTTTAAAGAGTACAAAGAAAAAGAAGGTCAGATTATCTCTGGAATTGTTCAAAGAATAGAAGGAAGAAACATCCTTTTGGATATTGGTAAAACCCTCGGGATACTGACAAAAGAAGAACAGGTTCCAGGAGAGTTTTATAGGCCTGGACAACGGCTAAAAGTTTATGTATTGAGGGTTGAGGAAACACCTAAAGGGCCGAAGGTTTTTCTCTCAAGAGCATATCCAAAATTAGTGTCTAAACTCTTTGAACTGGAGGTGCCAGAAATCTCTGCTGGCTCTGTAGTAATAAAATCAATAGCCAGAGAGGCCGGTTCAAGAACAAAAATCGCAGTAGCCTCTACTGAAGAAGGTATTGATCCTATTGGAGCTGCGGTAGGTCAAAGAGGTACAAGGGTGCAGGTTGTTATCAATGAATTAGGGGGAGAAAAAATAGATATTATTGAATATTCTGATGATCCCAAAACCTATATCGCAAACGCTTTAAGCCCCGCGAAAGTGCTCGAAGTAAAGATTCTTCCTAAAAATAAAGCCTTGGCTGTTGTGCCAGAAGATCAATTATCTCTAGCTATTGGAAAAGATGGCCAGAATGTAAGATTAGCAGCAAAACTCACTGGCTGGAAAATAGACGTGAGAGGATCAGAATCTCAAGAAGAAACTTCTGATGAAACTGAATCTGATGTAACTGAAGAAGAAAGTGAAAAAGAAGAAAAATAATTCTTGTTAATAATTATATTTTTTGATAAAATATGCTTATTAAACCCTATTATCAACAAGAAGAATCTATGAATTTAATTCCCACAGTAATCGAAAGAACAAAATATGGAGAAAAAGCCTATGACATTTACTCAAGACTCTTAAAAGAAAGGATAATATTTCTTGGAGGACCAATTATAGATCCTGTTGCAAACTCAGTCATTGCACAGATGCTTTTTTTAGCCTCAAAGGACCCAAAAAAAGATATCCAGTTATATATAAATTCCCCTGGAGGGATCTTAACCTCAGCTTTAGCTATTTATGACACAATGCAGTATATAAAATGTCCGGTCTCTACAGTATGTGTAGGTTCAGCCGCTTCAGGAGCTGCTGTTTTATTAGCAGCAGGCACAAAAGGGAAAAGATTTTCATTGCCAAACGCTCAAATCCTGCTCCATCAGGTTGCTGTAAGCGGTGTAGGAGGAGCAGCTGTAGAAGTTGAAATTGCTGCAAAACACATAATCAGACTTAAAGAGAAAGTAAATAGAATCTTAGCTAAACATACAGGTCAAAAATTAGAAAAAATAGAAAAAGACACGGACAGAGACTTTTATTTATCTGCAGAAGAAGCGAAAGAATATGGAATTATTGACGAGGTGATAAAAACAAAAGAGCAGTTGTAAAAAAATTAAACTAATTCTTAAAGAAAAACCCATTTGTAAGGTTTGTGATGGGTTTTTCTTTGTTTTTAAAAAAGGTGTTGTTTTAGGTTTTGACAAAAAATCAAATAAAAGATATAAAAAAATAATATGGAAAAAGAAGATGCTGACTCGTTTATGAAGTCAGCCCTGATGGTCTGTATTGCATTAATAATAGCAGGGGTCTTAATGAAGGGTTTATTGGCTGTGCTATTTATCTGCGTAGGAGTATATCTGCTTCCTACCGTCTGGGCTGACTGGAAATCAAAATAAATTTTTTATCTTTGATTCTCTACAAAATTCCTAACTTATTTAGTTAGGAATCTTGTTTTTAAAAAATAAAAAGTGTCAGGTTTTCTCTAACACTCTTTGTAGTATTGAATATTTTCCCAAAAGCGTCTTAATTGTATTTTTAATTCTTGTTCCAATTCTTTTTGCTTTTTTATTTTGTTATTTTTATATATCTTTATTACTGCTTTTCTTTCACTTTCCCTATTGCTCTCTATCCGAAACTCAAAAATATAGGCATCGAAAATTACCTTAATTTCCTTTCCCATTATATTCTCAAAGAACTTAGCGCTAAATACAGGGTAATGGCTTGCGATAGAAATCGAAAATAAATAACCTTCCAAATCAATCTTAAGATTTTCTAAATATCTCCCAGAAGAAACAGCAAATTTTTTAACAACCCTTAAAAATAAGCGAAGACTCTTTTTAATTATTGGTCTCTTCTTTCTTAAATATCTATTCCATTTCTTTTTACACTCCAATAAGGGTTTTCTTTGATCTTCAGTTAAGTGTTCTATAATTCTTTTAATCGTTTTTCTTTTCAATTATTTCACCATTTATTGTACTAATTTTCATATAATTTATTTTGAGGTTTTGTTCAAGCCCTAAACAAAAATCCTCAATGAAAGGATTGACTTTGAGGGTTTTTTTAGATAAAATAAAAGGGTAATAGATAACCTTAGATTTTGGATTTATTTTCGCATAAAACTATTAGACAACTTCGAATTTGATTAAAAAATGAGATTATTCAGCAAAAAAAATAAATAAAAGAAACAGAAAGATTTTAGAGAAAAATCATATTCGAAGCTGTACTAATGTTTAGAGAATTAATGCAAAATAGCCAATTTCTTACCTGGAAATATGGATCAGTTAACTCCATTAATTGTGGGAATATTTTGTCTTTCCTTAGGATCAATTTTGGGTTATTATGCGCGTCAGTCAATTGCAAAAAGAGACTGGAAAACAATTGAAGCGAAAATACAAAAAAGAATACAAAAAGCAACAAAAGAAGCAGAAACAATTCTCTCAAGAGCAAAAGAAAAAGCTTATCTCACCTTAGAAAAAGTAAAAAAAGAAGAAGAAATAAGACGGAAAAGATTGTTTAAAGCCGAACAGCTATTATCTAAAAGAGAAAGCATCTTAGATAAAAAAATCTCAGATTTCGAAATAAAACAGAAAGAACTTGCAGAAAAGGTTGAAAAACTTAAAGAAATAAAATCTTCTCTTGAAGAACTTAAAGAAAAAGCCGTAAAAAACCTAGAAAGAATCTCTGGAATGACAAAAAAAGAAGCTAAGTCTGAACTGCTAAAGCAATTAGAAGATGAGTACAAAATGGATATGTTGGAAAGAATAAGAAAGATAGAAAACGAAGGATATGAAAGGTTCGAAAAAAGGGCTAAAGAAATCCTAACTACTGCTATTCAGAAATATGCATTATCTCAAGCTCAAGAAATTACAACTACAACTATCTCTTTACCAAACGAGGATATAAAAGGAAGAATAATTGGAAAAGAAGGAAGAAACATCAGAACCCTCGAAAGACTAACAGGGGTGGAAATAATTATTGATGAAACGCCAGAAACTGTGGTAATTTCAGGTTTTGATCCTGTCAGAAGACAGATAGCAAAGCTTGCTTTGGAGAAATTAATCTTGGATGGAAGAATTCAACCTGCAAGAATAGAAGACAAGGTCCAAGAAGCCAACAAAGAAATACTTTCTCAAATCAAAAAAGCTGGAGAAACAGCTGTGTATGAGCTTGGAATTGTAGGATTAGACCCAAAATTAATCCAATTGTTAGGAAGACTAAAATTTAGAACAAGTTACGGTCAAAATGTACTACTTCATTCAATTGAAGTGGCCTATTTGGCGTCTTTCTTGGCAGAAGAGATTGGTGCCGATTCAAAGGTCTGTAAAATGGCAGGATTATTTCATGATATAGGAAAAGCAGTAGACCATCAGGTAGAAGGTTCCCATGTAGATATTGGAATTAAGATATTAGAAAAGTTTGGAATAGAAAAAGAAATTATAGATGCAATGAAATCTCATCATGAAGAATATCCATATGAAAGCGTTGAGGCAATCTTAGTACAGGTAGCTGACCAGATCTCCGGCACTAGGCCCGGAGCAAGAAAAGATACTTTGGAAAATTATCTAAAGAGACTGTCGGATTTAGAGGAAATAGCTACTTCGTTCCCTGGTGTTGAGAAAGCATGGGCTCTACAAGCTGGAAGAGAAATAAGGGTTTTTGTAAAACCTGATGAGGTTGATGATTGGAGCGCTAAAAAGTTGGCACGAGAGATAGCAAAAAAGATTCAGGAAGAATTAAAATACCCTGGAGAAATCAAGGTAACAGTAATAAGAGAACAAAGGGTAGTAGAATACGCAAAATAATCAAAATACTTACAATATAAAAAATACAGCTTTTAAAAAGCTGTATTTTTTCTTTTCTTGAGCGGGAGACGGGAATCGAACCCGCGTAATCGGCTTGGAAGGCCGAGGCACTACCACTGTGCTACTCCCGCTTTCTTCGTCGGGGTACCCAGATTCGAACTGGGACTAAATCCTCCCAAAGGACTCGTGCTGCCATTACACCATACCCCGAAAAAACATGTTTTATGATGTAAAATTTTACCATTAAACATAAAGCGAGTCAATTTCTCATCATTCTATTACTATGTTATACTAAGATAATATGTTAAAAAAAATCTTAAAAAGTTTAAATTTTTTTGAGCAATGCAGACGATATAATATTCCTCTATGGCAGTGCCCTCAATTCCTGTTTTTGATTATGGGAATATTAATAATTGCCTCTGCTATCAGCGCTTATGTAATTGGGAATCGCTATATCAATGATCCTTTGATGGTAGCTTTTATTGTGTTGGTATTTGCTGCACTTTTATTTAGTATTGCTTTTATTATTGTACGGAGCTTTGAAGGGTTGGCTGAAGCAAATAGAATGAAATCTGAGTTTATCAGTGTTGCAACACACCAACTCCGTTCACCACTTTCAATTTTAAAATGGGTAATTGAGCTTTTAATGTCTGGAAAATTAGGGAAGATTGAAGAAAAACAAATAGAATATTTCGCCATCTTAAGAGAAAATATTAACAAAATGAAAGAATTAATTTCAAACCTCCTCACAATCTCAAGACTTGAGGCTTCAAAACTTCCTATAAAGAAGAAA
The DNA here is from genome assembly GCA_964493485.1 of uncultured Candidatus Saccharibacteria bacterium. Lineage (GTDB taxonomy): Bacteria > Patescibacteriota > Minisyncoccia > Minisyncoccales > JANBVM01 > CAZBMQ01. The sequence continues at coordinate 27,160 of CAZBMQ010000008.1, forward strand.
TACTTCGATATAGAAAAACTAATCAGAGATTTAATCACAGAATATCAATCCTTTACTGCAGCTTCGAATGTTGAGATTTTCTTTGAAGCAGAAAAAAGTTTGCCTCAGGTTTATTCTGACCCTCTCCAGTTAAAACTGGTTATCGAAAACCTCTTGGATAATGCTATCAGATATATAAAAAGAGGAGGTAAGATTGAAATAAAAGTCAAAAGAAAAAATAAACATATATACTTTTCAATAAAAGATAACGGGGTTGGTATTCCTAAAAAAGATCAAAAATATATTTTTAGAAAGTTCTTTAGATCAGAAAATGTATTGCGTTATCAAACAAAAGGTGCGGGCTTGGGTCTATACATCTCAAAAATGATACTTAAGGGTCTTGGAGGAAAAATTGGCTTTAAATCTAAAGAAAATGAAGGGTCGACATTTTGGTTCATTCTACCAATTAAATCATAAACATAGAACATGAGACATAAAACCATAATCCGAATATCTTCTTTTTATGTGTTTTATGTCCCATGCTATGTACTATATTCCTTATGAAAACAATATTATTTATAGAAGACGAATCTGCTTTGCAAAAAACCTTCAGTGAACTTCTCCATCAAGAGAACTATAAAATGATTTCTGCTCTCGATGGAGAAACTGGTTTAAAATTAGCTAAAACAAAAAAACCTGATTTAATCTTATTAGATCTTATTCTGCCCAAACTTCATGGTTTTGAAGTATTAAAGAAATTAAAAGAAGACGAAGAAACAAAAAATATCCCAGTGATTGTTCTTACAAACTTAGAATCTATAAATGAAGTAGATAGAGCCGTAGAGCTTGGAGCCACAACATATTTAGTAAAAGCTCAATATAGTTTAGAAGAAATATTAGAAAAAATTAAAGAAACGCTTGCTAATCATTAAAATGATTATATTCTATTCTTAACATGCGCATCGAACCCCAACAACTAAGAGCTTTTCTTGTAGATGCTGGCTTGGTTACTGAGGAACAATTTGATGAGGTTTTAAAAAAAGCAAAAAAAACTAAACAAAAAGTGGGAGATGTGTTGGTATCTGAAGGATTAATCACACAGGAAGAACTAATCAAATTAGAAGCCTATATTTTAGGAATTCCTTTTGTGAATTTAGAAAAAGAAAATATTCCTCCAAAAGTATTGAAGATTATTCCAGAACCAATTGCCCGTTCCCATAATATTGTGGCTTTTAGGAAATCAGGCAATAAATTAGAGGTGGCAATGCTTGACCCAGAAGACCTGAGAACCATTGAATTCATTAAAAAAACTACCAACCTCAGGATTGTGCCTCGACTTACAAATCCAGCTTCAATTAAAAGTGTATTGCGTCAATATCAGAAAACTTTAGAGGCGGAGTTTGGAGACATAATTAAAAAAGAGGTAACTGGTATTAAATCTCTTAAAGAGGAGGAAAAGGAAGTAGAGGAAAAAGAAGAACTCCAAAAAATGGCAGAAGAACTGCCGATTATAAAGATAGTAGACACCCTATTAAAACATGCTATTTTACAAAGGGCTTCTGATATACATATTGAACCCACAGAAAAAGAGGTTTTAGTTAGATATCGAATAGATGGAGTATTAAGAGATGCTATGACCTTGCCTAAAATAACAGCTTCAGGAATTGTGGCAAGAATAAAGGTTCTTTCCAATCTCAAATTAGATGAACATAGACTTCCTCAAGATGGCAGATTTAAAATTGAAACTGAAGATTATAAATATTCTGTAAGGGTATCTATATTGCCTGTGTTCGATGGAGAAAAAATTGTAATGAGGTTGCTTCCTGAAAGCGCAAAAGCCTTCACCTTAGAACAGTTGGGATTGACAGGAGAAAACTTAGAGCGTGTACAAAGTAATTTAAGAAAACCAGTAGGAATGATTTTAGTGACCGGACCTACAGGTTCAGGAAAAACAACCACTCTATATTCTATGATAGAAATTCTTAATGATCCCGGTGTAAATATCTCTACCGTAGAAGATCCAATTGAATATAGAATGCCTCGAATCAATCAAACACAGGTTAACCCTAAAATTGGTTTCACCTTTGCCTCAGGTCTTAGGGCTTTGCTCAGACAAGACCCCAATATTATTATGGTAGGAGAAATCAGAGACAATGAAACTGCCAATTTAGCAATTAATGCTGCCCTAACCGGACATCTTGTGCTTTCTACCCTACATACAAATACTGCAGCTGGAGCTCTCCCTCGATTAATGGATATGGGGTGCGAACCGTTTTTAATTTCTTCTACTCTTAACTGTATTATTGCTCAAAGGCTTGTAAGAAGACTCTGTCCTGATAGAGAAAAATACACACTCAAAGATTCTGAGTTAAAAGAAATCAGTAAATACTGCAATTTAAATAAGATATTGAAAATTCTTAAAGAAGAAAAAATTGTCAAGCCTAAAGCAAAGTGGAAAAATATTCCTTTTTATCGACCGAAACCTAGCGAAAAATGTCCTGATGGATATAAAGGGCGTATTGGTATATTTGAAGTACTGCCAGTAACTGAAACCATAAAGGAAATGATTGTAAAACAGGCAACTGCCGACCAAATCCAAAAACAGGCACAAAAGGAAGGAATGAGAACAATGATTGAAGATGGTTTTATTAAAGCTGCTCATGGAATCACCTCAATAGAAGAAGTCTTGAGGGTTATTATAGAATAATTTTTAAATTTAATATCTTTTAATATATGCCAAGATATTTTTATGTAGCACAATCTTTGTCGGGGAAAAAAGAAACCGGGTTTATGGATGCTGCAGACATACATCAACTTTCTCATTTTTTAAAAGAGAAAGATCTTATATTGATAAAAGCGGAGTCTTCAGAAGAAAAAAAAGAAGAGCCTAAGTTTTCTTTTTATTTTGGAAAAGTACCTCTTACTGAAAAGTTGTTTTTTATAAGAAATCTAAAAGTGATGACCTCTGCTGGATTAGCATTGCCAAAAGCCATTGAGGCTCTGTCAAAACAAACAAAAAATGAAAAATTTAAACGAGCCCTCTTAAATATAAGAGAAGAAATTACTAAAGGAAAAAGTCTTTCTATGGCGCTGAGCGACTATCCAGATATCTTCCCAGAACTATTCCAAAGCATGATAAAAGTTGGAGAAGAATCAGGAACGCTGGATAAAGCGTTGGAGACATTAAGCTTGCAAATGGAAAAAGAACATACCCTGCGCTCGAAAATAAAAGGGGCTTTAATTTATCCTTCTGTAATTGTATGCACCATGCTGGCAATTGGTATCTTAATGTTAGTGACAGTAATTCCAAACCTGGCTGAAACTTTTAAAGATTTAGGCGTAGAGCTTCCTGCAACCACAAAAATGGTAATTGGGCTAGCTGATTTTCTTATGACTAAGTGGTATGTGCTTTTTGGTGGGGCCTTTTTCACAATAATTATATTTTCCCAGGCAATAAAAAGAGAAGAGGTAAAAAAAATAATAGATAAACTGCTTTTGCATCTTCCAGTAATATCACAAATAGTAAGAAGTTCTGATTCGGCTTATATGCTCAGAACACTAAGTTCTTTAATTGCGGCTGGAACCCCTCTCCCAAGGGCTCTAGAAATAACTTCTGGAATTCTTGGAAACTTCTATTTTAAAAAAGCAATGAAAGAAGGAGCGAAAAAAGTAAGGAGGGGAGAAAAACTATCTGAGGTATTAGCACCATATAAAGGGGTTTATCCCTCTGTTGTAATCCAGATGATCGCTGTAGGAGAAGAAACTGGAGAAACCTCAGAAGTGCTTTCGAAGTTAGCTGATTTTTTTGAAGAAGAGGTTTCTAATTTGACAAAAAATCTCACTTCAGTGATTGAACCTTTCTTAATGTTGATAATTGGAGCTGTAATAGGATTCTTTGCTGTTTCAATGATCCAACCAATGTATAGTATGTTAGGAGCTATTGAATAAATATGTCCTCATCATTTCAATGCTGCAATAGGGTTCTAAAAATTTTTAACAATACTCATAATAAAAAATCAAAGAACCAAAGTTGTTTTGGTTTTAGCTTTATAGATGTCATAATAGGTACCGCTCTTGTAACCATTGTATTCTCTGGAATCTTTGGTCTTTTACAATTAGGAGCAAAAGTAATCGAAAGAAGCAAAGCCAAAATTACAGCACTAAGTATTGCTAATGAAAAAATAGAATATGCGAGAAGTTTACCCTATGAATCAGTAGGAGTTATTGGGGGATATCCTGACGGAATCTTAGAAACAAGCACCACTACTATCAGAAACAATATACTATACACAATAGATACAAGGGTAGACTATGTTATTGATTCAACGGATGGAATAGCCTCTCCCGAAGATGAATGTCCGAATGATTATAAAAAACTTCAGGTTACTGTTTCTTGGGCTGGCCGCGAAGAAGGAGAGATTTCTCTCAGTACAGACATCATCCCAGATACCTTAGCTCAAGAGTGTGCAGAGGAAGGGGGAATTTTATTTGTATCTGTGTTTGATGCTTATGGTCTTATGGTTCAAGCTCCTTTGATTGAAGTTAAAAATCCAGAAACTGACGAAACAATAAAAACTGCTACTCCTACTGACGGAGAACACTATTTTTCTCTTCCTACCTCTACTTATAAAGTAGTGGTATCGAAATCGGGCTTTAGCACTGACCGGACCTATGGAACAGATGAAGTTGCCACTCCTGCAAAACCTCATCCCATGGTGTTTGAGAAAAAAACTACTGAAATAAGTTTTTCTATCGATGAAACAAGCACGTTCTCTATTGACACTTCTTCTCCATGGGGAGAAGACTACTTTTATGATTCTTTTTCGGATACAAATAAAATCTCTGAATCTAACAACATAGAGGTCTCTGAAGGACAAGTGAGTCTCAAAAGAAATCAAGGTACTTACTTTATGGATGGAACAACAGACGACAATTTATGTTTCTTCCCTGGAAATAGTGGCGACTGCGCTCAATCTTTCACGATGGGAAGCGGAAACAAACAAATCTCTCAAATAAAGTTATATCTCAGAAAAGCCACTACAACCCCAAGCGACATCTATTTAGAAATAAGAACTTCAAGCACCACAGGTCCTTTGCTTGCAAGCAGCACAGTAGTTACAGGCTCCAATCTGCCTGTAAATCTTGAATGGGTTGACTTTAATTTTTCAAGCCCCATCACCCTTTCTGCTGGCACTAAATATTTCTTGCGACTGAGGTCTATTCCTGATTCTGTAGAAAACGAAGCCAAAGGTCCAATCCACTGGGGATATTTATACAGCACAGCTTCTCCTCCAGGATACCAAGAAGGAGAAGCCTTTAGATATGTTGGGTTGAATCAGGAAACCCTAACAGATTATGACTTTAGCTTTAGAATCTACGATGACGAATATTCTTCTTCTGGATATCTTGTATCAAATGAAATAAACCCTTCTGAATTAGTTAATTGGAATGAATTATCATGGACAGATTCTGAATCCTTAAATACAGATCTTAAATATCAAATTTATTATGCATCTGGCACAGAATGGCTTTTGATTCCTGACAGTGATTTAACTGGAAATAGCTCTGGTTTTGATGTTTCTCCTTTAGATCTTTCTAGTTTAAATATTACTGACTATCCTAAACTAAAAATAAAGGGCAATCTAAGCACTAGTGATCCTAATTCCAGCCCTATTCTTTATGATTGGCAGATTTCTTGGATAAATAGCTCTTCAACCCCTATTCCAAATGTAAGCTTTTTGGTCACGGGCCAAAAAACTATCGGAACTGACGTAAATGAAGATCCAGTATACAAATATTCAGCTACCAGCACTTCCGATTCCAATGGGCATGTTGATATTCCTAATATGGAATGGGATTTCTATACCTTCTCTGTGAGCCAACCCAATGGATTAGATTTAATATCTACTGATCCTGCGCCACAACCAATTAATTTATTACCAGATAATACCATACAGCATGTAATCCTATATTTAGAAGCAAATAATTCTGCCTTAATTTACGTGCAAAATAAAGACACCTTAGAGCCTGTATTTTCTGCTAGTGTAAGGTTGTACAATACGGGATTGGGATATGATGTAACACAATATACAAACGAAAAAGGACAAGCCTATTTTATTCCTCTCGAAACCGATACTTATAATATAGAAGTAAGTGCTCCAGGATATTTGAATGTTACAGACACAATCTCTGTCTCTGGAGATGAAACTAAAACAATCAGATTAGAACAGATTGAATAAAACCATGAAAAATAAAGTTTATTATATCTATAAGAAATTAAGGAATTGGTTTTTGTCTTTTGCGTCAGAAAACAAATCTTTTACCATAGTAGAAACAATAGTAACTGTAGTAATCTTCAGCCTGTTATTAGGAGTAATATCCAGTCTTGTGGTGTTAGGTTACCGTAGTTATGGATATTCTTTACAACAATCAAGGGCAATTGACGAAGCAAGAAAAGGAATTAAAACAATGATTAAAGAAATAAGAGAAGCAAAACAAGGTGATGATGGCTCTTATCCTATTGAAAAAGCTGAAGACAAAGAGTTTATATTTTTTTCAGATGTAGACAAAGACGGAGACACAGAAAGAGTAAGATATTTTTTAGGAAGTGTAAATTCCGGAAAACAAACTCAAGAATGTGTCACTTTTTTAGACGGAGGATTCTGTGATGTCACATTTTCTGATTTCTTTACAGGAACACTTTCTTCGGCATTGGTTAAGGTTTCTGTAGAAGGAGATTTTAGCCGAACAAATGAATACGCTGAAATCTTTGCTGATGGAGTTAAAATAGGAGAGGTTTGTGTCTCGGGATGTTCAGATTGTAACGGAACTTGGGAAGGTACAGCCACTTTCGATGTAACTGAACAAGCATTAGATAACATTATCCAATTTACAGCTGATGCAAGCGGAGAGGTAAACGCTTTTTGCGACTGGATAGACCCCAACCATTCAATGAAGGTAGAATTTAAATTTTCTTGGACAGAAAATCTGCCGGGTGCTGATCATGAGTTCAAAAGAGGAGTAATTGAACCTACTGGTGTGCCTGTTGAATATCCTTCAGATCAAGAAAAAATAACCACAATAAGTTATTATGTAAGAAATGCGCCTCCGATCTTTAAATATTTTGATGCAAACGGTCAAGAAATTACTGAATTGCCTGCCAGATTAAGAGACACTAAGGTGATGCAGGTCTATTTGGTAATTAATGTTGATCCAAACAGAGCTCCTCAAGATTTTGAATTAAAGTCTTTGGTTCATTTAAGAAATCTAAAAGAAGAATAAATGAATAATACCTATTTACAAAAAGGAATAATCACTACATATATCATTATTTTCGGAACAATTTTTTTAATATTGCTTGGAGGTCTGTTAGGTTTTATACTCCTGCAATTAAAACAAACTGCTCATGAAATAGCCTGGAATAATGCATTAGAAATAGCGGAAGCTGGACTAGACTATTATAGATGGTGTCTTAACAATGAAGTAGAAGAAAGTTGCGAGCTCACTAAAGAATATCAAAATGCTGAAGGCGTAACTATAGGAAGCTTTTCTCTAGAGGTTAATTCTACGACAAATTGTGGCATAAAAACTATTACCACCATCGCCTCAACTGGATGGACTAATGATTATCCAGATATCAAAAGAAGGGTACAGGTCTTATATGCTAAAACCTCTGTTGCTCGATATGCTTATCTTATAAATGATAATGTGTGGGCAGGCTCAGACAGAGAAATAAGAGGACTTTATCATTCCAATGGAGGAATAAGAATGGATGGGACGAATCAGTCTTTGGTTACCTCTGCTCAAGAAGAATGGGTTTGTACATCTTCTTTCGGGTGCAGTACCTGTCCTACAGATGCTAACCCTCCCTGTAGAATAGAGGGTTCAGAATGTATTTGTCCGGGAGTATTCACTACTACTGAAAATGCTCAAACAGATTTGTTTGATTTTCCCGTGCCAGCTTTTGATTTTGATGGGATTACTGTAGATTTGGCTGAAATAAAAACTCTTACAGAATCAAATCCTCAACAATACTATTGGCCACCTGTAACTGAAATTGACCCCGAGGGGGATGGTTATCATCTAAAGTTTTTAAATGACGGCTCTTTCGAAATGTGGGTAATTACAAGTTTACAAGAAGAACTGGCTTATAGTTTAGAGGAAGGGTGGCACCATGACTACTTTACAATCCAAAATGAATATAAATACGGGGAAGCTATCCCAATCGATCCTAATTGCTCTCTCATATTTGTAGAAGACAATCTTTGGGTAGAAGGAGAAGTAAAAGGCAAGGTTACTGTAGCTTCTGCAAACCTTATAACACCAAGTGAAGATACAAGTATAATTCTTCCTGGAAATATTACCTATACTACCACTGACGGGTCAGATGGGTTAGGTCTTATAGCAGAAAAGAATGTTCTAATTTCTCCAGATTCGCCAAATATAATGGAGTTAAGAGGAGTTTTTGTGGCACAAAAAGGGCGTTTTGGAAGAAACCATTACCCATGGAATATTAAAGACAGTTTAGAAATACACGGAGCAATCGTAAGCAATGGAAGGGTGGGAACCAAATGGTCTTCCGGCGGCCAGATTGTCTCTGGCTATCGCAACCGAGAAAATTATTTTGATCAGAATTTGGTATACAATCCGCCGCTCTTCATTCCTTATACCAGCACTGAATTTAAGGCCATAAACTGGGAAGAATTGGAATAATTATATACAATAAAATATCTATAATAATATGAACTTCTTAACATTAAAACCAGAAGCGTTTGGATTAGATATATCTGACCTTTCTTTAAAGATTATTAAATTAAGAAAAAAGGGTAGAAGAATCCGAGTGGTTTCTTTTGGAGAAAAAGAAGTAAAGCCTGGTATTATCAAAGAAGGAGAAGTCATACAAAAAGAAGAATTGGCTGAAATAATCAAACAGGCAATGAAAGAGGTGAAAAAAGAAAAACTCAGAACAAAATATGTGGTAGCCTCTCTCCCGGAAGAAAGAGCCTTCTTCCAGGTTATCCAAATGCCCAAAATATCAAAAGAAGATTTAAGGTCTGCTATAATCTACGAAGCTGAGAACTATATTCCTCTTCCAATCGAAAAGGTATATTTGGACTTCCAAATTATACCCCAAACAGACAAGAATATAGACCATCTTGATATCTTAATTTGTGCAATTCCAAGAGAAACAGTAGATCCTTATTTTTCCTCATTAAAATTGGCAGGATTAGAACCACAGTCTTTGGAAGTAGAGTCCTTAGCCATAACAAGAGCATTAATAAAAGATGGTGTTACTAGTTCACCTGTACTTATTATTGACTTTGGAGCTACAAGAACTAGTTTTATAATTTTTTCTGGTACCTCTTTAAGATTCACCTCCTCCATCAGTGTCTCTTCAATGAACTTTACTGAAATAATATCAAAAAGTTTAGGGATTGATTTAAACAAAGCCGAAAAGCTAAAAATAAAATATGGATTAGAAAAAGAACTTAAATCAAAAAGCAAAAAAATAACAAAGAGTACAAAGGAAAGAAATAAAATCTTTGAAGCGCTTGTTCCAGCTTTGGTGGACCTAACCCAACAAATTAAAAAACATTTACTTTATTATCAAACCCACTCCTTTCACGAACATTTATCTTCAAACGGAAGGAAAGTATCTAAAATATTGCTTTGTGGAGGAGGTTCAAATCTCAAAGGTTTAAAAGAACTACTTGCAAGAGAATTAAATCTTCCTGTTGAGTTGGGTAATCCTTGGATAAATATTCTATCTGAAAAACAAAAAGATACGTTCGGAATTCCTCCAGAAAAATCTTTAGGTTTTACCACAGCCCTTGGTTTAGCACTCCGAGCAATAAAAGAAAATCCCTTTTATGATTAATTTATTACCGCCAGCACAAAAAGAAAGACTAAAAACGCAAGGCTTGTTGAGAATAGTCTTAATTTTAGGAATATTATTCCTCTCCTTTCTCTTTGTCTTATTTTTGGTTTTGCTCTTAGTTAAAAGCTATATTATAACAGATTCAGAAACTCAAAAAATAATCCTTGAAGAAAGAAAAAAGATAATCTCTTTAAACCAAAAGGTTGAAGAAGAAATAGAAGAAGCAAATATATTGCTTTCTAACTTAAATTCTTTTTATAAAAACAATGTTGACCTTACTCAATTATTAGAAGAAATTTATAATTCTCTCCCATCTGGAACATATTTAACTGAGTTTTCTTTTAGTATTGCTAAAAGGAGCCGAGGAGAAGAACAATTACGCGTTTCTCTCTCAGGGTATTGTCCTGATAGAGAAACACTTTTAAAATTTAAGGAAAATTTAGAAAAAGAAAAAACAATCTCAGAGGTCTATTTCTCACCAGTAAGCTGGGTGAAACCAATTGAGATTGACTTTACTGTTAATTTTGTATTTAACCAATCATTATAACTTAAAACTATGACGCTAAAAAATAAAATAATATTGTCATTGGTAGTGTTTCTGGTTTCTGGTATTCTTTTAATCCTTTTCTTGCTTCTTCCCACATATTCAGAAATACAAGAAAATACCCAAGAGTTAATCTTGCAAAAACAAGAGTTGGCTCTTTTGGAAAATAAAATAAAAAATATTGAAGAATTCAAAAAAAATTATAAAGATACAGAAAAAAATTTAGAAAAAGCAAGAAAGTTATTTATTAATTCAAAGGCTCCAGTAGAATTTATTTCTTTTTTAGAAGAAAACTCTCAAAAATGTAATATAAATATAGAAATTTCTCCTTCATCTCTCAAACACAAAAAAGAAGAAAAATGGGGCTTTATTGAATTTCGAATAGCTTCAACCGGAGCTTTTCCTGATTTATATAGATTTATTGAAAAACTAGAAACAAGCCCATATCTTATTAAATTTATAAATATCAATATTAAACGATTAACAGAAAAAGATTTGAAATCTAAAGAGTTTGAAGGTCTTTTGCCAGGAGATGTACAAGCCAATCTTTCTATAAATGTATTCGCTCAATAGTTATATGCCAAAACTGAAAAAATTTAATTTTAAAAAGCTTAATACTTTCCTAAAAAAACTACCCTTGATTCTTGCAAGAAATGCTTTTTTGACGTTTTTAGGACTGTTTTTGATATCTCTAGTTTTAGGAGGGATTGTTTTTTACAGCTATTACAAGAGTGTAAAAGAACCTGTATCTAGTACTCCCGGAAAACAATCTTTATTTAAATCTCAAACATACCAAGAAGTCTTAAAAATATGGGAGAAAAAAGAAGAAAGATTAAAAGAAACAGAATATAAAGAATACCCAAACCTTTTTAACCCTTAAATTTTGCCTCTTTACTGAAAAAAGTTGATTTTTTTAAAAAAATAGTTAAAATAAATTTTATTATTCTTAACAAGTCCCCATAGCTCAACTGGATAGAGCAACTCCCTTCTAAGGAGTAGGTTCGAGGTCCGAGTCCTCGTGGGGACACATAAAAAGCACATAACGAAACAAGAAAGTTGTCTGCTTTCTTTTTTAATTAATTAGATGATATAATAAAATAGAAAAATATGTTAAGCCAAAAAGAAAAAGAAGAAATCATTAAAAAATATAAAATACACAACACTGATACCGGCTCTCCAGAAGTACAGATAGCTCTGCTAACTGAGGAGATTAAAAATCTCCTACTACATCTAAAAGAGCATCCAAAAGACCTCCATTCAAAAAGAGGTTTATTGAAAATGGTCTCGAAAAGAAAAAAACTATTAAGATACCTGAAAGAAGAAGATATAAAAAGATATAACTCTATAATTAAAAAGGTTGGATTGAAAAAATAGATATGGCATTAAAACATCCAGGACAAAGAGTAGCGGTTTTGATTGATGTACAAAACCTATATCATTCTGCCAAAAATTTATATAATGCTCGGGTGAATTTCCGAGAGATTTTAAATTCAGCTGTCAGTAACAGAATCTTAATCAGGGCTTTTGGTTATGTGGTAAGAACAAAAACTGGAGAAGAAAAAGCTTTTTTTGAAGCTCTCACAAAATTAGGGATAGAAACAAGAATAAGAGAGCTCCAAGAATTTTATGGGGGCTTGAAAAAAGCTGATTGGGATGTAGGAATCACTGTAGATGCTATTAGAATCTCTTCAAGTGTTGACACTATTATATTAGCTTCAGGAGATGGGGACTTCCTTCAATTAGTTGAATATCTAAAAAATCAAGGAAAAAGAGTAGAGGTTATTGCTTTTGGCAAATCTGCTTCTTCAAAACTAAAAGAAGCGGCAGATGAATTCATTGATATAGAAAAAAATCCTAAAAAATATCTTCTTAAAAAATAACATGGAAAAAGTCTTTAAATTAGAGGTTGCAGAAAGGGAACTGATTGTAAGAATCAGGGGACTAGCCGAACAAAGCAATGGTTCTGTTCTTGTCCAATATGGAGAAACAATGGTGCTTGCCACAGCAGTAATGTCCAGTTATGAGAAAGAACAGGTAAGTTTTTTTCCTCTTACAGTTAACTACGAAGAAAGATTTTATGCCGCAGGCAAAATAAGGGGACCGAGATATAGAAAAAGAGAAACCAGACCTTCTGATGAAGCTATTTGCAATGCAAGATTAATAGATAGAAGTATTCGTCCTTTATTCCCTGAAGGTTTAAACAGAGAAGTGCAAGTAGTAGTAACAGTGCTTTCGTGGGATGGTCAAAATGAACCAGATGTTTTAGGTTTGTTGGCTTCTTCTATTGCTCTTTCTATTTCTGATATTCCCTGGAATGGACCTGTGGCTGCCATAAGAGTAGGACAAATAAAAGATAAGTTTATACTTAATCCTACATACAAAGAAATAGAAGACGGCACAATTGATGTTGTCTTTGGAGTTGTAAAAGATAAAGAGGATCTTTTGGTGAATATGATAGAAGGAAATTTTGAAGAAATAGATGAAAAAACCGTGCTCGAAGCCTATAGATTCTCAAAACCGTATCTTAGAAAAATAATAAAGTTTGAAGAAGAAATCTGCAGGAAGATTGGCAAAGAAAAAATTCCCTTAAAAATTCCCTCGAAAGAACCAGAACTAGAGCAAGAAATTCGGTCTTTTTTAAAGAATAGGTTGGAAGAAGCTGTTTATCGGGAAAAAGAAAGCAAAAACAAGTTAAATCAGTTAAAAGAAGAATTAATGACTTTTGCTCAAGAGCACTACCCTGAACAAGTTACTTATATTGAAAAATTCTTAAAAGAGGAAATCAAGCATTTAATACATAGAAATATTCTTGAAAAAGAAAAAAGGCCAGATGGAAGAAAATTAAATGAAATCAGAAAAATTTCTTGTGAGGTAGGCATAATCCCTAGAACACATGGTTCGGGTCTCTTCTGTAGAGGCAAGACGAAATCTCTCTCCATTCTAACCTTGGGAGCTCCAGGGGATGTACAGTTGTTGGAGGGAATGGAAATTGTAGGAAAAAAACGTTTTATGCATCATTATAACTTTCCTCCATATTCTGTAGGAGAAGTCAGCCCTATAAGAGGACCCGGAAGAAGAGAAATAGGTCATGGTATGCTAGCTGAAAGAGCTATCCTGCCAGTAATTCCTTCTTTTGAGGAATTTCCATATACAACCCGTATAGTATCTGAAATTCTCTCTTCAAACGGCTCAACGAGTATGGCTTCTGTATGCAGTTCTTCTTTAGCTTTAATGGACGCAGGGGTACCAATAAAATCTGCTGTGGCTGGAATTGCTATGGGTTTAGTTACAGACAAAAAAGGAAATTATAAACTGCTCACAGATATCCAGGGACCGGAAGATCATTATGGTCAAATGGATTTCAAGATAGCCGGCACCAAAAAGGGGATAACAGTGATACAAATGGATGTAAAAATCAATGGTATCACTGAAGAAATTTTTGAAAAATCTTTACAGAGAGGGAAAGAGGCTAGATTTGAAATTTTAGAAAAAATGAATCAAGTATTATCCAGGCCAAGACCTAAGTTGTCTCCATATGCTCCCAGAATTTTAGTCATCCAGATTAGCCCAGAAAAAATTAGAAAAGTAATAGGTCCTGGAGGCAAGGTGATAAATGAAATAATTGAAGAGTGCGGGGTATCAATTGATATAGAAGAAACAGGTAAGGTTTTTGTCACTGCTGAAAAAGAGGAAGCAGCTAAAAAAGCTATTGCTTGGATAAAAAATCTTACAAGAGAAATAAAGATTGGAGAAGTATTTCAAGGTAAAGTAAAGAGAATATTAGACTTTGGAGCCTTTGTAGAAATCTTACCAGGACAAGAAGGGCTGCTTCATATATCTAAATTAGCCCCCCATCGAGTAAAAAAAGTAGAAGATGTGGTAAAGATTGGAGATATTATTCCTGTAAAAGTAATCTCTATTGATGAACAAGGAAGAATAGACTTGTCACTTAACAAAATAAAACATTATGATAGAAGAAGAAAAAAGTTACACACCAAAAGAAGATGAGAAGATAAAAAGATTTGAGTCTTTCAAAAGAGAACTAAAAGATGCGATTCCTGAAGAAAGGGAGGAAAAATTAAAATTCTTGAAAAGAGAGGAAATAAAAACAATGGAAAAAGATATTAAGAGATTAAGAGAAATGGAGGCTGAAAAAGAAAGAGAAAGAATTCTTGCTTTAGAAAAAGAAAAAAAGAAATTTAAAAAAGAAGAAACTGTCAAAAAAGAGGAAGCGGTCAAAAAAGAAATACCCAAAAAAAGAGAAGATTTTAAAAAAGAATTTAAAGAAAAAATTGCACTGGTGCAACAAGAAAAACCTGTAATACCCAAACCTCCTAAAAAACCAAGTAGTATACAGAAATTCTTGGTAAGAATAGCAATAATATTAATTCCTTTTTTATTAGCTGCTTTTATTTATTGGATTTCAACTTCTGTTCCAGTTATTAAGAAAAAAATTCCAACTCCTTCCCAAATAACTCCATCCGAGGAACAAACCTCTTTAGAGCAAACACCAAAAGTTCCTTTTCCTGAAGCTTTTGTCAAGATAAAAAATGTTTTATCCTTTGAGGTATCAGGGAAGGAAGAGGTTTCTTCTGTTTTTAACCTACTTTCACAAAAAGATTTATCGCAAAAACAACTACATCAGGTTATTATTATAAATAAAACTCAAAACCGAATACTAAATTTAGAAGAAATTGCTCAAGGATTTAAAATCGAAATACCCTCAGGGCTTATTCAAGAATTAGACAAAGAAAACTTTAATATTCTAATCTTCCCCCAAGAACAAGGATTAAGAGAGGTCTTTATTATAAAAATAAAACAAAAAGAAGGGTTAGATAAATTATTAAAAGAATGGGAGCTTAAACTCACAAAAGAAGGGATATCTCTTTCTGGTGTACCAATTCAAACCATTGCTTCGTCTTTTAAAGAATCAAGCTATAAAGGGAAATCTTTTCGGTATTTAACTATTTCTAAAGAAGATTTAGGTATTTGCTATGGCCTGTTTGATGAGTATTTTGTTTTTACCACCTCTTTTGAAAGTATTCAAAAGATAATTGATGAATTAGAACCTAAAATTTCTCCATCTCCAGAACTAAGCAATAAATTAGGTCAATTATTTATTGTAGGGTTTGAAGGCAAAAGTCTTACACCTGAATTAGAAGAATTTATCAAAAAATATAAACCTGGAGGAATATTATTGCTGTCAAAAAATATTGAAAGCAAAGAACAATTAAAGGATTTAATAAATTCTCTTCAAGATTTATCTTTAAAAGAAACGGGATTGCCCCTTTTCATAGCTGTAGATCAAGAAGGAGGTCAGGTCTGCAGAATAGAATTCTTGGAAGAAAAAACAGCTCAATCAGAAATCAATAATACAGACGAAGCATATAACATAGGAATGAAAAGAGGGAATGAATTAAAAGAGTTGGGAATAAATATGAATTTAGCCCCCCTCTTAGATAATATGCAAGCTGGGGATTTTTATTTTAACCGCTCATTTAAAAAATCTCCCGAACAATCCGGAGAACTGGCTAAATCTTTAATACTCGGACAAAAACAAGCTGGACTTTTAACTGTGATTAAACATTTTCCCGGATATGTAAATGTACCGTTTAACCCTGAAACTAAACTGGCTTACATTCCATTTCCTGAAATATCTCAGTTTAAGAAAGCGATGGAAGCCAAGCCTGAGTTAGTAATGATTGCAAATGCAGTATATACAGATATCGATCCCTCCCTGCCCTCTACTTTTTCAAAAAAATTAATCGATTATTTAAAAGAAAATTTAGGAGAAGAAATAATAATCGCATCTGATGACTTATCTCAAAATTCTTTATCTAAAAATTTCTCTTTAAAAGAAATTGTCACAAAACCAATTGAAGCCGGTGTTGATATTTTGATTCTCTCAGGCTATCCTACTCCAGTAGAACAAGCTTTGGATGTTTTCTTTAAAGCTGTTGAAAATAAAGAAATATCTGAAACAAGGCTAAATGAAGCAATAAATAAAGTCGTTCAATTAAAAGAAGCATTATAATATAATCAAGCCAAGTCTATATGAACAAAGAACAGCTTAAAAAAATGAAGGAGAAATTAGAAAAAGAAAAAGCTCAAACTGAAAAAAATTTGGAGGGATTTGCTAAAAAAGACAAGAACTTAGAGGGAGACTGGGACACCCTCTTTCCTAATTGGAACGGAGGCGGAAGCAGCTCTGATATGGAAATAGCCGCAGATGAAGTAGAAGAGTATGGAAATCTTTTATCTTTAGAACATATATTAGAAATACGTCTTAAAAATATCAATGCGGCATTAAAGAAAATAAAAAAAGGAAAATATGGAATCTGTGAAAAATGCGGAAAACAAATCCCTATTGAGCGTTTGAAAGTACATCCTGAAGCAAGATTTTGTTTAAAGTGCAAAAAATAATACTTTTATATGCCCTCTAAAATATTCTCTGCCGCTATTGTAGGTCTGAATGCTCAAATTATTGAAATAGAAACAGATGCCTCATACGGATTGAGGCATTTTGAAA
>CAZBMQ010000009.1:0-36399 GCA_964493485.1 uncultured Candidatus Saccharibacteria bacterium
CTGATTTTGAGAAGGTTCCTTGGTTTAACCAGTCACCTCCTACTGAGATGGAGTTTGCTTCTGCTCCAAATGTAGCTCCTGATTTGATTAATACATCACCTCCTGGAGCTGATTGGGAAGCTCCTGAGGAAAGGGTGACTGAACCTCCAGGAACAAATGATTTATTGTCTTGTATGATAAGTTTTGCAAAAGGTTCAATTGTGAGATTGTTAGATGTTACAGAGTAAGGTACATTTGAACATTGAGCAGGTGAATTTGAGTCACAATGGTCAAGGTTGGTGTTTGTTATGTTAGAAACACCTGTTTCTGTTTTGAGCCAGACTCTGTTCTTTCTTGGATTGAGTGTGATATCTGAAGAAGAATCACCTACCACTGTTACTGCTACTCCTTTGTCAGTATTGCCTCCATTTGTGTTAAAGAATACAGATACTGGATCATTGGCTGAGAGAGATACATTCTTGAACTCATAATAGCCTGTTGAAGCTGAACAGGTGGTAGAAGCTATAAAGGTACCATCCACTACTAAGCTGATGTTGTTTGTTGTTCCGTCACATCCTGTCCATACTGTGGTTGCTTCGTCTTCGTAGGCGTTGCCGGAGATGGTAATACCTTCTGTACTAATCTGCGCATAATTGGCGTAATGGGCAAAGGAGCTTCCGTCTATTCCCACCATGCGGAAGCAATATGTTGTATTCCTAGGAACTCCATTGTTTTGAACCACCCAATCCCACTCTCCTTTATTGCTGATTACTGCTGGGTTTGCAGCAGATGGATTTTCTTCTTCATAACTTTCTAAAGCATTTGTTTGAGAATCCAATAAAGAAGATGTAATCTGGCTTCCGTCACTTGGACTTGAATTATCATACCCTCTCCATATAGTAGAAGAAGCTATCTTTCCAACATCCTCCCAAGAAGTAATATCGCCACAAGAATCAGTAGTAGTACCAAACTGAAGCTTAAACTGTTCTGTGCTCGTAGCCATATACCCGGTATCTACTCCGATAGAAATTCTTAACCGATAAACAGCTGTAGAAGAAGCTCCAACAAAAGGTGTATTTTCATTGGCTAAAGGATTGCCAGGCTGTACACTATCTGTATTTGCGTACCACCGATAGGTTTGTTGAGTTAAATCAGTCTCATAATCAATTTCTACTGTGACTACATTAAACTCAATCTGATCCCCACTGTCTGCGTTGTCATCTCCATCACCTTCACACCAAGAATGCACTAAAACATCGTTATCATTTTGGGTCATCGCAGCAATCAAAGCGTTCCAAGCATCACTGCTTGTTGCTGCACCATCTCCAGTTGCTTCATAAGTATGGATGTTTGTTGAATTAATAGTAAAGGTTTGGTTAGATGCTCCACTTAAGTTTTCTACCCAATCACTGCAATAATAAGTACCTGCTCCTGTAACATCACCTGCAAAACATCCTTGGGCTTTAGGACCTGCCCCTGCTTGATTGTTTTGAGTATTCCCAGTAAAACTCACCTTCACCCTTATTTCTGTAATCGTGGTGGAGGCAGGATTGAAATCCAAGTCTACTGAATCTACATAACCGTCACTATAATAACTACTACCGTCTCCTGCCCTATGTGTTACTGTTCCTGTTTCATAGTCTGAACTCACCCATGTATAAGAATGAGTATAATATGACTTTCCTGCTCCAAAATCTCCGGTAGATATTCTTGAGAAAAAAAGATTTTCTCCACCAATGGAAAAATCTAACTGGGGGGTAAAATATATTATCTTTATCCAAACAAAAGTTATCAATATAGTCAGATATAAAGAGTTAAATATGCATTTTCTAAAAGAAATCTTCCCTAAAATAAATTCTCTGAAAAACAAAGGAAATATGAAAAACACCAAACAAACAATCAAAGCAGAATTATGATATCCCACAGGTTGATTGAATAGCTTCAAAAACTCATTAAAAAATGTAGGAATTTCTTCGAAACCAAATCTTCCTATAAATGGAACAGAAAGAGAAATAATTCCTGCTATAATTAATTCTTTCTTTTTGAAGCCCAAAAGATCTTTTAAAAGAAAGAATGTTAAAATTATAAATAATGGAAATACAACAAACCAAGAAGAATGCACCCCTATACCAGATAATGTTCTCCACATCGGAATATTCCATATCAAATGAGGTATATCAAACAAAGGCGCAATCGCCCATACAATCCAAAGATAAAACGACGCAATCTCAAGCTGGGTTAAAAGAACTTCTTTTTTAAATAATTTAGCAAGAAGGAAAAGACTTAAACTTCCACCAAGCCATATCAAAAAACTAAATATGCTTTGATTAATTATCTTTATCGGAGCATGATTCCAATAGAAAATCCAAATCCTCTGGGCAATGCCAAAATTCAAAACAATAAAAACCGCTCCCCATACAAACAACAAAGGAATCAATGTATTATAATTTACCTTCCAATCTCTACGAATTTCTTTAAAGGCTTTATGGGGATGAAATATCGCCCTCAAAGCATTTTTTATTAATTTTTTGGTTGGAATTACTGTCATTTTTTACATCTTTTATTCTTAAACAAACTTATATGCAATAAATCTTGCAACAAGAATTAAGAAAATATAAAGGTAGGTCAAAATTATCCTTTTCTTGAATCTTATATTTTTAAACCCTCTATAACCTAAAGAGAAAAGGCCAACGCTTAAAAACTTACCAATAAAATTCCAGACAGGAATTCCAAAATAAATAGGATTGCTTAAAAATCTCCATAACCCTAATTTCACTGGAATTGGTTCAAGTAGAATACTAATCAAAACAGCGAAAACACTATCTAATGCCGATAATTTATAAATTGGCAAGCTCAAACTATAATGTCTCGCTATCCATTCTGTAAGAGAAAAGCAGAAATAAAGCAGCACTACCCAAAGAACAAGTATTGATAAAGGAACATTAAAAATAAAGATAGAAAATTCATCTGAAAAAACATATTTTTGGTTGTTAACAGACATAAACTCTATAAAAAAGTAAAACAACATCACGGGCAGAATAAAACTCACAATTTCATCAGATTTTCCTGATTTCAATATCTTTAAAACAAGAAAGAAGAAAAGAAGATAGCATATTGTTTCAGTAATAAGTGCAAACATAATTCATTTATTCCTTGTCAAAATCTTGTTAATAATATTAAAGTATTCGTTTTTTATAAGGTGATTTATATTTAGACTTAAAATCTCTTGTTTGGCTTGCTCTATATATCTTTCGGCTTCTTTTCGTGCTCTCTGCAAAGCTCTTGTCTTTTTGATAGATGCCCGCAATTTAGCTAAATCAGAAGCAGAAGCCTTAAAATTTCCAAAAACCTTCCGGAGTTTCAATATCTTTGGGTCTTCTTTTAAAACGAAATATATTATGAGATTCATTCTTCCTTCTCTTAAATCTACATCAATATCTTTTTCTCCCGTCTCTCCCCACTCATACAAAAGTAAATCATCTTTAATTTGAAAGGCAATTCCTAATTTTTGCCCTATTCCAAAAAGTGTTTTTGCCAAAGAAGGTCTTTCTCCTAGTAAAGTACCTAATAAGAGAGGGTAAGCAAAAGAATAATTAGCAGATTTTTTAATCGCTAAATTTATCACATCTTTCTTTTTTATTCCTTTTAATCCTTTTGTACCAAAAACAAATTCTTCAGCTTCTCCTCTTACAACTTCATTTTGAAGAACAAACCAATGAGAAAGAATCTCTTTTTTATATTTAGTTTTGATTTTAATAATCAAACTATTAGCAAGAGCCCAATAAATATCTCCTGCTAACATTGCCAAAGAAATCCCCTCCCTTTCATCACTTCCCAATATCTTATGCAAGGTTTTCCCTCCCCTTCTTTTCTCGCTATTATCTACAATATCATCATGAACTAAAGCAAAATTATGAAGCAGTTCATATGCAATACACGTAAAAAATACTTCTTTTTTCGGCCTTTTATTTTGCGCACTTAAATATCCAAGATAAATCAAATACGGCCTAATCCTTTTGCCTCCAGAAAGAACAAACTCCTTTAATGCAGTAAATAAATAAATACTCTGGGGAAATTCTTTCCGATATCTTCTCTCTTCCTTTAAAAGATATTTTTTTAATTCTTTATTAAATTTTGAAACAAATTCTCGATAGGTTTTCATAATTTTCAAAACAAAAACTTTAATAACATTGAAGGTATATTCTCATGATGCGACAATGCTTCATAAAAAATCTTTTGTTTTAAATTAGCTTTAAATAGTTTGAAATACATTCTTTTTCTCCAAGCTTTCTCATATCTTTTGAGAAAAGAAGCGTCTGTCCTATTTTCTTTTAATGCCTCTTTTGCTGTTTCTGCCGCCAAGAAACCAGAAATTATTGCTGAATTTATTCCAGCCCCGGTAAAAGGATCAGTCAGACATGCCGCATCTCCCACTAAAAGAATATTGTCAAAATATGTCCTTGAAGGAAGTTGAGCCGGAATAAATGCTCCTTTTATATTTGTGGGCTTTAATTTAAATTTTTTAACGAACCTCTTCCAATAAAGCCACATTTTTTCAGTTTCTTTAAAACTTACTACTCCTATATTACTTTTTCTTTTTTTTCCTCTTGGGAAAATCCAAGCACATCCCTTCTGCACTATATTTGGATTAAAAAAACCACACAATCTGTAATCGCATTCAGCTTCAGCGCTAACAGCAAAAGAATATCCTTTAATATGTTCCCCTACAAATTCCCTTATTTTAGAAAAAAATCCGTCAGCCCCAATAATCAATTTTGTCTCTATCTCTCCATTGATAAGAATTGTAGCTCCCCTCCTTTCTATCTTCACCACTTTTCTTCCTAAATGAATTCTTGCGCCAATATTTTTAGCTTCCTCAGCTAAATGTTTCTCAAAACCTTTTTTATCTATAGAAAAAAGTGTGCAAGGGGTTTCTATCGTCCATGTTTTATCTCCATAATTCATTATCAAATGATTAAACCTCTCTAAAATAATATCGCTATCTTTTGCAAAATCATGAAAAGAAAAACCAAAACGTTCTGCAAACACCACCTCGCCACATGCTTTTTGCCCAAATCCTTTATTCTTTTCTAAAACAAGAGGTGAAAATCCATCCTCTGCTAATGTTTTAGCGGCAGTTAATCCTCCTACCCCAGCCCCTATAATTACTATGTCTTCTTTCCTTTTTTTCATATTTTTATAAACTTTTTTAAACCTTATTAGGGTTTTAAAATATATTTAAAATGCCAAGTATCCCATAAAACCCAAATTCATACAAAGATAAAACCGGAGAAAAAAGATTAGTCCTTGTTTTTTGAATAGCACCAATATCTAAATTCTCTAACGCTTTCAGCCGAAGTAAAGAAAATGGAGCTGTAATTATAAAAAACCGGTTAATAAATGAGAGAAACAGCGAAGCCGAGAAAGAAATTAAAGAAAATATCTTTAAGAATCTTAAAGAATCCTTCAAAGTCATCTTGGTTATTTCCTTCGGATCGTGAAAGTCTTTAATTGAATGAAGGGTCTCTAAATAGCACTGAAACAAAAATATTATAATTACAAAAAGATAAATCTCTAATTCTGGTTGTTTCAGCAAAGAAAAAGATTCTAAAAATAGAAAAGAAACAGCAAAAGGAGATACCAAGAATCCAGCTATTTTTCTTTCTTTCAATCTTAATGGGGGAACGGAATAGAAAATTATTAAAAATAATCCTGCAAAGATTGAAATAAGAAAAATCTTGGAAACTGAAATAAATCTACCAATAAAGAAAATTGGAAAAACCAAAAAGAGAGGTATTAATAAATAAAGGAAAAATTCTCTTTTCTTTAACGAACCTTCTTCTATCTTAAAACCAATAAAATTAATTTCTCTTTGAATTTTGTAATCATAAAAGTCATTAATTAAAAACCCAAAAAGCAAAACCCCAAACACAGCTAATGTATTAATTAAAATGGCAGAAAGATTAAAACTTCCAGACATTAAATATCCCAACATTGTATATCCTAACATTCTAAAACTTCTAAGTTTGTTTCCCCAGGGTGCTAATCTATATAAATAAATTAATTCTTTAAATTTCAACATAATAATTTATCGATAATTTATTATTTGCTTGCATAAATAATTACGTATTCCCAAAGTCCTCTTTTGAGAAATTTGTATTGATAATAAGACCCTAATACATTTTTTCTTCTTATTTCTTCTCTTAAACCAAATAGTTCTAAACTTCTTATAATGGGATAGGCATACAAAGATGCAAGATAAAGCTGTCTCAAAGAAGGTTCCACATTTTTGGTAATGTTAAAAAATTTAATATCTTTAAAATCTAATTCTTTCAAATATTTAAGAAATTCGGCTCTTTTTACTATTGTGGGAACCGCCCAATTCTTTAACCATTTCTCTCTTAAATTTATTTGATCTTTTTTTGAAATATTCTCTTTTTTAAAAGCTTCTGTAATTATTAATCTTCCATTTCTTTTAAGAATTCTGCTTATTTCCCTCAATAATGCTTTTTTGTCTTCTGCGTAACATACGCTTTCTAATCCCCAGACAATATCAAACGAATCTTGTGAAAATCCAGTATCATAAAAGTTTCTTAAATAAAATTTAATTTTCGAATCCAGTCTATATTCCCTAACAAGCTGTTTAGCAATCTCAATCTGTTTCTTAACTATATTTATTCCAACCCCCTTAATCTCGAAGTTTTCAGCCAACCAAATCAAACTACCTCCTATTCCACATCCTATATCTAATACCTTCTCTCCCCTTTTGATCCCTACAATTTCAGCCATCACTCGGTTCATATTAACAACAGCTTCATTGTGATCTTTGTGGTGTTTGTCATAAAATCCCAAATGAAACCCTAGATTCTCATCTATCCTCCAAAAATCAACAAAATCTCTGTGGCATTTTTCGTAATATTCTATAACACTATCTAAAGACATATCTTGATTTTAAAAATCTCTGAAAAGAATATCTCACATACATCTTTAAAATTGTCGACCCAGAATATAATAAATGTCTCATCAAACTTTTTATCAATCTGGAATTACCATGCTTTCTCCTCATAAATTTTATTGAGACTTCCTTTATTCTCGCTTCATAAAACACTGCCTGAAGAAGATTTTCTAAAGTATAAGTGTAATTAGAATTAATCTGAATCTTTAAAGCATAGGACCTAGAAAAAGCTCTAAATCCTGAAAACACATCTTGAATCTCCACATTAAGAAGGCTTCGAATAAACTTGCTTAGTGCTAAATTTCCATATTTTTTGATAAGAGGCATATGAGTTATTCTCTTTATTTCTCTATTTCCAATAACCATGTCTGCTTTATTCTTTAAAACAGGCTCGATTAATTTTGGAATTTCTTTAGGATTATATTGATAATCAGCATCTATATTTACAATTATATCTGCTCCATATTCCAAAGCTGTATTTATTCCCTTCTGGAAAGAATAGCCTAAACCTCTGTTTGTTTTATTGGAAATAATATAATCTGCCCCTGCTTTTTTTGCCTCTCTTCTTGTATTGTCAACAGAGCCATCATCTATCACTAAAACCTTTATTGTCTTAATACCAAAAATCTGACGAGGAATCGTTTTTATTACTTTTCCTATAGTCTTCTCTTCGTTATGGGCAGGAATATTTATAATTAACTTCATATTTTTTTCTATTTTTGAATTTCACCAAAATAAACATTTACAACCCTTTCTCCTTGATTATCCTCCCAATTACAGTCTCCATGTTTTACTATTAAAGTGTGTTCACTGGGAAGAATATTCGAAAACACAGTTCTTGTCTTTATATAACCGCTTTCTACCAAACCAATCCCTTTTCCATCTAAATAGAAGAAGTGTCCTCCACCTCCTTTTCCATTTTGGACAGTATCCACTATAATCTTGCCAGTAGAATAATTCTCGAAAGTGAATTCCTTTTCTCCTTTTTCGGAAGGTCCGAATGAAACCTCTCCTAAAAATATAAGATTGTCTAGTAATACAGGTTTGGGTTTAAATTTAAGTTCCAAAACATCAAAATCAAATTTTCCTTTTCCTGAAAATGGAATATATTTTATATCAATCCAAATTTCTCCCCACTCTTTCTTAACATCTAACTCGACTACGCTTTTTTCTTTATACAGAGAAAGACAAGCATAACTTAAATCAGGAAACTGCGGACGGGGAACTTTATATCCTTGTTCGAAAGATTCTCCGGAACCAACATTCAAAGTCGAAACCAAACCCAGTTCCTTAGAATAGAAATGTATTCTGAATATTCCTCCGGTTTCTAGATTAGGATTAGTCACTTCAGCTATTATTCTTCCATCCTCTGGAATTTCAAAATTAAATCTAGGAACAATTCTTATTACTTGTCCCTCCTCCAATCCTTGCTCAGGAAGAAAATCTTCAGGATAAAACCTTGCCAAAGAAACTTCCTGTACCACTTCTTCTTCCTTAAATGCTTCTTTTGGTATCTCTATTATTCCTTCTTCCGGTTTAAGGTTTTCTGCTATCTTTTCTTCTTCATAATCTACCTCTAGCCAGACTGCATCTAAAAATACCAAAGATTGTGAACTTTCTGCCCTCTGAGTTAAATAAGTAAATCTTATCTTAAAGCTTGTTAAATCTTCTATATTTTCAAAAACAGGAAGTCCATATAGAAAATATCCACTATTTAAAGCATTAGAAATTTCACTTTCTAAATTAAATTCTTCTAAAGTAAACCAAGAATTTTTATAAAAATAATCTATAACTAATCTATCTCCAGATTCTCCTTTCCCAGCTAATGACATCCTCAACTGTACATTATTGAAATGAACATTTTTAAATTCTTCAGGAATAGAAAAATCAGAAAGAATAAGAATAGATTTTTTCTCATGATTTATAGAAATATCCTGGTCTAAAGTGGTTGTAGAATCGCCACCATAAATATTTTTAATAAAGTCCTCTTTCGCCCTGACTATCGGTGCAAAGAAATTACTCATTTTCTCTTCAACTAAATCTCTGAATCTTCTTAAATAAGAGAACACAGAAGATATATTTATAAAAGTAGTTGTAGTACTTGCAGTGGTTGAGCTTATATTCATCTCTGATTCTGGCGGATTTCCTTCTTCTAGAATAATATCCGACTCTTCGCTTGTGGTTGATTCTTCTTCACTTATGGTTGATTCTTCTTCATTTTCTGAACTATAAATATTTATATCAGTAGAACTAGATTCATTTATCTCTGTAGAAGTGGAATCCTGACTCCAAGTAGAAGTAGTTTCTTGAGAAAAGGTTTCTGAGATTTCTGTTGATGTTGAAGTGAAATCTTCTCCATCCTCTTTTGTGCTTTCTGTATCTTCTGTGGTAGTAGCTAAGATGTCTGAACTTGAAGAAATACTAGTAGTAGTGCTAGCATCTGGTAATTCATTAGTAGAACTAGCAACTGCAGAAGTGGAAGCCATAGAAGTAGAACTTGCTAAAGATATTATTTCCTCTTGAGAACTAGAGGAAAAGAAAAACCCTTCTTCTGGCTGCTCTTGTTCGGAAGAAAGAATTTCCTCGGATTCTTCGGAAATATCAATTTCTTTTTCTATTTTTTCAAAAATAATTGGAGATGCTGAATTCTCAATATTAAACTCTTGAAAGGTTGCAAATTCCCCTAAATCTTGAGAAAAAACAGCTACTGGATTCTGCCAACCTCCATTCTCAGGCAAAGGATCTGATTCATAATTTCCTGGATATAAATGCACCACTTTCACCTCTTGCGCCAATGTTGGTTTAAATAAATCTTGTAAAATCCACAACGGAGAAATTGCTGAAGATAAATATAAAACCAGGAAGATAGAAACAACAAAAGCCAGTCTATAGCTGGCACTTCTTATGTTTATATTATTTATTTTGGGAAGTGTAAAAACAAATTGCTTTTTTGTTCTTTTTTTAATAGATACTCTTTGAGATTTTGTGCTTTTTCTATATTTTTCTATTTCTTTTCTGCTTATCAACCAATAACTCTGGCCAGGTGTTTTTACTCCCTCTATTTTCCCTTTTCTAATCAAATATCCTATATAATCAGGTGTGTATCCCGAAATAGCAGCTGCCTGTTTTAAAGAAATATATCTGTTTTGAAAATATAAGTTTTTAATTTTTCTTTTTCTTTTTTTGCAATACTCTTCAATCGCCCTTCTTGTGGTCTTCCAAAAAAGATCAGTATATACTTTTTTTCCTTTAATTTTTCCTTGTCTAACTAAAAAATTAAGGTAATCAAAATTATACCCAAAAATTCTACTTGCTTCTCTAAGGGTTAAGTATTTTTGATTTTCAAAAATCATAAAAGAACTAACCAAAGAACTATACAGAGAAAGAACTATCTTCATCCCAGAGGTCTTATTCTAGTGACTGACCAACCTGTTAAGTTGTACTTGTCTCAAGAATCTCGACCCCCCGAGATTAGCTTATTTTAACATAAAAATTAACTGTCAATATGTGGAAAACTCAGAAACCTTAATAAATAAAAAATAAACCTCAAAACTTTAAAAAAATAATTCATTTTGAAAATTAAAAATATAGCTTTTTAAGAGAGAAGGATTTTGTTTTAGAAATAGATAGGGCTAAAAATTGTGGATAACTAATAGGGTTGACAATAATTTTTATATAAATATATAATAAAATATAAATTATTAATCTTTTATAAAGAATAAACATATATAAACATTAATATTATGCCCTTACACCATATAAAAATAGATCCTCAAAAAAGATTTCTCAAAATCAACGAAGCAGCAAAAATATTAGGTGTTACTCCTCTTACTTTAAGAAATTGGGATAAAGCTGGAAAATTAAAAGCTTATCGTCATCCTATTAATAACTATAGGCTTTATAAACCAGAAGATATTGAACTTTTTCTACGAAAATTAGAATCAAAAGGAAAAATAAGATTAGGATAAATAGAATAATGCCCTAAATAAAAAAGAGAGCTGAAAAAGCTTCTCTTTTTTTGTTTTTATATTTATAAAACTCTATCTGGTTACGCTGATTGTATCACCTAATTCAGCATGAGGAGCGCATACTGTAATACGGCCATTGGCACTTTTTACAATATGATAACCCGTACCATTGGTGCTGGCACCTGTAGGATCAGTAGGTATAGACACCAAATAAATTTCATTAACAGTTAATACAGAGAGATCAACAAGACCTGTACAATCAGATGCTCCAGTTTTACAAATTTCATTGCTGGCATTAGCGCACTGGGTTGATGTAGCAATTGTCGAAGGTAAATTTCCGGTATTATCTACCATATATTGGTGAACCGCATTTAAAATTGTATTGACATTACTCCATCGCTGAGCATTTCTTGCTTTAGCAAAATGACGAACTGGATTAACAGCAAGAATTACAATTGAAGCCAACATGGCGATAATACCAACCACTATAAGCACTTCAATTAGGGTAAATCCTTTATTTCCTTTTTTATAGAAATAATAGCACATATCTTTTTTATAATTAAAAACAACCTTTTTAATTAATTTTTTGCTCTCTACTTTATCTTATACTATTTACTATCTTATTCCAATAGGTGTTTTAAAAAAAGACCTGTATAAAGCAAATCCTAAAAGAAGTAAAGAAATAAATACAAAAACCAATACACAAAAAGTTGTTATAAAGACTTTCTTTGTTTTAACAATCTTCAGAATCTTCTTTAATAAAGAATTAGATCCAATTTTTTGTTCTCTGGAAAGAAGATTTATTCCTTTATTAATATCATATACTCCTCTTAACGCTAAACCAACAACATTGGCAAAGAGGATTGCTGGAACTTCTATATCAAACACATCTTTATTTTTTATTCTGTCTAAAGGACTTCCCAAAATAACCCTTTTTTCAAGATTTGCTTCAATATATTTATCAATTTTTGGTAAAAGCGAGGAGCCACCAGCTAATATTATCTTCTTTATCTCTCTTCCAACTTTTTCTTCATAATACTCAATAGCTTTCTTAAGTTCTCTTATAATTTTCTGAAAAAGAAGTTGTAAGATTGGTAAAACTTTATTGTCTAGTTTTTCTTCATCAAAACCAAAATTTCTTTTTAACAACTCTGCTTCTTCTTTATTTTTTCCTAATTTTTGTGCAATTGCTTTTGTGAAATGATTACCAGCAATAGGAATAACAATTGACAAATTCAAAACCCCATCTTTATTAAAAATACTAACATTTGTAGTACGAGCCCCTATATCAATTATCATAGAATCTTCTAAACCATATATAAATTTTTCTAAATAATTTACAAACTTCTCAAAATAAGTAGTAACCACTTTGCCTGGCAATAAAGCTCTGGAAAGAGAATCTGCTTCAATATCTAAAACTATTAAATCTAAACCTACTAACTCCATAACCTCAATATAACTATCAACAATTTCTCTTAATGCCCCTACATATAAAATTCTCTGCAAACCTTTTTCTTTGTTCTCCTCTTTATTTTTTTTATTCTTCTTCAAAAAGGAATTGCTATCTAATATTCTTAAATAATCCCAATATATCTCTTGAGGACCAAAAGGTACAATTTTCGATGCTTCTTCGAAAATTTTTTGCTTTAAATTTTCACCTTCTAATTCTCCTGGTAATTCAAAATAATAAATAAAAGTTTTTGATTCAGGTAAACTAAGAATTACTCTTAATTTCTTGGAAATCTCTAATCTATTAGGTCTTGTATACCTTAACACTTCTTTTATCTTTTCCACCAACTTCTGTTTTTGTAGAATCAAACCATCTTTTACAATACCTTCTTCTAAAAGAATCCTTCCGTATGCTAAAACCTTCCTTCCTTTTGTAAGCTGAAGGACCTCAATTGAGTAATCACTTATATCTATTCCTATTGGGGGTTGTTTTTTAAATAAATTTAACACAAAATATATTTAAAAATCTGAAACCTCTTCCCAAGAACTAATTTCCACCACAGGACTTATTTGGGAAACTTCAATTTTTATTTTTTTTGTATATTTAGAAACAGTGCTTTGGGTCTTGATAACTCTATTAAAATTACCAGTACCTTCTATTGAAAGAATCTCACAAGATTTTCCTTCTATAATTATACTCTCATTACCGCTATAATTTAAAGTGGTAACTAACCTAAAAAGGGCCTGTTCTGCGCAAAGATTAGCTAACGCTAATGCTTTATTCGATTCTTGAGAAATTAAACTCATATCTGTTTCTGTAACAGCACTCAAAAAAATACCAACCACAATCACAGTAGCTATTATACCTGCTATTGAAAGTGATATTAAGGCTATAAATCCTTTCTCAGCTTTCATTTTTTTCTTATGTTTACTGTAGTATAAAAAGTTTTTCCAAAATTATATTCTTGTCTATTGCTTGGGTTTACAAACCTCACATCCATCTGAATCCTTATTGTTCCTGGGGTATCTGGGTAAGAAAGATTGGTAAATTGAAGATTGGTTACAACTACCTCATCAGAATTCAAGATTACAGGAGGATTATTACCCTCTTGTATTCTTATAATTCCATCTGCTAAATAAAATATTGTAGGATTTTTGGAAGGATCTTTTATCTGCAAAGAAAGAAGGGTATCAGATGCTCCCTTTAAAGGGGAATTAATAGATTCTGCATTATGAATCTTTCTTGAAATTTTTTCCAAAATAAAACGGCTATTCTGACTTACTTCTTCAATGGCTATAAGCTTTGCTCTGCCAAAAAATATATTTAAAGTTATAGCTCCAATTATTGACAAGGTAATCCCCAAAATAGCAATGTAGATAGAAAAATCTAAAAGCGTAAAACCCTTTTCCATAATATTATACTTGAATATAGGAAATGCTTTTTTTACTTCCATCATTCATTATAAAACGTATTAAAAAAGTTACTCCTGATATATCTTCTTTAAAATCAAGAGAAGTTACAGGATAACTCTCTCCAGAATTCAAAATAAAGTTTGATATATCTAATTCTTCACCTGAAGAAGCATTCCCAGACCACACCTCATTTCCATTTATAACAACCTGTAAAAGTTCATTATCCTCTCCTTCCATCCAATATACAGACATTTTATCAATGGTAATATTTGTCTCTCCTTGATTTTCTATACTAATCCCTTTTATTTCTGTATTATCTGGGCCTAAATTCACATTCTCTATATCAACATAAAGGTCTCCAGCTTCGCCTTGGGTCTGATTCCAGTCCGTCAAATAACTCACAAGCGTAACAGAATTTTCTCTTGATTTTGAAAATCTCCAAGTAACTCTGCTTTCTACCTTCTTCACTCCTTGCTCAACATTAGAAATAATAATCTCTCTCTTAAACTGATCTATAGTGTCAAATGTGCTAGAAAATACCCATTCATTATTTAAAATTCTGATACCATGAATTCCATCAATCAAGTTATCAAAATCACCATCTCTGATAGAACGGGTAGCTTCCAAACCTTCTTTAGCAAGAAAGGTGGCCTGAGTTCTTTCAATACCCTGACGGGCTGAATTTGCAGCTTCCATTACAAAATAACCAATACTTGATATAGCAAATATAGCAAAACCAAGACCAATCAATACTTCTATTAAAAGTTGGCCTCTTTGATATTTTTTTAATCTCATTGCCTTTCTATTTTTCCTTCTGAGTTTATATTAATTCCTTCAATATTATTACCTAAAGTAACATATACAGTACCTGTGATTGAAGGTGTCCCAGTAAACTTGCTAAATACCAATTCATCTACTCTGCCTGAGACTACTTCAATGTCTCCCCAAACAAAAAAATATTCATCTTCATTCTGAACCCTAGAATCATAAGAATCCCCTTGAAATAAAACATAATAATAAGCACCAGGAAAAATCTTTACCCCAAAAGAACTATCATTCTTTTGAAGCATTGCTTGAAGTTGAGCCCTTCTCAATGTATCTATTACAGTAATTGTTGCTTTGTCTAAAAGAATAGTTTGAAAAAAATAAAGGCTTATCGGTAGGGTTAAACCTACCAAAAATATTAGCAAAGCAATCACTAATAATAATTCTAATAAACTAAATCCTCTATTCATAACAAAAATTTAATAATGGAAACCACGAGTTAATTCATAAATTGGCATAATTATTGAAAGAGCCACAAATCCAACTATTAATCCTATAAAAATGAGCAGTAGAGGTTCTACCACACTAGGTAATCTCTTGACCCTTCTATTTATCTCTTTTGAATAAAATTCCGTTAAATGCACAAAGGAATTATCAAGTGTGCCACTTTTTTCTCCTACATAAATAATATTAACAAACCTATCTGGATACAATTTTGGATATTTATGCATTGCTTGAGCCAAAGGAATCCCCCGCTGAATACGTCCTTCGATTTCTTTAAGAGACTCTTGATAACATATATTAGTAATTGCTCCAGAAACGATTTTAAGAGATTCCTGAATTGAGATACCGCTTCGAAAAAGAGTTGAAAAAAGCTGACTCATAAGCGCTAATTGATATTCAATTATTAACTCTCCAAAAAATGGAATCCTCAAATAAAGGGAATGAAAAAATCTTTTAATCTTTTTTATTCTATAAATGGAAGTAAAAAGAACAAATATAACAACAATCCCTATTATCAATAGATTCCAGGATTTTTGTATAAAAATAGACAATCTCAAAAGCAATTTTGTGGGTAGAGGTAATTCTATCTTAAAGGTCTCAAATAAAGGAATTAAATGTGGCAATATTAATATTATCAGCATTCCAACTAACAAAAATGTGGCTACAAGAACAATCTTTGGATAAATCATAGCAGTATCTATTTCTTTTTTTAAATCATTATTTCTCTCGAGCCACTCAACAAGAAAAGCTAAATTCTCCTCAAGAGTACCGCTCGCCTCTCCTGTTTTGACTAAAGAGATAAAAACTTCTCCAAATATTTCTTTTTGTTTTGCAAGTGCTTTTGAAAAAAATGTTCCAGCTCTCACCTCATCTCTTACTTTATATATAATCTTACTAAATACTTTAGACTTTGTTTGTTCAGCAAGAAAAGTCAATGCTTCATTTATAGTAATCCCGCTTTTTAACATTATTAGTAAGTTCTTACTAAAATCTACCAACTCTTGAGATGAAACTTTTCTAAAAAAAACCATAATTCTAAAAGCTAACTTTTTGTAACTCGAATAATTTCCTCTAATGTAGTAATCCCTTGGAAGACTTTTAAAATCCCATTATGAATCATCGAAATCATTCCCAATTCTTTGGCTTTCTCATTTATTACATCAGAGGATGCTTTTTGAATAATAAGAGGACGGATTTCTTCAACAACTTCTATTACTTCGAAAATTCCAATTCTTCCGCTATAACCGGTTCCTCCACATGCTTTGCATCCGGCTCCTTTATAAAATGTTATCTTAGAAATATCTTCTTTCTTAGAAATGTTTCTTATCAACTCGGCAAGATAAGACTCTTTTTGAAGCAACTCTAATTCTTTTTCAGTCAAAGAATAGCTCATTCTACATTTTTCACAAATTCTCCGCACTAATCTCTGAGCAATTATTAGATTTACAGAAGAGGCAACCAAAAAGGGTTCTATCCCCATATCTATTAAACGCGGGAAGGTGGTGGCTGCATCATTACTATGAAGTGTTGATAAAAGCAAGTGCCCTGTCATTGCTGCATTTACTGCAATATCAGCTGTTTCTTTGTCTCTTATTTCGCCTACCATAATAATATCCGGATCCTGTCTTACAATAGACCTTAAACCTGTGGCAAAGGTAAGGTTCTTTTTTGGATTCACCTGTGTCTGCTGAACATGCTCTATATCATACTCTACAGGATCTTCTATGGTCATAATATTTACTTGAGGCTTATTCAAAATTTGTAAAATCGCATAAAGAGTAGTGGTCTTACCAGAACCAGTAGGTCCTACCGCTAATACCATTCCATAAGGTTTTGTTATGGCTCTCTTTATTTTTTCTAAATCACTCTCTAAAAGACCCAGATTCTCAAGAGTAAAGCTTCTGGAGTATTTACCAAGAATACGCAGTACTACATTTTCTCCATCTGTGACTGGTAAAATAGAAACTCTTACATCAAATATTGTTTCGTCTTTCTTATACTCAAATTTTCCGTCTTGAGGAGCCTTATGTTCATCTGTACGAAGCCGGGCCATTATTTTAATTCTAAAAACAACCCTCTCATGTAAATGAAGAGGATATTCCAGCACTTCATGTAAAACACCATCAATCCTAAAACGCACAGAGGTTTTGTCTCTTAAGGGCTCTATATGGATATCTGAAGCTCGATTATCATATGCATACTCTAAGAATAAATTAACTAACTTTATTATATTCTCTTCATTTTGTGGATGAGCTTCTAGGTCTTGAATAAGAGCTTCAGCCTGTTGTTTTAAATCGCTCTTGTAATATTTCAATGCTTCCTTTATTCCTAAAGAAGTTGTATAATATATTTCTATCTGAAGTCCGGTTTTTTTCTCTAAAAGTTTGATAAATTCGTAATTTTCAGGATTTGTGGTGGCAAGTTTTAAGATACCGTTTGTTTGATCGAAAATTATGGCTTCTTGAGAAAAAGCCACAATTTCTGGAATTATTTTTATAAATCTATCTTGAATTTTCCTTTTTTTTAAATCAATAAATCGATAACCTAACCCATCCGCAATCGTCTTGCCAAGATTCTCATCTGAAATTAATCCTTTTTCTACTATCAAGTCTTCTAAAGAAATTTTCTTTTGTTCTGATTCTTTAGCCAATGAATTAAACTGCTCCTCGCTTATATGGCCAGGTCTT
The DNA here is from genome assembly GCA_964493485.1 of uncultured Candidatus Saccharibacteria bacterium. Taxonomy (GTDB): domain Bacteria; phylum Patescibacteriota; class Minisyncoccia; order Minisyncoccales; family JANBVM01; genus CAZBMQ01. Next base: position 17,721 of record CAZBMQ010000009.1, read on the forward strand.
ACTAAAAGTTCTTTAAGTTTCTCCTTTGTAATCTTTATTGGCATATATTATTTTCTAGAAAGCTTAGATCTTGCAAGATGCTCTTTAACCTTCTCTATTACTTCTTTCATAGAAAAATTGGCTTTGATTAAATAATCAACGGCACCAAGCTCTTTTCCTTTTTTGATGTCTGACTCCTGTCCTAGGTTTGAGAGAATAACCACTGGTATTTCTGATAATTCTCCATCTATCCTCAGTTCCTCTAATACTTCGAAACCATTTTTAACTGGCATTACTAAATCCAACAAAACCAAATCAGGCTTTTCCGCTTTTATCTTTTGCATTGCCTCTTCTCCGTCAAAAGCAATAATAACCTTGAAACCAGCTCGCTCTAACCCGTCTTTATATGCCCGGGAAATATACTTATCATCTTCTGCCAATAGAATTTTAGGTTTTGTGGAAAATGTATTGGTGTTTTGATTTTCTTCCATAATTTTTTATTAAGTTATTTTATTAAGACCACCAATGTCTTAATCCTTTTTCACCCTTTTTCTTCTTCATACCTTTTGTGGGAATTGTAAAATAAAATGTTGTACCTTTGTTTTCTTCTGACTCAAAGGTCATCTTGCCTCCCCAAGAATTTACAATCATTTTTATAACATACAAACCAAGACCGCTTCCATCGGCAAAAAGTCTTACTGCGTTATCGGCTCTAAAAAATTTTTCAAAAATCCTCGGTTGTGCTTTTCTAGGGATACCAATCCCTGTGTCTTTTACGCTAATTATATAATCTTCTCCTTCCTTTTTAATCTTTACTGCAATATTACATCGACCAGGCAGTGAATATTGAATAGCATTAGCAAGAAGATTATAAATCACCTGTCGAAGCAAGCTTGGATCAATAGGAATCTTAGGAAGTTTTCTTTTAGGCTTAATAAATACCACATTACATTTTCCTGTCTTGTCTAAAGGTTTTGCCTCTTCAATAAGCGTAGCAACAAAATCCTCCAGCTGCATCAACCTTGGTTCTATCTTCAATGTTCCTGCTTCTAAGCGAGAAACATTTAAAAGGTTATTTATCAATTTTATCATTCTTTCACTCGACTTTTGTATATTCTCAATGTAATCTTTTTGAAGAGAATTCAACTTACCCACTTCTTCGTCTGCTAACATCTCTAAAAATAATTTTATACTTGTAAGTGGGGTTCTCAGCTGATGGGAAGCAATAGAAACAAATTCACTCTTAGCCCGTTCAAGAATCTTTTGAGGGGTTATATCTTTAATCCAGATAAGATGCCCGAAAAATTCTTTTTTATGATTTTTTTTATCTGGTATACATAAAAAGGAAATCTCAAATATTCCAGGAGCTACCTCTACCTCAGGTATTTTATGGGGCTTACCTTGAATACATTCAAGAAAATGTTTTTTAACATCTGCTTTAGCAAATTTTATAAAAAAAATCTCCAATATATCGTCTTTATCATCCCTAATCCCTAAAATATTCTTTGCCGCTTTGTTGGCAAAAATTGCTTTTCCTTTATCGTCTAAAAGAATAGCTCCTATTGTCATATTTTCAGTTACTGCTGCAAGCTTCGCTCTTTCTTGTTCTAGCTCTGCGGTTCGCTCTCTTACTTTTCTTTCTACAGACTCCTTCTCTTCTTGAATGTCCTCTGAAAGACTATAGAGAATCAAACGAGCCTTATCTAATTCTTTAATCTTTGCCTTTAGTTCAATATCTCTTTCATGCATTTCTTCTAACATCATATTTAATCCAGCTGCTAACGCATCGAATTCATCTTTTCTATCGCTTATTGGAGCCGAAGCTGTTAAATCGCCTGCTGCTGCTTTCTGAATAATCTCTATAAGTTCTTTGGTTCTCTTAAGAGAATAATTTATTCTCTCTTGCATCTGAGTTTCTCTCTTTCTTATCTCCCCTATCATTATATTTATTCCATCTGCTAAAGCACCTAATACATCATTTTTTTCTCTTTCTGCTTGAACATTCAAATCACCCAAAGCAATATTTGATATAACACCAAGTATCTTAGTTATCTGATTCTCCACATACTCTTCGTATTCTTCTTTTTCTTTCTTACACAGTTGCTCTAATGTCTTTTTTTCTTTTTTTCTTTTTTTTGCCATAATTACTCCCACTTTATATGCCATTCGCTATAATTATCTCCTTTTTCTCTACATTTTGTTTCTTTAACCTCAATGTTGTGAGCTCCTGTTTTTTCCAAGGAATAAAATCCCCACCCTATAACAGAATTACAGGTAGTATGCTTTAACTCAGGAAAATCAAGCAGTCTTATAACTGCTGAGTTTTCTTTCAATGTTGTAATTTTCAATTTTCCTTTATTATAATAAAGATCCCATACTACAGGCCATTTTTTTATTATTTTTTGAGGAGTGGCGAATCTCAAAAACAACCTCAAAAACCATTTTGTATTATCTTTCGCAATAAATTTTCCTTCCTCTATTAAGATTTCTTCTTTTCCCTTACCGATTACTTCTACAAGAGCTTTTTGAAATTTTACTGCTGTTTCATAAGGATACCATTCCTTTATGACAATATTTGAAAATATTTTCTGTGTTTCTTTATCCAATCTTTCAAGTACTTTCCTTAGTCCTTCTTTTCCTTTCCTCTTTTCTACAAACCTCAACCCAGATAACAAAGCCATTCCTCTAACTTGTGCTTTTTTTCTCATAAAAATATTAATAATAAAATTTATTAATATTCATCTTCTCTTAACCATTTTTTTGCTTCTTCAACATCCTCAAACAATTTTATTAAAATAGCTGGCTTGTTTATGCCTAAAAAGAAAGAGGCGATTGTTTTTGATAATGGATTTTTACAAATTACGCCAATCTTCCTAACTCCACTTCCTGAATACTCGCTAGCAAATATCCTTCTTGCTTTTAAGCTTACTTTTTTTAAGTCTGAGATGTCGACAATCACATATTTTATATTTCCAGATTCCTTACGTAAATTTTTAATTTCCTTAATCTGTACTTTCGTAGATTTCTCATTTAGCTCTCCCCACATTCTTATCATAATAATTCCTCCTTCTATCCATATTTCGCTATTGTTAGTTTTTATTTTCTTTTTCATCTTTAAGTTAATATTCTTCTTTAATATGAGCTCTTTTTAATTTGCTTTCTAATTCTTTAATCCTCTTTTTCAATTCTAAAATCCTCTCTTCTCTCCCCATAGTCATTTTATGAAATCTTTCCATTTCTCTAATTTTTAACTCTAATTCAGCTTTGGTTTTAGCTAGTTCTTCTACTCTCTCTTGAAGCTCTCTTGTTCTTTCTTTTACTTGTCTTTCCAGGCTCTCTGCCAACTCTCTTAATTCTTTAGTTCTTGCTCTTACTTTTATCTCTAAAGAAGCTTTCGTCTCCTCCAATGTCTCTGTTTTTTCCTCTAAAGCTTTATAAAATTTTTTAATTTTTTCTTCTGTGCGTTTCCGTTTAGTAACATCTCTAAAAATAGCTCTGCTACCCATAAAATTTCCTTTATTGTCATAGACAGCTACAACCTTTCCCTCTACGTAAATCTTTCTGCCTCTTTTAGTCACCCATACAGTTTCAATATTTATTTCTCCTTTTTTAATCAGTTTTTTAAGGTTATTTTTAAATCTCTTTTCCAAAACCTCTGGGCTTAAAATATTGGTAATATGCATCCCTATCATTTCTTTTTTTGTATATCCCAATGCTTTTGCCATTGCTTGATTTACATAAATAAAATCTCCGTTTTCGTCTGCGATATGCATCAGGTCGCTTGCAGTCTCTATAAAAGTCCTAAATCTCTCTTCTGATTCTTTTAATTCCCTTTCTATTCTCTTTTGCTCTGTAATATCACGAATCACCACTAATTCACCTTTAATCCTCTTTCCTTCTTTAATTACTTTCACATTAATCTCAAGGTCTAAAATGTTTCCTTTCACATCTCGCATCTGAAGTCCATACAAAGATATCGTTTGTTCCCCTTTCATTCTTTTTTTAAAACGTTTAGAGATAAAACTAAAAGTTTTTTTAGGCATCAAATAATTAAATATAGAAAAATGTTTCCCTAAACACTCACTTATTCGCAAACCAAATATCTTTGCAACCTGAACATTTGCTTCCACAATCACACCTTCTTTGTTTATTCTCATCAAACCATAAGGAGCGTAATCAAAAACCAAACGATATTGTCTTTCGATTTCTCTCAATTTTTTTTCAGCCTTCCTTCTTTTGTTTCTTTCTTTTCTAAGATTAATTTCTAATAAATTTTGCTTATTTTCTTTTGATGATTTTTTTTCTAAAGCCATGGATTTTATTTAGAACGAAGCTTTTAATTTTTTTCTATTTTTTTTCTGCAATCTCAAAATGGTGGAATGTATTAATAGCATCGTTTAAAAAACAAACACAGCTCCAAAGAAGAATACCCCGCTCACTATCCATTTCAATAAAAATATATTCTCCTTTTGTTTACCGCTAATAAGAAGGTAAACAAAAGCTGTATACCCAATAGTAAAAAATTATCAAGGCCAATAATACCAACTATCATTTTCTCAAAAGGGATTTTACAATTAACCGAAAAAATAATATATCTAAAAATACTATAATAAAACAAGAATATTTCTAAAATTACTAAAACAACATTAACCATATAATTTTCTCTCAAAAACTCTGTTGATTTAAATCTCTTCTATCCACCTTCATTTTTTAAACTAAATTCATATTAATTAATTATACTATATCTAACAAACCACATACAATAAAAAAGCCGGATCTCTACCAAAGAAACGGCCTTTGTCTTTTCTAAAAAGACAAAAAGTCTCTGTTTTTCTTTTTGATAAAATAAATAATCCTTATTTCTTAGATTTTTTTAACTCCTCTAATTCTTCTTCTAATCTTCTTATCTTCTCTTTTAACTCCAATATCTTCTCTTCTCTACCTATAGTGAGCTTATGAAATTTTTCCATTTCTTCAATCTTCTCCTGAAGTTCATTTTGAATTCTCTTCATTTCTCTTAAGTCCGCAATTGAAAGAAAATATCCTATAAAGTTTCCGTCTTTATCTTTCCTTTGCATCAATGAAATGGATACTGGAATTTCCTTTCTTTCTTTAGTAAGAAAAATTGTTTCTCGATTCTGGATTCTTTCTTTTCTTGAAATCTCTTTTTCTATTTCTTCTGCTTCTTGAGGATAAGCAAATAATTTCTCTAATTTTTCTCCAATAATCTCAGTCTCTCCGTAATGAAATAGACGTTCAAAACTCTCATTAATGTCTAGAATAATATTCACTGGATTTATATAACATATAGGAACAGGTAAAAAAGTTCGGAGATCACTAATATACCCTTTTAAATCTTCTAAATTGCTGTCTAATAATTTTTCTATTTTATGTTGGTCTTTATCTACTTTCCTTACCATCTTATTATCATCTCTTGACAAGGTTTTCTTTTTGAAGATTTTCTTATCTTGCAAACTGCATCTTTTTTAATAAATTGAACCATCTTTTCGAAATACCCTTCGAGATAAACAAAGAAAATAGGATTAACATTGACATCACTTAAACGAGCTATCAATTCTTTATCTTTTTTATCCACTTTCACTACTTCAAGCTTTCCTATTGTATAGTTTTGTTCCCAGAATACTGGAATCTTTTCTGAAAATTTATCAAAATTAACAAAAAATTTCATCAACAGCTTCACCATAATCGAAGTTTTCGGTGCTGTATATCCCATATCTCTTATCTCTTCATCTTCCCATCCAAATGTATTCTTTACTAAAAGCAAAGAGATAATCCTCAAACCAAAAGGATACCAGCTCATAGTCTTAATATTCTTATAATCTATCGGAAAATCTATCTTTTTTGCTTCTCTCTCCAATTTTGAAAAACCCTCTTCTCCCATTTTTTCCAAAACATATCTGGCATCGGTCTGAAATGCTACCCCTCTTGCTTTTCCTTCAGTTTTCATTAATTGGAGAATTTCTTTTTCAAATTCCATTCTTTTCACCTCTTTCCTCCTAAGGGGTGTTAGATATAGTATATTTTCGACCTTTTGTATAATCCTTATAAAGTTTTGTCTCTTTGGCTATCAATCTTTCCTTATTATTTTTTATATTTTTATTATATAATATCTCACATAATATAGACAACAAAAAACCACCTTTTGAAGTGGTTCTTTGTGCCCCCAGCAGGAGTCGAACCTGCAACTTCCAGCTTAAAAGGCTGTTACTCTGCCAATTGAGTTATGGGGGCTCTCCAAGGCTATATTCCTTCTTCTCTCAATTTTTCCAATAACTCTTTTTGTTTTTTTGTTAATTTCTTTGGTGTTTTTACAATCAACTTCACATATAAATTCCCTCTTCCATAACCTGAAAAATGAGGAATTCCTTTTTTTGAAATTCTTAAAATCTTCCCAGACTCTGTTCCAGCTGGAACCTTTAATAAAATTTTTTTCCCTTCCAATGTTGGAATCTCTATCTCTCCTCCCAAAGCTGCTTGCGAAAAAGAAATAGGGACTGAAATATATAAATCATCTCCTTTTCTTTCAAATATGGGATGTTTTTTCACTAAAATCCTAACATATAAATCGCCGGCCTTCCCTCCTTTTCTGCCTGCAGAACCTTTTCCTTCTATTTTTATAACCTGGTTTGTATCTACTCCTGGAGGTATAGACACTTCTATTTCCTCTTCTCCTTTTATTCTCCCCTCACCATGACATACATTACAAGGTTTCTCCGGCTTATATCCTTCTCCATTACATTCTGGACAAATAATATATCTAGTAAAGGTACCAAAAAAGGTCTTCCTAATCTCCTGTACCCGGCCTGTGCCCCTACAAGAAAAACATTCTTTTACTTTGGTATTTGGTTCAGCTCCTGTTCCTTGACACCGAGGACAAGTAATCAACTTTTTCAAAATTATTATTTTTTTCTTCCCTTTTAAGGTATCTTCTAAGTTAATCTCCATTTCAATCTTGATGTCTTTTCCTCTTTTAAAATCCTTTTTTCTCCGGGAAGAAGCAAATCCAAAGATTTCCTCAAGCATATCTTCTAAATCAAATTCTCCAAAATCTGCTTCAAAATCAATATCTGGTCTTCCCCAACTCCATTGAAAATCAAATCCTGGCTGAGATCCCGCTCCCTCAAATACTCTACCAAACTTATCATACTGAGCTCTTTTTTTCTCGTCTGAAAGCACTTGATAAGCCTCGTTTATCTCTTTAAATTTTTCTTCATCACCCCCCTTATCTGGATGATATTTATGAGCTAGTCTATAATAAGCCTTTTTTATCTCTTCAGGAGAAGCTTTTCTTGAAACACCTAAAATTTTGTAATAATCCTTCATAATACACTGTTTATGAAAAATAAATTAATTTATTTTTCCTTATACTCCCCTTCTTCTGCTTGCGGTCCATCTTCTTTTTGGTCTGGAGAAGCCTTCTTTTCTTCTGCAGCTTTTTGGTACATTTCAGCTCCTATCTTTTGAATCACCTGAGATAACGCTGATGTCTTTGCTTTTATATCATCAATATTATCACTTTCTTTTGCCTTTTTCAATTCTTCTATCTTATTCTCAATCTCTTTCTTTGTATCCTGAGAAATTTTATCCCCTAAATCCCTGAGGGTTTTCTCTGAGGTATAGATTAGATTATCAGCCAAGTTCTTTGCCTCAATTAACTCCCTTTTTTTCTTATCTTCCTCTGCATGCAATTCTGCTTCTTTTTTCATTCTCTCTATCTCTTCCTTAGATAAACCTATAGAACCTTCAATTCTTATAGACTGAGAACGGCCAGTGGCTTTGTCTTTAGCAGTAACAGACAAAATACCATTAGCATCGATATCAAAAGTCACCTCTATCTGAGGAACTCCTCTGGGAGCAGGTGGAATTCCTGTCAAAACAAATTTTCCTAAAGACCTGTTATCGGCTGCCATTGGTCTTTCTCCTTGCAATATATTTATCTCAACTGAGGTTTGGTTATCTGCAGCTGTAGAAAATATCTGGGTTTTAGAAGTAGGAATAGTAGTATTTTTAGGTATCATAACAGTAGTTACTCCACCTAAAGTTTCTAATCCTAAAGAAAGAGGCAAAACATCTAATAATAAGACGCTCTTAATATCTCCTTCTGGAGCTCTTCCTTCTTCTTTTGCTCTTAATATTTCAGCTTCAATAGCAGCACCCATTGCCACTACCTCCTCTGGATTAATGGATTTATTTGGTTCTTTATTAAAATATGCCTTTACAGCTTCTCTTACTGCAGGAATCAGGGTTGTGCCGCCAACCAAAATTATTTCGTCAATATCATTCTTGGTTAATTTTGCTTCTTCTAGGGTTTTCTTTACTCTCTCAATCGATCTCTCTACCAAATCTCTGCTCATGTTCTCAAACTGAGCCCGTGTAAGTTTGTAGTATAAATGTTTAGGCCCTGCACTATCAGAAGAAATAAAAGGAAGATTAATCTCTGTTTCCATAGCTGAAGATAACTCAATCTTGGCATTTTCTGCAGCTTCTTTCAGTCTCTGAAGGGCTAATGGATCTTTTGATAAATCTATTCCTTGCTCTTTCTGAAATTTCTCTACAATCCAGTTTATTATCCTCTGGTCAAAATCATTTCCACCTAAATGTGCCTCTCCGCCCGTGGCAACCACTTCTACTGTATCGGGAGAAACATTTAAGATTGAAACATCAAATGTGCCTCCCCCAAAGTCATAAACAGCTACTTTTTCTGATTTTTTCTTGCCTAAACCATATGCTAAAGCTGCTGCAGTTGGTTCGTTAATTACTCTCAATACCTTAAATCCTGCAATTTCTCCCGCAGTCCTGGTTGCTTTTCTCTGGGAATCATCAAAATTTGCTGGACATGTAATCACGGCAGATTCTATCTTTTCTCCTAATTTTTCCTCTGCGTCTAATTTTAATTTCTGCAAAATCATTGAAGAAATCTCAATCGGGGTATACCATCCGCCAGCTGGCGGATCTCCCATCTTCACCTCTACACCTCCATCTTTTCTTGCTCTTGTTTCATAAGGTATTTTTTTCAACTCCTTTTGCACTTCAGGATCTGAATGTCTCCTTCCAATAAATCTCTTTACCGAATGAATTGTATTTTTAGGATTTGTAATAGCTTGTCTTTTTGCTAAAATCCCTACAAGCCTTTCTCCATTCTTTGTCAATGCAACAACAGAAGGCGTCAAAATAGACCCTTCTCTATTCTCTATACACTTTGGCTCCCCCTGTATGATAGAAGCCATTTTTGATATTGCGGTTCCTAAATCAATACCTAAAATCTTGCTCATATTTTTATAATCAGTAGCTAGTACCTCGCGTGGAAGAATAAATCAAAAATAGAAAAATTATTTAAAATTTTTCTTGCAAGGTACTAGCTACTGCAGGTAATATTATTTGTTCTTTGTCTTCACCTTCACCTTCACAGCCTTCTTTTTTGCCTTCTTTGTTTCCACTTTGGGAATAGAAATGGTTAATATTCCATCTTCATAATCAGCACTAGCTTTTCCTTCTACTACCTCAGTAGGCAAAGGAATTGCTCTTTTATAAAATCCAGAGCTTATTTCTTTTCTGTAGTAACCTTTTCTCTTCTCTTCCTTTTTCTCTTCTGTTTTGGCTTCTACCTTCAAAACATTATTTTCCACCTCTACCTTGATGTTTTTTGGGTCAACGCCTGGAAGCTCCACCTTAGCTACCACTTCTTTATCTGTTTCATACACATCCATTCTTGGCGTCCTTAGTCTTGGAAATCTAAATCTGGGAAACTCCCAAATATCAGGCCATTCTTCATCAAACCATCTCTCAATATCCCAAAATGGTCTCCATGGAATAATAGGCATAAGACTGTTGTGGCTAAAATGGCTATATTGTTAGATGGTTAATTTATCAACCATTTAACAATTCAACCATAAAGCCAGTTAAAATTAATTGTATCGACCTTTATTTAAGTAATAAATATTATTCTACACTAAATCCTATTCTTTCTTCAGGACCTTCAGCTTCATCTATCTTTCCAAAACTCCTTTCATATCTTTCAAGATTTTCTTTCAAAGCCCTAATCATTCTCTTTACATGAGCCGGGCTCATAATAACCCTTGAAACCAAAATTCCTTCTGGAGGTGAAGCTAAGAAAAAATCCAAGATAAATTCCTCCTTTGTGTGAAGAATCTGCATTAAGTTAGAATAAACACCTTTTATATCCTCATCCCTAGCCTTAATTTTAAGTTGTCTTTTCTGGGTCATGTTTTTTCTCTTTATTTTCTTTTACGACCTTTACTTTTGCCGGTCTCAAAACCTTACCATGAATTGCATATCCTTTCTGAATTTCCTCAACCACTACTCCAGGCTCAACCTCCCCTCCTATTTTCTTTTTTGCTTCATCAATATCAACCTCTTCCACAGCTTCTTGGAAATTTGGATCAAATTTTTTACCCATACATTCTATCTCTTCCAAACCATAACCTTTGAGCATATCTTTAATCTGAAGTCTTATCTGGAGCAAACCTTTTATCTCTTCTCTCTCTTGAAGTTCTTGAGAAATATGTTTTTCAGCTATATCAAAATTATCTAATATAGATAGAAATTTTAAAATAATATCATTGTTGGCGTATTCTATAAGTTCTTTCACTCTCTTTGATTCTTCCTTTTTATAATTCAAAAAATCTGCTCTTTCTCTTTGCCACCCAGACAGATATTCCTTTTTAGCCTTTTCACATTCTTCCAATTTCTGCCTCAGTTCCTGGATAACATCTTCATTCTCTCCTAGAACCTTAATCTTTGCTTTAGGTCTACCCTCTTCTTTCTTTTTTTGTTTTTCCATTTTTTATTATTCTAAAATCTTAGCTATAGAATTAATTAAGCTTATATTTTTTTTATAAGCCATTCTCGTAGGGCCCAAAAGGGAAACAATTCCTTCTTCTCCCGGAAAATGGCATTTAACTGAAATAACACTAAAACTCTTGTCTTTGGCAAAAGGATTCTCTTTGCCAATATAAACTTTTACTTCTGAATTAATATGAAAACTCTTTATCTTTTTTTCAAATGTCTCAAGAAAGCCTGTAAATCTAACAATGAAATCTTTCTCTTCAAACTCGGGCTCTTTTAATATTTCTTCCCATCCTTCCTTCCAAAAAAAGTCTCTACCAGAAAGATGAGCAGTTGCTAAATTAGAAGAAGTACTTGCTAAAAACCTCAAAAGATCAGAGGTAAACTTAATAATATCGTCTTTTTCTTTTTCTTTTTCTAATAACTCTTCTATTTTTGATATCTCTTCGCACTCTGAAATTCCTTTCTCAAGCAGATTATCTACAAAAAATCTATAGCCTTTATCAGTTGGAATCCTGCCAGCAGAAGTGTGGGGTTGATATAAAAACCCTAATTCTGTTAATTTCTGCATCTCATTTCTTATTGTAGCAGGGCATACATCAAAATCATATTTTTTCTCTATCAATTGGGAACTAACAGGACGGGCAGATTCAATGTATTCATTTATTATTGTCTCTAATATTGACTCTTGTCTTTCAGTAATCATACTACAATTATATTATAATACAAAAATAAATTTGGTGTTGGGCAAGTAATTGTATTATAGCAAACCAAAATTAGCAGTCAAGACCCTCAAGTGCTAAATTAATAGACAAAATAAAAATAGCCTTTAGCGGCTATTAGATTTCTCTTTTAATTTTTTAACTTTTTCCCACTGCAAATTAGGGTAAATAGGTTCAAGGGCCTCTACTAAACTTAAGGCTTTTTCGATTATTTCTTTCTTTTTTAATCTATATATATTTTCTGTGAAATATTTCGCATCTTCTTCAGGGACATCTGTATTATAAATGTGTCGTGTTACTCTTTTTATACATTCAGGATCACTGCTTCGATAACGAAAATTTACTTTCTCTATTTTATTTGTCTTTTTCTCCCTTTTCTCGTGAATTTTTTTATTACTTTTTATCTCTACTATCTCTATTTTTGTATCAAGTAATCTTTTAAAATCTTTGCTGATTTGTCTCAAATTATCGATCTCTGTCAAAAATTTCTGTATCTGCTCCTCCAATTGTCTAAAAATCTTGCTTTTTCTAATAAACTCTTCAACTAGCTCTGGAAACTCCTTTTGGAGTTTCTCCAGCTCTTTCATTATATCTCTTTTTTGTTTTTCCTTTGTATTTATTACCCAAAGCAAATCCTTTGTATTCCCGTAACAAAACTTTGAAAATCTTGTATGAAATTCACAAACTTCACTAAGAGACACTTCATCTCCCCTGATCTCTTTTGATACCTTCTCTATTTGTTCTCTAATTTTCAACCAACCTAATTCATTTTTCAATCTCTTAAATTTCTCTTCTGACTCTTTTAATTTATTCTCAGCTACCACAGGATTCGAACTTTCTCTTAAAAATTTTTTAAAGAGCTTTTTCAATTTTTCTATTAAACCCATCACAACCACCTCTGCGGTCTATAATTACGATTATAAACCATAACATTCAAAAAAAGAATTGTCAAATAGTTTATTATTGAAATTCACAATAGGTTTTTTAAAAAAAATATAGTAAAATAGGTATAATATGAGGAAAATAATCAAAGGAAAAAAAATAACTTGGATAAATATCCAAAAACCTACTAATAAAGATCTTAATTTTCTTAAGAAAAAATTTAAGATACATCCCTTGGTGCTGGATGAACTTTTGCATCCAAGTCAAAGACCAAAGGTAGAACATTACAAAGAATATATTTTTATGATACTTTACTATCCAGTATACGACAGAGAAAAAAGGGTAAGCACCCCTAGGGAGCTAAATATTATAGTCACAAAAGACACCCTAATCACCAGTCATTATAAAGCCATTTATCCTTTAAAAACATTATTTAAGAGTTGTAAAAACTACAAAACCTCAAGAGAAAGCTATATGAAGGAAGGAACAGGACAGCTCTTATATTATATCTTAAGTGGTTTTTGGAAAAGTTGTTTAGCCAAAACTCAAATGATTGATACAAGAATATATAACATAGAACAAGGGATATTCAGCGAAAAAGAAAAAGAAATGGTGCTAGAAATCTCTTTAGTTAAAACAGACATTATTAATTTCTGGAGAATAATAGAACCTCAAAAAGAGGTATTGGAATCTCTTCTGAAAGAAGGGGTTGAGTTTTTCGGAAAGAATCTCTTGCCTTATTTCTCTGATGTATTAGGTATCTATGAACAGGTATTAAATGATTTAGAAAGATATAAAGAAACCATTTTAGCTCTTGAAGAGACAAATCAATCAATGCTTTCCACCAGAATAAATGAAATAATGAAAATCCTAACTATTTTCTCTGTAATTCTATTGCCTTTAACCCTCATATCTTCAATCTGGGGAATGAATTTCCCTGCATCCCTTCCATTTACCTATTCCCCAAAAGGATTTTGGATAATCTCAGCTATAATGCTTATTGTAATGGGAGGAATGATAGCTTATTTTCATAAAAAGAGATGGCTATAAAGAACTATTCTATAATAAAAAAAGTCTTTTTTTTATTGATAATATTAACAGCCATTTTTTTTAGATTATGGAAATTGGAATCAGTACCTCCAGGACTCTATCCTGATGAAGCTATTAATGGAAATGAAGCTTTAGAAAGCCTTAAAACAAATACATATAAGGTTTTTTACCCTGAGAACAATGGAAGAGAAGGGCTCTTTATATGGCTTCTTTCTCTTTCCTTTTCTCTTTTTGGAATTTCTATATGGTCTCTTAAAATTATCCCTGCTGTATTTGGAATCTTTACTGTATTGGGTGTATATCTCCTGTGTAAAGAGTTATTCTCTTCTAATCCAAGCTATAGAGTCCAAGCTGATGAAATTGCTCTTCTATCAAGTTTCTTTCTCGCTGCTTCTTTTTGGCATACCAATTTTTCTAGAATCGGCTTTAGAGCAATATTATCTCCCTTTTTTTTAGTTTTTTCACTATATTTTTTATTTAACGGCTTCAGGAATAAAGAAAGATATCTTTTTTTGATAGGAGGCTTCTTTTTTGGGCTCGGTTTCTATACATATATCTCCTTCAGACTGTCAGTATTATTATTGATAATTATTCTTTTGCTATGGGGGGTTATTTATAAAAAAGATAGGTTAATTAAAGAATATCTAGTATTCACCTTTTATTTTCTAATATCTGTATTTTTGATTGCTTTTCCTATAGGAATCTATTTTCTGCAAAATCCACAAGATTTTATTGGAAGAGCCACACCTATTTCAGTGTTTACTGCCAAAAATCCTTTAAAAGAGTTTCTGAAATCTTTTTTCTTACATTTAGCAATGTTTAATTTAAAAGGAGATACAAATTGGCGGCATAATCTTTCCGGTTCTCCCCAATTATTCTTGCCAATAGGAATTTTGTTTTTAATAGGAACCTTTGTCTCGATAAAACATTTAAAAAAATCTCTTAAAGAAAAAAATTATTCTTTAGCAGTTATACACTGTTCATTAATAAGCTGGTTTTTAATAATGCTTTTGCCTGGAATGCTGACTGTTGAGGGTATCCCGCACGCCCTGCGTGTTATATGTGTAATTCCACCTGCATATATCTTAGCTGGGTTCGGAACTTGGCATACCTATTTATGGTTTAGACAAAAAATCAAAGAAGAAAAACTCATATTAATTCTTTTGCTGTTCTTGTTGTTTGTGTTTATATTTCAGTCATACAAATACTTCATCTGGTGGGGAAAAAACAAAGAAACAAAGAATGCTTTTGCAAAAAATTATGTAAAGATTGGAGATTATTTAAATTCTCTTGAAAATGAGGTTAGCAAAATTGTAATTGTAAACCAATCAGGAGTCCCAGTACCTTGGCCTAATGGCATCCCTATGCCAGCCCAAACAATAATGTTTATCGAAAACTCAAAGTATAAAAATATTCGTTCTGTTTATGTGTTGCCAGAAGAAATAGATAAAATTAAAATAAATAAAAAACCAACAATAATTGTACCAATGGCTCCAGATGAAAATCTCTTCGAGAAATTAAAGGTCATGTTCCCCACCGGAGAAGTTAAAAATAAAAATGGGGTATTAATATTTCAAATCATATAACTATGTCTGAAAAATTTACAAACATCACAGCTTTTATTCTGCTTTTTACAATGTTTATCTTGGCTTTTTCAAGCTATTTGGGAGATTCGACCACAATGGATGAATTAGCTCATATCCCTGCAGGTTATTCTTATTTAACTCAAAAAGATTTCAGAATAAATCCCGAACATCCTCCCTTGATCAAAGACTTAGCTGCTTTACCTCTCCTGTTCTTGAATTTAAATTTCCCCTCAAACAGTGATGCTTGGAACAAAGATATAAATGGTCAATGGAGATTTGGTTGGGAATTCTTATATAATTCTGGAAATAATCCTGATCAGATTACTTTCTGGGCGCGATTCCCTATGCTCTTTGTGCTTTTATTTTTGGGCTGGTTTTTATTTTGGTGGACAAAAAAAGAATTTGGAAACAAGGTTGCAATTCTTACTTTAATTTTATTTTCCTTCTCTCCTAATTTCTTAGCGCATGGCAGATTGGTTACTACTGATGTAGGAGCCAGTTTAGGTTTTGTCTTGGCTACTTATTTTTGGTTGAAATTCCTTAAAAATCCTTCCAAAAAAAACATTATTATCGCAGGTCTAACATTGGGAATCTCTCTGTTGTTCAAATTCTCTTTAGTTCTCCTAGTTCCATCGCTCGGAATCACAACCATAATATATGTCTTATTAAAAAAAGAAAATCTCGTTAAGTATATATCACTCTCAATTCTAGCAGGGATTATTGCAATAATCTTTGTAATCTTACCTATATATCAATTCCATGTTCTTAACTATCCTCCAGAAAAACAGCTGTCAGATACAAAAACAATATTGGAGTCATCGCCAATGAAACAGCTAAGTAAAATTTGTATTTGGATGGCAGATAAACCAATCTTAAGAGCTCTCGGGCATTATCTTTTAGGATTATTAATGGCAACACAAAGAACTGCTTTTGGAAATACTGTGTATTTTATGGGCATGATTTCAGCATCAGGATGGTGGTATTACTTTCCTGTTGTATATTTTCTTAAAAATCCTTTAGCTTTTCATATTCTTACACTTCTCTCATTATTCATTTCTGTATATTTTGTAGAAAAACCATTTTGGGTTGATGCCAAAAGAAGATTAAAGGAATGTATATTAACGCATTTTACAGAATTTGCTATGGTAGTATTCCTATTAGTATATTGGATAACCTCTATTTCGGGAAATCTTAATATTGGAGTAAGACACATCTTGCCTGTTTTCCCATTCACCTATGTTTTAGTAAGTCTCGGCTTTATGGCTGGAATTGAAAAAATTAAAAAACCTGCTTTTCAAAAAGCAGGCCTCTATATACTTTTAGTTTTATTATCTTGGTATGTTATCTCATCTATAACCTCGTATCCTCATTACTTGTCTTACTTCAATGAAATCGGAGGAGGAACTGAAAATGGATATAAATATGTTGTAGATTCAAATTATGATTGGGGACAAGATCTCAAAAGATTAGCGAGATGGGTTCAAAAAAATAAAATTGAAAAAATAAAGGTTGATTATTTTGGAGGAGGAGATGTTAATTATTATCTCAAAAACAAATGGGAAAGGTTAGATGCTTTAGCAGGACCTCAAAAAGGCTGGCTGGCTATATCAGCTACCTTGCTTCAAGGAGGAAGAGGAAATCCAGTTCATGGTTTTGATCAACCCACAGGTTATTATAAATGGCTAGACAACTATACCCCTATAGCGCGAGCTGGTAAATCAATCTTTATCTATTATATAGAATAATTTTTTATTCAATCTCTTTATACTTAAAGGGAGCGAAATTGCCAAAGCGAAGCTCAATATATTCTAGCCCCCCTCTTTTTTCAATAGGAATGGAGTTTTCTAAAACTGCCTTTAGTTTGGTTAATTGCCAGTTTAAATCCTTCAAAGGATCAAAATAAATATCCCAACCCTGCAAAGTATTCACAACAATCTTATCTTCTGAGACAATTGAAATATCTTTTATAGGAATCTCTAAGTCTTTTAAATTAATAAAAATTTTTGTAATCTTTGAAACCAAATCTTTATCTAATATCTCTTGACCTAACCTTACTCTTTTATTAAGAATTGACTTTTTAAGAGTGGGTATTTGGGTATTCTCCTCTGTTGCTTCTTCAAAAATCACTCCATTTTTGTCTAATAAATAACATTTCCCAACCTCAGAAAGAATGCTGACTTCGCAAAATCTTGCCACTTCTGTTCTTTCAAAAACTGCGAAATTCAATGTAGCAGGAAGCTTTTTTATAATTCTAGCGTCAGCTATCTGGGGAAAGCTTTCCAAAATTTCCTTTCTCATTAAATCTGTATTAACTAAAAAAATATTCCTACCAGAAAAAAATAATCTCTTTTTATTAAGTCTCCTTTCAATAATATTTAGAATCTCTTCTTTTAATACTCTTTTATTCCCGGAGATTATAGTTTTATCAATCTGAAAAAAATCAGAAAAAAGAAGAAAATAAACAGCAAAAATAATAAAAATAAAGATTAAAACACCTTTCCAAAAAAATCGATTTTTAATTATCGACTTCCTTTTTTTAATCCTGTGTGGTTTTCGATACTTAGACATATAAAATAATATTTCTTCTCTTTTTTTATTCTATAATCTTCTTTTCATTTTTCTAATCTTTTCAATGAAAAAAGAAAACCAATATTTGCTGGAAATCACAAAGTCTTGGGTCTTTACATATTCCTTACTATTTCCTCCAAAACCCATCTTAAATAATGTCAAACCAGCCCAAGGATGTTTTTTAAATGCTGATGTGCCAAAATTAGGAGCAATACCCCAAAAATTAAACTTCTGACATCCCTTCTCTTTTGCTTTTTTTATTGCTTCCCATAAAAGTAAATAAGAAACAGGAACCTTAGGATATTTCAAAGAAGAAGCTCCGTGGTGATAAAATCCAATCTGTTGCCAAAAAATAAAAATTCCTGAAGACACTATCTCTTCTTTATACTTCCCTAAAAAAATTATTATCTGATTGTCAGAAGAAAATGATAAAAATTCTTTTCTTAAATACTCTAAAGAAAATGGGATAAAATGATGCCTACTTTTGGTAGCTTGATAAAGAGTATTGAATTTTTCTACATCTTTAATGTCTTGGCTCTCTATTATTTTAATATCTTCATTCTTCTGAGCCTTTCTTATAAGATAGCGGGTTGTTTTTCTCATTTGCATTAAAAGATCCTGCTCAGAAGGAGTAATATCCAACTCCCAAGTCAACTCTGGATGGATATGAATTGGCGCTGTTTTAAATCCTAACATCTTAAAAATCTTAATATTTTCTGAGGTTCTTTCCCACACTGGAGCAATCCTGATAAAATCTACTCCCTCTCTTTTTGCTATTTTTCTTAATTCTTCCAAAAACAGCTTAACAACCTCGAACCTCGAACATCGAACATCAAACCTCACGTTGGGTCCATGCGGTATAAATAAAAAAGTTCCTCTTTTTGCTACGATTTTTATTATTTGGGCTGTGGCCATCAAATCTTTATCTTTAAAAATCCCAAAACGATAAACCTTCTCTCCCATCATTTTATTAAATTCTCCCCAATTCCAAGACTGAAGAAATGTTTTCTCTTTACAACCTAAAAGAAAATTCTCCCAAATTTCTTTATTTCTTATCTCTTCTAT
>CAZBMQ010000010.1:0-2330 GCA_964493485.1 uncultured Candidatus Saccharibacteria bacterium
TTGCTGCGGGGCTAGGATTCGAACCTAGATTAAGGGCTCCAAAGGCCCCTGTCCTACCATTAGACGACCCCGCAATCCGCAATATTTATTTTTTTTCTTCGCATACTTCTACGATTGCCAGCTCTAAAGGCAGTTGAGGTATGGGAGAATATCTCATTTTATTTTGCGCTATTAAAAAAACATCTATTATGTTTTTTAAATCCTTTTCTTTTAATTTCCCAATTTGATTTTTAAGATGTTGAATTTCTTCTTTGGTAAGTCCTGACAAAAAGCCATATGAGGGATTAGAAGATACCTTCCCATCCATAATTTTAAGAATCAACCCTTTTCTTAGATAATTAATTAATGTTTTGGCAAACTCTTCTATATCCAGCCCCTTTTCGTTGATTATGTTTAAATAATCTATTGCTTCAAAGGTTTTTTTCTCAATCAAGAAATCTATGAATTTGCTTACAAGTTCTACGTCTACCAACCCCAACAAGTCTTTAATATCTTCTGCTTTTATTTCTCTTTTTGAATCTTTGTAAAAGGTGGAGAGCTGATTTAATAAACTTTCTGCATCTCTTATTGCTCCTCCAGCGTTAATAGCGATTAATTCTAAAGCAGGTTTTTCAATTTTGATATTTTCTTTTTCTATAATTGTTGTCAATTTTCTGATAATCTCTGGCAAGGTTAGTTTTCTGAAATCAAATCGCTGACATCTGGAAATAATAGTGGGAATCATTTTATGAATTTCAGTTGTTGCCAGAATGAAAATAGCATGATTAGGTGGTTCTTCTAGGGTTTTCAATAATGCATTTGCGGCCTCTCGTGTGAGCTGATGAGCCTCATCAATAATAAATACTTTATATTTTGATTTTGTAGGAGAAAATCTAATTCCATCTCTTAATTCCCTTATATCATCAATTCCTCTGTGAGAAGCTGCATCAATTTCAATTAAATCCATTGCTCTTCCTTGCATAATTTCAAGGCAAGAAGAGCATTTATTACAAGGTTCAAATTCTCCTTTTTTCCTTTTTTCGCAATTTACAGCTTTTGCTAAAAGACGCGCCAGAGTGGTTTTTCCGGTTCCTCTGGGCCCTGAAAACAAATAAGCATGAGAAATACTTTCTCTTGCTATTGCATTTGTCAGAGTTTTAACAATATGTTCCTGTCCGATAATCTCAGCAAATGTTTGAGGTCTGTATTTGCGATATAAAACTAAGGACATAGATATTGCGAAATAAGCGAAATTGATAATTCTAATCTAAAATTATAAAAATTTGCATATGCATTTCGCATTAAACCAACAGAGTGAGTTTGCTCATTTTTCTCACTTATTATTTCTTAAATACAATAAATTTGTAGCCTGAGAAGTTCCAAAGAAAACCGGTTAAAATAGCGATTATATTTCCTATATTTGCCCATAATCGTTCAGTTATTCCAAATTTTGGACCGATAATATTTATCATAATGTTAATGACTGCAGTATGAATTAAAAACCCACCAAATGTGATAAGGAAAAATTTTATTGCTTCTTCGCTTTTATTTTGAGTATCTTTTTTTTGAAATGTCCAAAATTTATTCCAAAGATATGAGTTTATTGCTCCGCACATAAAAGATATAGTTTTAAATAAAACAGGAAGCCAGCCGGAGGCAATAGCAAAAAACCATACTAAAAAATCAAACACCCCCATATCAATAGCACTATTTAATATTCCAACCAGAAATGATTTTCCAAACTGTATAAGGGTGGGTACTTTTTTAAAAAAAGTTTCTAAAACAAAAACTCCAAACAAAGAGAGAAAGGGTAAAAATATCGGAAAGTATTTTAATAGTTGTTCAGGAAAGAACTCTATAAAGAAAGCTGTTTTGGGTAATATAAGTCCACATAACAAACCAATAATTAATGATCCAAATATATCTTCTTTTTTCATATTAAGACATTCTATCACGAATCAAAGAAAAATCAAAATTTGACAACCCTCTTGAGCTTTGTTAATGTTAAAAGCAGACGCATGAGACACCCAAATCTTGTAATTAATTGTTGTGTTTGTTGTTGTGCCTCTTTTGAAGAGGTAGGTTTGGGTTAAAAAAATACACTGTAAAAGAGAAACCTTAGCTTACCTCTTCGGAAAAAGAGGTTTTTTTATAGTAAATGAGGCACAAAAGAATAATATGTTAAATATTTTAAAAACAATTGGAGACACTCCTTTGGTTAAAATCCAAAATTTCAATGAAAACCCAAACATTAATATTTTTGCAAAACTTGAGGGTTTTAATCCAACAGGTTCTGTAAAAGACAGATTGGCTTTGGCAATGGTAGAAAAAGCAGAAAAACAGGGATTGCT
>CAZBMQ010000010.1:2430-23283 GCA_964493485.1 uncultured Candidatus Saccharibacteria bacterium
CTTAATCAATACGAAAATGAAATTAATGCAAGGATTCATTACTTGACTACAGGAAAGGAAATACTTGAACAAATGAAAGGTCAAAAAATTGATGTGTTTATAGCAGGAATAGGAACAGGAGGAACAATTACTGGTGTTTCAAAAAGAATAAAAGAAAGATTTCCAAAAGCAAAAATAATTGGGGTTCAGCCAAAACTGGGAGAAAACATTCAGGGGTTAAAATCTTTAAGAGAAGGATATACACCTCCTGTATTACAAAAAGATATAATTGATGAAATAGTTGAGGTTAGTGAGAAAAATGCTTCTAATGCCAGCAAAAGATTAGCTGAAAAAGAAGGGATATTTGCAGGAATGAGTTCAGGAGCTGCTTTTTACACCGCTTTAAAAGAAGCGCAAAAGATAAAAAAAGGAAATATTGTTGTAATATTTCCTGATAGAGGAGAGAAGTATTTGTCAACAAAATTTTTTAAATGAATGTTAGATCTTCTATAGTTGAAGAGACATATCTAGAAATTTCTTTTATTCTCCTTCTCAGAGTAACCTCACAGACATCTGCAATTTTTAGAATTTCTTTTTGACTCCTTCTTTCTCCAGTTCTTAAAGAGACTAGATAGACTACTGCTGCAGCTACGCCTCGAGGGTTTTTTCCGGAAAAATCAATAGAGTCTTCAATCTTTTCTATTATCGAACAACACTGAGCTTGAATTTCGTGTGAGAGGTTTAGTTCATTACAAAACGCAACCACTAAGTTCTTAAGCTCTATTTGAGGAGGATTTTTCAATCTCATCTTTTCCAACAAGAAACAATAATCTTTTCGCAAAGTTTTTATACTAATAGAAGCTAAGTTAGCAATTTTTTTTAAACCTACACTACTAGGGAAATTTTCTTGTTTAAGCACCAAATAAGTTGCAGCTGCAGCAAGTCTTGTAAACGATATTACCCCACGAAGCGAATGTTCTTTCGAGTATTCTCTCAAGAATTTTAAAATTAGCCATTCTATTTTCTCTTTAATATTTTTTGAAAGAGAAAGAGAAGAAACAATTTTTTGAACTTCCTCAAATGCTTTTAGTTTTCTTTTCTCTTGGGTTGAGAAAGAAATGTCTAATTGACGTAGCCTTTTAAAATTATACACAGTTTTTACTGAAAGCTCCTTTCCTTTAATATCTTTGTTTTCTCCAATATAAGATTTTTTTCCTGGATGAAAAGTAGAAAGACCGTCTGGAAGAAATTTTCGTGTGCTTATTTTTCTTTCTTTAATCACTGTCCCGCAATTTCTACATATTATTTCCCCTCTTTTGGCATCGAACACTGGATTATTTCCTCCACATTCAGGACAAATATAAATCTCCTTCATCAATTTCACTTTATGCAGTTTTAAAAGAGCAATAATTATAATATTAGAAATTATAATAAAAGAGTTTATTATGTCAAAAAACATTGAAATAAAAAAGGAAATATTGTGACAATATTTCCTTCTCAGTATTTCAAAAATAAATATTGTTTATTAAGAAAAAAATTCTACAATTTGTTTTAGCCTGTTTCTTAAAGTTACTGGGGTTATTCCTGCCACTTTTGCAATTTCTTCCTGAGTTCTTTTTTCTCCATTTTTAAGACATGCCAGATAGATTATTGCGCAGGCTATTCCTGTTGGGCTTTTACCAGAAAAATCAATAGAATTTTTAATATATTCTATCATCGAACAACATAAGTTCTGTGCTTGCTGGGAGAGCTTTATTTTCTCGCAGATTTTTACAGTTAAGCTCTTAAGGTTTTGAGGAGGGATTCTTTCTTTTGTTTTTCTTAGTATAAAGAAGCAAACACTGGTTAACTTTTTTATATCAAGAGAAAATATTTCAGAGATTTCTTTCAAACTAACAGGAAAGTTTTCTTTTCTTAAAACTAGGTATGTTGCAGCGCAGACAAAACTTAAGTAAGATTTCCCTTGAATAAGATGCTGTTTTATAAACTTCTGAATAAACCGTGCTATCCTTTCTCTGATGCCTTTGGAAAGAAAGAGAGAAGAGCTAACTATTTTAAGGTCTTCTAGAGCTTTACTTATCCTTCTTTCATTTTGAGTTAAACGATAGTCCCAGCAACGAATCCTTCTAAAAAGTTCTATATTTTCAGGAGTCACATACTTTCCGGAAAAGTCTTTGTTCGTTTTTTCAATAAATGATTTTACACCTTTGTGAAACACAGAGAAATCTTCTAAAGAAAATATTTGTTTTCCTTTTCGTCCTCCATATACTAAAGAAATCATTTTTTCTTGAAGTATTAAACCGCAGTTTCTGCATATTGTGTCTCCCCTATTGGTATCAAAAATTGGATTGTTGTATCCACATTCAGGACAACAGTAATTTTCTAAATCAATACTAGTATTTGCCAATGGTCTCACCCTACTATTTATTTAAAAGAACAGTAATTATAATATTAGAAATTATAATAAAAGATTTTCCTATGTCAAAACTATTGAAATAAAAAAGGAAATATTGTTGCAATATTTCCTTAAAGATTGTTATATCAAGGCTCTTTGATAAATTTAATAATTTCTTCTATTTTCTCTTTTAATGTACTGCGATTTATATTTATGATTCTAGCTACTTCTGTTTGACTTTTCTTTTCTTTATAATTTTTGGATACTAGATAAACTATTGCTGCAGCTGTTTTTTGCAACTGATTATATTTTAAATCACCAAGAGAAACCTTTATTTTTTCAGCTGTAGCGCAACATTCAGTTTCTATTTTTTTTGGAGGTTTTAATTTTTGACAGATTTCAATAACTATACTTCTTAAATTAGGGAAAATGAATTTTGAAATTTCTTTTACCCTTTTTCTTATAGTAACCTCAGTGATATCAAGAGCTTTAGCTATTTTTTCTTGAGATATTTTTTCTTTATTTTTGATAGAAATAAGATATATCAAAGCTCCGATGAAACCCCTAGGATTTTTTCCAGAGCCGAGAATATGGATTTCAAGATCATCAAGAGTGAAACAACATTCATTTTGTATCTCTATTGAAAGCTTCAATTTTTGACAGATATTAATGATTAAATTCTTGAAAAAATTGTTCGAATATATAAAAGGAGCATTAAGATTTATCTTCTCAAGAATAAAAGAGTAGGTATTCTTTAACTTTTTAATTTCAAAAAGATCCAATGCGTCTGCAATTTTTTTGAAAGTAACAGGTATATTTTGTTGAGCAAGAATAAGATATGTAACAGCACCTACAAAAGATTTGCATGACCTTCCCTTTAAAGAATTCTTTTTCATAAACTGATAGATAAAATGTTTTATTGTCATTCTAGTATACTTTGAAAGGTTAAGAACAGAAGCAAGCACCTTGAATTCTTGAAAGACTCTGTTTAGTTTCCTTTCCTTTGCATTGAATATCCCATCGCTGAATCTAAGTCTTTTAAAAAGTTCAATTTCTTTTGGAGAAAGACCTTTGTTACTTTTACCAATTCGAGTTTCTCTTTCTTTGTAAGCGTTAGGGTTTTTAAACCATCGTCCATATTCTTCTCTTATTCCTCCGTCTTCAGAAATTATCTTTTCTTGAACTACCATTCCGCAATTTTTGCATATTAGCTCTCCCCTTTTTTTATCAAGAATCAGATATATATTTCCACATATAGGACAATGATAAATACCATTATTTTGCATAAATTTCCCCCTTAAGTTTTAAAAGAACAGTAATTATGTTATTTCAAGTTATAATAAAACCTTTCAATTTGTCAAAATATAAAAAAGGTCAGAATTTAGTATAATAAAATATAAAATAAATTCCTATCAATCTATGCTTAAATTATACAATACGTTAACCAGGAAAAAAGAAGTTTTTAAACCTATTAAAAAAACTAAAGTCGGGCTTTACACTTGTGGTCCTACAGTTTATTGGTTTGCCCATATAGGAAATTTAAGAACTTACCTTTTTGAGGATATTTTAAAAAGGGTTCTGAAATATAATGGCTATAAAGTAAAACATGTAATGAATATTACTGATGTAGGACATTTGACTTCCGATGCAGATACCGGAGAAGATAAAATGGAAAAAGGTGCCAAAAGAGAAAAAAAGACAGTATGGGAAATTGCCAAATTTTATACAGATGCTTTTAAAAGAGACTTAAAACTCTTGAATATTTTACCACCAGATATTTGGATAAAAGCTACACAAACCATCAGGGATCAAATCAAACTAATAAAAATTTTAGAGAAAAAAGGCTATACATATAAAATATCAGATGGAATTTATTTTGATACCTCGAAATTAAAAACATATGGAAGATTAACTGGCAAGAAAAAAAAGAAATTAAAGCCTGGAGCAAGAGTAAAAATGGTAGAAGGGAAAAAACATCCAGCTGATTTTGCACTATGGAAATTTACTCCACCTGGCGTAAAACGGCAGATGGAGTGGAATTCTCCGTGGGGACGCGGTTTCCCAGGTTGGCATACAGAATGTGTGGTAATGTCAATTAAAGAATTAGGAATTCCATTTGATATTCACTGTGGAGGTATTGACCATATAACAATTCACCATCCAAATGAGATTGCTCAAGCAGAAGCGGCATACGGAAAGATTTTTGCGAAAATCTGGATGCATGGAGAGTTTTTGATTTTGAAAGAAGGCAGAATGGGAAAATCGAAAGGAAATATTATTACCCTTCAAAGTTTAATTGAGAAAGGATTTAATCCCTTAGCATACCGCTATTTAGTTTTAAATGCACATTATCGTGCAAAATTGACATTTTCTTGGGAAGCACTTAAAGGAGCTGAACAGGGATTAAATAATCTTTATGAAAAAATTGAAGAAATAAAGTCAGAAAATCAAAAAGTAAGAAATAAAAAACAAATAAAAGAGTATAAAGAGAAATTTTTAGGATTTGTTAATGATGACTTGAATATTCCAAGAGCTTTGGCTTTAATGTGGAAAATGATAAAAGACAAAAAACTTTCTGATAAAGAAAAATACAGTCTTTTATTGGATTTTGATAAAGTTTTTGGGTTGGGGTTAAATAAAATAAAGAAAATAAAAATTCCTCAAAAAATAAAGGAATTAGTAAAAAAAAGAGAAGAATTTAGAAAAAAACAAGATTGGAAAAAAGCCGATAAAATAAGGGAAGAGATTAAAAAATTAGGATATAAGATCGAAGATACCAAAGAAGGTCCGAAGATTTCAAAGATAGAAAGGTGATTAAATTTTAGAAAGCCATTTTTCCACTATTTTTTCAAAAGATAAATTATTCTTTTTCTTTTTCATTTTATGTTTTTTGCAGACTTGGTAAAAACCTAACACTTGATCTGTTATTTTTGTCCAAGAGTATTCTTTAGCTTCTTCAATCCCTCGTTTTGATAATTTCTCTCTTAATGAAGGATTTTTTATTAAAATCTCGATTTTTTTTGCCAGTCCACGGTAATCTTTTGGTTTTACTAAAAACTTTTCTCCTGCCTTCCCTTTTAGAAAGCTTTTGTATCCTTGATTTGCAAAAGCTACCAAAGGCGTACCACAAGCCATAGCTTCTAAAAGCACCAAGCCAAAACTTTCTCCAAAAATTGCAGGACTGACAAAAATATCTGCTGTAGCATAATAAGAAGCAATTTTATCAACAATTTGTCCTTCGAAGATTACCTCTTTTAAATTATTTGTTCTTACATACTCTTCACATTCATTTCTTAAAGGACCGTCTCCTACAATAATTAATCTTAAATTTGAAAACTTCTTTTGCAGGATATTAAATGCTTTTAATAAATAGATTAATCCTTTTCTTTCTTCAATTCTTCCAACAAATAAAATATTGATTTTTCTTTCTGTTTCTTTATCTAAAAATTTTTTAATTTTTGGCACTTTTGGATTGAATTTTTCGAGGTCTATTCCATTAGGAATTACAGTTTTCAAACCATTATAATGTTTAAAATAATCCAATATTAAAGGGGCTACTCCAATTACTCCGTCTATTTTCCATTGGCATAGTTTTCCAAAGAAATATAAAAACGAAGGGAAATTTTCCAAAAGCTTTTTCCCCTTCATATTTGCATGAAAAGTTAAAATATTAAGAGTATTAGAAGCAGAAGGACTGAGGACTATCTGTAAAGAGGACGGCAGTCCGATATTGTGAAAATGCAATATATCAAATTTTTCTCTTCTTAAAACCCTTTCGATAGCTATAGGATTAAAATTTATATCAAAATCTGATTGACTTCCTCCAAAATTAATAGGAAAAGAAGTCCCCAACAAAATCACATTTCTTCCATAGTTTTCTGACCTTTTTCTTCTGGGGACTATGATTTTACTTTCGATTCCTCTTTTTTTGAATTCTTTAAACAATCCTAAAACATGACGTTTTACTCCTCCTGGATTATAAAAAGAATGAAAAGAAATTAAGCCTACTTTCATATGTTTTCTGGGCTTGCCAAACCAATAAGCCTTCTGGTATATTATACTTGATGAACAATAACTCTTCAAATTCAGAACTTCCTGAAAAGCTTCCTCCTCAGTCAATTGAAGCAGAAAAGGGTGTGCTTGGGTGTTTAATGTTAGACAAGTCAGCAATTGTAAAGGTAGCTGATTTTTTACAACCAGAAGATTTTTATCGAAAGAGTCATCAGAATATATACGCTGCCTGTGTGGAACTTTTTAAAAAGAGTGAACCTATTGATGTTTTGTCCGTAGCAAATAGATTAAAAGAAAAAAATTTATTAGAAGAAATCGGAGGAAATAGTTACTTGACAGAATTAATCAATTCCGTACCAACCCCTCACCATGTTTTAAACTATGCGAAAATAGTATATCGAAAGCGGGTCCTGAGAGATTTGATTGATGCTTCTCACGAAATTGCCCATTTAGGATATAGTGAAAGTGAAGATATAGATACTCTTTTAGACCAAGCAGAAAGAAGAATTTTTAGTATAGCACAAAAGGGTCTTTCTCAGGCATTTGTTCCGGTAAAAGATACACTAGAAGAAGCTTTTGAAAGAATTGATAAACTTTCTAAACATGAATCTGGGTTGCGAGGACTGCCCACAGGATTTCCAGATTTGGATAATATTTTAGCTGGTTTTCAAAAATCAGATTTGATTATTTTAGCTGCCCGTCCTTCTTTAGGAAAAAGTGCACTGGCTCTTAATTTTGCAATAAATCTTGCGCTTAATGAAAAGGTGCCTGTCGGAATTTTTTCTTTAGAAATGTCAAAAGACCAGATTGTAGACAGATTAATAGCCAGTGTTTCTGGAGTAGACTTATGGAGACTGAGGACTGGCAGACTATCAGCCGAAGGAGAAGAAAATGATTTTACTAGAATTCAACAAGCATTAGGGATTTTATCAGAAGTTCCTATTTATGTAGACGATGCTTTTTCTTCAAATGTATTACAGATGAAAGCTATGTCCAGAAGATTGCAGGCTGAGAAAGGACTAGGAATGATTATCATTGATTACTTACAATTAATGGAACCATTGAATCCCAATGCTAGTCCTGTACAGCAAGTATCAGAGAATTCAAGAGCATTAAAAGGGTTGGCAAGAGAGCTGGATATTCCTGTTTTGGTTGTCTCTCAATTGTCTCGTGCGGTGGAACAACGCTCTCCACAAATCCCTAGATTATCTGATTTAAGACAAAGCGGAACTATTGAACAGGATGCAGATGTTGTTATGTTTATTTATAGGGAAGATAGATACAGACCGGAAACAGCAAGAAAAAATATTGCTGATTTGATTATTGCCAAACATAGAAATGGTCCTATTGGAAGGGTTGAGCTTTATTTTGATGAAAGAAGAGTTACATTTAGAAGTTTAGAAAAATCTTTTGAAGGTTTTTAATCTTTACTAGTTATGGTGTATCCACCTTCTATTCAAAAACTGATTGACTTATTTTCTAAATTTCCAACGGTAGGCCCGAGAACAGCCGCCCGTTTTGTTTTTTATTTGTTGAAAGCAAAAAAAGAAGAGGTAGATGAGCTTCTCTCGGCAATAAGAGGTTTAAAAGAAAATGTGAAAACCTGCCCTTTATGTTTTAATTCTTTTGAACCAGCCCATTCCAAAACAAAGTTTTGTGAAATTTGTTCAAATCCTGCTAGGGATAAAAGTTTACTTTGTATTGTAGAAAAAGAAACGGATCTTATAGCTATAGAAAAAACAAAAAAATACAAAGGATTCTATTTTATCTTAGGAGGAGTAATTTCAGGGTTAAGAAAAAAAGATTTAGAGAAAATAAGAAAAGAAGAATTGAAAAACCGAATAAGAAATCATCCTGAAGTCAAGGAGATTATTATTGCTACAAACCCAACTAGAGAAGGAGAAACCACCTCTCTTTATTTAGAAAGACTATTAAAGCCCTTTAATAAGAAAATTACACATCTGGCTCGAGGTTTGCCTATAGGGGGAGAACTTGAATATGCTGATGACGAAACATTGGGAAGTGCATTAGAAGGAAGAAAATAAAAAAAGAGCCTCTAAATTTTATAAAAGAGGCTTTTGTTTCAATCTTCCATGTTTCTCCTTTTTTCTTCAACAATTCTTTATTAACATATGGGAAATCCATATTAGAACGGATATTTTTTGTGTTATACTTTTTTTCTTTTACAAAGATTAGGTGTGCTCCTTCTCCAAGTAAAATTTTTATTCCTTCATTTTCTTGATTACTATCGCAAATCATTATCAAAACTGAAGAATATTCTTTATATTCTTTTGCTTCTTCTGACATTATTATCATTTTTAAGGTACTAATATAATTATAACACTTATTGAGAAAGAATTTTCATAAATTAAAAATCAAAAACAGCCAAAAGGCTGCTACATAACAAATCTATTTTTAAATAATTATTTTTCTATTTCAATTTTTTCTATCTCTATCTCTGTAAAAGGTTGTCTATGACCTTTTTTTACTTTATATCTTTTACTAGCTTTGTATTTAAAAGCAATTATCTTTTTTCCTTTTCCATGCTTAATGATTTTTCCTGTGACTTTGGCTTTTTTTATAAAAGGTTCACCTATTTCTAATTTTCTTCCTTTTTGAACTAACAAAACCTCCTTGAAGGTGATTTCTTTTCCCTCCTCCCCTTTTATTTTTTCAATTTTGATTTTATCTCCAGGGGAGACAATATATTGTTTTCCTCCTGTTTTTATTACTGCTAACATAATTTTATATAATTTATTAATCTGGTTCTTTTAATTGTTTGGTTTCTTTTATCTCTAATAATTTTTCTACCCTGTCTGAAAATAGACTGAGTCTTTTTTCCGAACTATCATATGCTGATACGGCATTTCTCAAATGACTCCCCAATTTTCTAAAGTCTTCACTTAACTTTTCTGCATCTTTGCTTATTCTACTTAATCTTTTTAATATTCGCTGAGTTTGTTTTGAAATTTGTGTATCTTTAAACCAGTGCTCAATCGTTTTCAAGTGTAAATAAATTGTATTCGGAGAGGTTAAAACAACTTTTTTTCTCCAAGCATAATCAGCTACATTTTCATCTCTTAAATTAAACATTATTTCATAATAAATAGCTTCAGCAGGAATATACATTAATGCAAAATCTACAGTATTTTCAGAGGGCAATATATATTTTGAACAAACTTCATCTATTCTCTCTTTTAAGTCTTTAAGAAAATTCATCCGATATCTATTTTTTTCTTCTTCTGAGGAAGCCCTTATCATTCTTTCAAAATTATCTGAGGAGAATTTCGAATCTATTGGCAGTAATTTTCCGTTCGGTAATTTTAAAATTGCATCTACTTTCTCTCCAGAAGAAAAGGTATATTGTCTCTTAAAAAGTTCGGGAGGAAAATATTGAGCCAGGATATACTCTAAAGAAGCTTCTCCCCACTGTCCTCTTAATTTCGGAGATTTAAAAATCTCTTGAAACGAAGAAACATCTTTTACCTTTTCCTGAATCTGTTTCAAATCTTCTCTTATTTGAACTGTTTCCTTAGTAAAAGATTTTATCTGCTCATTAAGAGCCCTTGAGGTTCCATTCTGACTATCTCTGATTTCTTTCAGTTGATTCATTAGTATATCTGTTAAACGTCTTTCTAAATCTTTTATTGCTTCTGTTTGCTTTTCGTCAATCTTTGATTTTCTATTAAAAAAGATATAAAAAGCAATACTGATGAAAATCCCTATAAAGATAAAAAAAACCTCGTTCATCTCTTTATCTTAATCTATTATATTTTTTTAGTCAACAATTATAATTATTTTGCTAAAAATTCTGCCAGAAAGAAAAGGATATATATGCTAAGCAGAAATATAGCTTCATTTTTAGTGATTTTTCGGTCCGTTCTAGCAAAAAGCACAAAGAATAAACAAGTAGCAACTGTGAAAAAGGTTCCTCTTAGATAGGGAGAAAAATTTGGAATTTTTAATGGAGAAATAAGAGCTATTAATCCAAGCACCAAAGCTGAATTAATTACAACTGAACCCATTACATCTCCTAAAATCATATCTTCGTGTCCCATAACTATGGATCTTAATCCAAAAGAAATTTCTGGAAGGGAGGTGCCAAATGCAACGAGTAAAGCACCGATTATCACCAAAGGAAGATTGAAGTATTCAGCAATTCGAGAAGCTGAAAATACTACCCCTTCTGAGCTTGAAAGTAACAAGATAATGCCTAACCAAAATATAGCTAAATTTTTCAAAAATAATTTAAAATGAACCCAATCTCTTTTAAAATGGTCAGCAAATACCTTAGTAAAATGTTCTTCCTGTGATAAAAGTTGAATAAAGTAAAAACTTAGAGCTAAAAGTAAAATTAAACCATCAGACCTAGAAATCTCTCCATCAATCATCAAGATGTATGGTAAAAGCCCATAAATACCTGCATATATACTTGATCTTTGCAGCACCTTACCTTTAAATTTTAAGCCTTTTGCCCAAATTGCTCCCAGACTTACAACTAATGTGAGGGCGATTATATTTGAACCAATAACCATTCCAAACGAAAGTTCTGATTTGTGATGAAAAGCTGAACTGATACCAATAAAAAGTTCTGGGAGAGATGTTGAAAAAGCCATCAATACTGAAGATACAATAAATTCTCTCCATTCTAAAAACTGGGCTATTTTAATTAAAGACTTTACTACCCACACACCAGATTTAACCAAAACAACACAAGAAACAAGGAAAATAATGATATATAGCCAAACCATTTTTTAATACTTTTATATATCTTTACTTCAAAAAAGAAATTAATTCAATAAAAAATCCAAATAAAAAAAGTAAAATAAGAGGAAGAGTTAAAAATAGAGCTTTTTTGCTTTGGGTTTTTTGATACATTAATAAAATTAAGGTTCCTTCTATTCCTAGCATTAATCCTCCGGCTAAACTTATTACAGTAATAAAACTTTTCAACCCCAATAAAAAAATAATTAAAGGGGGGAAGCAAGTAATTGCCCAAGCCAGATTCTTATTTAATTTTAAATCATACCAAAATACTCGCTTTAGTGTCAGGCCTAATGTAATAAAAGAAGTAAATGTGGTTAGAATTCCTAAAAAAAGAGCTAAACTCACCAGTGCTCCATCAAAGTAATTTTGAAGTCCTGTTAATGCAGACTCAGTAGTTGCAGGACCAGTTATTCCTAAAATTAAATAAACAAAGAATAAATAAATTCCTATTGGAATTAAAGTAGCAATAGGAATTATTGTTGGTAAGAGTTTTTTATCTTCCCCAAGCATTTCTTCTACTTCTGGTATTAATGTAGAACCCCAAAGAGAAAACAAGATGGCTCCATACGGAAGAAAGAAAGTAAAGGGATTTAAATCAGAAGCTACAGGAACAAAATATTCCGGATTGATTATTGGACGGGCTCTAATAAAAATTACTATTAAAACCCAGAAAAAAGAAACTAAGCCCCAAAATTCTATTTGGGCTATTATTTTAATTCCAAAAAAGATAAGCGCTGCTCCAGCTGTAAAATATAAGAGAGTATAAAAAAGATTGCTTTCGATGTGTAGTATAGGAGAAAGTAAGGCCTGTAGAAATTCGCCTCCTACAATGAAATAAGCTAGAATGACACCGAATGTTCCAAGTATTGCTGATACAGAGGCTATTCTTTCCCCCCATTTTCCTAAATAAAATTTCGCAAAACCAGGCAGTCTTTTAAAGTCAGGAGTCGCTAAAGCTAATTTTCCAAATAAAGAATGAATAAGAATAACAATTATTCCCAAAATAAAAAAATATCCAGCCATTACAAGAAATCCAACTTTCGATGTTATATAAGGTAAAGAAAAAATGCCTACTCCTACAGTGGTTCCTGAAAGAGTGGCTATAGAATAAATAATTTTTTTAATTTTCGACATATATTAAAATTCAGTTTGGTGTCTTACTATGAAATACCATTTGGTGCCTTCAATTAATGCTATTTCAAGAAAACCCAAACCCATTATAATACTCCAATCTTTTAGATTAAGAGGGACCGTTTTTAAAAGATTTTGAAGTAATGGAGTATATATTGCCAACACCAGCATCAAAAGACCTATAATTAAGGCTGCAATCAAAAGTTTATTAGAAAATGGATTAATGTGCCACAAGTTTTTTCTTAAACTTTTACAGGAAAATGCATAAAAAAGAGAATCTACAGACAAACAGGCAAAAATCATTGTTCTTATATGAATAATATCATGACTTTTGTTTAAAAGCCAAAAGAATAACCCAACCAGTACAAAGTCTGTAATCAATCCTATTACAAAGATTATTACTTTCATCTCCTTTGTTAAAAGATGGATATTGTGTTTTGTGGGTTTTAGCTTCATTAAGTCTTTTTCTTCTTTTTCAAAGGCTAAAGCAAGATCTGGAAGTCCGTCTTCAATTAAATTTACCCATAGAATCTGAACAGCTGAAATAGGTAAAGGGACTCCTGCTAAAATACTAAATCCAATTAAAATGACTTCTGTAAAACTATCTGAAAGCAAATATGTGATAACCTTCCTGATATTATCCAAGATTGCTCTCCCTTCTTTTACAGCTTCAATTATTATAGAAAAACTATCATTTAACAAAATTAAATCTGAAGTTTCTTTTGCCACCTCAGTACCAGAGCCTAACGCCACACCAATATCAGCCTTTTTAAGAGCTGGGGCATCATTTATGCCATCTCCTGTCATCGCTACCACCTCTCCTTTTTCTTGC
The DNA here is from genome assembly GCA_964493485.1 of uncultured Candidatus Saccharibacteria bacterium. Lineage (GTDB taxonomy): Bacteria > Patescibacteriota > Minisyncoccia > Minisyncoccales > JANBVM01 > CAZBMQ01. Next base: position 15,546 of record CAZBMQ010000010.1, read on the forward strand.
CATGCTTGAATAATTCTTGATTTATGCTTAGGTTCTACTCTTGCAAAAATTTGAATCTTATCCAATATCTTATCAAACTCTCTATCTGAAAGATTATCTAATTCTTTTCCCTCTAAAATATTTTCATTGGTTATTTTAAAACCTAATTCTTCCGCTACAGCTTTGGCTGTTAATTTATGGTCTCCTGTCACAATAATAGGCTTCATGCCTGCCTCTCTACAAATCTTTATGGATTCTTTTGCATCTTTTCTTAGCGGATCTTTTAAAGTAATGAATCCAACAAACACCATTTCTTTTATTTCTTTTTTCAATTCTTTTGGATTAAATTCTCTCATTTTCAATTTTTTATAGGCTGTGGCTACTACTCTTAAGCCAGACTTTGTAAATTTTTCCAATTCTTTTTCAAGTTTTTTTAGTTTTTCAACATTTAAAACAAATTCATTATCTTCTTTATAAAAAAGATTGCAACGTTCTAAAATTTTCTCGGGAGCTCCACAGATATATAAAAATTTGTCTTTTTTTTCTTCAAAAACCCCTCCTACAAACTTATCAATAGTATTAAATGGAATTTCGTAAATTTTTTTTAATTTCGAATGATTTACCTTTTGAAACACGCCTTTTTTAATTCCCGCTTTTAAGAGAGCTTTATCTGTTGCTCTTCCTCTAATTACCCATTTTTCTTTTGGAGCTTCTTCGTTTTCTATAAATGCCTCTGAGACAAAACTTGCTATCTTTAAAGCCAAAAATTTCTCTTTTTCATCTGGCTTTTTTTGAAAAATATAAGAAGGAGTTATGATTTCATTTACTTCCATTCTGCCTTCCGTTAAGGTACCTGTTTTATCAGTTGCAATAATAGAAGTACTTCCCAATGTTTCAGCAGAAGATAATTTTCTTACCAATCCTCCTTTTTTGAGAATTCTCTGCATTCCTAACGCTAAAATTACTGTCATGGCAACTGGAAGACCTTCTGGAATAGCAGCTACTGCTACTGCCACTGCGGTGGTGAACATTTCTTCAAATCTCTCAATAAAATCAATGTTTTTCAATCTTATCATTCCTTCTATAAAAATAATAAAAGAAATAATAGCTATTATTATTCCAATGGTTTTTGAAAAATGTGCTAATTTTTTTTGATAAGGGGTTTTTTCTTCTGGAGATTCAATTACCATTTTTGTTATCTTTCCTATTTCTGTATTGATTCCTGTCTCAACAACTATTATTTTCCCTTTTCCATCTTCAACCACTGTGCCCATATAAACCATATTATCTCTATCAGCCAAAGGTGTTTTTTTAGGTAAAACTCCCTGTTTTTTCTCTGTAGATATCCATTCCCCAGTCAAAGCCATTTCATTTACTCTAAGATTGTGGCTTTCAATTATTCTCCCATCAGCAGGTACTTTATCTCCAGGATTCAAAATTACAATATCACCAGGTACTAATTTTTCTGAATCTATAATCTTAAAATGTCCATCTCTTAATACTTCGGATTTGTATTTTACTATTTTTTTTAATTCTTTTAATGTCTCAGAAGCTTTATGCTCTTGTAAATATCCCACAATAGTATTCAAAAAAACAGCACCAAAAATTACGATGGCGTCTGTAAAATCTTCCAAGATTAAAGTAATGATTCCTGCGAATAAAAGAATATAAATTAAGGGACTTTGAAATTGTTCTAAAAAGATTTTAATACCTGAAAAAGCCTCTTTTCTTGGAAGCTTGTTTTCTCCAAATTCTTTTCTGCAGAGTTGTACATCTTTTTCTGTAAGCCCTTTTTGGATATCAGAATTTAAAATCTTTTCTATCTCATTTATCTCTAATGCATGCCAGAAAAACTTAGCCATATACTCTATTTTAATAAAAATAAAACCCTATTAAAAGAAAGGTTAGAATTAATAAAAGATATCCGAGATTAAATTGCCTAAATAATGCGTTGCAATAATTACAGCTAATGCAACAAGTAAATGTTCTGTTATTACTTTAAAAGGTTTTACTCTTTGGGCTTTGGCGATACTGAAGCTTAAAATGCATAGAATCGAAAGCCCACCGATTGCGCTTATTATTATTGCTGTCTGAAGTGAAAACAATAAAACAGGAATAACAAACATTATAGCGAACGAAAACTTAGAAAGAAAAGTAGAAACCGTTGATTCCCATACTTCTTTCTGTGTATGATTAAGTTCAGATTCTTTGGAAATATGAATTCCCAAAGCATCAGAAAAAGCGTCTGCTACAGCTATAGTTAATATTCCTCCAATCACAGCGAGTTTTGAATGAGTACCAGAATATAATCCTACCATTAAGCCAAGGGTGGTAATAATCCCTGAGGTTAAGCCAAAAGAAAGTCCTACTTTAAATGATTCTTTAATCATATATTTATTAAAAAAGTGGCCCCAAGGGGAGTCGAACCCCTGTTGCGAGGTTGAGAACCTCGTGTCCTAGCCATTAGACGATGGGGCCTGATTTTTTAATCTATCATATAATTTAGTTCTTGAAAATATTATAAAATAAAAATGGCTGAGATAGTCTCAGCTTTTTCTTTTTTATTACTATCTCCAGCATTCTCTTTTTTTCACTTTGCCTTTCGGAACCTTAACATTACCTTTTTTATCGAACGATAATCCTTTTAATAGTTTCCCGCACAATGGACAACAACCATTTTTAATTTTATATGTATAAATCCGTCCCCCGCAATAGGGACACGGTATTATTCCTGATCCCAAATTCATCATCTTTAATGAGTTTTTTAAGAGCTAATTCTTATAATATATTATTTATTTTTAGCAATCAATACTCTCCCTTGATCTCTTGAATTATTTCTGTCATATTCATTTCTTTGGAACCATCAACCAAAATTAAATCTTTTTCTTTTATCTTGTTTTGTAGTTTTATCTTTCCTTCTTCTACTTTGTTAAATTGAAAAATATATTCTGGATTCATTCCTTTTGCTATTGCTCCTTTTGCAATAAATTTTGCTCTAGGACCAAATGTAAAAAGTAAATCAGAATTTTTAGCCACTTTTTCTCCTATTGCTTCATGCGCCTCGATAGTATATTTTCCAACACCTACAATATCGCCCAATACTGCAATTTTTCTATTAAATCCTTCTAATTTTCCTAAAATCTCTAATGCTTCAATCATAGAAAATACACTAGCTGATTCAGAATCATCCAGTATAAATGAGTTCTTTATTCCTTTAATTAATGCCATTTTTCCAGATAAAGGAGTGAAACCTTTAAAAGCCTGAGATATCTTAACCAGATTTAATTCAAAAATAGAACCTACCGCTATAGCACATAGAGCAGAATAAATATATTCTTTACCAAACATTTTATTCAGCCATATCGGCACTACATTTCCTTTGTAGTTCACTTTGAAATTTGTCCCTCCATTAAATTTAACATCACTTGCCATAAAATCAGCTTGTTTTTGAAAACCGAAAGTAACAGTTTTAAGATTAGTAAAATCATCAATTTCTCTCACAGTTTCATCATCAAAATTCAAAACTAAATACACCTGAGGAGAAAGATTTCTCACTACTTCCATAGTATTTTTAACATCTTTTCTTTCACCGCTGAAAAAATTTACTTGGGAAGGAATATCTCCAATATGAGTAATCACTATTACTGCCTTTTTAGAATTTTTCAAGAAAAATTTAAATTTTTTTATTTCCTTATCTTCTACTTTAAATATCAAGATTTCATCTGGAATTTTAAAATACTGATTTAATATTTCTAAAACTGCCTTGAAGGCTGTTTTTCTTCCATTTCCAGTTATAACAACAATGGGTTGTTTTTTCCAAAGAAATTTAAGTTTAGATAAAAATCTCATAATTTCAATATATAAATTAGTTTATTTATTCTTCATAGTCAGGAGGAATTTCATATTGGTGAATAATATATCGAGCGAGTTCACGAAAAATTGGAGCCGCTGAATATTCTGCTGTACTTGTTTTAGGGTTGTCTAACTTTATTAAAATTAAAAATCTTGGTGTGAATGCAGGAACAAAACCTATAAATGTCTGGATTGTCTTTTCTGAATAACCAGGTTTGTTTATCCCAAGCGCCCCATAAGATACTTGAGCTGTTCCAGTTTTTCCTGCCACAAAATATCCTGGAATCTTTGCCCGATTTCCAAATCCATTTTCTACCACGCTTACCAGCATTGCAGTAAGTTGAGAAGCTGTCTTTGATGAAATTACTCTAACTCTTTCGTGATTTTTGCTTGGAATTTTTATTGTATCATCTGGATTTATTATTTTTTCGACAATATATGGGGTAATAAGCTCTCCTCCGTTAGCTATGGCGCAATATGCCCTAACAAGTTGAATCGGAGTCATCTCAATTCCCTGTCCAAAAGATGCTGTAGCTAAATTTATTTCTCTTCCTGTTTTTAATTCTTTATTTTGCGAATAGGTTTCTTGAATATCAATTCCAGTAGGTTGAAAAAAACCAAACTTCTCTACATATTTTAGAAAAAGATTTTGACCTAATTGTTTTTGAACAAATACTGCACCTGTATTTATTGATTTTTCTAATACATTCGTCATTGTCTGTTTTCCATACACTTTTTTATGATAATTTTCAATTGTATAGCTATCTATTTTTAAAATACCTTCATCAATATAGGTTGTTTTTGGAGAAATTTTTCCCTCTTCTAAAGCAGCTGCCATCGTGATTGGCTTAAACACAGAACCCGGTTCAAATAATTCTTGTGTTGCTTTATTCTTAAATACCTCCAATTCTCCAGCTTGAGCATACTTTTCATAATAATTGGGGTTGAAGTTCGAAAAATTAGCCATAGCCAATATCTTTCCCGAATCAGGTTCTATAACGATTATTTCGCCACTTTCTATCTCTAAATTCTCTTTTGCATTTCTCAATAACTCTTCAGCTTCAAATTGAATATTATAGTCAATAGTTAAAATTAGATCAGCACCTTTTTCAGAATTCCCCTCATCTCCTTTTAAAGTTTTGTCATAATATTGTTCTAATCCATACTGTCCTTTTCCTTCTATTCCTAAAAATCCGACCAATTGAGAAGCTAATTCCTCCTGGGGATAATATCTTCCCTTCTCTTTTTCTATATATACTCCTTTTAAGTTTAGCTCTTCTAAAGCATCTGCTTCCTCTTTGTTTAGTTTTCGTTTGAGTATCAAATATGGAAACTCCTGATTTAATCTTTCTAAAACAAATGACTCATCTAAATCTAAGATTTCACTTAACAACTTAGCTGTTGTCTTAATATCTTCTACTTCTCTTGGACGAACAGAAACAAATGGCCATTCTATATTGATAGCCAAAGATTCTCCTCCCGCCAAAAAAATTTCTCCCCTTTCTGGATTGTTTTCATTAAAAGAAGTATAAAATCCTTGAGAAAGAGCTTTATAGAAATCACCTTTTTTTATTTGTAGAAAAAATAAACGACCTACAACAGTCGCTAAAATAAGAGAAAAAATAACAAAAACTAAGTAAACTCTCCAATTTTTCATAATTCTTCATATCCAGAATATAAAAAGTATTATTTACTTACAACTGAACTTTCCAGAATTCTAATATATTTTATCTGCTCAGGCTTTACAAAATTCCTGCTTAAAAGATGATTTTCAATATTAGCCAAAGAATCTATTTTAGAAAGATTAATCTCTAACTCTTTTATTCTTTTAGAGAGTAAATTTAAATTATTTTCGTATTCTTTAATTAAATATTGCTCTCGATAAAAAGAACCGATTTGAATAATGAAAAACAAAACCAAGAAAAAACCTAAAATAATAGTAGGACTCCAGATTATCTTAGCAGTGGTAATATTTAATGTTTTATTCATAATTTTTCTGCCGCCCGAAGCTTAGCACTTCTTGAACGACGATTGCGAATAATTTCTTCGTATGTAGGTCTGACTGGTTTTTTTGTCAGAACTTTTAATAGTTTTTCTTTTGACCTTTCTTTAAAAAAATTTTTAACAATTCTATCTTCCAAAGAATGAAAAGAAATTACAACCAATCTTCCTCCTTTTTCTAAAACATCTAAAGCTATAGGTAATGCTTTTTTGATATTTTCTAATTCATTATTTACTGCAATTCTTAATGCCTGAAATGTTCTAGTTGCAAAATGAATTTTCTGATGAAAATATCTTTTGGGAACAGATTTTTTAATTATTTCTATTAAGTCAAAGGTGGTTTTAATTGGTTTTTCTTTTCTTACTTTTACTACAGCTTTGGCAATCCTTTTGGCATATCTCTCTTCACCATATTCTTTTAAAATTTTTATCAATTCTTCCTCTCTCAATTCATTCAGAATTTTTGCTGCAGTTAAATTTCCTAAATTTTCGTTATATCTCATATCCAGAACCTCATTTCTCATAAAGGAAAATCCTTTTTTACTTTCTTCTATATGCCAACTGGAGAATCCAAGATCGAACAAAATCCCAGAAACTGGCTTGAATTTATGTTTTTTCACAAGCTTTTTAATATTCACAAACGAATCGTTCACTACAATCAATCTTTCTATTTTTTTATTCAATAGACCTTGATATAAATCTTTATCTAATTCAATCCCTAATACCCTTCCATTTGGTTTAATTCTCTCTAAGATAGAAATTGTATGTCCTCCCTCCCCTATTGTGGCATCAATAAAATTTTTGTTAGGTGCAAGGTTCAAATATTCCAATACTTCTTTTTTTAAAACAGGCACATGCATAATAATGATTAAATTCCAAGCTCTTGTAATTTTTCTGCCATATTACCAATTTCTTTTTCTGTTTTTTCTCTATAGTCCTTCCATTTTTGTGCATCCCAAATTTCTATTTTATTAGAAAGTCCTATCACCACTACATCTTTTTTAAGTCCCGCATATTCCTTTAGATAATCGGGTATTAAAATTCTCCCCAATTTATCAAGAGCCACATCAACTGCCCCTGAAAGAATTATTCTTACAAAACCACGTGCATCTATTTTGCTATTTGGTAAGTTTTCTAATTTTTTGGTTAATTTCTGCCATTCACCTATTGGATATACTACTAAACAATTATCTAATCCTCGGGTAATTACAGCTTTTTTTCCTAAGCTTTTTCTAAATTTCGAAGGAATTGCTACCCTTTTTTTATGATCAATTGTGTATATATATTCACCAATAAACATAAATAGTTATCCACAGATAGGAGTATTTTTCAACATATTTATCCACAATTTCCCACCCATATTCACTTTATCTCACTTTCTACCTTTAAGTCAATGAAAAACAATAATATATTAAAATAAATATAAAAACTTGAATTTATTCACAGAAAATTCACAACTTATATAATAAAAAACCCTTTTCAAGTCTATAAAAGGGCAAAAGAGGATTTTTTAATTTATATTATATTTATTTTTCTTTTATTAATACAATAATACTATTATCTTTTACTTCTGCTATGCCCGAACTAATAGAGATTTTTTCACTTTGAAAATTATAATTTTTCGTAATCACTATTTCTCCTTGAGTCAATAATGTAAAAAGAAAAGCGTGATTGTTTAAAATCTGCATTTGACCTTCTTTAGCTGGCAAAACTAAAGCATCGGCTTCTCCTTTATATATTTTTTTATTTGGGCTTAGAATTTCAATTTTCATAATTCTCCTTTCATATAAAGTTTTTCAAGATCTATATCATCAAATTCGCCATTTAATATTCTTTCGCATCCCTCTAGGGTTTTTTCTAAAGGAACATATACTCCCTTTTTACCACTGAATTCTTCTGCAACAAA
>CAZBMQ010000011.1:0-20120 GCA_964493485.1 uncultured Candidatus Saccharibacteria bacterium
TGGTGTGAGTTCAGGATACAATGTGACAGAGATTGGTACTCCTTCAAGCTATTGGAGATTTACAGGTCACTATGGTAATTATGATGGAGAAATGTACGATAATGATCCTGGAGATTTATCTCCTGGATATATCCAATGGGATGACAGTCCTTACTACACCCCTAAGTCTCAAAATTGGAGATGGTATTACGATGAATTCAACGAAACTCCTTCAAATCCTGCTGCTTCAGAAAATTCAGCCCCTATTAACATTTCTGTTGGGAGTACTTTAAAGTTGAGGATTACGATTAAAGAAACAGGAGGTGATACCGGGAATAATATAAAGATGCGTCTTCAATATTCTACTTCTTCTAATTTTTCTTGGGCTAATTTTGTAGAAGAAAAAGCAAACTGTACTTCTTCTGTTTGGTGTTATGGAGATGGAGCAGATAATGATAATGATATTATTTCTACTACTACTTTAAGTGATGCTACTTCTACAGCTACCCATAACGAGTCCGGAATTTCTACTACTACCTATGACCATTTAGCAAGCAGTCCGGCTGAATGGGAGTTTACTATTTTTAATAATGGAGCTTCTACTTCCACTACATATTATTTCAGGGTATACGATAATACCAATAATGCTCCTGTACCAATAAATACCGGAGAAACCTATCCAAGTTTGGTTGTAGGTGAAGGAAGTTTGAGTTTTAAAGTTTCTGGGTTACCTTCGGGTACTAATACAGAAGGAATTGTTACTGATTTTAATACATCTTCTACTTCAGTACCATTTGGAAACTTAAGCTTTGGTCAAGAGGTTGAAGGAGCCCAGCGTTTAACTATTTCTACTAATGCTGGGAATGGCTATCAGGTATTTGTGTATCAAAGACAGGGATTGATGAGTAACTCAGGAGAGGTAATTGATGCTATTAGCGCTACAAATGAAAATCCAAGCGCTTGGCCTTCTAATCCTTTTCCTGGAGGATATGGATATCATGCCGGAGATGATACCTTATCTGATATTGGCTCAGGACCTGTTAGGTTTTCTCCTGACAATACCTATGCTAAATTTGAGAGCAGTATGAAAGAAGTCGCCTATAGTCCTATTCCGGTAGAGAATGAATCCACAGATTTGGTTTTTAAGATAGAGATAACAAATCAGCAGGAAGCAGGGGATTATGAGAGTGAAATTGTATATATCATAGTTCCTACCTTCTAGCTTTCTTATGAGTTGTTATTATAATCTAAGAATTAAAAAACCGGCTTTTATTCAGCCGTGTTTTTTTGGAATTCATTAGATAAATTTTATTATTATGTCTCGTGAATCCTATATTTTTTTTCAATTATTTCTTTTGCCATTTCCATATCTCTAATTATTTGGGGAGAAAAATGGTATTTAGAACGAAGATATTGGGCAAACTCAGGAAGCCCGTCTTTGCTTTCTTCGATAAAACCTGATTCTTCAAGAATTGCTGTGACAGGAATATTGTATGTTTTTGAAAGATTGATTAAGACCCTTATACCGATTGAATCAAAGGCTTTGCCATTTTCTATCTTTGATAAATGGCTTGGAGAGATCCCGGCTCTTTTTGCAGCTTCTCTTAAAGTTAATCCCAAATCATTTCTTAATTCTTTCAAGTAACTTCCCATTTTTTGCATTAAAGAGGAATCTTTTTTTGAGGAGGGTTTCATATTTTAATAAGAAAAATTCAAAGTGACCTGTGGATAACTTTTTTATCTATTATTTCTAAAGTAGTTTATTTTTTAAACAATGTCAAGCATTATTATCCACAAGTGTTTTTTTTAAGAAACATATAAATTTTTTTTAAATTTTCTTAAAATCAATTTTTGTTTTTTTAAAAAAACAAACAAATTATGATTTTTTGCCTTCTTGACCTTCTTTATTTAGCTTTGAATTTTAAGTTATAATTAAAATGAAAAAAGATTAATTAAATAAAGATTAATTAAATTAAGTAAACAAGAAAAAAGGTCGAACTTTTACCATATCGAGGTATAGTTTAATTTTTGAATTTAAATATTTATGGAAAAGACTCGAACATCAAACAGTTGGAGGGTATTAGCAGGACTTACTGTGATTTCTTTATTGGTGGGAATGTTAGGCTTTATGCCTACAACTGAAGCTGCATCTTTAACCGATGCTTCAGACACTATTTCTGATTCAAGTCCTGGGGCTACAGGCGTGACTCACACATTTGATTTCACTATCAACCAAAATATTCCAGCAAATGGTGATATATTGATTACATTTGATAGTAATTTTGACTTGTCAGGCGTAGGGGCAGGTGATGTTACCTGTCCAAGGGGAGGTTCACCAACTATTGGTGCTTCAACAGTTGAGTGTAGTACAAGTTCTGCCATTACAGCTACTACTGCATTGCAGGTAATTGTGGCTGATGTTACTAGTCCTGCAAAGAGTGCAGCAGCAGGTGTGGCTGATACATATACACACACAATCCAGACAAGAAATGCTTCAGATGTAGTAATAGAAAATGCTCAAGTAATGGTAGCTATTATTGATACAGTATCAGTCAGCGCTTCAGTAGCTGCTACTTTAAGCTTTAAAATCTCAGGAGTAGCAACAGGCACAGTTGTTAACACAGCTACCACCACAAGAGGCACCAGTACAACCACGATTCCTTTTGGAACCATAAGCCCGGGATCTGCAAATGCAGAGGTGGCAGCTCAAGAGTTAAAAGTAACAACTAATGCAGATTACGGATTTGTAGTTACTGTATTCCAGAATCATAATCTTCAGTCAGCAGCAGGTTCTGATATAGATAGTTTTAAGGATGGTACTCCTGTGAGTGTTCCAGAGGTTTGGGCTTCTCCTTCGGGTACATTGGACCAGGAAAACACCTATGGTCATATGGGTTTGACCTCTGACGATTCAAACCTGAATTCAGACAATGGTTCTTATCCTGACTTCACAGGAGGTAAGTTCGGAGGATTAAACGGTTCAAGCACCTATACCATTTTTGCTCATACAGGTCCTTCTGATGGTTCAACCCAGAACAAGGGTTTGGCAAAGGTAGCTTACAAGATAGAGCTTAATGCCTTGCAGGAAGCTGGTGATTACACAAACACCCTGACTTATATTTGTACACCAAGCTACTAAGCTTATTTGAAAATTATCTTAAAGGTTTTGTAAAAGCAAGACCCAGTCTAAGTTGTTAAAGCTTCCACCCAATCTTGTGGTGTGGAAGTTTTGATTTCTCCGCCATAGGCTGATTTTAAAACCCGGGAATTATCCCGGTTTTTTTATTTTTAGTGTTTTTTAATTAAATATATTTTTTTCTTTAAGAAACACTAAAATTTGATTAAAAATTTATTTAAATAAACAAATTTATATACAAGAAAACAATAAATTTTAATGGATTTTTTAGGGTTGACCCTATATATTTGATTCCAGCTATAATATAACAATATCAATTGTTCAAACAAGGTCGACTATTAAATATAAAGGTAAAATTAAGAGTTTTAGAGTATGGAAAAGACTCGAACATCAAACAGTTGGAGGGTATTAGCAGGACTTACTGTGATTTCTTTATTGGTGGGAATGTTAGGCTTTATGCCTACAACTGAAGCTGCATCTTTAACCGATGCTTCAGACACTATTTCTGATTCAAGTCCTGGGGCTACAGGCGTGACTCACACATTTGATTTCACTATCAACCAAAATATTCCAGCAAATGGTGATATATTGATTACATTTGATAGTAATTTTGACTTGTCAGGCGTAGGGGCAGGTGATGTTACCTGTCCAAGGGGAGGTTCACCAACTATTGGTGCTTCAACAGTTGAGTGTAGTACAAGTTCTGCCATTACAGCTACTACTGCATTGCAGGTAATTGTGGCTGATGTTACTAGTCCTGCAAAGAGTGCAGCAGCAGGTGTGGCTGATACATATACACACACAATCCAGACAAGAAATGCTTCAGATGTAGTAATAGAAAATGCTCAAGTAATGGTAGCTATTATTGATACAGTATCAGTCAGCGCTTCAGTAGCTGCTACTTTAAGCTTTAAAATCTCAGGAGTAGCAACAGGCACAGTTGTTAACACAGCTACCACCACAAGAGGCACCAGTACAACCACGATTCCTTTTGGAACCATAAGCCCGGGATCTGCAAATGCAGAGGTGGCAGCTCAAGAGTTAAAAGTAACAACTAATGCAGATTACGGATTTGTAGTTACTGTATTCCAGAATCATAATCTTCAGTCAGCAGCAGGTTCTGATATAGATAGTTTTAAGGATGGTACTCCTGTGAGTGTTCCAGAGGTTTGGGCTTCTCCTTCGGGTACATTGGACCAGGAAAACACCTATGGTCATATGGGTTTGACCTCTGACGATTCAAACCTGAATTCAGACAATGGTTCTTATCCTGACTTCACAGGAGGTAAGTTCGGAGGATTAAACGGTTCAAGCACCTATACCATTTTTGCTCATACAGGTCCTTCTGATGGTTCAACCCAGAACAAGGGTTTGGCAAAGGTAGCTTACAAGATAGAGCTTAATGCCTTGCAGGAAGCTGGTGATTACACAAACACCCTGACTTATATTTGTACACCATCTTACTAATCCTTCTGTAAGATATAATGGATCTTTTCAAGGTTTTTAAGACCTTGAAAGAATAAAGCTTCCACACAAACTATTTTTCAATTGCTGTGGAAGTTTTATTTTCTTTATCTAGAAGATACACAAAAATTAAAATTATGTTATAATTAACCAACCAATAATTTAATGAATATGAGTAAACTTGTAAAAGCCTTTATATTTTCGTTTTCTATATTTTGTTTTCTTTTTTCAGGTATTTATTTTGTCTTTGCCCAAGGAGGGATAAAGATTAGCCCCATTAGGATAGAAGAGATAATAAAACCTGGAGATATTATTCAAAAGAGTGTGAAAGTAACCAATCTCTCTAGTTACAAAACCACTTTATATCCTTATCGCAAAGACTTTAAGGCAGCAGGAGAAGCAGGATATCCTGAATTGCTTTCTCCTGGATCTGATATTCATGGATGCGGGAGTTGGATAAAGATATCAGAAGAAGGAATTCCTTTCGAGCCCGGGGAAGAAAGAGAGGTTGTTTTTACAATTGAAGTGCCACAAGATATAGGTCCTGGAGGATATTATGGAGCTTTGATGTTTGGTACTGTTCCTCCAGAAGCAAGACTTAAGGGAAAAGGAGAAGAAAGAGGAGCTGCCATTACTGTGGGTCAGCAGACTGGTTCTTTGATTCTTTTGAAGGTTTTTGGAAAGACAGTTGAGGAAGCTATGGTTAGAGAATTTAGTACAGACAAAGATGTCTATAGTATTCCATTTAAAATAAATTTTATAACAAGGATAGAAAACTTAGGAAATGTTCATATTAAGCCTCAAGGGAGTATTGAGATTCGCAATATGCTGAATAGAAAGGTCGGTGTTGTAAAATTTAATGAAGCTGGAGCTAATATATTGCCTAACAGTATAAGACGTTTTGAGACTAATTGGGAAGGAAATATAGGTTTTGGAAAATACACTGCCCTTATTACTTTAAGCTTTGGAACTTTTACCTCAGAAGGAGGACAAGGAAGACAAACGATTTATGCACAAACCTCGTTTTGGATTATTCCTTGGAAGATAATAATTCCCAGTGTTTTAGCTCTAATATTTACCGGTTCTTTATTCTTATTGTTTTTAAGAGTATATAAAAATAAAGCAGTAGAAAAAGTACTAAGAGAAGCTGGTTTGATGAGGGCAAGATATATTAGAAAATATGAAGGTCCTTCTCCTACCTTGCATTTGGTTTTGATTATTATTTTGGTTTTAGTTATATTCGCAATAATAGCTGGAACAATCTTTTTCCTATTTTTTGCTTAAAGATGAAATATGGAGAAAGATAAGTCTATTCAAATAAAATTTCTGAGTATATTTATTTCTTTATTCTTTGTTTTATGCTTCTTTACATATAATTCTTGTGTTGCTCGGAATTTAGATGTAAAGATAACTCCTGTGATAATTGATCAGAAAGCACGACCTAGAGATATCTTAGAATTTTCGATAAGTATAAAAAATATCGGTGATTCAAAGGTTAGACTTTATGCAATAGTAAATGATATTTCTGTAGAAGAAGGCAGGCAGGAATTTTTAGACCCGAGCTTGTTATCAAAATCTACCTCATTGGCGCGTTGGGTCCGGATAAATAGAGATATGATTGAGCTTTGGCCTGGTGAGGAAAAGGATATCCCTTTGTCTATAGAGGTAAGTCCTACTGCAAAACCAGGGAAGTATTACGCTGTTATTACTTTTGCTCATGGAACTACTTTTTATGATGCTGAAAAAAGAGCCTTGGAGTTAAATCAGCCCCAGTTAATGTTAAACATTGAAATAGAAGAACATATTATTGAGAAGGCGCAGGTAAAGCAATTTCAGACAGAAAAAAAGTTATTTTTAAAAACTCCTGTAAAATTTTTATTAGAGATTGAAAATATTGGAAACCGTAGTCTTAGCCCACAAGGATTTATATACATATATAACAGAAAAGGAGAGGAGGTAGGTACGATTCCAATAAACCAGACTTTAGCTAGTATTTCTCCATTAGCCACAGAATTTTTTGATGCCTCTTGGAATCCCACAAAAGCATTAGGACAGTATAAAGCTAGACTGGTAGCAAGATATGGCACTAAAGATGAAAAAGATCTTCAAGATACCATTTATTTTTGGATTATTCCCAGGTGGTTTTTATTAGCAACCATAGGGGGAAACTTGATATTAATTTTTCTTTTGATTTCTTTCTTCTTTAAAAGGAGTGCGCATAAATCCTCTAAGGGATATTCTCATATCAGCACTATTGATATCCGTTCATATAAATAAAAAAATTTAAAACGAATTCTCAAGAGTATTATTTTGGATTTTTATGAAAGAAAAATTAAAGCAATATTTTATCTTTGTGCTTTTGCTTTTAATTACAGGGTTCTTTGGTTTTTTATCTATCTCTGTTAAAGCTCAAGACTCTCTTTCGCTTACAATCACACCTCCTTTGATTAAAGTAAATATGGATCCAGGTGAAACCTGGTCAAGTTTTGTTAAGGTTGTAAATGATAATTCGTCTAAATTGACTGTGTATGCTCATACAATGGATTTTAAGAGCGGAAAAGAGGGGGGATTAGAGTTTATACCAAAAAGTGATATTAAAGAAGGTCAAAGATTTTTGCTGAGTCAATGGATAGAAATAGAGTCAGGACCCTTTGTGATAGCTCCTTTTAAAAGTAAGAAAATCCCATTTACAATCAGGGTTCCTGAAGACGCAGAGCCAGGAGGTCATTATGCTGCAATCTTGATTGGCACAAAGCCTCCTGCGAATAAAGAAATAAAGGGGTCAGCCATAAAAGTGGCTTCCCAAGTTACTTCTTTAATTCTCTTGAATATCGAGGGAGAGGTAACAGAACAAGGTTTTATCAGGGAATTTTCTACTGAAAGACTTTTCTATCAAAAACCAGAAGTTAAATTTAAGCTTTCTTTTGCAAATTCAGGGAATGTTCATTTGCATCCAGTAGGAGAGATAAAGATATATAATATGTGGGATAAAGAAAGAGGGACTATTCCTATCAATAAAGATTCTCATTTTGGAAATGTGCTTCCTCAGAGCAAAAGAACCTGGATCTTTGAGTGGAGAGGAGAAGAAAGCCCTTTTGAGATAGGAAGATATAAGGCAGAGCTTATCTTGAGTTTTGGTCAGCAGGCTCGACAAACAGCCTCTAGTATAATTTACTTTTGGATAATACCTTTAGGTCCTGTGCTTGGGATATTAGGTGGATTTTTGATATTTCTACTTGCTTTGATATTAGGAGTAAGAGCTTATGTGAGAAAAGCAGTAATTATAGCTCAAAAAGAAGCTGGTTTAATAGGTTCTTTTGCTCCAGCCAAAGAAAAAATAAAAAGAACTTCATTGCCAAAGATAAAACTTACCACAAAGGTATTGAAAGGACCAATTAAGGAAGCAATTCTTGATTTAAGAAAAATACGGGAATCAGGAAAAAGAGAAAGAAGAAAAGGAGACACAATCAAGAAAATAAGATTTTTATTAAAGAAATATTATAAATTCCAACTATTTATTTTGGTAATCCTTTTAGGAAGTATAGGATTATTTTTCTATTTTAAAGACACATTAAAGCCTGAAAAAAGTTTTGAAGTGATTCAGACAGAAGAAACAAAGGGGGTTCCTCTTTCACCGGAAGAGATATTTGAAGTAGATGTAGGAGCTGAGAAAACTAAAGAAAAAGCAAAAGAGACCCCTTCTGAAGAAGAACCACCAAAAGAAAGCTCAGAATTTAATGAAATTGATAAAGCCAGCCTTTCTTTAAAGATTCTCAATGGGTCAGGGATGCAAGGTTTAGCAGGAAAAACAGCCACCTTTTTAGAGAAAGAAGGTTTTAATAATATTAAAGAAATAGGTAATGCAGATAGTTTTAATTATTCAGAAACTATTATAAAATATAAAAAAGGCAAAGAAAAAGAAGCTGGTTTCTTAAAAGAACTTTTAGGAGGAATCGGACAAAAGCAAGAGATAGAAGGTCTATTAGAAGATATAGTTATAATAATAGGGAAAGATCTTAAACTTCCCTAATAGATGATGAGAAGAGCAGTCATCAATTTAAGAGGAATTTGGCCGGGCAAAAGAACTTTGGTCGTAATGGTATTAGCTACAATTTTAAGTACATTAGCTATAAGAGCTACTGATAGGTTTTTTACAGCTTCTGTTAAGGAGGCCAGTGATTTTACTGGTTGTCCTCCCGATATGGTATTTGTTACCTCGGAAAATGGAGGGTTTTGTATAGATAAATATGAAAATTCTCCAAGTCCAGAATGTACCTATTCCAATCCTAAAAGTCAGACTGAGACAAGAGTAAATTTAGACAAGAGTTCTTGTAAACCAGTATCTGTACCAGGTGCAATTCCTTGGAGAAATATCTCACAAAATCAAGCAGCTTTGGCTTGTGCAAAGGTAGGCAAGAGATTGCCTACAAATAAAGAGTGGTTTCAAGCTGCTCTGGGTACACCCGATATATCTTCTGGATGGACTCCAGAGGATTGTAATGTTAATTCTTCAGGACCTCGTCCTACAGGTTCAGCTACAAAATGTGTTTCTTTTGCAGGGGTTTACGATATGATAGGCAATGTGTGGGAATGGGTAGGAGAAACAGTAGCAGATGGTATTTATGAGAACCGAACACTTCCGGAACAGGGATTTGTATGGGGAGTAGATGAAAATGGTATGGTATATGAAACTAATTTTGATTTGTCTAATCCAGAATATAATCATGATTTCTTTTGGGTTAGACATGAAGGAGTAAGAGGAATATGCAGAGGAGGATACTGGGATAATAAATCTGATGCCGGAATCTATGCAGCCTATTTAGTGGTACCTCCTGCATTTTCAGGGATTGGAGTAGGATTTAGATGCGTAAAATAAAAAAATAGAGTGGTATGTATAAGCAGACAAATACATTAAAGAAGATTATTGTTTTTCTATTTTTATGTCTAATTTTTGTTTTTGGTTTTTCTTGGCGTTTTTATAAAGTAAGTCCTGTGGAGATTTTTAGTTACTTTAGAGCTCAAATAGGAACAACAGTAGGAATGTCGGTAGGTGTTGCTGAAAATCCATTTAATACCTTAGCCAAACAGCTTAAAGAGAAGGAACTCCGTTTGAAAGAAAAGGAAGAACTTTTAAATGCAAAAGAGATAGAATTGGAAGAAAAAAAATTTTCAAGAGCAGGAGAAGTTATTTTAGCAATAATTTTAGCAATAATTATTATTCAGTTTATTTTGATATTGTTAAATTTTTACCTCGATTATAAAAACCGTAAGAGAAACACATATGGAGGAATGAAGGAACAATGCGAAAAAAGCAATTAAAGATATTAGTTCTTTTTTTCTTTTTTTGTATCTTTAATTTAGCTCTTTATGGTTTCTGTGTTGGTGAAGAGGGAAAGGCTAAAATGTCTGTTTCTATTCTTCCTAATCCCATAAATACCCTTGCAAAGAAAATAAAAGAAACAAGAGAATTAATTAGTCAAAAGAAGCAAGAGTTAAAAGAAAGAAAGAATCTTAATGTTAGTATATTTTTAAGAACCTTAGGCATAGGAGGGGTATTAATATTATTTATTATTTTTAAAGATCGTTATTCTAGATATAAGAAAAGAGAAGAAAGAAGAATAAAAAGAAAAATTGCCAAAAAAAGAAAGAAGAAAAAACGTTAGTTGTATTATGAGATTTTTTAATTCTTTTTTAAACTTGAGAATTTTCTGTTTTTTCTTGGTTGTTGGATTTTTTCTGTTTTTTTCTTCTTCTGCAAAAGCTGTTAATTTTATTCAGGTTTCAGATACTATTTCTACTTCACAATCAAGTACTGGGACTGATCATACCATAAAATTTGTGGTTACTACCGCCATCCCTCCTCAAGGAAAGATTGTTATTACGCCAGAAGATGGCGTTTTTAATATCCCTGCAGATTTTGATTTTAGCGATGTTGATTTTGCCACCTCTTCTTCAATTAATGGAAACTTTGTTGAGCGTTCTTTGGCAAGCTCTACTTCATCTACTACTGATGGAGTGACAGTGGTTTCTGGAACTTCAGGCAATATAACCATTACATTAAATTCTAGTTCCGGAATTGCTTCCGGAGTGGCTATAAGAATTAAATTAGGTATGAATGCTGTTTTTGAAGAAATAGGGGATCAGCAGATACAGAATCCTAGTTCTAATGGATCTTACAGAATAGAAATTAAAAGCTATGATGCCTCTAATACTCTTTTAGATAGAGCTACAGCTATGATAGCTATTGTTTCTCCAGTTAATATGGAGGCTCTAACGGTTCCAGATACTACGCCTCCTTATAGATATAACGGTTTGCCAAGCGGTACCCTTCCTATTGGCACTCAGAGTGTTTCTCTTTCTTTAAATACAGATGAATGGGCTTATTGTAGATATGCTACTACTGCTGGTGTGGAATATTCAGCAATGACAGGTATTATTTCTGATACTTTAAGCCTTTTTCATTCAACTGTTATTAACAATTTAGTGGGAGGGAATACATATTACTATTATATAAGATGTATTGATTCTAAGGATAATGCTAACACAGACGATTACTTAATTTCATTTTTTATTCCAGCACCAGGAGGACCAGCAGGTGGGGGAGGTGCTCCATTCCCTCCAGCAGCAAGAGCACCAGAAGTAGTGCTTGAAGGGTGGGCATATCCCATGAGCAAAGTTGTGGCTTTGAAAGATGGAAAGAAAGAAAAGGAAATGAAAGCTAATTTGGATGCTGAATTTAAGTTTGTATTTACCAATTTAGAAGAAGGAGTATATACATTTTCAGTTTGGGCTGAAGATACAGATGGCAGAAGGTCTATTACAGACTCTTCAACCTTTTTGGTGAGAGGAGGAACAAAAACTACTCTAAGAATACTTTTGCCTCCTACAATTGAATTGAAAAAAGATACTTTAAATGCTGGAGAAACTCTTGAAGTGTTCGGCCAAAGCGTTCCTAACAGCAAGATAGAAATCTGGATATATCCGGCTATAGAAGAAAAAGATGTTTTAGAAGAAGAGATAATAAAAAGGACGGCCAGTACTACCGCTGAAGGTAGGTGGTATTTTTCCTTTAACACGAGCGGGTTGAAGCAAGATACATATAAAATTAAAGCAAGAGCATCTTTTGAGCCAGTAGGAGTAGGGGAATTCGGTAGAATTTTATATTTTGGGATAGGTAAGCCTCCTGTAATAGATTTCTGTGAAAGGAGTGATTTAAACAAAGATGGAAAAGTAAATTTAGTTGATTTTTCTATTTTACTTTATCATTGGCAGACAAGTGAACCTCTAGCGGATATTAATTTAGACGGCATAGTAAACCTAGTTGATTTCAGTATTATGATGTACTGCTGGACTGGATAGAAAGCAAAACTTCATATAAAGAGATATGAGATTAAGCAGGTCTTGTTTGATTTTTATAGCAGTGATGTTTTGTGTGGGTCTACCAACAAAAGCAAAAGCTTGTAGGCTGTATTTAGAATCGCCGAGAAAAAACTATTCTGTTGGAGAAGAATTTGTGTTAGAGATTAGGATAGATCCGGAAGAAGAATCTATTAATGCTTTAGAAATAAATCTTGAGTTTGATAAAGAGGTTTTAGAACTAAAAGGTTTTGAGTGGCAGGATTCTATTTTGCCAATTTGGATAAAAAAGCCAGAAGAAATAGATGTAGAGAATATCAATGAAGAAGGACTCATTTCTTTTAGCGGAGGTATTCCTGGTGGTTTTGAGAAAAAATTTTTTGATACTCCTATTGAAGCTAATTTATTAGGAAAGCTAATTTTTAAAGTAAAAGAGAAAACAGAGAACAGGAATTTCGCTATTATAAGGTTTTTAGAGAGCTCTGAGGTATTGTTAAATGATGGAAGAGGTGGTAAGGCAGATTTAAGTACAGAAGGAATGGTTTTGAGTATTTCTCAACAGAACATAGAAGGAATAGAGGTTGAAGAGAAAGAAGATGAGCCATTAAAAGAGTTTTCCCGTCTTCTTTTTTTACTTGAAATAGTATATAATGAATAAATATCATCTGACAGATATTGACTAACAAATAGAAAAGTAGTATGGCCTCTTTTTTGGAAAAACTAAAAGGAGAAAAATCAGAAAAACAAAAAGAAAGAAAACTTGCTAAAGAATTAGAGGTGAGAGAAAAACCAGAGGGTGTTTTGCAATTGGATGTAGATATTTGTCAGACTCCTACAGAAATAATTATATATGCTTCGATGCCTGGGGTGAGATTAGAGAATCTTGATATTATAATGGAAAATGAGAATGATGTGATTACTATTCAGGGAGTGAAAGAAAGACCAGTAGAAGGAAAGCAAGAAGGAGAAGAAAAATGGCTTATTCAGGAATGTGAATGGGGTTCATTTTTCCGTCAGATTATTCTGCCTCAAGAAATAGATGCTTCTAGAATTGAAGCAAAGCTTAAGAGAGGTGTGTTGATTTTGAAATTACCATTGATTAGTCCAAGAGGAGAAAAAAGGAAAATAGAGGTGATTGAAGAAAAATAATAAAAAGTTTTTAAGATTTAAAATAATATGAACAGCATGATTTTAATCTTTATAATTTCTATTGTTCTTCCTTTTATATTAATTTGGTTGTATATTTTTTCTAAGAAAGAAAAGAGGATTCTCTCTTTTAATCATTTAGCATTAGCTTTTATAGTGGGATTGTTGCTGGCAGGTGTAATCGCCTTTGTAGAAAAACTTTTGATGGATTATTCTATCGGTATTTTAGGAAAGTTTTTAAATGTGTTTGCAGAATCTAAGGAGGAGTTTTGGATGAATTGGAAGAATCTAGTATTTATTTCTTTTATTAATTCCTTTGGTGCAGCTCTGTTAGAGACTTGGATTCAATATATCTTCCTCAAAAGCTATATTGAGAAAGAGGAAAGCGTGAATAAGGCTTTGTATGGTGTGCAATTGGGTATATTTTTAGGATTTGGTTTTGTGTTAGTGAAAAACTTATTCCATTCTTCTCAGTTTTCAGCTATTCAATTGCCAGAGAAATTATTGATTTTCCAGTCCTTATTGGGAAGCTTTGTTTATCCTCTTTATGCAGGTTTGTTGGCTTATTTTTTGACAATGTCAAAATTTCACCGACTTTACAAAGACCAGTTTATAAAGAAAGGCGTGACAGTTTCTTTGATTCTTTATTTTGTGGCGAATTTTATTCTTTCAGGACAGATATTTTATTACACTTTTTGGATAGAAATAATAATTCTTGGAGTTTTGATTAAATATTTAGTTGAAAGAAGAGACTTTGAGCTTAACCTTATTGAGAGAAAAAAAGTGTTGCCGCCATTCTGGCATGAGAAAAAAGAGGTGATTACATTTTTATTTAATGAAAAACTTTCTTATTATGAAATGAAGCGTTTAGCTTTTTGTCCTAATTGTTTTATAGTTAAGAAAGAAGAATGGAAGACATGTCCTTATTGTGGTATGAGGTTTGAATGATTTTTATATCAACAGCTCTATGCATTTAATAAGAGATTATTATATTAGAAAAAGAACAGCTATAGGTTTACTGATGGTTTTTTTGATAGGATGTAATTTTTGGTTTTTTCAAAATAAGGTTTTCGCTGCCGGCGCTACTTTATTTTTATCTCCCAAAACAGGGACATTTGAAGTAGGAAAAACATTTACAGTAAGAGTGACTCTTAATAGTGGTGGAGGAGTGGGTGTGAATGCTGCAGATGGTGTTTTAAAATTTGATACTAATTATTTAACAGTAGTAGGCCTTTCTAAGACAGGCTCTATTTTTAGTTTATGGCCTACAGAACCTACTTTTTCAAATAAGAAAGGAGAAATTTCTTATGCTGGAGGAAATCCAAAGGCTTATACAGGGAGTGCGGGTACTATTTTTAGTATTACATTCAAAGCATTAAAGCCAGGTACTACGAAGGTTTCTTTTAGTTCAGGTTCTGCGTTAGCTGCAGATGGAAAGGGTACAAATGTGCTTTCAGGTTTTGGTGATGGAAATTATACATTAACAGGGAAAGAGATTCCTGGTGCCGGAGAAGAGGAAGAAGAAGAGGTTCCTTCAGGAATGTTACCTTCTTTACCTACAGTAAGTTCTCCTACTCATCCTGATCCAGAACAATGGTACTCGAATAATACTCCAGAATTTTCTTGGAAATTACCCTCTGATGTTACAGAGGTTAGTGTGTTGCTTCATAAGTATTCTCGAGCCACCCCTGATTATGTTTCTGAGGGATTGTTAGATTCTGTAAAATATGAAGAGGCTGTTGATGACGGCGTATGGTATTTTCATATAAAGTTTAAAAATCAATATGGATGGGGACCAGTTGCTCATAGAAAGGTTTTAATTGACACGAAACCACCTGCTTCTTTTGAAATAGAAGTACAAAAAACAGATCCTACAGATCCTCAACCAATTCTTGTTTTTAAAGCTGAAGATGAACTTTCTGGTATTGATCATTATGAAATAAAGATAGGAGAAGGGGATTGGATTAATGTGAGTGCTGAAGAAATAGATAAAGCTCCATATAAGATGCCGGCTCAGCCCCCAGGTGAACATTATGTAGAGGTAAAAGCAGTTGATAAGGCAGGCAATGCCACTTCTGCTTCTACAAATGTAAAAATAGAACCGTTAACTCCTCCTAGCATAACAGAAATTCCAGAAAAGATAGCAAAAGGAGAGATTTTGATAATAAAAGGGATTTCACTTTATCCTAATAGCAAGATAGAGGTTTTCTTAGAAAGAGAAGGTAAGACAATCAAGGGTACAACAAATACAGATACTCAAGGGTTATGGGCTTATTTCCATAAGGAAGAATTAGAAAAAGGTACATATGATGTTTGGGCAAAGGTAATAGATAGCAGGGGAGCTCAGAGTTACCCAAGCCAAAAATATACTTTAATGGTGGTTTCTCCTTCTATAATTCAGACTTATTGCTGGCTTATTATATTGATTCTTCTGGTAATAATCTTAGTTCTTCTTGCTATTATTTTCTATCAAAGAAAGAAATGTTCAGAGAAGATAGAAAAGATTAAGAAAGAAACAAAAGATGTGAAGGAAATGACAAATAAAGTCTTCACTGCTTTAAGGACAGAGATTGAAGAACAAGTCGAATTTTTAGACAAAAAACCATATTTAAGCGAAGCTGAAAAGCAGGTAAGAGATAAACTAAAAGAGGCTTTAGATATTTCAGAGGAGTTCATAGGCAAAGAAATAAAAGATATTGAAAAAGAATTAGAAGAAGAAAAGAAATAGAAAAATATCTCTTGTAATATACTACTAAAAGCACCATAAAAAGAGAGGTAATACATACCTCTTTTTATTTTTTTTATTGGAAATAAAAGTTCTTTATTGAAAAAGGATGTATAAGTCTAGAAACATAGTAGAAACTATTATTTTGTTGGAGCCTGACATTCCATAGTCATCAATAGAGCTAAATAGAAGGTAAAATAAAACTTTCTTTAAACATAAAACAAACTATTTTTTATAAAGATAAATCCAATTATTCTAAAGAAGAGAAAAATATATAAGATTAGGTTTAGCTACAATAACTAAATTTATTAAACAAAGACATTTCAAAGAATAATATCTATATAATATTGTGAAGAAGTCTCTTTTTAGATGAGCTTATTATTAATTTATCCCTTTTATACGAGCCCCCCCTATATTTAGGGGAGAGAAATGAAGATTTGTTTCATATTAGGAAAATTGCTGAAAATTAAACATTCCAAGAAAAGTAAAATATAAAATTTTAGTGATATGAGGTTGATAGAAGATTGTATGTTTTTTTTAAAAAAATATGTAAAATAATATAAGATAAACTGAAAAAAAGATTTATGAATGAAATAATCTCAAAACAGGAGATTGAAGAATTAATGAAAATAGAAGGAAAAGTTAGGGGTTTACCATTTAAGACTGAGGCAGAATTTATTCAAAAAGAAGAAGGAGAAGAAGGATTAAAGAGGCTGGAAGATGCAATGAAAAACATAGGTTATCCATTAAAATACAAAGAAATGAGAGCAATGGATTTTTATCCTATAGGATTGCTCGCCGTTCATTTAGTAGTAATAAAGAGACTTTTTAATTATGATGATAAGAAATTTGAGGAAATGGGGATTTTACTTCAAGGGTTCCTTTAATAGTGAGACTTTTTTTAAGGTATTTAGGATCTTTAGAAATAGGAACCAAAGGAAGTCAGAAGATGTGGAGAAAATATTTTACCGTAGGAAATCTTAGAGCTGTAGATTATGATGAAAAGAAGAGATATGTGATTATGAGACTTGAAAACTTTCGTTTACATCCTCTACATTGTCATATTCTTATTGGGTATATTCCCACTATTCTTCAAATGGTGATAGGTTTTAAACCAAGCTGTAGAGAGACAAAGTGTGTTTTTCGGGGAGATGAATATCATGAATTTTATTTAGAGTGGGAAGAGGAAGAGATATAAAAATTGCAATAAAAAAAATCTGCAGAGTAAAAATCTGCGGAGGACGGGCCTCCGCAGATTTTTTATTGGGAATGGGATGAGAAATAAGTAAAAAATAAAATTATAAGAAAAACCTTTGTATTATTAAAGTTTATTAATGTTTTATCTTTATAAAAGCTTAATAAAATTATATTTAAAGGATTTTTTAGATTTTTTTAATATAAAATTCTTTTTATAACGAATTTTTATAAACATACTGTGTGAATTTATAAAATTGTCTCTTTTTTTAACTTTTCCACATATTGACTTTATGATTTTGTGGTAAAATACGGTAATATTTACCCTCGAGATTTTTGCTTTTTAGTACAACTTTTATTAAAAGTTGGTCTAAAGCTTGATAAAAAATTTAAAAAGAGGGTGGTAATAGTTCTTTGTTTCATAGCTCTTTTTCTGTATGGAGTTTCTTAAAAACAATAAATATATTACGCTCAAACAAGCAGCTAAGCTTTTTGGATATAGTGCTGACTATTTAGGTTTTTTGATTAGACAAGGAAAGATACACGGTAAAAAATCTTATAGAAATCCATTTTGGCAAGTATTAACTAGGTCAATAATAAAATATTGTAGGACAAGGGATAGAGAGATAAAGATAAAAAAAGCATACCTTAAAGAAAAATATATTTCACTCAAACAGGCTTCTGAGATTTCAGGATATGCCACAAATTATATTGCTTATTTGTTAAGAAAAAAAGAGATAAAAGGAAGAAAGGTATACAATCAGGTTTCATGGTTGGTAAAAAAAGACAGCATAGAAAAATATAAGTTATTCAAAAGAGCCAATAAAAGCAAAAAGAAAAGATCGGAAATAGGGAGAGAAAACAGTGATTTAAATATTTCTGTAATCCTTAGGAGAAATATTAATATTTTAAAAGCTCCTCAGTTTTTGATTCTTACATTAAGCCTTTTTTTATTTTTATATTTAGCTCCAGAAATCGCTCCAATAAAATTTCTACAAAGTGCAATTGGAGCTTTTTTTGTCGAAGAAGCTGAAACCGCTGAGTTTTATCCTACAGCTTCGATAGGAGATTGGGAAAACCCAGAAAATATTTTAGGAAGTCCTGATGTAGATTCTACAGGAGATATCAATCTGTTTTCAGATTCCAATTCTGCGGTTTACAAAACTGGAGCTTTATATTTAATAATTGAAGGATTTGAGAATACTGAGATTGAGGAGAATATTCAAAATTATGAATTTCAATCAGCTAAAATTAAATTTTCTCTTGCCATTGGTAGGAAGGAATCTGATATTTCAATAGCATCATCGTCAGATGTTATAAAAAATGGAAATAATCTAAAACAGGAATCTGGTGTTTCTTCAGAAGAGGTTAGCTTCTGGTATAGAATTAAGCAGTTCTTTAAGATGGTGAAAGATAAGATGGTTTATATGTTTGAATTATTGGTTGAGAATATGAATTTTATTGCTAAAGCCGAGGATGAAAAGATACTTGAACAATCTGTTCCTTCTGTTTCACTAGATAATTACAGCACTGATACCATAGCAGTTAGTGAGAGTTCAACCACATATCAAACAGCTACTTCTGAAGAATTTATCTCCAATTCTCTTTTTAGAGAAATAGAAGAATATTATGTTTCTTCTACTCTTAATTACTCAACTAGTTCAGAAGGTAATACAATTTTAGAAGATAACACAATCGAAGAAACAATTGATAGTACAAACACAGAGACATATAGTACAAAAATTGAAGAACAGACGAATACCACAAACACGGAGGTGTTAGATGATGTTTTGCTGAATTTAGATACACAAATAATTATTTTTTGGTCTTTTGATGGAAACAATTGGAATAAGTTAGATGTTATTTCTTCCAATAATATTTCTAACAAGACAAATGGAGGATATTTTGAGTACGACGCACCATTTATAAAAAATTGGAATGATATAAAGAATATCAAAATTAAATTTGAAGGAGTAGTTGGGGGAGAAACAGATACTATAGTGTTTTTGGATAGTGTATGGATTCAAGCTAAATACTCTTTAGAAAACATAAATAAAAAAGGCTCTGAATTTGTTCACACCGAAGATGAAGTAGGTCAGAAAGAAAGCACAAGTACATCAGAGGAATTATCATATACTACTTCTTCAGAGGAGACAACATATCAAACAACTTCTTCTCAGATGTCCTTTTATGAAATTACCGCATCAACATCACAAGAGTTATCAAGCAGTGTTCAAGAAGCTAATTTGTTTGGGAGAAGTAATTTAGATACAGAGGGAGCAAAAGAAAATATTCCAGAGAATATTGGAAAAACTGAAGAGAGTGAGGAAGATTATCACCAAAAAGAAGAAAAATTGCAAGACTCAGAGGAGGTAAAAGAAGAAATTCAAGATTTTAAAAAAGAGAGGGTAAGCGAACTGTTAAAGATAAAAATTAAAAAGAATTCCCATATATTTGTTGATTTAAAGAAACAAAGTTTTCGCGCGGACGAACAGCCAGTGTTTATAATCGCAGAGCCTGAGTTGAGTATTGATGAATTGCTAAAAAAAGGAGATGCAGAAAAGATTTTTGATAACATTATTTCAGAAAATACTAGTTCTACTATGCAAAGTCAAACCAGAGAAGCAAGAGTATACGAACAGGTAAAGATACAGGAAATATCTGGACAGGATGAGAATACTCAGGACCATAGCGGCCTCAGTACAAGTTCAGAAATACAGATTGCAACGACTACTTTTGAGGTTTCAACAAGTACTTCCAACCAACAAGAGAAAAAAGAGCATATTTTAGAAAACCCAGGAGCCTTTTTAAGAGAAAAACTTAAAAAAATAGTTTTGAAGATTATTCCAAGAGTTTATGCAAAGGTGTTCGATGTTAAAGTTAGAGTATTTGATCCTTTAGGTCATGAGGCTTTATTGTCACCCAATATAATTTCTTATTCAATGGCAAACAGAGAAGGATTTAAGATTGAGATACCAAAACCGAAAACAGGTTTTAAACCCGGGGTTTGGAAAATGAGAATAGAGCTGGAAACAGATAGGGCAATATTTCTTTCAGAAGAGAAATTCACCTGGGGCGTCCTAGCCATCAACACAAACAAATCAATCTACACACCAAAAG
>CAZBMQ010000012.1:0-19070 GCA_964493485.1 uncultured Candidatus Saccharibacteria bacterium
CTTTTGGTGTGTAGATTGATTTGTTTGTGTTGATGGCTAGGACGCCCCAGGTGAAGGGTTGATCAAATATAGTATCCCCAATTTCAACTCTCAATTTGTATCTCCCAGGTCTAAATTGACGAGGAAGTTGAGGAAAATCAACTATAAACTCTCCATTTCCTTGATAATATACATTCAGATTAATGTTTAATCCTAATACAAATGCTTTTATATTAATATTTTCGTATTCATCTTCATTTTTCTGTAAAAGATTAACAACTTTACTTCCTAAAGACTCGATAATGTTTCTTTTCTTGCGAAAATGAAACCTGAAAAATGGTTTCTCGTCTAATCTAAAATCTTTTCTATTAGAAATTAACTCTAATATATACTCTTCTATCTCCTTTTGAGGTTCTTTTTCCTTTTCAATATACTGCGCTTCTACCCACACACTATCTATAAACACTGGAGCATTTGTTTTTCCTTGATTTACTCCTTCAAATTTAATCTTTAGATTCTTAACATCTTCCCAACTATTTAAAAATGATGCTTCGAAAGTAAAATAATCTCCGTTTATCTTGTTGGATAAAGGAAATCTATCAATAACTCCTAATTCTCCCCAGAATTTTCCATCCAAAGAATACCAAATAATAATTTTTGGATTTTCTAAAGGAGTAATTTCTTCTTTTAAAACCTCGGAAGTAGTGGAAGTTGTAGAGGAAGTTGTAGAGGTTGCTAATTCTTTTTCAACTGTATCTTGTGATAAATCTGCATACTCTAAAATATTTCCTTCTTCTGTTGTGCTTGTGTTTTCTATTTCTAAATTAATATCCTGTGTAGAAGTGCTAGATCCTTCTTTGCCCTCATTAGTATTTCCAATCTCACTTTTATAAACATCATTTATTGCATCAGTTGTACTAATATTCTGAAAAGGACTATTTGCTTCATATATAATCTCAGTGTTTGTGGAAAGATTATTATTAGAATCTCCAACAATCTCTAAGGTATCCAAAGAATCATCAATAAAGTCCTTTCTCTCTGTTTCATTTTTCTCTATAAATTCAAAAGCTTCCCTAGAGGTCGTATCAATATCTTCTGAGTTGTCGGACTCAAGATTATCTTCTTCTTTGTCTTCGGCAAAGGTTATAAGTGTTCCAAAAAATTCCTTAACTTTATTCCAAAAGCTGATAAGTTCATTTGTGGTGGTAGTAGTAGTAGAAGAAGAAAGGGTTGTGGAAGTATCAACAACATCAGGAGTAGTTGTAGCAATAACATCCAAAACCTGAGAAGTTGTAGCTTGTTGCTCCCTTTCTTTTATTGTTTCTTCAGATAATTCATCTATAGCAAAAGAAAGCTTAATCTTTGCTGATTTAAATATTCTATCTTCGTTTTGAGCTAAAACTCTCAAATTGAAAAATTTCTTTATTCTCTGTAAAAACCCAAGTCCTTCTTTTTTTTCCAACTCCTCTAAAGAATCTTTTGTTGTATCTGGCTCATTACTCCCAGCATTCCCTTTTTCTATATTTTCTTCTTTAGTTTTTTCTTCTGTTGAACTACTAACTTTTTCTTCTGATTTTTCTCCATTCTTCTCTACATCTATCTCATCAATATCTATCTCGTCTTTGCCTCTATTGTTATCTCCGTCTTCCGGCACATCGCTTAACATCTCAATTTTACTGCTCTCTTCAAAAGAAAATTCATCAATTGTAGAGGTAGCAACCGTAGAAGTAACAAAAGAATCAAGAGAAGCATTTTGTTTTGTATCTAAACTATTTAAATCTGATTCAGTAGAAGAAGTTGTAGATGGAGTGCTTGAAGTTTCGAGAATCTCAGGAGTAGAAGTGGTGAAAGTAATAACAGTTTCTGTTTCTTTGTCTTGCTTTGCCAAAGTAGATTCTGTTGAAGTGCTTATATTATCAATTATGAATTCTTCTTTTTCTTCTATTATTTGTTCATTTCTATTATTATTCTCTTCTGTTATTAAAAATTCTTTATTTAAAAAACCCTCACATATCAGATTTTCTCTCCCTCCTTTATAAATTGCTGAGTTCTGTTCAGAAAAAGAATCAATATCTCCATCAGAAGGAACTTCTGGCTCTCCTAAAATGTTTTTTGGATTTTTCCATCCAAGACTCTTAAAGGTCTGATTTTCTAATATTTCTTCAAAATTAAAGGAAAAATCTTTGTAAACAACATTGGAATAAAAATTAACTGTTTTTGTTTTTCCTCCCTCGATTGCAATAATAATAGAGCTTTGTAAAAACTTTATAGGAGCAAATCCTGTAAGCAAACAAAGTGTCAGAAAAATTGCTAAAACAATTCTCCAACTAAAAGCAAAAAACTTTGCTCTATTATTAGGATATGATCTAATGCCTAAGATTTGTTTTGATACCTCTTTTATCTTTTCAGGAGGAAAAACATCATAAAACAGACTTGTTTTATCCTTTTGTAAATTTAAAAGATTTTTTAGAATATCTAATCTCTTTGGCATTTTAATCATTAATTAATAAGTTAAAACTTCTTGGGTTTCTTTTGGAACCGTTGTTTGTTCAGTATTAATTTTGTTTCCTGTACTTACAAAAAAAACAAAACCTACCATAATAGCAAAGATTAAAGTCAGAATAGCAATTATAGGAATCAAGAAACGAAAAGTTTTTAGAAATAATTTCAATAATCTAATTTCCTGAAGAACTCTATATTTCATCTGTAACATTATTCCAAGCACTTTATCTTTAAAACCCAATCTTTCTTTTTTCTTTTTCTTTTTAAGCTTGTAATTCAAAATCTCTTCGGCTGTAGTTTGCCAAGTAATATTAGTGTAAACCGGTCTCCCATGAATTTTACCTGTTCTAATTAAATATCCAATATAATCTGCTGAATAGCCCGATATCTTTGCTGCTTCTTTTAAAGAAATATATTTTGTTTTTTTCTTCATATTTTGTGAAATTATTTTATAAAAAGAAAAGCAGGGGTATGTTGGGGGCCCCCGCTTTTATTTTCACACCAACCTACTAGTCCTTATAATGAATCTCGATACTCGAGATTTTCAAAATTCTCGAGTATCGTGATTAAAGCTTCCTTGACTAATTTTCTCATATTTTATAATGTTGTCAACCCTATAATTGTGGATAACTTTTTTTATTTTTTGAGGTTAAAATCTTCCACTTTCGATTACATGTTTATCTGAATTTTTTCAAAATAAAAAAACATTTTTTTAAATAACGCTATAAAAATTTTCTTTGAATTGTTTTAATATAATAATAGATATAAAATAAAAAAGAGTATTTAGTGTACTCTTTAAATAAGTTTATTAAGGTATTAGACTATAGAAACTTTATAAAACCTTAATAAAGTTCTATTTTAACTCTTCTTCTACATCTTTGATTTCTTTTCCAATTATTTCTTTTGAATTTTTTAGTGCTTTTTTTAGTCTATCGTAAATCTCTTTCTCTCCTACCGAAAGTCCAGGTTTTTTGTCTAAATTTTCAACCTCTTCTTGAATTTCTCTTTCTAAAACCTTGAATGCTTTAACTACACTTTGTGCTATTTCTTTTGTTTCTTTCCTTAACCGTCTCCGCCATGTCTTAATCCTATTATGGGTATAAAATATAATCAATAATAATATAGCTATCAACCCAGAAAGAGTAACTATCACAGTTAAATAATCTATCACTACCTTTCCAATTTTAAGTAAAAAAGGTAAGGTAACAATCACAGTTATTTTATCTGTTGATGTGCTTTTGGCGCCTCTTTTATCTGTAATCTCTGCCCATATCTGATATATTCCCTCCTCTAATCTTTTGTCATATACAAAAATCCAATTTCCATTTTCATCTGTTTTTACATTTCTTTCTTCTATTTTATTCCCTTTTTCTTTCTTTATAAAAATCGTAACTATTCCTTCTGGATACAAAGAAGTTCCTTTTATTGTTAAAGCCTCACCCACTCTATCTGTTTTAGGATATTCTTTTATTACAGGAGGATGTATAGGACTTATTACAAATTCTTTAATCCCGATAGTAAAATTATCGGCCCTATCAAAAGCCTTTATAATTACTATATGAGAACCAGGCATTTGAGCTGGGAGCTTATATGTGTCTTCTTTTACTCTTACAGACTGAGTATTATCAATTTTTATTTCATAACTTTCTATCCCTGAAAGAGTATCTTGAGTCTCAAAATATAAAACTGGAGAAGGATTTGTTGTATCTCCCTCGTTATCAATGTTTATTT
The DNA here is from genome assembly GCA_964493485.1 of uncultured Candidatus Saccharibacteria bacterium. Classification (GTDB taxonomy): domain Bacteria; phylum Patescibacteriota; class Minisyncoccia; order Minisyncoccales; family JANBVM01; genus CAZBMQ01. The sequence continues at coordinate 4,213 of CAZBMQ010000012.1, forward strand.
GAAATGTTTGAGGAGGGGTTGTATCAATCAAAACCTTCCTGTGGGCAATTTCTCCCCATCCATATTGATTCTTAAATCTTATATGAAAATACCAAATTCCGTCCTCTATATTCTCAAATTTTTTTTCTTTTACTGAAGAATTATATTCTTGCATAGGAACGGAAATAGGCTCTTTATCTAAAGATAATCTTATAGCTAAAACATCTGTCTGAGTCTCCCAAAAAAATTCTGGATTTTTGTTAGAATACCATGCATCTTCATTTGAATGGGTAGGAGAAAAAACTGTAGGAACCATAGGAGCACCCTCAGGAATCATCAAGGGTTCTTCACTTCTTTTTGAAGCAGGTATTACAACTCTGGGTTCTAAATCATATATACCATTCTGCATTTCTGTTAAAATATTAGTTGCTTTTCCATCTGCGGCTAATATAGAACCTACTGAAAAATTTACATTGGCTGTGGCATTTGCTAAAGCTTTAAAAGTAATGGAAACCACTATCCCGTCTTTTCCAATAAACTTCTGAGAAGTGCCACCTGCAAATTCGATAACACCTTTTGAATTATCAAAAGTAGGCTCAGTAGTCCAAAAGTTAAAAATAGAATTTGTTTTTGAAATAGTCACTACTTCTAATTGTGTAGGGTCGAAATTTAAAACTCCATCTGCAGCATTTATTTTTGATCCTCCACTATCTAACATAACCTTTATCGAAAAAGTGCTTCCTATTTTATAAATTCCATTCTTAGGAGAAAGATACAAAATACCGCCTTCTGCTTTCACACAGTCAAAGGCAACAAACATTAAAGAAAATATTAAAAGCAATAATAAAGATATTTTTTTTCTCATTTTTATTATTATTTTTAAATTCTTTAATTTTTATCTTGGCTCTCTTGATCTTGATTTATTTCTTCCAGTCTTTTATTTTCTTTAATATTGAGTTCTTTCTTATTTAATAATAAACTTTGATTTTTATCATTTTTTTCTTCTCTCCTTTCTTGCTTTCTTTTCCAAGTTGTTCTCATCTTCCTTATAATAATCCAAACTAAACCAATACCAATAATAATCACTACTATTATAATTATAGTCTGCCATGGATAAGGTTTTCCTACTGGAACTTCTTCTTCTGGAGGAAGGTATTTATATGCTTTTGGTATAAATTCTACTATTCTTTCATTGCCTGCCTTATCCACTGCCTTTACCAATATTTTACTCTGGAGGGTTTGATCTTCTAATACATAAGGGCTTTGAGCTATTTTAAACTCTCTATCTCCTTCTTTTACCTCAAAATGGTCCATTCCTGTTTGCTTATCTGTGGTGAAAAAGATTATAAAATATTTACCTTCAAAAATTGCAGGAGTCTGTTGAAGTTCTACTATAAATGGTTCTGGAGGAACATTATCTTTTTTTAATTTCTCCTCCCATTCATCTTCTCTCGCCTCTGCAATATCTGATATAACCAGCCTTGCATTTTGGACAGAAAGACTAGCTTCTGTTCCTAAACCATCATGTAAAAACACTTTAGAAGAATCAGATTTAATTTTTATCTCTACTAAATTTTCTGCCTCTTTACTGATTATCATGCTTGGAATTTTAAAAACTATTTTAGCCAATACATTGCTAAGATTAGGGTCTCCTAAAATTCTTCCACAATATCCTCCTGGTATTCCCCCTGCGAAAGAAACTACTCCCTCTTTATTAATTTTGGAAATATCGCCCGTATAAGGCCTCTGAATCCAATGAGTCAGTATAGAATCTTCCAGACTAAAATCCTCTACACTTAAAATATCTTTGGGAAATACAATGTCTGCCTTTACAGTATTAATACACTCTCCTTCAGTATCTATCCTTACATCCATTATTACGGTATCCCCAGGACGATACTCTCCACTTTTTGGCTCTAAATATAAAACCGCAGCAGAGACAGATCTCTGAATCATAAAACATAAAACATAAAATGCAAAGACAAAAACAATTAACTTAAAAAATGTAAAATCGAAAATTCTAAATCTAAATATATATTTTTTTTCATCGTCTCTATATTTCATGTTGTATTATTATACAAAGCTAAAGATTATATTGTCATTTGTTTTCTTTGTTGTTTGTTATTTGTTATTTGTTATTTATTATTTATTTATATATATTATCCTGTCCAATAATACATCATTATTGAGAAATCAGCTAAATTCACTATACCGTCTTGATTTTGGTCAGCACAGGGGTCTGATGTTCCCCAATAAAACAGCAAAATTGAAAAATCCAGCAAATTCACTCTTCCATCTTTATTCAAATCAGCTCCTGGACATAATAATTCTTCAGGAACCCCTTCTCCTACATAAAAACTTATAAATTTACTAAAACCACTCTTTACCAATACTCCTAATGATCTTGTCTGAAATAATGCTTTTGCTGTATGAAAGGTATTTTCCTGCAAAGGACTCGTATCAAAGGGCAACTGCCACACTCCAAGCCTATCACTTTTTGTCTCTTTTATTATCTCTTCATCTGAAGAAATATATACATATACTTGAGTCTCTGGAATTGTTTGACCTGCTATTGTTATAACATCTCCTTTTCTTACTGATATTTTATCCGATTTAATAGTAGGGGGCAAAAAAACACCCGAAACAGTTGTTATAGCATTAGGTACTACCTGAAATGTAATAGTCAAAAAAATAGATTTTAAACCCTCGCTGTCTTGGGCCCAAAATCCAAATGTGGTAACCCCAGGCGTAACATCTGTTAGAATAAATGTAAAATCTGCAAGAGAATTAGCTTTTGTCAATCCTGTAACCTCTCCGTCTTTCAAAAGATATACCTCAGCAAAAGGATATGCCTTTCCTTTAATTATTACCCCTGTTTCTTGAGGGGGCACATAGCTCCCTCCAGGAAAAGGTCCTCCCCCAGCCCCTCCTCCTCCTTCTTCTATTTTACAAGCAGCTGAACATCCGTCATTAGAATTATTATTTCCATCATCACATTCCTCATTATATTCCTGCTGTAAAATCCCATCTCCACAATAAGGACCCCAGCCATCACAAGTAGTATTACAATATCTCCCCGAAATAGTAGTGCTATAGGCGCCATTATTCGACCCGTCATCACAAAGCTCTCCCTCTTCTACTATTCCGTTACCACATATAGTAATTAATACTGAAGTAATAGCCTCTTTCGCAGAGATTGCCTCATCAAACTCATAAGATAAAGGAAATTCATTAAATGAAAAAGGACTAAGAGTTAGCCCTAATCCAATTAAAATTACCCAAAATAACCTTTGACATAAAAACATAAGCTAACAACATTATCTTCTTTTTCTTCGTTTCTTTAAAAATCTAACAATCTTCCATATTATACATATCAACACAATCACTATGCCTATCCCCATTGAGATTATTATCGCCTTATCTCTCAAGCTTAGACCCTCAAACCCGTAACCTTTATATCCTGGTATAGTTCCGTATGGAAGAACGCTGACATGCAACATTCCCTGTTTTGCTATTTCATTTCCTTTAAATATTCTAAATTCTGCTTCATAGCTTCCAGCTAAAAGCCTTGTAGGAAATTCTACTGCAATCTTCTTTGTAGAAAACGGATCTATCTTTTCTATCTTTGTTGTCTCTAATGTCTCTAATAAATTTTGACGTTTGCTATCATAAATATTTAAAAGAATCTTGGTAGGAGCTGCTTTTATATTTCCCAGGTTTTCAATCTCTGTTTCAAATCTTAATCTACCCGGAAAGAAAAAAATCCAAATCTTATGTCCTTCTTCAAGATTAGGAATGTTTACTTTCCAAACCTTAAAATCGTAAATTGTTTTATCCAATACATCTAAATCGACATCAATCTGAGCACCCAACACAATAGAAACCTGACCTTTTTTTGAAGAACCGATAGGAATAACCCTAACCCTAATAGTTCCTTTATAATTTCCAAATTCAGCATCGTCAGGAACCTTTACCCTTACTATCATCGGCACCTGCTTTTCTCCTTTGGGAATAACAAATGAGTTCCCTCTATCAATTGAAATCCAATCATTTGCACCAGGCACATCTATTTTTACCTCTACCTTAACAGCTTCACTTGGATCACTTCTTCCTAAATAAATCTTTTGCTCGTAATAAGAATTTCTAGTAAGATTGCTGTTTTGGACATATGGAGGTGAAATACCAAATCCAGCTTGGACTACATTTGCCAAGCTTAGAAAAAGCAATGTAAGGACAACCAAAATTTGGTTTATCTTCTTAAAAGACATGGCTTATCAAAACAAACCTGTCTACCCTGATCCTTTCTTAGCAAACTAACTCTCTTATATCCACTTAACTACCTACCAATCCTGACCTTCTGAAGTAATAGCTGCAATCGTGTTCGTTCCATAAAACACTCCTGTTGAGATTGTATCTGGAATCTTTATCTTCCAGTAAGTATCCTTTTGGGCAGGACTGCTAGTCGAAGTGGATTTTGGACAATTAAGCTCAAGCTCTGTAGCACTAGCGGTTGTGGTTACACCATCCCAATAAGCAAAACCTGAAGTAGTGGAATAGTGCTGCTGTTCAATAGGAATCGTACCTCCTCCTCCTTGTTTTTGCATATCAGTACCTGAAAGATTCTCATCTATTCCCACATTTCCTGTAGCTTGTAATGTTGTGGTAGCCTGATCACTTACCTGACCTGGAGAGACAGTTCCATAAGGAATTGAGGTAGTCAGCAAACTATAAGCTAACATTGCTTCCAATTCATTTCCTGTAGTTCCTTCTGTACTACTACTGGCACCATCGTCATCAACAGCCACTACCGTAGCTAACCAGTTCTCATTCCACCAAGGAGTATCTGTCGCATCGTTCCCATAAGTAGGTTCTGCCACAAACCATAAACTAAATGTACAGGAAGTGGTAGCATCAGAATCAGTTGGTCCTCCGCATGGTCCTATATCACAACTGCCAGGCATAACATAATAACAATTGTTTGGATTAGCGCTGTTAGAAGTACTGCAGTTAGAATATCCTATCCCTGACCTATAGACAAAGGCGTATGTCGAAGTCGTAGGAAGCTCATTTCCTCCTCCATAAGCTTCGCAGCTGTTATTATCAGTAATTGTAGCTTCTACCTTGAAACCAGGTGTAGCAGTAGCTGCATAAGCTGGCAATAATTGGAGATTTCCAACCCCGTCTGTATCTAATAGATTTATGCTTGCTGCAGAAACACTTGGGGGAACATTGTTCACATCATAATCACTGCTTGAGGCTGTAGCTGAATATTCAAATCCATGGTTATCCACTAAATATACATACGCCTGATATGTTCTATCTTGTCTTGGGACAGGGATATTATAACTACAGCTTGGATTTGAAACTACAGCTGTGGAAGAACACCAATAAGCTCCCAGACATTGATCTGAGGAAGTATTCCATCCTGGAGTCTGGCAAACATGAAGTCTTACTGTATCCTGTCCTCCGTAGCTATCTGGATCAGTAGTAGAAGCATTGGTGGTCCAAGTAATGGTCCCTCCTGGGTCCTGTGGACCATCATTACTAATTACATCCAACACAGGTCTGTGATTTACTACAAATGGAGATGCTGTGGTAGAAGAACCTTGTTGATAGTTGTTATTGCATAATGCCCCGTCCGGATTGCCGTCACAAATGAATGCATACCATTCATTTGCTTCCGGGTCAGAGGCTTGAGTAGTATATGTGGCTGTGCTTGTAGTCCCAGTAGCAGTAGCTACAGATACTGCCCATCTATAAGAAGCTCCGCCTGCACATTCTGGAGCTCCTCCATCGTTTGGTGTAGGCGGTGAACTGGTACTACAAATTAATAAATAATAATCATCACCATTCACATCGTTAGCTACAGCTGTCCAGCTTACATTATCCCCTGCATTTGTAGGACTGCTGGTAGAAGATTCTGCAGCTTCCTGGGTATCCACTAACCAATAAGGAGGGCTATTACCTATTGTGACTGATGTAGTGGCTGTATCTGCCTTTGCTTTCTGAGAATCTTTCGAAACATCCTGATTCAGCATCATTATAGTGACCAAGAAAAACAATCCTAAAATCATTACAAAAGGTAATGTTTTTCCTGCCATTCTTTTTGCTTTTTCTGACATGGTTTGTATAACTTATTTCTTTAAATTTAGGGTTAGTATTTTTCCTATCGACCTTCTCGCCTTTAATTTTTTTTCGGCGAATATAGGAAAAATGCAAGTACTAAGTACTTTTTTATTCTTTTATTTTATCACATATCCATAAATTCAAGTATTGTGGAAAACCTCTTAATAATTTTTTCCATTTTTACTTATATCTGATAGCATCTAAAGGATTTAAAGAAGAAGCTTTTCTTGCTGGAAAAATTCCTGTTATAAATCCCATAACAGCACCGAATATAATAATAAATATCAAAAAACTTGTTGGAAAAACAAAAAGTGTCATTGCTACTCCCCCCAATCTAGTAGCTGCTGTGTTTATTAATAGATTTAAAGACTTACCTACCCCCAAACCAACCCCCACCCCAACAACACCTCCTAAAAATCCTAAAATCACAGATTCTGCCAAAAACAAAATCATAATATCTTTTGAAGAAGCTCCAATTGTTCTCATAATCCCAATCTCATTTGTTCTTTCTAAAAGAGTAACGGTCATTGTGTTAAACATTCCAATCGCAGAAACAATCAAAGCAATTCCTCCAAACAAACCTAATGTTGCCTGAACCCCTCTAAAGATTTTATTTGCTTGTTCTACAGTCTTTGAAAATGCAGTGACAATAAAACCTTTTTCTATAATCTTTTCTTCTACAAAATCTAAAAATTCACTCTTGGTTACTTTCACCTGAACTCTTTCGTAATGCGGAGGTGTGAAATAAGAAGAAAACTCAGATAAAGACATAAAGGCAAAAGGCGAGGAAGGATTCTCTATAATTCCTTTAACTATATAGTCTCTATTTAAAGCAATCTCCTGTACTTTTTCTGTACCTTCTTGAGGTATAGCTACTCTGAACCGTACTGTCTTACCTAATATCTCTGAAGACTCTACCTCAAACATTTTCAATACGGCAGTAGAAAGAACAACTTTATCATGCTCCTCTTCTTTAAAAAACTCTCCTTCAGATGCCGGAACTCCAGCATATCTAAAATAAGAAGCATCAACGGCCTGCAAAGAAATACTGCCTGTTAAACCTTTAAATGTAATCAACGCAGGATAGCTTGCCAAAGGTGCTATATCTTCTACATGATCAATTTCTAAAAATCCATTGATTTGCTCTTTGTCTAATACCACTGCTTTTGATAAAGGATTGGACACATTCAAGCTCAAAAGACTCTCTCCAAAAATTATCCTCTCCAACAATATTCCCTGCAAACCATAGCCCAATCCTACAAGGGTCACGACAGCACCAATTCCAACACCGATACCCAAAATAGTAAGCCAAGTCCTGCTAGGTCTTGTTCTAAACATTCTTGTAGAAAGTTTGAAAATATCCATTAGTCTCATATTCCCTGTGCTATTAATTTTTCTAAATATATTGTAAGATTTTGAGCGGTTTTTCTTTTAAATCCTACTCCTCCTTCTTTTAAGGGGGCATTTAATCTTTTCTGAAATTCTCTTTTTCTTATCTCTCCCGAAAGTCTATCTTCAATAGCTAACTCCAACATTTCTATCTGTTCAGGACTTACCTGTCCCTCATACATATCCAAAAGATATCTCCTTAATCTTTTAATTAATTCTTTCTCTTTCGATTCTTTTGGCTTTTCTGTTCCAGAAACTTCCTTTTCAATTTCTCTTCTATATCTTCTCACATCTCGAGATTCTTTTAGTATTTTTTCTATTTTCTCTGTCATTTTAAGAGCAGTGGATTGATGGATCTCAGCTCCACCTTTTGAAAGTGGTTTTGTCAAAATCTGGAAAAAAGCGTCCTTGCTTATTCTTCCTTCAACCATCATTTTTACTGCCTTTTCTAGCCTTTCTATTTGTTCAAAGTTTAAGGTTCTTGTTAAATAATTGGTAATACTCTTCACTTTTAATTCTTCAGGAGAAAGATAAGGATAGATCCTTGCAAGCCTTTCTATTTCTGTTACCAATGTTTTTCCTTTTTCAACTTTTTTAATCTGAGGCTTTTCAGGATTTACTACCTCCCTTTCTATCTTTCCATCTCTAATATAATATACACGATGAGCATAAGGCAGATATCTTGGATCATGAGTCACCAAGATTACTGTTTTTTTATCTTTCTCATTTATTTCCTCTAATGTGTCCATCACCCTCTTTGCAGAAAGCTGGTCCAAGTTCCCCACAGGTTCATCGGCTAAAAGAATCTCAGGATTGTTTACTAAAGACCTGGCTACAGCCACCCTCTGTTGCTGACCTCCTGAAAGTGCAGAAGGTATTTTGTATGCCTGTTCTTCCACACCGAATCTTCTTAGTAAAGCCATCGCTCTATTTTTCCTAGTACTGGGCGGAACCCCCCCGAAAATCTGAGGCAAAGCTACATTATCTAATACGGTCAAAGAAGGAATAAGATAAAATGCCTGATATATTATTCCTACTGTTGATTGTTGGAATTTCACAAGTCTTTCGGGAGAAAAAGAATAAGGATTTTCACCCTTTATCAATATCTCTCCGAATGTAGGTGGAAGAGCACCTAAAATACAATATAATAATGTAGATTTACCGCATCCGGAAGGTCCAAAAAATACAATATATTCTTCGGGATAAATTTCAGCATTTACTCCGTTTGCAGCTCTTACCTCGTTGGATTTTCCTAGATTATAAATAATTTTCAAATCCTTTATTTTAATAATGGGCTCTGGCATATTATTTTAGACTTTTAAAACTTAAGTTTCTTTACCCAGCTGAAGGTCTGTTCAAAGTTTTCAATAATAATATCCAGTATACTCTTTTCTTGTTGAGGGGTTAAAAGAGTAAAATCTTCAGACCTTGCCTTATTCCCCGCCTTGTCTTCACATTCAATCCAAAACTTATAAACAGTTGCAGGGGAAAATACAGTAGAAACCTGAACGTGTTTAATTCCAAAATCTACTTCTCTTGCAAAAGACTGCTTTTCGGCGCCAGGAGCTAACCCTTCTTGATAGAATACTTGACAAATAGAAGGTTCGTCTACATTCCAGTTAATAATAGTTTGTATCTTTGTCTCAGCTTCAGGATAAAGAGCAGATTCTACTGTTATCTGAGAAATCACAGGAGGTGATTCATCCTTTACAGTAGTAAACACTATAGGTTCACTTGTTGATTTTTGACCCAACTCATCTTCTGCAATCACAACAGCTGAATAAGTAACACCAAACCTCAAATTAACAAGCTGAACAGAATGTTCTGTAACAAAGTTTGGATCCCCTGCTGTCTTTGTTTCTTTTGTCTCCAAATCCGTATATTCCACAAGAGAAGAACAAGGAATATTAGTAGTCCAAGCCAATGTAGCAGACTCTTCTTGAACCTTTACCACCCTTAAATTAGAAATCTCAGGTAGAGGAGATTTCGTGGTAAATGTTCTATCTTCACTTTTTCCTGCTATTCCTACCTTTGGTTTTGAAGAAACTTGATAATGATAAGTGGTGGCTGGTGTTAATCCTGTAACCTTTACTATATGATTTAAAACCCATTCATATGGTTCTCCCTCTGTCCAGGTATAAGGATCTTCTTTCCTAGGATCGTAATCTTCTTCTGTAGCTAAAGAAACTATAGAATTTGATTCCCTGTCAGTAAGCCAAGTGATAACGACATAATCTATGCCTATCTCCAAACTAGGATCTCCGATAATTTTTGGCGGCTCAATTATCTTTCCTGCAGCCTCTTCTATTTTTTCTGCTAGAATTGTAAGTGCCTCTGGTGTACTAATCTTTCCTATTATCTCATAAGCTTTTTCTGTTAAAGCTTTTTCGGTCTCAGAAGGAATCTTTTCAATTCCTTCAATCTCTTCTGCTGCTCTTAAACTCTTTGTAGTAAACTGATAGCCTCGTGAAATGCCTTGATTTCCAGAAGGATCAGAAGAAACTACCTGAAAATAATGAGTGGTCCCAGGAGCCAAATCTGTAATATACAATTGATGGACTTTAGAAAAAATAGGGTCTCTTGCTACTCCATAATTTTTATTCAAACCATAATTCACCACAGAATCTGCTTTTTCGTCTGTAGTCCACTGGATAATAACAGAACTGGTTGAGATATCTAATATCTTCAAATCTGAAATCTCAGGAGGTTTAGTATCTTCTGCTAACAATTCTTCATCGCGAATACTCAAAAAAACAGTAAAAATAACAATACACACAAGAAAAATTAAAAGAGATTTTTGGAAATTCATAATTACATCATTATATGCTTATTATACAATGCCTATTTTAATATTTGAATGCCAATACTTCTAATATGTGAAGTGTGTAGGATTAAGATTTGTGCTACCATGGAACTTCATTTTTCTTTCCAATAAATGTATTTGTTCCTATGTAACTGCCAGTAGGTTGTGGTACAGGAATTCCAATTCCCCACCAAACATCATCTGATTGAGGGGAACTTGAACTGGTTGTCTTTGGTAAATTAAGCTCTAATTCTTGTTCTGTATCAGAAAGAGCAGTGCTAGAACTATAAGAAATACCAGAAGTAGCATATCGTTGCTGAGAGACAGGGATAGAATATGGTCCAGAAACCATAGCAGTCCCATACAAACCCAAATCTAAAGAACAATTACCTGTAGAAATCACTGTTGTAGTGGTATTCAAAGGATCAGTAGTCTGACCTGCTTTCAAATCAGAACCATAATCAATAGAAGAAACAACTTCTAAGGCTAATAATGAAAGAACATCAACCATTTGGCTCGTATTAGTAGCTGATCCTGTAATATTTTGTGTATCAGTAGCTTGAATCCATGCCACCCAATATTCAGCAGACCACGGAGTCTCATTAGGCTCTCCTACGGTTCCATCTGTAGGTTCTGCGTAATACCACACATCAAAACTGCAGGTAGCTAAACAAGAATTTCCAGAACAAGAGGAAGTAGCACAAGTGGTTTCATAGCAATTATTCTCGTCCAAAGTACAATTCTCAGCCCCAGACACTCCTGAACGATATATTCTTCCTATTATAGCAGTAATATCTGAATAACCATTAAGGTCTGTCACGGTGGCTGTAGCAATCACTGTTGTGGTGGATCCTTCAAGTAAAACGATATCTCTCCCTCCATTCAAAGAAACATCAGTTACTGTCGGAGCCTGATATACTATAAGTTCTGCTACCTTTCTATAACTATCCAAAGATGTGCCTGAATTAGTAACTCTGAAACAATAAGCTGAAGCAGTAGCATTATTTGTAACCCTCAAAACATATTCAATTTCTGTAAACTCATTAGAATCCACTGCAATTTGAGCTGTCTCATTGGTATCTGCCTCCACCATTCTACCTGTGACAAAAGTACAATTTGAAACATCAGACAATTGTGGTGTTGTTGAAGCTTGACTGGATTTCGGATAACCAACGAAATAACTTGATGTAGACATTATAACAGCTTTATTTGTAGAGGTTGACATATCAGAGAAATTTTCGCTTGCAATAGCTTCACAACTTGCTGCTTCTCCCTTTTCTGCTATTTGCAATCTATAACTATAATTAGTTAAAGCACCTGTATTCTTAATAGAAAATCTAACCCTGAGATTTGTATCCTTGTAAGTGCCTACAGCTGTATCCTCTGGTGCTTTCCAAGAAGCACCTCCTCCGGAATCCTCATTACCCACGTTAGTAATATTAGGCTCAGGATAAACATACTTCATCACAATTAAATCATCTATTCTATGCTCGTTAGTCGAACCTCCTGTTCTGCCGCCCCAAGAAAAATAATTTCCTGTTAAAGATTGGGGCGAGGTGTCAATTGAATTTACTTTTAAGGTTCCATCGTAATATATTTTCGCATTAGCACCGCTTGAGTCTAACCAGAAATATATTTCAGCATCGTGCCATGAATTATTATCTATACCTGTTTGAGAAGCACAACTTATCCCCGCACCATTATCGCTTGTAGATTTAGTAAAACAAATCCTGTCCTGGTATTCATCATATGTAAAGTGATATCCACCATCTACAATATCTTCTCTTGTGGTAGAAATTGAATTATCATAAGATCCAAGCCATACAGCATCAGCACCACTTCCTCCACCTGTCCAAAATCTAAATTTAGCATGAAAACCGGCTCCGGGATTTTGCGTGTAATAAAGATGACCTAATTGATCACCTACTACCTGAGTCAATCTCACCCATTTACTATCTGAAACATATGTAGCGCTTCCATCCATACTTCCTGAAGGAGAAGAATCCATATTTTCATAAATAAATAATGTATTCTCTGGATCGCTTGTCGAAACCGCAGAAGAATTCCCGTAATATATGTATATAACAGTAGTCGCATTTCCTGCAAGAGAAGGAACCTTTACCCAAAATGTAGAAGTGGCTGACGTAGCAAACTCCTCCCTCCAATAATACAAAAGGTCTGTTTCTGATGCATTGGCAAATCTAATATCATCAAAATCCGGCTGACAATGGGATTCACAATTTACATCAACTCCAGAAGATGTATTATATCCAACCCTAACCCTTACCTGATAATTAGTAAGCGTACTAGTGGGATTATAAATAGAAATTGACTTCTTATAATTCCAATCACCTAAAATCTCTGTTCCATCATCATTTCTCCATCGATAATGTAATTCTTCCAAAACTAAACAATTACTATCATCCCATCGAATTCTTCCACAATCTCCCCCAAAATCAAAATCATAATTTTCTCCATCGAAATTTCCATAATGAGAGGTAAAAGTCCAAAAACTAGTAGATGTTCCTATCCTATAAACATTGTATCCTGAGCCGACTCCTGTCGAGGTTGAAAAACCACAACCGAAAATAGTAAGGGTGGGGCTTCCATCAATAGTGCTTGAAGCTACAGTAATCATTGAGCCACCATCGATCTGTAAGAGGAAGTCACCATAGTCCAAAGAAACAACGGCTGTGGGCCCTGTAAGATTCAATCCTTTTGAATCAATATTCCGCACCTTATAATGACTAGCATTTAAAGTCCCTCCTATTGTTTTGAAAGCAAAGGTACCAGAAGAACCCTGTACATCTAATGTGGTGGTGGCTGTAGCAGAACCTATAATCTGTAGTTCTCCTCCTGCTTCAAGTGTGGTGGTGGTAAATGTAGTGGTAGCAAACCTTACATCACATTGTCTTGGATTTGAAGATATGTCTGTACCATCAAAATCAGTGGTTCTACTCCAGTAGTCTGTTCTGCCTGATGAGATGTGATAGTCACCCCATATATACAAGGAACCATCTGAGTTGTTGTGATCCATTGAGTAGAGGGAGCCTGTTGGGTCTACATTGTATGTGTTGGCTGCTGAGTTCCACATCCTTATGTCAGTGTCAGGACCTACAGTCAATGTTGAATAACTATCTCCCCCGGCTGTTTTGGTATTAATAGTATAAGAACCTCCTCCGGTTTTAGTTAGATTTAACGTTGAACCTGTCCATGTGGTAGCTGTTCCTCCTACTAAATTGGTAAATACTCCATTTACTTCTAAAGTAAGACCAGAAGAGAGTGTAAATGAATCTGCTGCAGTAATAGTAAAATTGTTTTCCACTTTAATGTTGTTTGTTTGGATAGTCCATCCGCCAGAAGAATTGTTAAATTCAATATTATAAAAAGTCTTGCCGCTACCCGTACCTCCTGAATTAATAACCTCTCCTCCCATTGCAGCATTAAACACCACAGATCCTGAGGAATGATAAAATGTATCGAAATTAAACCAAGATCCTCCTATATAAATAGTACCCGAAGTTAAAGTCACAGAACCCGCTGTAATAGTAAAGTCGTTCAAAATAGTATGGTCACCGCCAGCAAACGTCCAGCCGCCAGCAGAATTATCAAAGGTAATATTATATAAAGAGGAACCTCCTGTAGTAATGGTTTTGCCTGTACTTCCGGCTGTCATCTTCAAAGTTCCATTGTTGTGGTTAAACGTCCCCGCATTATAAAAATCACCACCTACCTCTAATGTACCCGCCGTAGAAGTTACAATACCGGAATTAACGGTAAAATTATTATTAACAGTCAGATTTAAATCCTGAAACGTCCAGCCGCCAGCACTTGAAAATGTGATATTATGAAAAGCTGAATTTCCTGCAGTTATTGTCTCTGTAGTAGAAGTTGATGAAAAAGTAACAGTGGCTTGTCTTGCATTGAATGTGTTATTATTTGTCCAAGAGCCTCCGCATTCAATATTATAGTTATTAGTGGTTACGTCTAAAGAATCGTCTGATCCAATAGTGAGATCTGTAAGTTTGACAGATGAACCAAGGGTAATTGCTTTAACCGAACCATCAATCACAACATCTCCCATATCCTGCTTTGTAGAATTATTGTCTGTCCATACATTAGTTCCAGACCCGTCAAAGGTAAAAGTACCTGTTCCTTTTATAAAGGTAAATCCTGAAGCTATTGTTAAATTGCCTCCTACATTTATATTTTGAGAACCGGCATTTAATGAACCATTTGTAAGATTAAGATTGTTGTCTACATCAAAGGTATTAGTAGCCAACTGCCACCCTCCCCCTATTCCATCAAATGTCACAATATGAAAAGCTGAAGACCCTCCATTAATTGTCTTTCCTGTGCTTGTGCTGGTAAATGTTACTGTTCCTGAATTATTGTTAAAGATTCCTAAATTCGACAAATTTCCTCCTATCCTCAATGTCCCTGAAGTTGATGTAACACTACCTGCTGTAATAGTAAAGTCATTCAAAATAGTATGGTCCCCGCCGGCAAACGTCCATCCACCTCCTGTACCATTAAATGTGAGGTTGTAGAAAGGTTGATT
>CAZBMQ010000013.1:0-16596 GCA_964493485.1 uncultured Candidatus Saccharibacteria bacterium
GAAGGATTAGCTATTAAAATTTATTTTTCAAAAGACAGAATTAATAAAATTTCCTTTTTGCCAGTGGTTATGGAAAATTTAGCCCAGCCAAGAATCGCGAATGGGAATGAGGCGGACAGAATTTTACAAAGATTAAAATTTCCAGTGGCGAACCAAGGAGTTTATTTTTGGAATAACAGCACAAATAATTTTGAAAAAGAGATGAGGGCCGTAATTTATGGAGCAACTCCCGAAAACAGCAGAATTATTTCTAAACAAGAACTGAAAGATTTAGATAATGATTCTATTCCTGAAAATTATAATTTAGAGAATGGAAAATTGACAATTACAGAAAACGAAAAAATGGTTTGGCAGTCACCGAGCGATTGGTGGATAGATGATTTTGTCCTTGCTGATTCAAATAATGATGGGTTTTTGGACATAAATTTATCGCTTTGGAAGTCCGGTAGTTTTGGGTCATCAAAACCATTCTGGGTCAAAGAAAACGATATGAGCGTAAAAAATCATTTTTTCGTTTTGGATTTTGTGGGGGGACTAATCAAACAAGTTTGGGGTTCTTCAAATCTTGCTGAGCCAAATTGTGAATTTAAGATTGCTGATATTGATGATGACAGAAAAAACGAGTTGGTTGTGATTGAAGGAGATTATTCGCAAAAACCAAAATGTGGCGGAAATTATGTCGCAGTTTGGAAGTGGAACGACTGGGGATTTTCAAACGAATGGCGAAGTGAAAAAGGAAATTTTTCTAATCTTGAGATTGAAAAAATTGACGAAAAAAACTATATTATAGTTGATACTTTCTGATTTTTTTGTAGCCGCCGCGTCTGTGAATCAGGCAATTCAACAGGCGGGCAAAAAGGAAAGAGATGTTTGGGGAAGGATTTTTGCTCGCCTGCTTTGCTGTACTTCGCGCGACATGAAGTAGGAAGCGACGCCGCAAGGCGGGCACTGCCGCTGGGCGGGATTGCCGCCCGCAGGGCAGACAACCTGCCTGCCGGCAGGTCAAAAGTCGGCGTTGGGATTTTGTTCAAAATCGGTTCGAATTTTGTCCAAAAGGCACCGCCAACATTAATTTTGATGTTTTCAAGGGTTCTTGCCTTACCTTCGCTTTGTTTGGGTTCAGAAAAATTGAGAAAAGAAGCAATTGAAAAGGCGAAAAACCTCTTAAATCTGTAATGCAGGAGGTGTTTGAGAGAGGAAAGAAAGAAGGTTGGCCAATGAAAAAATTAGGAGAGATCTGTAATTTTCAGAATGGACTTTGGAAGGGTAAAAAGCCTCCTTTTAAAGTAGTGAAGGTTTTGAGAAATACCAATTTTCTTAATAGTGGTCATTTGGATTTAACCAATGTTGCTGAAATTAAGGTTGAAGAACGACAACTTGCTAGTCGTCTTTTACAAAGAGGAGATTTAATTCTTGAACGATCAGGCGGAGGTCCAACTCAACCTGTTGGTAGAGTCGTTTACTTTGATACCGCCGGAGAATATAGTTTTAGTAATTTTACTACACGGATTCGCGTTAATAACTCGAGCCAAGTTGATCCTATATATCTCTGGCGATACTTAAATTACCTTTACATTTCAGGGCAAACTGAGAAATTACAAAAACAAACTACTGGAATTAGAAATTTAATTTTTTCAGAATATAAAGACCTCCAAATCTCTCTCCCACTCGTCTCCAAGCAAAAACAAATCGTCATCTATTTAGATTCTCTTTTCGAAAAAGTTGAAAAGCTTAAGAAATTACAAGAAGAGACAGCAGAAAAACTTACCCAGCTTCGCCAATCAATTTTAGACAAAGCCTTTAAAGGAGAATTATGAAAAAAATTATAGATGAAAAATTTGTTATTGATAAAATTAAACAACATCTTGCGTCGTGCTGGCAAGTAGTTATTGAGAAAGATTTACACGAGAAGGGGTGTGATCTTGTTTTAAAGGATGTTTGCAACAAACATCAAGCCAGAAGGTTCTTGATAGAATGCAAGGGAAAATCTTATGCAAAATCAGCAAAGGCAGTGAATGAAACGGTTTGGCTTTACGCCTTAGGGCAATTGGTTACGCGAATGAGAGTAATTGCAAGACATGCGTATAAATATGGTTTAGGATTGCCCGAAGTAAGTGCTGAAAAAGCATTGCGAAGAATTCCTTGGCAAGTAGCGAAGCATTTATGTCTATATATTTTCTCTGTAGATGATAATGGGAAAGTTAAAGAATATTCACCAAAAGATTTTAAAAAATTTCAAAATAAAAGATTAGAATAAAAGATTAGAGGAATAATTATTTTATACATAAAGCATTCGAAAGATAATCATGAGTCAACATGGCAATCAAACTATTTATCTTTCGCCTTCAAAGCTTAATCTTTTTCAAGAATGTCCACTTTGTTTTTGGTTACATATGGTAAAAGGGATCCATCGTCCGGAGGGACCGAGCTCAACTTTACCGAGAGGAATGGATAGTTTAATTAAAAAATATTTCGACCGATATCGAGAATTAGGGAAAATGCCACCTGAAATTAAAGGAAAGGTTCGGGGAAAACTTCTGCCAGATCAAAATCTTTTAAATGAATGGAGAAAAACGACCAAAAATAGTTCCCCAAGATTTTTTGATAAAGAATTAAACGCTTATTTATTCGGCGGGCTTGATGAGTGTTTCGTTGAGGACAATTATTATATCCCGGTAGATTACAAAACGCGGGGATATGATTTAAAGGAGAACTCTCTTTCCTATTACCAAACTCAACTTGATTGTTACACATTTTTGCTGGAATCTGAAGGATATAAACACTTATCTTTTGGATATTTGATTTACTATATTCCAATTGAAGTTAGAGAAGATGGCGAGGTGAAATTTCGTGTAGAGACACATAAAATAAACACAAATCCAAAACAAGGATATGAAATATTTAGAGAGGCAGTAGAATGTATTCGTGGACCTCAACCCGCTTTTCATAGTGAATGTAAATTCTGTTCTTGGGGAAATATTTTTTTAAGTCTTGAGTAATATTTGAAATGACTTTTGAAAATTGGAATTCCGGCACTATAAAAATAAAGGTACACCCGGTTTTCTTTGTGCAGAAGGCACACTCAGGATGAGATTGTCACCCACAGGATGGTAATTAAAAGTTAGCATCAGGATTTTGTTCAAAATAAGTTCAAACTTTTTCAAGGAAACACTGCCAGATTGATAATTCTGGATATTTGAATAGTTTATAGTTTGAGCAAAAAAACAACAAAATAATTCTTATTAGATATTACAAACAATAAATTGTGAAAGAAAAACAATTTGAAAAACCTAAAACTTCATCTCATTTAGGGAAAGAGGAGAATTTTGTAAAAAATGAAACAGAAGAAAAAAAGATTGAAAAGATAGATATTGAAAAAACAATAAAAGAGATTGAAGAAGAGTTTCCTGAAGATCATGAAAGAGAACAATTTTATTTTGAGAAAGAAAGCCTAAAAGAATTGCTCGCCATTATTTTAGATGGAGGTTTTAAAAAAATAGCTTGTTTGGGTGTACCTACATTGGCTTTGGCACTTGAAAAATTAGGGAGAGAAGTAACTCTATTAGATATTGATGAAAGATTTAAGGATGTTATTAAGGGTTATAAAAAATGGGATATTACAAAACCTCAATATATTAAAGAGACCTTTGATTTAATTATTGTAGATCCGCCATTTTCTAAAGTTAGAACAGGACAGATTAAAAGAGCTATTGAGATGTTGGCGCATTACAATCCCAAGCAGAAAATACTTATTTCTTATTTTACCCCCAGAGCAGAGCATTTTTTAAAGGTTTTTAAATCTTTTAATCTTGAAAAGACAGGATTCTACCCTAAATATCAAAATCTTCCCGAGATAAAGAAAACTAAAAAAGGAGATGAGAGGAAGCAATGGGTAGAATTTTTTTCTAATTTTGAAATAAAAAAGCACAAAGAGCAGAATACAGAATAGGAATTATTTAGCCATGTGAGATATAATAGATATAATAGAATGATGCGAGAAAAATTTTTATCTCAGAAAAAAGAAAAAAGAGAGCCCAAGAAAGAGGAAGAAAAGATTATCCTCTCTTCTTTAGAATATATTGAAAAGATGGAGGAGTTAGGTCTTTTGGAACACGCTAAAACTTATAAAAAGGTATTAGAGATCGCCAAAGCTATAAAAGAAGCAGGAGGGCAGGCATTATTAGTTGGGGGAGCAGTAAGAGATATGATAATGGGAGTGTATCCTAAAGACTTTGATATAGAAGTGTATAAATTACCTCCCAAAAAAGTAGAAGAAATAGTAAATCGCTTTGGAAAAGTATCTGATGTTGGGAAAGCTTTTGGAATTCTGAAGGTTTTTTTAAAAGATGGTTTGGATATTGATGTATCTTTGCCCCGTACTGACTCAAAGATAGAGGCTGGGCATAAAGGATTTGAGGTTAAAACAGATCCTTATATGAGTATTGAAGATGCGGCACGCCGTAGAGATTTTACTATAAATTCTGTAGCATACGATCCATTAGAGAATGAACTTTATAATCCTTTCGGAGGAGTAGAAGATATTAAAAATAGAATTTTAAGAGTAACAGATCCTGAGAGATTTAGAGACGATCCTTTAAGAGTAATGAGAGCATTACAATTTATAGGACGTTTTGGTTTAGAGATTCATAAAGACACTATTCCTATTCTTAGAGAAATGACGCCTCAACTTAAGGAATTGCCAAAAGAGAGAATAGGGGAGGAATGGAAGAAACTATTATTAAAAGCAGAGAAACCTTCTTTAGGATTAGAAGCAGGAGTGATATTGGGAGTGTTTAGAGAGCTTCACCCGGAATTTCCTTTAAGCATAGAGAGTTCTCAGGGTAAAAAGTCTCCTCCTGAAAGTGATTTGTGGATTTATACATTAATGAGTGTTGATGAAGCTGCAAAAATTATTCGTAGAGAAGAATTGTCTGAGAAAAAAGCAATTACTATTATGTTGAGTGTTCTTTGTACAGATTTAGGTAAAGCTATACCGGAGAGATTCGAAGAAAAAGATATTCAAGATAAACAGAAACGATGGTCAGAAGAGCTTGTGAGAAAATTTTTGTCTAAGATAGGAATTGATAATCTCACAAAGAAAAAAGTTATAAAATTGATTTCTCATTATCTTGTTCCAACAAAATTATATATAGAGGAGATTGTCCGGGGAAATAAAGTAAAAGATGGGGTAATTCGGAACTTGGCTAAAGAAATAGACCCTGCCACAATCCAAGAATTAGTGTTAGTAAGTGAAGCAGATCATTTAGGCCGAGGTGTGTTTATTGAGCCTGAGATTGCAGAGCAATTATTATTACCTCAGGATAAATTTTTGCCGAGGGAATGGTTGATTAAGCGAGCCAGAGCATTAAAGGTTGAAAAGAGCCGTCCAGTTGATTTAACACGGGGCAGAGATTGGTTAAATTTTGGATATACCCCTGGTCCCCATATTGGTGTTTTAATTGACCTTTCGAATAGATTAAGAGACGAGAAAGATTTTTCAAAAGAAATGGTTTTTCAATTAGTAGACGGTATAGAAGATCCAAAAGAAGCTATTAAAATACTTAAGGCAAAACTTGTACAAAAGGAATAAATCTATATTATTAATTAAAGTCTTCATTAATATGGAAAAAGGAGATAGGTTAATAATGGTTGTGAAAAGAGAGTTTCTTTTTAAAGACGATTATTTTGAAGGATTTAGACCGCAAAGCGAAAAAGATTACAGTTCAAGGATACTTCAGCATTTTGAGTATATTAAAAGAAAAGAGGCAGAAGTAAATCCTGTATATAAACAACCAATTGCTTATTGTATCATTGTAAATCCAAGATTAAGACAAGTTTTTGCCTATCAGCGTGCCTTAGAAGATTTAAGATGTTTTGAGAGAAGATTGCAGGGTAAATGGTCGTGGGGATTGGGGGGTCATATTGAACAGGTTGATGTTAAAAATGGAAATCCCATTCATATGAGTTTATTAAGGGAGCTGAGTGAAGAGGTAGATTTTCATATGGCTGGCACTCCTGAGCTATTAGGTTATATCAATGACGACAATGATGATGTGGGAAAGGTGCATTTTGGAATTTTATATGTATTGCACACTGATTCAAGAATTGTGAGACCAAAGAGCTTAGAGATTAAAATAGGAAAACTTATGCCGTTAGAAAGGATAGAAGAAATTTGTTCCTCTCCAGATTTTATAGTAGAAGATTGGTCGAGAATATCTTTTAATCCCTTAAAGTCATATTTATACGAAACCACATTAGCTTGATTTCTAATGAAGATAAATTAAAATAAAAATTTAAGAATTATGAATATAACAGGTTTTATTTCAAATCTTACTTCTTGGTTTGTGCTTCATGGTGTGAAGGTCTTTTTAATTCTGTTTGTAGCTATTGTTATTAATCGATTTTTGAAAACTTTTATTGAAAAAGCCGTAAAGAAACGAATCAGAGATAGTATTCCGGCAGAAGAAGAACGGAAAAGAATTGAAACATTGGTTACTGTGTTTGAGGGGACATTCAAGTTTATACTCTGGATTGTTGCAATATTAATGATTATGCCTGAGTTTGGTTTGGATATTACCCCAATTTTGGCAGGAGTTGGAGTAGCAGGTTTAGCAGTAGGTATGGCTGCAAGAGACATAGTATCTGATTTTATTGCAGGTTTATTTATTATTTTGGAAAACCAGTATCATCTTGGGGATGAGGTAAAGATAGCAGGCCTTGAAGGAGAAGTGAAGGAAATAACCCTGAGAAGAACAATTATCCAGGATAAAGAAGGAAACTTCCACTCAATCCCCAACAGCAAGATAACTATTGTGTCTAAGAAGAGGTAGTTTTTAGACTTGACAGATTAGATTAGTAATTTATATATTAATTAGAACCTGAAAAGGTGAATAGAAAAAATTGAATGAAATTAAGAAGATTAAATTTAAAAAGTTTTTAGTGGCAACAGATGACAAAGAAGATACTCAACAGATATTAAATGAATATGTCGAGCCTTTAATGGAAGAAGACAAAGTAGTTTGGGAAAAATATCTGGAAAGACGTAGAGAGTTTCCAGACTGGACAACAGAGGGTTTGGCTCTTTTGAAAATTTTTTCAAAAGAGCCAAAAGGAAACTTCTTGGTTATTGGTATTGAAGAAGGAGGAGAACAAGTATCACTTAATCCAATGAGTTACTACTTTGTTAATTATGAAGATGCCATGGAATTTGGTAAAGCTGTGATGCAAAAATACGAGTTTGTTAAAAAGATAGTCTTGGCTATGGCTATTTCAGTCAATGAAATAAAAAAATAAAACATGGATGCTGGATCATCCATTTTTTCTTTACATTAGTTTCCAACAGCAAGATAACTATTGTGTCTAAGAAAGGAAGGTAGCTTTTTATTTTATAAATTTGCTAAGTTATTAGACAATAATTAAAATGTGATGATAGTCGCTTTTTTATTAAACAGAGCATTTTGACTTTTTAAGCCTGATTTTGTAGGATAATCTCGATGCACCTTAACACAAAAATAAAAAGATGAAAAAAATGAAAGGTATTTGTTTTAGATGTAAGAAGGAAATAAAAATAGAGATAGATGATAAAAAGAGAAGGTTTTCCTTTCTCTATCCTTATAAGGGCATAGAGTTAAGCATTGAACTTTTTAGATTTCCAAACGAATGTAGAGAATGTGCTGAGAGTGATTTTTTAAGAGATTTTAAGAATTACGTCGAAGAATATGACTTGCTTTCAGTTAAAGAAGGAGAGGTAAGAGTAAACTGGGAAACTTACATTAATATGTCAGGGACATATGTCGGAGACAAAATGACAGAAATTTTAATGTCCATAGGCATTCTCTCTACAAAAAGACTGGGAAACTGGGATATTGTGAGCAGCTATTCAGTTGGTTTGAATCCATGGTATCAATCTCAGATATATCTTTATTTCAAAAGAAAACTCGATGCAGTTGAGTATTCTAGATTAAAATGGGGAGATACGCTTTATCACTGGTGGTTGAAAAAGGAAGAAAAGAATAAAAAACATCTAATTATTGATAAAAAAGATGTTCTTAAACTTATTTGTTAAATTTTTTGATTATTGAGAGATTAAAACTAATCTCTCTTTTTTATTTCAAGAGTTTTTGATAAAGAGCTTTGTATTTTTTGGCAGACTTTCTCCAAGTGAAATCCTGTTTCATTCCATTGATTTGTATCTGCTTCCAGAGCTCTTTTTTTTCATAGAAACTTAATGCCTTTTGAATTGTTTTTAATAAATCCTCCTTTTTATATCTTTTAAACAAAAATCCTGTTCCTTTTATCTTCTTTTTGTTCTGTTTGATTACAGGAAGCACAGTATCCTTTATTCCTCCAACAGCCCTTGCCACAGGCACTGTTCCATACTTCATTGCTATTTGTTGTCCCAGACCGCAGGGTTCGAAATCAGATGGCATTAAAAAGATGTCTGCACCCCCATAAATCTGGTGAGCCAATTTCTCATCAAAAGCAATTTTTACATAACACTTCTGGGAGAATCTTTTTGAAACTTTCTGAAAGAATCTTTCGTATGCAGGCGAGCCCTTTCCCAAAAGGATAAACTGCAGATTCATTTTCATTAATGAACTGAAAATGCCCTTTATCAAATCTATTCCTTTTTGCTCTGCTAATCTTGATACAATTCCTAAGATAGGGATTTCTTGATTTACCTTTTTAAAGCATTTCTTTTGCAGGAAAGCCTTATTAATGGCTTTGTGTCGTACATTCTTCCAAGAATATTTTTTCTTTAAAAAGGAATCAGTTGTTGGGTTGAAAAGATCATAATCCAATCCATTTAAGATTCCGACCAGGTGTTTCTTTCTTTTTTTCAAATATCTATGAAGGCCAAATCCATATTTTGGAGTTAGTATCTCAAGCGCATAGCTCGGGCTTACAGTATTAATAAAATCTGCATTAAGGATTCCAAGCTTTAAACAATTTATCTTTTTTCCGGGCAGATTCGTTCCCAAGAGCTTATTAACTATTTTTGCAGGATATATACCTTGGTATCCTAAATTATGAATAGTGAGAAGGGTTTTTATCTTATCTCCTTGTTTTTTTATCAAGAAAGGAGTTATTGCTGTATGCCAGTCTTGGCAGTGCAGGATGTCAGCCTTGATTAGTTTTCCGATTTCAATGCCAGCTACCGATAAAAACAGAAATCTCGCCGCTTCTTTTTCGCTTCCTCCTGATGAAGCATCACTTTCTACATACACTCCTTTTCCAGAGAAATATTTATTGTTTTCAATCAAAAAGAGAGGCACCTTGCTGTTTGGCAGGTATGTTTTCCAAAGATTAAAGTTTTCTTTTTGTTGATTAAACACTACAGGAATATTCCTTTTTACCAATTCTAACTTTTTCTTTTTTATCTTGATTGCTTCGTAAAAGGGGAGGGCAACAGAAACATTAACTCTTAAGGATTTAAGAGCTTTGGGCAGTGCCCCTACTACATCAGCCAGCCCTCCTACCTTGGCAATAGGCGCGCATTCTGATGCAATTAATAATACTCTCATACGATATTTATATGTTTTAGTTTTTTTCCAGCCTGAATTCTTTGTGGTTTCCCTCCCCATACCATTATATGAGAAAGGATTAAAAGACTGAAGTAAGCCCGGTAAACCTTTAATTTTTCAATCTCAAAAGCATCAAATTCTTTAGTGAGTTTTTGATAGTATTTGAGTAAAAGGTTTTCAAAAGATATCCTTTGTTTTTTTGATATATTAAAATCCAGGCTGGTTTCGAGGTGAGAAAACAGGGCAGCTAAATCTGACACTCTTTCTCCAATATGTATGCTTCCAAAGTCAGCTATCTTTATCCTGTTTTTTTCAAAGAAGAGATTATATGGATTGAAATCGCCGTGGACCAGTACTTTTTTTGTCTTCTTCCTTTCGTATCCTTTAATTAATCTTTTGATTTTTTGGAATCTCTTTGAAATAATTGCAGATTCCTTTATTTTCCTTTGTCTTAGAATCTTTATATTTTTTTCAATATCGTAAAAGTCTGTGCCTCTTTTTATAAAAGACTGAGAGGTTTTTATAGACTGAAGAAATGCCAGCAGTTCTGCTATTCTTTTGATATGCAGTATTTTTATTTCCCCTTTCTTTTTTAGGATTTCTCCAAGATTTTCTCCTTTGAGATACTCTCTCAGGAATAGCCCCAACCCTTTGATATAGCAGTAAGGTTTAGATATTGAGATGTTTTTTGGGTGTGTTTTTGAAAAATGCTTGAAAATCAATTTGTTTATTTTAAATGCATACTCTTTTTTGCCGTCTGAATTTGCTGTTCCTACAATCCTTTTCTTGTCAAAGGAATAAAAAAGCACCACACTGAAGCTTCTCCAGTCAGTATATTTTTTAATTACTTTTATTTTGACTGTTTTGATATGCTGAGGAGAAACACCAAGCTCTTTAGATTTTTTCTTTAAAATCTTTTCTATCTCAGAAGGAGATAATAAAATATTGATTTTTTGTGGGCTGATCATCTGATTACCCTTCTTAATTCTGGTTGCCCAGGGCAAATTCTTTTATATTTTTCTTTATATTTTTCTATTAATTTTTCTAATTTAGGATGAGGCATTTCTAATCTTAAGAGATCAATAACATGGATGGCGTCATATATGTCATTTTTCATTTCTAATTTCCAGATAGCGTCTCTCCAGAGTATTGCTTTTTCAAAACTTTGTTTCCTTGCGGCTTCTTTCATTTGTTCTTTTAATATCTGCAAGAATGCGTAATATACATCAGGTGTTGTTCTTTCTTTAAATGGAATCCTTACAGTTTCTTTATACTTTCTTGCCATAGCTTCAATTTTTCCGCTTCTCTGCCAGTGAAAAGCAGTCGCTAAGATTTGTCCATAATAGAGCTCTGCTTTTTGGACTTCAGCCTTTGTGATGGAAGGGAGAGATTTTACTGTTTGAAGGATTACTAAAGCTCCTTTTTCTATCATTTCAATACTCCACCACGGTTCGCCTGAAGCCCAGAAAAACTGATCAGAAGCCATTACCCTGTCTAATTTTTCTTGAAGACGGGGAGTAAGCTTTCTTTTCTCTGCTAAGTCTAAGAGATAATTTAAAAATTTCCATTGAAGCTGATGTACCTTATTCCTAGGGTCTTTCCAGGAGTAGAACTGGACTCCTTCTTCAATATCTTCCTGGGTTGAAGCCCAGGTTGATCTTACAGGACTGATTTCTTTTTCTACATTGAAATAGTTTTTTAGCTCAGACAGGAAGATTTGTTTTGGCTTTTCTGTTTTAAGAATCTTAAATAGAAATCTTTCCAAGCCAGGACGGTGATGACCAAATGTTTCCCCGTCCATAGCAGTGCACAAATACTTGTTTTCTTTTAAATCCTTTTCTATTAAATCCAGAAACTCTTTTTTGTTTCTTATCACAGCGCTCATTATACAATTAGATACTCTTCGTTCTCGGAACACAACAATCAATCCCTTCGTTCCCTTAATGGTAAACAGTCTGTCTTTAGGGGAGTAGTCTTTCCCTCCATTATAGGCAATGTCATCTATGATTATCATTGGATAGCCCAGACGAGAAACAACCCTTGCCACCTTTTGGCTGTAAGCCATTTCCGGAGGGAAGAAACACATAGGTCTATATACCTTGCCAAAATATTTTTTATTCCCTCTGTGGTTCTTTTTAATCTGTCTGATTATTTCTTTTTCTTTTAAAAAAGGCAATAATGGATGGTATTTTGCGCTTTCAGTAAACTCTAATCTGTTTGTTTCTGCCAGTTTTTTAATAGCTTCTATCACATCTCCGTACCCTTCTTTTACCAAAAGTTCTGTTAGTGCACTGTTAATATTGAGATTTATTTTTATTCCTTCAATATTTAAAAGACCTTTGAAAAGAGGCCTGTAAGATTCATTAACTACCTTTTTTAGAATCTCTTTTGACTGATCAATTGGTTGATATATGTGGAGGAAATTAACCCAATACATAACAGCTAAACAACAGTATTTTTTAATAATCTATAAAAGACTTCTAAATATTTTTTAGCGGATTTTCTCCAGGAAAAGTCCTTTCTCATAGCCTGCTTTATTAGTTTTGCCCACAGGGGCTTGAAATCAAATGTGGTTTTAGCCCTTATAATAGTGGTGAATAATGCCCAAGGGTCATAGTCTTCAAAAACAAACCCATTGCCTTTTTCTTCTGTTGGATTGAAATCTTCCACTGTGTCTGCCAATCCTCCTGTTTTTCTTACAATAGGAATGCATCCACATTTCATTGCTTGCATTTGCACTATGCCGCATGGCTCAAATTTAGATGGTACCAAGATAGCATCAGCGCCTGCAAAGATTAAATTGGGCAATGCAACATCAAAGCCGAAAAAATACCCAATTTTTTCAGAGAACTCCTCTTTTGCTTTTTGTATCATCTCTTTGTATCTAGGGTCTCCATCTCCCAATACTGCAAGCTGAAAATCTAAGTTTTTGAATAGAGGATTTATTATTTGCCCCAGCAAATCAAACCCTTTTTGGTCTGTAAAACGGGAGACAATTCCCACTACAAAGATTTCTCGGTTTTGAGGCAGTCCTAATCTCTTTTGTAAATGTATTTTGTTTTCTTTTTTTCTTTTGATTGTCCTTATAGTATAGTGGACTGGAACATTAGGGCATTTTTCTGGGTCATATTTGTTGTAGTCAATTCCGTTCAAAATACCGTATATCTTATGTTGTTTCTCTGCAAGAATCTTATCCAGTCCTTCTCCATACTTCGGTGTTAATATTTCTTTTGCATAGGTGGGGGAGACAACCACGATAGAATCGCTGTACATTATTCCTCTAAGCATCCAGTTTAGTTTTGCCAATCTTGGATTAAAAAAATCAGGAAGAGGCTCTCTTCCAGAATCACGTTCGCTTTCTTGAATGAATCTAAAATCACACATTCCTTGATATCTGAGGTTGTGAATACCAAAGACAATCGGTATTTTTGAGACAACAGGATCTTGGTGATATACAGTTTTGATATAATTAGGTATAAGTCCTGTCTGCCAGTCAGAGGCAACAATTATATTCGGAACCCAGGAAGACTTTTTTAAAAACTCAATTGCCCCCCTGCATAATAGAATCCATCTAATGTGGTCATCAGAATAGCCATACACATTTGCTCTCTTTTCGTAATATTCCATATTTTCCAGAAAATATGTGGGCACAGCAGTTCTGCCAGAATACTTTTTAACATTACAAATCAGGTAAGGATAGTCTATTGGTTGGTCTGTAGGTACCTTTAGTCCTTCAATTTCCATTTTTAGATTGTATTTTGCAGGATCTATTGTGCCGTATCTAGGAATCATTACTCTTGCATCATGCCCTAATTTCTTTAAAGCCAAAGGAAGTGAATACATTACATCACCCAATCCGCCTGCTTTTGCAAAAGGAGCTGCTTCAGATGCGACAAATAGAATTTTTAATCTCTTTGGAGGAAGAATCCCTTTTAATTTGGCAATTTTCATATTTTCTTTAAATAGTGGTACATTAAATTTAGATAAAAAACAGTCTTGTTTTTTAATTAAAATTCTGCTATCTTTACAATAGATTTATTTTACCATACATAGATCAAATTATCGAGTCAAATAATCATGCTCAATTCTCCCATTGAAGAGATAAAATCAAGGCTTGACATTGTTGAGGTTATTGGGAGTTATATCAAATTGAAAAAAGCTGGAGCTAATTATAAAGCTATTTGCCCCTTCCACTCTGAAAAAACACCCTCTTTTTTTGTCTCGCCTGCTAGACAGATTTGGCATTGTTTTGGATGTGGCGCAGGACATAGTATTTTTGATTTTATAATGAAGATAGAAGGTGTGGAGTTTGGTGATGCGCTTAGGATTTTGGCACGGAAAGCAGGAGTAGAATTAAAGCCAATGGGGCCGGAATCTGCCAAATGGCGGACTAAGAGGCAGAGATTATATGAAATTTGCGAATTAGCAGCAAAGTTTTTTGAAAGGCAGTTGGGCAACAGTAAAAAGGGGAAGGTTGCCAAAGAATATCTTTTCAAAAGAAGTATAAATGAAGACTCTATTAAAAAATGGAGATTGGGTTGGGCGCCAGATGCTTGGCGAGGGCTTTCTGATTTTCTGGTTTCAAAAGGATATAAAAAAGAAGAAGTTGAAAAGGCCGGTTTGGTGATTAAAAATGAAGAAGGAAGGTATTACGACCGCTTTAGAAGAAGAATTACTTTTCCTATATTTGATCTTCATTCCCAGGTGATTGGATTTGGAGGGAGGGTGTTAAAAAAGAGTGAAAAAGAAGCCAAATATATTAATAGTCCCACCACTATTCTGTACGATAAAAGCAGGGTGTTGTATGGATTGGATAAAGCTAAGGTGGAAATAAGAAGAAAAGATTTCTGTATTCTCACAGAGGGTTATGTTGATGTGATTTTAGGCCACCAGACAGGGTTTGCTAATATGGTGGCAACCTCAGGCACAGCATTAGGTAATCATCAGCTGAACATTCTTAAGAGATACTCTGACAATCTATTTCTGGCATTTGATATGGATTTTGCAGGGGATGCAGCCACAAAGAGAGGGATAGAGTTAGCCCAATCTAAGGGATTTAATATAAAGGTGATAAAGCTTCCAGAAGGCAAGGATCCAGCTGATGTTATATCTGAGAATCCTGAGAAATTCAAAGAACTGGTGGACAAGGCGCTTTCAATATTAGATTTCTATTTTCAAAATGCCTTTTCTCAATTTGATAAAGATACGCCGGAAGGCAAGAGAGAAATTTCAAAGGTTCTTTTGCCTGTGATAAAGAGGATTCCAAATAAGATTGAGCAGTCCTTTTGGGTTCAGCAGCTGGCAAAGAATCTTGAGGTAAAAGAAGAGGATGTTGAAGAGGAGTTAAAAAAGGTGTCATATCAGAGTGAGCCAGATGAGGAGATTTCAATCTTAGATTCTCAGAACCCAGTTTTGCAAAAGACAAGAAAAGAATTGTTGGAAGAGAGATTGATTAGTTTGATTTTAAAAAAGCCAGAGCATTTAGACCATATTGATAAAGATGTTATTTCTTGCCTTTCTCAAAAATCCCAGGAGATTTTTAATAATTTTCATAACCAAGAAAATCTTTCTCAAGAATCTGGAGATTTCTTGGCTTACCTGACTTTAAAGGCAGAGATTGAAGAGATTGAAGAAAAGGATATTTTGCCTGAGATTGAATTTTGCGCCAGAGAGATAAAATCCCTTGAGATAAAGGATAAGATGGATAAGATTTCTCTTGAGATTAAAAAAGCAGAAGAAGAGAAAGATTATCAAAAAGTTGAGGAATTAACAAAGAAATTTAATCAGTGGTCAAAGAAAATAATCAGTATCTAAATCTATGACAAAAAAGAAGACTTCTTCTAAAAAAACCAAGAGGACGGCTAAAAAAAAGAAAACAAAGAAAAAGCAGAAAAAGAAGGTAAAAGAAGAAAAGAAGAAAAAAGAGAAGGTGAAAAAAGCAAAAAAAGAAAAGAAGGCAAAGAAAAAAGCTGTGGCGAAAAGATCAGCTCATCCAAGAGGCCGTCCTAAAAAAGTTTTTACTCCAGAAAAAGTGGAGAAGCTTTTGGAAAAAGGCAGACAGAGAGGTTTTGTCACTATGTCTGAGATTTTGTATTCCTTTCCTGATTTAGAGAGAGATATGGAGGGTTTAGAGGAATTTTATGATAAATTAGACAAAGCAGGAATTGAGGTAAAAGAAGTGAAGGAGTTTTTAACCATTGAGAAAAAGAAAAAAGCAAGGGGTGTGACAAGAAAGATTGATCCAGTTCAGATGTATCTGAAGGAGATTGGGAGGGTGCCTTTCCTTACAGCTGAAGAAGAAAAAGAGCTTTCAAGAAGGATTGAAAAAGGAGACGAAGAGGCAAAAAAGAAATTGGCAAGAGCCAATCTGAGACTTGTGGTTTCAATTGCCAAAAAATATATTGGCAGGTCTCCAAACTTAACAATCCTTGATTTGATTCAAGAAGGAAATTTAGGACTGTTCCGAGCAGTGGTAAAGTTTGATTGGAGAAAGGGATATAAATTCTCAACCTATGCAACCTGGTGGATAAGACAGGCAATCAGTAGAGCATTGGCTGATCAGGCAAGGACCATTAGGATTCCTGTACATATGGTTGAGACCCTTTCAAAATTCAACAAAGTGAAAAAGAGGCTTTTAAAGAGTTTGGGGAGGGATCCTTTACCTGAAGAGATTGCAGCTGAGATGGGGATAGAAGTTGAAAAGGTGCATCATTTAATGAAGATATCTCAGCAAACAGTGTCGTTGGAGACTCCAGTAGGGGAGGATGAAGATGATTCCATCTTGGCTGAGTTTATTAAAGATGAAAAGACTGTTCCTCCTTCTTTGGAAGCTGCAAGGACCTTGCTTAAAGAGAGATTAAAAGAAATATTGGTTGATTTAACCCCAAGAGAACAAAAGATTTTATCAATGAGATTTGGCTTAGAAGATGGAGTAACCCACACGCTTGAAGAAGTGGGACAGGTTTTTGGCGTTACCCGTGAGAGAATACGTCAGATTGAGGCAAAGGCTCTAGAAAAGATACGACAACACAGATCATTGAAAAAGCTGAAGGGATACTAATGTGTTGAATAG
>CAZBMQ010000014.1:0-8202 GCA_964493485.1 uncultured Candidatus Saccharibacteria bacterium
CAATTACTATGAACACTACCCCTGCTTCGGCAAGGGTAGTTTTTTATTTAGAATCAGTTTATAATTAAATTGTATGTATGTTTCTGATGATAAAAAAGAACGAGTTGCTGTTTATATAGATGGAAGTAATTTTTATAATTATTTAAAAGATAAAGAAATAAACTTTCCCAAAGGAACTAAGTTTGACTTCAAAGCTTTTGTTGATTTTTTAGTTGGGAATAAAAGAGAGTGTGTTTCAAAGAGATATTATACAGGTGTTTTTAGAAATATTGATGGAAGCTAGAAAAGTAAAGAATTAGTAAGAGGACAACAAAATTTTTATTACCAACATGAAGAAAGATGGTTTTAAGATTAAAAGAGGTAGAATTATGCCTATTGGAAATATGTATAAAGAAAAAGAACCGACTTTGGGGATACAAAAATATGCTAATCTATCAAGACTTTTATTACCAGAAGATATAGAAAAATTTAAAGAAAAAACATTGTTTTAATTATATTTGGTTATAGATGCAATAAAATGAAGAAGAAAAAACCAGTAAAAGGAAACAAGATTTATATCTTTGGGATACTTTTAGAGCATAATAATCCTCATAGTCAAGTGAGAAAGGAAGTGTGGCGTGATATTGCTATTTTAGATGATCAAAACCTGTATCAGTTTGCGGAAGCGATTGTCGATGCTTTTGGGTTTGAGTTTGACCATTGCTTTGGATTTTTTGATAATCTAAAGAGATGGGTTGACTCAAAAATAAAATATGAGCTTTTCGCTGATTTAAAAAATCAAAGTATAGAATCAGTAGATTCTAAAAGCGTAAAGAAAACTAAAATTCAACAAGTATTTAAAAACAAAGGCGATAAAATGCTTTTTCTGTTTGATTATGGTGATAATTGGGAGTTTATTGTTCAGTTAAAGAATATTGATGAGCCGGATTTTAAAAAATCATACCCTCAAGTAATTAAAAGTATTGGTCAAGCACCAGAGCAATACCAGTTGTTTGAGGGAGATGAAGAATAAATTTTTATGGCAATAATAAAAAAGAAAATTTGGCCAAATTTTTTTGAACTTGTAAAATCTGACAAGAAGAATTTTGAACTGCGCTTGGCTGATTTTGATATTAAAGAGGGAGACACTTTAATTTTAGAAGAATGGAATCCCGATATAAAAGAATATACCGGTAGAAAAATAGAGAGACAAGTAAAATATGTTTTGAAGTTTGAACTTGATGATTTTGATCAGAAAAAAGAAATAGAAGAAAAGGGATTATATGTTATTCAATTTTAATTGTTGTTTACCGATTTTTATTAATTTTCATCAAATAGACCTAGATAGTCTTTTCAGGCGGGGAAGCTACATTAAAAAGCGGCAGTTCTGCCGCTTTTTCTATTAAACAAAATCAGAATCTTCCTCAAACAAGCAAAGTCCTAACAGTACTTAATTTTAAACCTTGGATTTTCTAAAGTGTTATGGACTTATGCATTAGTTTGACTTTTTTAAAATATTCTGTTAGATAAAAATTATCAATAGGAAGGAGGAATGATGTTCTTTGAAAAGAAAATTGAGAAATATAATGAGAAAAGTCAAATGGAAGATAAAACAAATTGTTAGAAGGAGAATAAAAGGAGAATTTATGGTTTGGGAAATAATAGATATAACTTATGAGAAGCTCAAAAAGAAATACTCTTATCAAACAATACCTCTTCATGGTTCTGAATTTGCTTTGATTGCTGAAGATCGTGATTGGCATCGCGTCAAGAGAGGTTATACGGAATATGATTCTGTGATACTAGTTCGTTCAGGAGAAAATATCTGGGCTCTAGGGAAGGGAAGAGCTTGTGGAAGTTATCCTGCCGATCCCTATAACAAGGATATTTTAGTTTTAAA
This sequence comes from uncultured Candidatus Saccharibacteria bacterium, assembly GCA_964493485.1. GTDB lineage: Bacteria > Patescibacteriota > Minisyncoccia > Minisyncoccales > JANBVM01 > CAZBMQ01. The sequence continues at coordinate 1,880 of CAZBMQ010000014.1, forward strand.
GGTATGGGAGTCAATTTTAAGAAAAACAAAAACACTTGAGGAGATTGCCGAAGAAATTATGCCTTGGATTAGAATGAGTTTTGGATTTCAAAACTCAATTATTGCTGGTAAAAGATCAGGGGAGTTATTCGTAGGAAGTAAATGGCGAGACAAAGTTAAAGAACTTATAGCCCCTGAACTTCCGAAGTTTATTCGGAAAGAACTGGAGACACATGAAGGTTATCTCACTGTAGAGCTGGGGGAGATGTCTCCTAGCTTTGATATAGTTCCCGCCATTAAATCTCCAATCATGTATAAGAAAAAGCTCGCTGATTTTTTAGCTAAAAAAATAATAGAGATTCTCTCAGATTCTTGATCTAAATAGCTTTTTAAATTAATCTATTAAAGAATGAAGAGGATTTTCCTCTTATTTTTTTATTTAAGTCCTATAAAACATATTTTAAGCCTCTAATTATTTTTTAGAAAATAAAATTATTCAAAAACATCTAAGAAAATTGGAATGCAATCTTTATTATAGAGTATTGAGTAGAAAAGAAGATAAATATATAATGTTGACCGGCTAAGAAATTATATTTATTCTGAATAAAGATAAAATACAATAATTATTTTATCAATATTCTTGAAAAAGGTTTTTTAATTTTAAAATGAAAAAACTAAGCGAAGTTGAACTAAGGATTCTTTTAAAGAATCGGAAAAAAATTGAACAAGAAGTAAAAAAACTCGGGGCTGAGGTAATTTCTAATTTAAAAATTAAAGATTATTGGTATTGTCCTAAAAGTATAAAGAGTTATAAAGAGGCGCAGATAGACAATCTTGGTTTTGCTTTGAGAGTTAGAGAGGTTAGAGATTGCGATACCAATAAAGAATCTTTTTCGCTTGACTGCAAAACGCTAATTAGCGGCAAAAACCATGCTTTATGTAATGAATACGAAGTAGATTTAAATAGTTCTAAGCAAATTAAAAAAATTTTAGAAAATATCGGTTTTAAATTATTTTTGTTGCTTAGAAAGAGCAGAGTTGTTTATAAGTACAAAAACCTAAAATTTTACTTTGATAAAATAAAAGGGATTGGAGATGGTTTAGAGATAGAGAGTATGACAAGAGAAGATGAGAAAAAAGTTTATAACAACATTTTAAATTTAGCATTTAAGCTTGGTATTAGTCCAAACGAAATATTAGATAAAAGTTTAACTTATTTAGCAATGAAAAAACTGGCTAGATTCTAACTCCCTTCATTTGTAAAAGTCATTCAGCGAGAAATGGCTAAACCAAATTTCTACTCTTAGATTGTATTTATTTATACTTGACAGAATATATAGTTTTAATTTAGTTTTAAATTACGAACATTACAACTAAATAAGGGATGATAAGGATGGAAAAGGAATTGATGGAAGATTTTAGGGAAGATTTTAGGGAAACTCAGAAGATAATGGAAAGTATTATAATGAGCGAGTCAGAACTTTCATTTTTAGCATCTAAGTTTGGGATTCCAGAAGAAGATTATTCCAGCGGTTTATATTCTAATCCTTTCAGAAACAAAGGGGTTTTAAAGAGAGAGCTTTTAAGAGCATCAATTCTTTCTTTTAATTTTCATAGATATTTAATAAGAGGATATATTGTAGAGAGAAACATAAAAAATGAGGAGATAGATAGAGAAGAAATAGTGGATGGGAAAAGGTACAGTCGATTTTATAAAATTGGAATTGCATTAAGACCTCCGCACTATCATTACGATTGGGAGGGTGTAGTATTTTGGAACTTGGGGAAATTCCAAGAGCTTTTGAAGAAAAAGAAATTTTATAGGAACGAGTGTCTTATAATTCCAGAGGTTGGCTGCTTAATTTTTCCTAAAGAGATCGAAATACTGAAAAACAAAAAACGGATAGTAGCAAGATACTGGAGTGGTGTGTATTATTGGCTTAAAGGAGAATTCTTGGGCTACATAGTGGACAAAAAAGGATGCTTACTTCAGACGTTCGCTGCTTTCTCTGACTAAATTAATTAACTAATTAATTCTAGCTCACTTCAATTTTAACAGTGAGCATTTTTTATTTGATTCTTTTTTAAAATAGTTTTCAGTTACAATATAGATTCAAAGGACCTTAAATATATAATATGGACTAAGATTTTATTGATAAAGCTTAGGTAGATAATGTAGAAAAATAGTATAATATTTTAAAATTTGAATATTGGATAAAAAAGCAGGTTGATGATAATGAGCGAAGTAGAAAAAGAAAATAAATTGAAGACATTAAGAGACTTGGGTGAAACATCAATATATGGTATTCTTCCCGAGCGTGCGTTTATAAAAACAATATACTCTAAGAGAAAGCTCCAAGAAGCAGCTATTAAATGGATAAACCATTTTGAAGAAAAAAAGAAACAAATGAAGGGAGTTAAAATATTAAGCGGGATAGATATTAATGAAGCTTTGATTAACTGGATTAAAGATTTTTTTGCTCTTTCTGACTTGGATATAGAAATATATAATAGAGATGCCAATGAGAAAAAATAAAAGACAAAAAGCTGAGAAACCTATCTCAGCTATTTTTATTGAAATTTTTCGAAGACGGATTAATCTTTTTTAGTTTTACTATTCTAAGCTATATAGTTATAATGTAATAATATGGAGGAAATAATTTCAAAAGAGGAGTTAGGTAAAATAGAAAAGATTGAAGGAGAGGTGAGGGGTGCGATTTTGAAAGCTGATGTTAAATTTATTCTTCAGAATAAGGGAAAAGAGGGGCTGGAGAAGGTTGAGAGAGAAATGGAAAAGATTGGATATCCTTTTAGATATAGAGAAGTAAAAGCGCTTGAGTTTTATCCAGTAAAACTTAGAGTTCTTTCTTTGTTGGCAATAAAAAAAGTTCTGGGTTTTTCTGATAAGCAAGTCAAAGAAATAGGACGTCAGGTTCCTCAAGATTCTTTTATTCTTAGATTATCTTTAGGCTTCTTAGGCCTTGCTAGAGAGCCCGAAAAGTTATACAAGAATGCCACAGTATTATGGAAGAGATTTCTCACAATTGGCGAATTTGTTGCAGTAGAATTTCAAGAAAAAGCTGGAAGAGGGAAGGTAATAGACAGATTAATGGACTTTAACACACATCCTATTTTATGTATTTATTTAGAGGGTATATTAGAGCGTTTTCATGAAATAGCACGCAGGGTGAAAAAAGTGAATGTTAAAGAGACAAAGTGTATTTTTAAAGGAGATGAATATCATGAGTTTTTGGTGGAGTGGTAAAAGGTCTATTTTGATTATTTTTGAAAATCACACAATAATATGCTCTATAGAAGCAAGAAATGATATAATAAAAATATGGAACAACTAATCACAAAGGAGGAGTTCGATGAGCTGATGAAGATTAAAGGAGAAGCAAGGGGAGCAGGATTGAAGGGAGAGATGAAATTTATTTTAGAAGAAGAAGGAGAAGAAGGATTGAAAAAATTAGAAGAAGCGATAACAAAAGCTGGTTATCCTTTAAAATTTAAAGAAATAAGAGGAATGGATTTTTATCCCATTGGATTAGAGGCAGTTGTATTACTCGCAATAAAAAGACTTTTTAATTACGATGATAAAAAGTTTCAGGAGATAGGAAGGCGTTTGGCTAAATTTCCTTTAATTGTTCGTTTATTTATAGGGTATTTTACTCCTTCAGCAAAGACCTTAGAGAAAAACTTAGAGACATGGAGGAAGGCTTTTACAATTGGAAACATCAAGGTTGTAGAGGTGAATCTGAAAGAAAAATATATGATTATAAGATTAGAGAATTTTAAAGTCCATCCGCTTTTCTGTCAGGTTTTTATAGGTTCGATTTCTTCTATAACTGAACTGTTTATTAAAACTAAGCTATCTTGTGAGGAAACAAAGTGTGTTTTTAAAGGAGATGAATACCACGAGTTTTTATTGAAAGAAAAGAAAGATTAAAAACTTCCTCACACTCTTTTTCTTTTGGTTATATTTATCTCGAGATTGCATCTCGGGATTTGACTTTTTTAAAAGGCGGTTTTTGGATTGTTAAAAAAGAAAATTTATTTAGAAGGATTTTAATCAGTTAAAGAAATTTATAAGTCTTCCTCTGTTATTACTTTAATTCCATTCTTTTTTAGTAAAGCAGCTGTTACTCCATCTCCTTTTATCAATTTATTTGAAAATGTTCCATCATATATTTTACCGCAACCGCATGATGGGCTTTTTTGCTTGAGTATTGCTTCTTTTATATTTAATATTCTTGCCAAACGCAAAGTTTGTTTAGCTCCATTTATAAACTTTTTACTTACATCTATTCCTGATTTTGTTACTACTTTTGCTTTTCCGTTTAACACTTCCAAACCGTCACCAGTGGTTTCTGCAGGTTCTCTTGGGGTAGGAAGTCCACCCAATTGTTCAGGACAAACAGGAATTAAAGTTTCTTTTTTAGCCAATTTTAAAATCTTGTAATTAGATTTACTTTTACCGTTATATCTGCACTTTATTCCCAATAAACAAGCGCTGCACAACTTCATATTTTATTTTATCAAAAAAGAATTACCAGCCAACTGATAGATTTAATATAGAGGAAATTTTTTTGTTTTGCTTTATGTGTATAGTAATATAAAAAAAAGATATGAAATCTAAAGCAGAAATTTTAAGAGAAAAATTAGTTAAACAGTTAATAAAAGAAAAGGTTATCAAAAGCCAAAAAATTAAAAAGGCTTTCCAAAAGGTACCAAGACACCTTTTTATTGATAATGTTAAACTTGAAGAGATCTATGGAGACTTTTCTATTATTACAAAGAAGATAGGTGTTTATCCAATAAGTTCTTCAACCCAGCCCTCTTTAATGGCACAGATGTTAGAAAATTTAAAGTTGCAAAAAGGTATGAAAGTGCTTGAAATTGGTACAGGCACAGGGTACAATGCTGCGATTCTTGCAGAAATTGTACAGGACCAGAAAAAAGTGTTTACAGTTGATATTGACCCTGATACTGTAAAAAAGGCTCGTTTGAATCTTGATAGGGCTGGGTACAAAGAGATATCAGTAAAATGTTTGAATGGGGCAAAGAAATTGCCAACAAATTCTTTGTATGACCGCATAATAGTTACATGTTCTGTAAAAGATTTTCCAAAGCTTTGGATAGAACACTTGAAAGAAGAAGGAGTAATTGTCGCTCCAATCTGGATAAATGGAGCACAGATTACACCAGCTTTCAAAAAGAAAAGAAATGTTTTAATTAGTTTTTCTATAACCCCTGCTGGTTTTATGGAGATGAGATCAAAAACCTATCAGGAATTACGGAGAAGCTGGAGAAAACTACCTAAAAAACTCATTATCTGCACTGAACATACTAAATTATTTAACGAGAATAAAGTAATTTCTTTACTGCAAAAAGGATGTAAAAAAAGAATACTCTTAAAAGGAGTAGCACCTTCTAAACGATATGATTTCTTTGTATTTTTATCATTATATGAAAAGAAAAGTATTGAATTGTTTTTAGAAAAAAATATCAAAGGGCTTGGATTTAAAGAAAATGCTTTAGGAATAATAGATTTAAAAAGAAAAAGTGCTTGTTTAATATCTAAAGACTGCACTTTGCTGATATATGGAACCCCATATGCTTATGAGAAAATGTTATTGTTTGCACACAGATGGAATAGTTTAAAGAGGCCTGGAATAAAAAGATTACAGGTTTTTGTATATCCTCGGGATTTTAATCTAAACCTGATGAAAGATGACATTCTACTTAAAAACAAAGCTACACAGTTGGTAGTGAAGATATTATAAAAAAATGAGAAATAAAAAAAATCAGAAGGTTTTGAAGGTTCCAGTTTACAGACAGACGTTATCTACAACCTGCGGCGCAGCTTGTTTGCTAATGATAGGCAATTTTTTTAATCCTCAGAAATTCCCCCTTAATAAAGAGAAAGAGTTAGAAATACACAAAAAGATAAAATATTGGCAAGGAGATGAATATGGCGAATTTGCAAATGTAGCAAAAATGATAAGGTTTGCGAGAGAAAATGGATTTAAGGTTAGATATTTTTTAGAAGTTTCTTCTAAGATGTTTATTCCTTCCCAGAATCTTGAGGAAAAAATATGGAAGAGATATATTGATTCTTTTTTTGAGGTTCTTGAACAAGAAAAGAAAAATGGTCTGGAAATAGTCAAAGATTGTAAAATTGAAACACTTATAAATGAAGTAATAACAGGGAAACCTGTAATCTGTGAAACCAATTGGAAAGAATTCATCACTCATTTTGTAGTGATTCGGGGAATTAGGGGAAATATGATTTATTTTATTGATCCTGCAAGCAAGAACGGATATAAAAAAGAGCACAAAGA
>CAZBMQ010000015.1:0-7669 GCA_964493485.1 uncultured Candidatus Saccharibacteria bacterium
GAGGTTGAATGGATTTTATCTTTGGGTTACTGTGAACCTGGAGGGGAACCAGTTGAATTTACTTCTTCTATTAGAGGAAGCATTTCTAAAACCATAAGAGGAAATAAAGGGTTTGGATTCGACCCTATATTTATTCCAGAAGGATACAATGTGACCTTTGGAGAAAATCCTGAACTGAGAGATTCTATAGGCCCTTTTAGAGATTTGATTTTGAAATTCATAAATTGGTATAGGGAAAGAAGATTAGAGAGATGATTTGTTTATACTTTTGCACTTCAGTTATGGTAAAATAAAAAAGAGCTCAATTTTCAAGGTCGAACTAATTTTTATAAATAAATCAAATTATAAATATTATGTTTGTCGGCGTGTTATATAATACTGTAGTTTGTTTTATTATTACAATTGTCAGTTTATTGGTATTTAAACACCTTAGAGCGATGAGAAAAGAAAAACCAAGAATATACAGCGAAGGGCTTGATTATTTTTGTTTGACCTTAGGGCTTTTATGGTTTTTTGTAGGATTAAGAACCTTTTTTGTATGGTTAGGTTATTTAGGTTTAGACGAGTTTATATTTAAATGGTTTTCAGGACCTCTGACATATTTTCATATAATACCTCTTTTTTTCTATTTTGGCTGGAGCTTCTTCAAAGATAAAAGGACTATCAGTACTTCTTTTGGATTGCTCTTTACAGTTTTGACTATTGCTGTTATTTTTACTTTTTATCAATACGGCTTTACGAGAGGAGAGGTTACATATGGAGGGACAGATTTTACACCGAATGAACGAACCAATAAATTGTTTACATATGGAATATTCCTGCCGCTTTTGATTTGTATAATAATAGAATTTTTGAAAAGAGTTAGAGAATGGAGAAGAACAAAAGATATCACCCAAAGACAGTTATTTGGTTTTAGTATAGGATTTTTGATTTATGCCTTAATGGGAATTTTCGATGCACTGGGAATTGCACAGGACTGGTTGATACTTTTAGTAAGAATAGGAGTAATGCTTTCTCCCTTGACTTTTTACATATTTACCACTTGGAGCGATTAATTAAATAAATAGATAAATAGAATTTGTCTTAAGGAAAATTTATTTTTTCATTATTTTTAGGTTTTTATTAAAACTCATTTTGAGTTTTTTCATTTTTGGCACTTCGGCTTTTAAAATAAGCTGTTTTGTTTTAAAATAAGAAAGAGACTTTAAAAAGGGGATTGATAATGAGCAAAAAAAACTTAGAAGAAATAAAAAAAAAGCTTTTAGAAGAGGTAGTAAATTGTCGTATAAATATTAAGAAAGAAAAAGAAGAATATTTTGAAGAGAAACAAGAAACTATATAGGTCTTTTTTTTAAAAAGACCTCTTTTTATTTTGTTGGCAGATTTTAATTTGACAAAAGAATATTTTGAAGATAGAAATAAATACTGAAAAGAGGTCTTAAAAATGAAGAAAAAACAATATATGCCGGTTATTCTTTTTGGAATAACTGGATTGTTATGGGTAATCGCAAGCCTTATTTCAGTTGCAAAGGGAAATTCTAATTCATATCTTATAACAGCAATAATATTTTGGATTATTGCAGTAGCTATTTTCTTTTCAAATAGAGAAGATTAACATTTTCTAGATACCCTTGCCATCTTTAAGATGGTTTTTTTAATGGCAAAGAATTTATAAACTTAAGTGAAATTCTGCTATAATAAGAGATGTATGGAAGAAAAAAATGAAAATAGAGTTTGGTTGGGAAAAGACGGAATTGTTCGGATGAAAGTAGGCCAGGTAATAAATGAGGAGGTTGTATATGAATTGGTTGAAAAACTAAAACAAGTTTTGGAGACAATGTCTGGGAAAAAACTAATTCTTGTTGATGTATCCTCGACAAACCCTGTTCCCGAAGCGCCTTTTAGAAAAAGAGTAGTAAAGATTATAAAAGATTTTTTTATGGGTTCAGAATATAAAAAAATGGCAATCTTTGGGAGAAAAAGTGTAATTCAGAAAGTAATAGCTGTGTTTATTATAAGAGCCACTAAATTGAAAAATATAGAATATTTTACAAGCGAAGAAGAAGCTCTTAAATGGTTGAAAGAGCCTTAATCTTTTAATTTTATTGGTTTTTGCTGATTAGCAACCAGATTAAAGCTGGTTGTTTTTTTGTGTTGACAAAGTTTTAGGTTTAGGAAAGAATAAAATACTTTATTGAGTATTTTAAAAAAATATTAGAAAGTGATGAAAAATACCATGTGTTAGATGTGGAGGATATGTAAACAAGAGAGGTATAATGTGTAGGGATTGTGTTGAAGAGATAAAGAGAGAGGCAGTTGAAATACCAGGAGGACCGAAGTTTTTTATTGGGACTACAGCCTATCATCTCCTTGGAGATATAAGCAGGGAAGGAGACATCTGCTGTGTTTCTAAGGAGACTGAGAATTATTTTATTGGAAATTGGCTTACAGGATACGGTTTCTTTAATGTAATATTTCCTAAAGAGACAACTAAAAAAGTTGGAATTCCTAAGAAAGCAATGATAGTGAAAACTAAAAATTCAGTGTATCGATTTGGAAAAGCAGATGAAGAGGGAAAGAGGAATGTTTCTAGAGATAACAAACCTTTAAACTTTTCGGAATGCAAAATAGAGGTACTTTTTGTCGGTTGTCCAATGATACTTGATTGGTTCGACGAGCAACTTATATTCCAGACATCTCCAGTTAAATCAATAGACATAATTGATTAAAAGAGTTGCAATTCGCGACTCTATTTTTTTATTTTGTACAATTAAAAGTTTAGTTTTGATATAATAAAATATATGTTTGTCTCCTTGGGAATAATTTTTGGGATGTTGGCAATGATTTGCTGGGGAAGTGCTGATTTTTTTGTTGCGAGAGCTGTAAAGAAAAGTAGTATATTTAAAGTATTTTTCTGGAGTCAAGCTCTCGGAGTGATTTTGTTATTTTTAATACTTTTATTCTTTTTAGAAACTCCATCTTTATCTTTTACACTTATTAGTACAGTTTTGATTACTGCTTTTCTTAGCGTTATTGGGTATTTATCTTTTTATAAAGGACTTCAGGTGGGAAAGGTTTCTGTTATTAGTCCGGTAGCTGCCTGTTGGGCAGCTATTACTGTAGTTTTAAGTTTAGTCTTTTTAGGAGAAAGTTTAACCACTTCCCAAGTTTTAGGAGTAGGTTTAGCTGTGGGTGGAGCTGTTTTAGTTTCATTTAGATTAAAAGATTTGGTTGGTTTAAAAATAAGAAATATTCTTACAGGAGTAGAGTATGCAGTAGTTGCAATGCTTGCTTGGGGAATTTCTTTTACCTTGATAGATGTTATTGTTGGTGGACTGGGTTGGTTTTTGACTATGTTTTTACTTAAATTAGTTTTAATTCTGTATTTATTGGTATATTCCTTTGTTACCAAGAAAGATATTGTCTTTCCTCAAAATATTGTTGGTTTTATTGTTTTGATTGGTATTTTTGAAGCGATTGCATCTTTAGCTTATGGCTTAGGAATAACCTCAGAGTTTACCTCAATAGTGGCACCAATCAGTGCAGCTTTTCCTATGGTTACAGTAATTTTAGCAGGTATATTTCTTAAAGAAAGATTAGAAATTAACCAAAAAATTGGAATCTTTTCTATATTATCAGGTTTGGTTTTGCTTTCTTTATGATCGAGCGATATTTTAAATATATCTTGAGAAGATATAATTTTAAACCAAAGATATTTTTTGTTTAAGATTTGACAGAAGGAGTAAACACTTATAGAGTTAAGGTGTCTTTAACAATTAAATATATAAAAAAAGAAAGGTTATATATAATGTTCGGTTCAAAAATAGGTTTTTACTTAAAGAAGGCTAAGCATTTTTTTAAAAAGGGAAAACTGATGGAGATTTGGTATAGAAGGGGAAACAAAAAGCAACTCATTGGCACTATTTATTCAACACAGAAAGGAATAAAAATAATTTCAAAATATCTTAACCATCAAGATGCGGTAAAGATTGATGAGAGTATCCCTTTTGCAGTGGCAGTTTATATAAATTTTAAAAAATAAACAAATTCTTTAAAGGGATAAATGGTTTTTATCTCTTTTTTTTATTTCTGAATTATTAACCTAATTTTGACTTTTGCAATTAGGTTTAATAATATTATTTAACAAAAGTTCTTTATTATTTTAAAAAGTGAGATAAATGAATGAGGAAGATGAATTAGAAAAGAAAATAAAAGAGATTCAGATGGAAATTTCAGGTTTAAAGACAAAAGAGATATTTATTCTGAGGGAGATAGCCAGAAAAAAAGGAATAATAGCAAGGAATTTATCGGATTTAGGCGAATTTGAAGAAATAAAACCAGGAGAAAAGCATCCAAACCCTCTTCTTCTTCCAAAGAAGATTAAGATGGCAATGATTCCAGGAACAGATATTTTTAAAAGAAACCCGGAAAAAGTAACTTATTTTTGCAAAAGGGGATGTGGTTGGGTAAAAGGCTTTCCCAAGGAGAAATGGTACAACGACCTCGGTCTTTTAAGCGGATCTGCGGGGTGGGTTTATCTTTGTCATATCTGCGGTGAGCCATTGGCAAGAGAAAAATTCATTATTTCTTAATTTTTTAAGATGCGACATAAGTCGCTTTTTATTTTAATTTCAATTGGTAGACACTTTGACTTTTTGAGTTTGATAATAAAAAATGAGATAGAAAGTTAAATTAAGTTTATGTGTCAGAATTGAGAGATTTTCAAAAAGAGTTTGAAGAAAAGATAAAAAGATTTCAGAAGAAATGCAGGTATAAGGAAATTTAATAAATCAATTTTGTTGACTTTTTTGCGCTAAGCGATTAAAAATTGTAATAGGACTTTAAATTGGTGATATTAATGTCCACCTATAAAGAATTAGAAAGAGAATTTGAAAGAAAAATAAAGGAGCTACAGAATCATTGTGATCATAAGGAATTAAGTAAATGGACACCGATTTCTTGGGCTCCTGGACATTATACTGGTCATGAAGTGATAATTTGTAGAAGATGTGGTTTGATTATTAATGAGAGAACTCAATGTTATTGGTGTGGTCAGTGGATAGAAAAGAAAAACTGGATAAAAGATGACAACTTAATGATTTCAAAAACTGCTTATTTTTGCAGTGAAAAGTGTTTGCAAAAATATAGAAAGAAAAATAGAAAAGAAATAGAGGCTTTGAGACGGAGCCTCGAGAGCTTAATAACAAGAGAGATGTAAAAATACAAGATAGAATAAAAAGGGTAAGAATAAGAGCTGTTAGCTCTTTTTATTTTGAAAGCAGCTTTTTAATTAAACAAAAGTCAATTAATTCTAATAAGTTAATAAAAAAAATAGGGGAGTATCCCTATTTTATAATTTACACATTTGTTCAAAACTTTTATCAATGCAGTTTTTCCCTAATTCAGTCAATGCATATCCTTTACTGGTCTCTTCAATTAAGCAATGCCTCACCATATCTACAAGGGTTTTATTAACTTCACGACTGAAGTTTTTTACTGCAAAGTCAAAGCTTATTAAACTAAATTTTTCTTTGTCTTTTTGCTTCATCTTTCTGATATGCTTTCCGATCTCAAGGGGTTTTAATGTTCCATATTCTTTTAATAGATTTATTATAATTGGATACAGAAGCTCTCTTATTTCATTAAATACTGGAGTATATATTGCCAATTTATTCTCACCAAATATTTTAAGTTTCTATTTTTCTTCTAATTTATCTTTCTTCTTTTGTCAAAAAACATTTTCTGTTTTCCTTGAATTATCTAAGAATTAAGATTATTCTGAAGGTAGGAGAATATTATGGAAAAAGAAGAAGATAAAGACGAAGAGCTGAAAGCTAAGGGGCGTCAGCTGGCAAAGAAATTTTACGAAGACCTCAAAAAATTAAAAAAAGAGATAATTGTTGGATATGGAATGAATGAAAACGGAGAAGGGGAGATTATTACTGACAGCGGAAGGATTATTACTGTTTCTCTGCCTACCTTAGCTACTTATGTTGATCAAATAGGATGTCTGCTGGGCTTGGAGGTGGCAGAAAAAGACGGCGACTTTATTTTCATAAAGCAAAAAGGAAAGGAAGAGAAAGAGAAGGAGTTGAAATAAAAAATCTAAAAAACTTCCTTCGTTTATTAAGCTCGGTTCAAAGAACCGAGCTTTTGGGCTGAGGAATAAGGAGGGGATCAAAATGTTTGACCCAATTTTTTTGTTTCTATAAGATTTAAAAGGGTATTTAAATTTCATTTTTACAACTTGCCTTAAAGAAAAAATCGTTTGATTAAAACATTGGAAAAGGGTAAATTAAAAAAAGAAATAGAAAAATGAAAGAAGAATATGGCTTATCTATAACAGAACAGAAAGAAAAAGAATATAAAAAATAAAATTAAGAAAGAAGAAATAATTCAATGGCAGACTATAAACCACAAAAAGAAAAAATTAAAGATTACGGAGATATAAGCGAGACTGATACAAGGGTGAAAATCATTGACCCTCAATTGAAAGCTTCCGGCTGGAAGAAAGAAGATATTATACGAGAATTTTATCTTCAAAAAGGAAAAATCATAATTGAAGGCAATGAGGCCAAAAGAGGCGTGAAGAAATTTGCTGATTATGTTTTATTTTTTAAAAATTCTTTTCCAATCGTTATTATTGAAGCGAAACGCTATTTTAAACATCATGCTGATGGTATTTCTGATGCAAAAGAAAAGGCAAAAATCTTGGGCCTAAATTTTGCCTATTCAACAAATGGTGAGAAATTTGAAGAATTTGATTTTTCCACTAATAGACAGACCACCTTGGATAAGTTTCCATCTCCGGAAGAGCTTTATAAAAGATGGCAAGAAATTACTAGTAGAAAGTATACTGATTTTTCAAAAATCCCCGCAGATAAGAATCCTTTTTTAATCAAATTATATGATGACCCACAAAAAGAGCCACGATATTACCAATTATTAGCAATAAATAAAGTTATTGAAGCAGTTCTGAATAATCAAAAAAGAATTCTTTTAACTTTAGCCACTGGAACAGGTAAAACCTATGTTGCTTCTCAAATAGTTTGGAAGTTATGGAAATCAAAACAGGTCAAGAAAGTCCTATATTTAACAGACAGAGCCAAAGTATTAAGAGACCAAGCTTATGATGAATTCAAAGCCTTGGGTGATGCCCGGGCTAAAATTATTCAGGGAAAGACGCCGAAAACAAGACATGTCTATTTTGCTACTTATCAAACTCTATACAGTTTTCATGGGGATAAGCGTCTTTATAGAGAATACTCTTCGGATTTTTTTGATATGGTTATAATTGATGAATGCCATCGTTCTGGTTGGAATAGGTGGTATGAAATTTTACAGTATTTCAAAAATGCCATTCATTTTGGGATGACTGCCACCCCTAAAAGAACTGATAACATTAATAGTTATAAATACTTCGGTGAACCGGTCTACGAATACAACATTGACCGAGGAATTGAAGATGGTTACCTTGCTAATTATCAGGTCCAGAGAATATTTACCAACATTGATAAAAAGGGTGTAAATCTTAAAGAAGCCGAGCTTCAAGGTGCAGAGGTTTATCTGCCCAAAGAAGATCCCGAATTAGTAATAAAAGAGATTTACAAGACACCACAGTTTGAACGAGATATTTCTTTACCGGATAGAACAAAAGTTATTTGTCAAA
>CAZBMQ010000016.1:0-5859 GCA_964493485.1 uncultured Candidatus Saccharibacteria bacterium
GGATCGCGGCTCCCTGGCCGTCGGCTCCGGCGAGCGGAGAGCGGCTCTCAGTGGCCCGAGAGCGGCGGGAGAGGCGGGAGCGGGGGGCTGGGGGGGCGGTCGCGGCCGGCCTGGACTCCTCGATGCGGGCGCTCCCTGCGGGCGGTCGCGGTGTGGTGGCCGTGGGTCGTGGCCCTGGCCTGCGGGTCGTGGCGGCGCGTCCTCTGCGGTGCGTGCCGGTGGCCGTTGACCAGGGGAGCGAGAGGCGGGGTGTGCGTCTCCCCCTGGCGGCGGCGGCCTGGCGGCCTGTCGGTCGCGGTGTTCTCCCCTGTCGGTCGTGGGTCTCGGTGTCGTGGCGGCCTGGCCTGCGAGCGGAGAGGCGGCAAGCGTCAGCGCTTCTCCCTTTTCACTCCATCATTGGCATGAATGGGATGCGATCTCGGCGAAATGGGGGAGAGTTGCGGGCAGTGTTGTTCCGTGGATGGCAGGGGGGGATCGCGGCTCCCTGGCGGTCGGCTCCGGCGAGCGGAGAGCGGTTCTCAGTGGCCCGAGAGCGGCGGGAGAGGGGGAGAGGGGGCGTTCTACTGGCTGGCCTGGGCTGCGGTGAGTCCTCGCCTGGGTGCTGGTGGCGCTGTCTGCGGGCCCAGGCCTGCGGGTCGTGGGGGTCCGTCGTGTGTGGTGTGTGCCGGTGGCCGTTGACGTGCGGAGCGAGAGGCCGGGCGTGCGTCTCCCGCTGACGGTGCCGGGCCGGTGGCCTGTCGGTCGCGGTGCTCTCCCCTGGTCGGGGAGAGGCTGCCGGGGTCGGGCGTCTCCCCTGGGCGCCTGGGACCTGGCCGCCTGCGAAGTTACTGCGCGGTTCGGCGGTGTGCTGGGCTGTGCTGCACTAAACTCCGCGCATCAAAATTACGGGGGGGGGTGGGGGGGGGCGCCTAGACGTGTCGCGTGCTATGGTCAACGCCTTTCGGCATCGGAGGGTGGGGCATTGTCTGCGCCGTTCGGTCGGGCGCCGGGCGTGCTCAACGCCTTTCGGCATCGGAGGGCGCCTGGGGCTTGAGGCGGATTGTACCTGAGCGGCGATTGTCCTCAAGCCCCAGCTGGGGAGTCCTGCGGCCTGGCCTGGGCTGGATTGTACCTGAGCGGCGATTGGTGTCAAGGGCCGGCGTGGCCTGGAGAGTCCTGGCGTGCCGCCTGGAGAGTCCTGCGGCCTGGCCTGGCCTGGCCTGGGGTGTGGTGTGGGTGCTGGCCCGGCCTGGCCTGGCCTGGGGGCCGGCGTCCTCTGGCCTGGCCTGGCGGCCTGTCGGTCGTGATAGTGGCGGCGGTCGCGGCGGCGGGGGCGGCGGCGGCGGCGGGTCCTCCCCCGCAGCGTCCTGACAGAGAGGCGGCGGCGAAGTAAGGGGATCGCGGACCCGTCCTCGAAGGGGAGGCGTGGCGAGTCCGGGGGTTCGGGAGAGTGTGAAAGAGAAAAAAAGGGCCTCTCTTTCTGCTACTCGTTCAGAGGCCGGGGGGGTTGTAGGGGGGGGCGAGATCTGGCCGGCTATTCGTCCGGATCTGGCCGGCTATTCGTCCGGTATCTGGCCGGCTATTCGTCCGGTTGACCGGACGAAGTACCGGCCAGATCGCGGGCCTGGGGCGGCTCCTCGGGCGTCCGGGCTGCGGAGTCTGTGGAAAACTGCCGAAGGATAGACGTAGCAAGGGCTTGCGTGGCGAAACAGGCGGATCGGGCGGCGCGGGGCGTCCAGGGCTACCGGGGGGGGATCGCGGGCGGTAGTCGGGCGGGAGAGGCGAGAAAAAGCCGGGGCCTTTTATGGGGTGCGCTTCCCTGGTTTTATAGTGGCCGCGTGGCGGGTGGGCGCTCCCCCCCCTCCCCCTGGCCTTGTACAGGGGGCGACGGTCGAGGCGGCGGGGGCCTGCGGGTGGCGTGCCGGCGGCGTCCTCTGGCGGCTCCGTGTTGGTGGGGCTGGGCCGGCGGCTCGGGGTGGCGCCGGCGCTGCGAGCGTGCGGGATCGGGTGCGTGGGCCTGCGTCCTGGGCTGTCGGGTGGCCTGGGGGTCGGTGATCGGAGGGGTGGCCTGTCCTCTCCGGGCGTGCGGCCTGGGGTGCGGCCTGGCGTGGCGGTGCGCGGTCGCGCGTGTGGCTGGTCCTGTGGCCTGGCCTGGGGGTGCGTCAAGTGTGGTCGCGCCTGGGGTGTCGGGGAGCGTGGCCGGCCCGGTGGCGGTGTGTGGCCCGAGGGGTGGGGGCGCAAAAAAATCCTCGTCCCCCAAGACCTGGGGCTTGACAGCGCTACGCGGAGCGATATACTGGGGGGCGTGTCAGTGATAGGACGTGGCCCATGGGTCCAAGTCCTCTCGACAATCCCCCGACAATCTGCTACAGTAGAAACCGCCGGCTATCAAACTGCGCGGGGTCTGGACCCCCCCGCGCGGCGTCCTATCACTACCTAGGCCGGCGAGTCTGGCGATGGCGGGTCGTCCCCTGCTTGTGGGGCGGCCCGTCGTCGCATGTTCTGGTGGGGGCCTGGTGATGGACGCGCGCGGAGAGCGGCAAGGGTGGGGGTCGGGCCGGTGGTTCCTGGCGTGCTACGGGGAGATCGAGGGGAGGCGGGACCTGGGGAGTCTCGATAAGGTGCTGTTCGCGCTGCTCCTGGCCGTGTGGCGGGTGGAGCGCTGGCGGGAGTGGGCGCCTGGCCGTCGGGCGCTGGCGGCCCGCCTGGGGGTCCCGCAATCCTCTGTGGAGGCGGCGTTAGGGCGGTTGGTGGCGGCGGGCCTCGTGCGGGTCGTGAGGGTGGACGGGTCGCAACGTTGCCAGTACGTGCCTGCGGTGCCAGAGAGCGGGAGGCTCTACAAAATCCCTGATCGGGTCATACGTGCGGGCGGGCTGCGTCCTGTGGACTGGCGGGTGGCCGGCTACGTCCTGGACGGGCGAGAGGCGGAGAGCGGCCTTGCGCCGAGCGAGCGGGAGATAGGGGAGGCCCTGGGTCTGTCCAGGCGGACCGTGAGTTGGGCGCTGGCGCGGCTCGTGCGGCGGGGGGTGCTGGCCCTGGAGTGGCGCGGGGCGCGGCGGCGGCGTGTCCTCGTTCGGGTTGAGCGGCCGGCGCGGGGCCGCGGTCGGTCGGCTCCGGCTGTGGCGGCGTCCTGGGCCGCGCGGGTGCTGGCGGAGGCGGCGGGCCTGCGGTTGCGGGGCGGCCTGGTTGACTGTCGGGCCGTTTTGGGGAGTGAGCGCGTGATTGGTGCTAACGGAGAGACGGGAGACTCGACGATGGAGAAAAGACAGGCGGACAGGCCCGCGGGGGCGGCGGACGGTCGGACCGGCTACAGTGAGCGGCAACGTGAGGCGGTGCGTGCTGCGGTCGGGGAGGGGTGCCGGGACTACCTGATAGATGAGGCCCTGACGGAGTTGGGGCCGGGTGCGGACCTCGGGACGGTAATCGGGCGCGTGCGGGCGCTGGCGGAGCGAGAGCGGGAGAACCTGGATCGTTGTCTGCGGTGGGCTGAGTACCCAGGGGGGACGGCTCCGACTAAACCGGAGTGGGCCAGGGCGAAGCGTTACGCTTCCCCCGGAGAGCGGGCGAAACTGGAGCGGCGGGAGCGGTTGGGGCGCCATGGCCCCCCGATAATCGGGCCGCCGGAGTCCTGGCCTGATGTGCCTGCGGCGAGTGCTGCGGGTGTGGGGGCTGCGGACTGCGAGGGCGAGGGCGAGAGCGTGGCGGTTGACGATTTCGACTATGCGGCTCTGGGTGCTGTGCCGGCGGCGGACAGAGAGCGGGCGTTGATGGCTGCGGCCTGTCGGGTGGTGGCGAGGTGGAGCGACGCGGAGCGGGTGGGCCTGGCGGAGCGGGCGTTAGTGGCATTGATCAAGGGGGACGTCTCGCCGGATATACCGGCGGCGCTCCTGGCTGCGGGTTGGGAGCGTTGGGGGCCTGAGTGGGTGGACGCGGGCCTTGAGGCGTTGGACCGGCGCTTGAGGTGAGGCGCGGCCCATGCGGGATAATGGCGCGGAGATCGCGGAGTTGGGCCGGGCGCTGGCGGCGCGGCTCGCAGGTCGCGAGCTCGAGGCGTTGCCTGCGGTGCTGGAGGCTCTGGCCCTTGAGGGTGTGCGATGGTCTGACCGGGATCGTCGTCCTCGGTGTCCTACGTGCGGGCATCTACTGCGGCGGGGGCCGCGCGTGGGGCGGTGGCGTGGTCCCGTGGTCCTGGCCCCTGTCGGGCTGGGTGCGGCGCGCTCTGTCCTGGCGGCGCTGCGAGAGGCGGAGAGCGTGGGGAGAGAGTCGGGCGAGTAACGGAGGAGTCCTCCGATGGCAAGCGGAGAGCGGAGCGAGCGGGATCGGGAGATAGTGGACCTCCTGCGGGAGATAGACCGGGACGTGCGTCGGGTGGTGGTGGCGGTGTGGGTGCTGCTCGTGGTGTCGGTTATGGTGGTGGTGTTGGAGATGGCGGCGATGTGGGGGTTCATGGAGGGGCTAAAGGCTGCGAAGGCGCGGGGCCTGTTCTAGGCGGGGGTTGCCGGCATGGGCAACGCGGTATGTCGGGCGTGCGGGGCGCGACAGGGCTACCGTGGCCGGCGTGGGTTCCGGCTGCGAGAGTGGCCTTGCGTGGAGTGCGGGCGGCGTGCTCTGATCGGCTGGCGCTGGCCTGGGCCGACAGAGGCGCGGCGGTGCTCGGTGTGCGGTGGGCTACTCCATGCGCTAGAGGCGCGGCCTGGGGTGGCTGGGCCTGGCGGGGTCGTGGCGCCTGGGGTGTGCTGGGTGTGCCGGCGTGCCGGTGCTGCGGGTGTAGAGGGCGCGGAGCGCCGGGGAGTGTGAGTCCTCTGGGAGAGTTGCGGCGCCGGCGGTGGCGCCGGGAGATGGAGGGTCAAAGGGATGGCTGCGAGTGTCAAGGTGCTGGATCGTGTTCGGGACCTGGCCCGGCGGCTGCGGGAGTGCGTGGAGGCGCCGGCGGCCGAGAGCGTGGGGACGGAGTTAGCGGCGGCGATAGTGGAGGCTAGGCCGGCGCTGATAGCGCTGGGGCCGTCGGCTGCCTGCGAGAGGGCGCTAGCGGAGGGTCGGGCTGCGCTGGACTGGGCGGAGTCGTGGGCTGCGGTGCGATGGGATACGTCTCCGCTGATGGCTGACGTGGTGGCGCTGCGGGATCGGTCGGGTGTGTCGGGACGCGAGGCGTGGCGTCTGCTGGGCGGGCGGCCTTGAGGGGGCGAGAAAGTCGGCGGCTCCCCCCTCCCCCTGGTTAAAGCCAGTTCCGCACCGACCAACACCGCACAGTAAATGTCCAGGGGCCGCCGGTTCGCGGCCTTGCGGTGTTCTGTGTGCTCTGAGGTGGTAGGTGGGACGCTTGCGCGCGGTTGGCGGTCGTCGGTGTCCTCTCGTGGTGTGTGGCCCGTGTTCGGGCCGGCTAGCGTCGTCGCGGTCGTGGCGTGTGGCCGGACCGGGTAGGGGGGGGAGCGGCGCGGGATTGTGGCAAGCGGGGCGAGAGGCCGGCGGTGTGTCGTGTCGTGGCGCCGGCGGTCTGGTGGCCTGGCGGTCGTCGGGATCGCGGCGGGTGGTGTCCTCCCTGGCCTGGGAGAGGCGGGCCAGGACCTCAACGGCGCCGGGCGGCCCGGACAGGGGCCACACACCGGCGGCGCGTGTGTTCGGGCGCGGCCTGGTCCTGGGCCTCGCGGGAGCGGGCGACGCAGAGAGTTGATGCACCCTCCGATTGCCGGAAGGCGTTGAGCAAGAGAGGGGATCGGTGATGGGCGCGACTGGGTGGACGGTCGGCGGAGTGCTGCGGACGGTCGGCGTGGTCCTGGCCGTGGTGGCGCTCTGGGTCGTGGGCCTGTGGGTGCGGGACTGGCTGCGGCTGCGGTGAGTCCTCGCCTGGGTCGTGGTGGCCGTGGGTGCTGGCCCTGGCCT
>CAZBMQ010000017.1:0-4798 GCA_964493485.1 uncultured Candidatus Saccharibacteria bacterium
AGGACAGGGGCCTTTGGAGCCCTTAATCTAGGTTCGAATCCTAGCCCCGCAGCAAAAAAAATTGCGAAATAAACTTGGTATGATTCAAGATGATTTAGCCAAAAAAGCAGATTTAATATACAACGCTTATGAAGATTGAAAGCGGTACAGTTAATAAACCAAACGTTCAAACTATGGCAAAAATTGCCAAAGCTCTTAATGTTAAGGTAGATGATTTAATAAAGATTTAATAAAGAGATGAATATAGAAAAAATCTCATTATTAAATTTCATAAAGTATTGTCTTGGATATATAAAGTTGACTCGGCAGCGCTCTTTTATTCTTCAAAGTAGGTTCGCAATTAAGTTGCCTGAGCGTTTTTTTGATCTCACGGAACTATTAGAAAGTGATATAGACGAAAATAACAGTAAGTTAATAAATCTCAAAACTTTTTATTCTATTGATCCAAAAGAAATATCAAAAGAAACTCAAAGAGAATATTATGAAGAACAATCTATAGCAAGAAAGATAGAAGAAATTTATAACAAAGGGAGAAATGATCCTTATACCAAGCAAATTATCCTCAGCTTCGGGTATTACGAAATTGAGGTTCCTATACCTATACAGGAAGAAGAGATTGAGTTACGAGCAGATTACTTGGGCGAAGAAAATGAGAACGAAAGGCCTACAACGAGAATTGACCGATATCCATTATTTTCTCTTCCAGTTAGTATTGAAAAAGTGTTCGAAAAGGGAGCTGGTAAATATTTCATTAAACCAATTGATACTGAGATTCAAGTAAATATCGGCATCCTCGCAGATATTTTAGGTGAGGATCTCTATTATAAATTGATAGAAGAATTTGGTAAATACGAGGTCAGGGGTGATTTATCTTTACCAATAACAAACATTACAATTTTTGATGAAATATGGGACAAAATTAGAGCTCAATTAAAATTAACAAGCGCTAGATTCGATGAAGAGTCTTTTATCCTGAACGAAATAAGGATTGGTATTAGTCCAAGAGCAAATTATTTTATAGCAGATGATTTACAAAAACTTTCCAAGTACAAGGAAAATGATTTTAAAAACACCTCATTGATTAGTTGGATTGAGGATGAAAATCTTTCCTTAAAAGACGAGATACCAGAAGAAGGAGAATTATATTTTCCGTTTCTTTACGACAAGTATCAATTAAGGGTTTTATCAATTATTAACAATAATGCGAGTATTGTTCAAGGTCCTCCCGGGACGGGCAAATCGCAAACCATTGCTAATCTCCTTTGTCATCTTGCTGCAAAAGAGAAGAAAGTGCTTTTTGTGAGCCAGAAAGAACAGGCCTTGAAAGTAGTAAAAGATATGTTGAAAAAATTAGATACACGATACCTGTTTGGGTATATGCCCGATGTCGGCTCTATCCAATTAAACGAAGAAGACAGATTAGATGGAATAGCTCCCCAACTTGCTGCTTTAGAGTCTCATATAGATGAGCTGGGTTATAAAATTTATCCGAAAAGAAAATATCCCCTTATTGTATATAAAGAAGAAAAAGGAAGTGGGATCACAACTAAAAGCATCAGGAATATTATTAAAAAGAAAACAGAATTGAAGAAATTATTCAATCAATCAATTGAAATACAAAGATTGTTTTATAAACTTTACCATGAACTCGAGACTTTAAAAGGGTACGACATTGAGATTCAAAACATAAATCAGTTCTCGAAAGTGTTCTCTGAAAATATACAAGAGGAAATTATAAATTTAAAAAACGATATAGAGAAATTAGAAAAAGAGATTAAAAATTATGGAAAGGAAGAAAAGAAATCCAAGTTTGATAAATTATTTTCTCATCTCCAGTTAAAAAATAATCATTATTCAGAGTCTATCCAAAAAATTGCCGATGATATTAATAGAACCGGTTACGACGGACACAGTACGGTTTTCCGTAGATTAAACAATGCTTTCCGAAAATGGCGTTTAAGAAATGTCCACTTTCGCCTTCCAAGAGAAATTCTTGATTATATAGATAAAAAGCTTAATCAAGATATTTCAAAAGCTCAGGCTGCTAGAATAATACAGGAACTATTTAATTATTGCCGGTATCACGAAAAACAAAGAGAAATAGAAGAAAAAAGAAAGAATTTAGAAGAGATATTGAAAAAGTCTGGTTTAACTATCCAGCAATTTCTCAATATCGAAAAATTAATTTCTAGAGTCAAAGATTTCGAGGAAGTAAAGAAAAAAATTCTTAGAGCGATAAAAATCCGCAAACAATTAAATGAAATGCAAATAGAAAATCCGAATAAGATTAGTTTATCTCTTAAAAAAGTAGAAAAAACACGACAGCAACGTATAGCAAAATACCTTCAGAATATCATTGATAAAAAAATCTTAGATAAATATCAAGAAGGAGCTTCGGTAAGAGCAATAATCAGAAGACTTGCTAAGGCTTTTGGGAAATCTAAAAGAGCATACAAAACTTTTGACCGGCTTAGAGATGATCCTAATAATTTCCTAGCTATTATGGATTTCATTCCGATTTGGATAATGGAACTTGATGATGCAAGTAGAATTATTCCTCTAGAGCCTGGAATTTTTGATTATGTAATTTTTGATGAGTCTTCGCAATGTAATATTGCCTATGGGCTTCCAGCAATGTATCGGGCTAAAAAAGCTATTTTTGTTGGAGATAGTGAACAAATGAGAGATAACACAATTATTTTTAAATCAAATCGTTCGTTTGATGAATTAGCTAAAAAATATCAAATTCCAGAAGATCTCCAAATAAAAGCTACCGGAGAGGCAGTGCAATCAATTTTAGATATAGCTCGATTGAGGGGTTTCGAAGAGGTATCTTTACGAAACCATTATCGCTCACCAAAAGAGTTAATTGGTTTTAGTAATAAATACTTCTATAAACCAAAAGGTAAAGAATTGATAATTCAAAATAGCAATTATTTACCATATAAAAATACTAATCAGATCATGGTCATTCATCACGTTGAGGTGGACTGGGATAAAGAAATTTCAGAAAAAATAAATGTTTCTGAAGCCGAGGCTATATTAAGATTTTTTCATGAATTAAAAACTGATAGGCGCTATCAAGATAAATCTATTGGAATTCTCTCGTTTTTTAATGCCCAAGCAGCTTATCTCCGGGAATTATTTGAAAGGGAAGGACATAAAGAAGAAATCGATAATTATAAAATTGGAATCATTGAAGGAATTCAAGGTGACGAAAAAGATATTATTATTTATTCTTTTGCTATTCGAACCCGGGATCAGAAAAATAAATATATCCCCTTAACGGGTGAAGGTGGAGATATTAGGGCAGGCATAAATAAAGGACGGATAAATGTTGCTTTTTCTCGAGCAAGATTACAAACACATTGTTTTGTGAGTATGCCAATTGAAGAAATTCCGAGTGGAATTTGGATTAAAAAATATCTTGAATATGTAAAAGAAAATGGTAAAATAGATTTTTTCTCCGTAGAATTAAAACCTTTTGACTCTGGATTTGAAGAGGATTTTTATAATTTTATTCGTTCAAACTTATCTAAAAAAGACTACTGTATCCAGAATCAAGTTAGAAGTTGCGGATTTAGAATTGATTTTGTGATTACGAATATTAAAACTGGAAAGAAAATCGCTGTTGAGTGTGATGGCCCAACCCATTTCCAAAATGAAGCTGATGAGGAAATTGGAATCTATATTGAAGATGATGAAGAAAGACAACGGATATTAGAAGCAGCCGGTTGGGAGTTTTATAGATTAAAATATTCTGATTGGATTAATGACAAATTCAATCGAAAACTAATAATAAAGGATATTGTGAAGATACTCTCATAAATTTTATAGTTAGATATTCGCCAACAACAAATATATTGATAACCTTGAATCAGACTTAGTAACTATAGAGAGATTTAGAGGCGATATTGTATATAATGTATTAGAAGAGTTTTATAAACTAATAAAAGGTGGGGGTATTAAACTAAAAGATTGGATTTTGAGCAGACACAAATAGCTATGGAAGAAAAAATATACTGATAGCATAAAAATAATTAAAGAAGAATTTATCATTACTGAAGCCTTGCACATAACATTTTTCTTATCGTTAATTAGATTTTTTGTTTTTGTCTTCGTTCTTAGAATTATGGAATTTATTTATAATTGGATTCCTTATATCGGAAGTTAGATAAAAAACTATGGGATTTTTTTCTAAAAAGATAACAACTGATAAAATTACGGAATCTTTAGTGGGATTTCTTGATGTTGGTTATAATTCGTTAGTTAATGGATTTAAAGATTTGCTTGGAAAAGAACAAGAATCGATCAATAAAGAACAAAATAAAGAATTATTATTTGTTCCTATGTTAGCAATTATACGAGCAGTTCTTAGTGCTTTTGGGGATACATCAAAAACTAAAAATATTATTGGTAGATTCCAGCATGATATTTTTAATAAGTATTTTGCAGACACAAAAGAAAGAAAACAATTTGAAGAATTATTTTGGGAAAGGTGTGATGAATATTCTAAAATCTTAAATCCTGAAAATAAGGATTTGGGCATTCAATTTGGTCAAATCTTTTGCACCCATTTTTTTGGAAAGAAAGAGGACGGAAGCCATTTAGCAATAATGACATTTATAGGAGTGACTTTTCTTAATGAAATGATAGAAACCAAAAAATTTCTAGACGAAGTATTATCAAAATATGAAGTGGTTTAGTAAATAAAATATAACTATGGGATTTTTTGATAAAATTTTTGGAAGTAAAGAAGAAATAGAGTATAAAATAACTCTGGCAAAGGTTTCTAATC
>CAZBMQ010000018.1:0-3871 GCA_964493485.1 uncultured Candidatus Saccharibacteria bacterium
GCACCTGTGAGGAACGAAAAGAGATTATCACGAAAATAAATCTTGAAATTTCTATTAATGTCAGGAACATGAAGGTTCATGAAAATATCGGGCCTGATCTTTCTTAGCTCCTTCAAGAGCCGCCATCCACCCCAGAGCCCTTTATGTTCGTGCTCTCTTTCGTAAATTAAGATTTCATCTACATAAGGACATCTCGTCACGATAGGTTCGGCCACGCTCGTGCATACTCTTATAAGCTTCGCTTCAGGGAAGGCTTGCTTTAAGGCCCTTATGGCAGGAAGGGTAACGACTGTATCCCCTATCCAACCGAGCTCAAGAAGGAGGATTTTCACGGTCTGCCACTTTGTTTTGCTTAATCAGCTTCTCTACACCCTCCCATACTTGGTCCACAGAAATGGATTTGAGGCAGATATTGTCACGACAGGAAATTTGGGAACATGGGCTACAGCTTATGTTTGGATTCCTTATCACTACATGGGGAGGGGAAGGAGGAGCCCAGCGGGCTACCCCGCCGGGGCCAAATATTGCCACAGTAGGAACCTTTAAAGCTACTGCTATATGCATGGGGCCGCTATCATTGCAAATAAAAAGGTGGCATTTTGAAACAATGGCCATAAACTCCCGTAAATTTTGCCCAACCACAGGGACATAGTTAGCTACTTTTACATGCTTTGAAAACTGTTCTATTAATTCTTCTTCTCCTGGGCCAGCAAAGATCAAAATTAAACATTTATATGCTCGATATAGCTTTTCTACAAGAAATGCAAACCTTTCCGTAGGCCATCTTTTTAAAGGTTTAGAGGCTCCTAAATGGATACCTGCTATAACGGTAGTACCGTTTGGAATCACTTTCTTAAAAAATTCGAGTGCATACTTCTCCTCCATACTTGATAACCATAACTCCGGCAAAACACCTTCTGTGTTTTTAAGGCCCATTATTTTTAGCAAATTTAAAACTCTCTCTCTTTCTGGAAGTCCTCTGGAATCATCATCAGGCACTTTTTTTCGCATTACATTATAAATGAAGTCCCACCTTCCATAGTCATTAATGACTTTCACTTTTGCACCACTCATGTACAACAATTTGTAGGTATCCGGCCAACCACAAGGATCAATTGCCAGATCGTAATGTTGTCTCCTTAATTTTAAGAATATCCAAAATTGTTTAAGAAAAGTAAACCAATCTTTATTCCCTCTTAAATGCCATCTATTATTGGTTGGATAAATTAACAACTCATCTACATAAGGGCAATTATTCAAAAGATCTTTAGTCCATTTTCCTACAGCTAATGTAATCTGTGTTTCTGGCCATTGTTTTTTAAGAAGCTTTAATGCTGGTGTGGAGTTAACAACGTCTCCCAAATGATCAAGACGAATAAATAATATGCGACGAGGGACTAAACAGCAATTAAAAGAGCGTCTATTGGCAAAAAGAAATTCTGTCCAGACAAAAAATTCTAGAGGAAGTAAAGTTCCGAGTTCGTTTAATGCTCTGAACTCTTTCCAAGTTTTTTGGTATCTTTTCCATAAGGCTTTGGTGACAAGAATTGTTCGTCTAAAAGCAGGTACCCTGGGATTCTTAATTTTAAGGCACAAAACTTTGGGGAGAATAAAGAAAGTTAGTAGGGACAAGTAAAATCCAGAAAATAAAATTCTCAAAATAAGTTTTATAAATTTTACCGAAATTAGTTTGTAAAAGGTGTTGTCAGGAAATTTTTTAATTTGAGTGCCATCTATAATCCATTTTGTCTTTGCCGGCAACATAAAAAGTAAGATTTCTAGACGAGAGAAGAAATGCCTTGAATCTTTATCAACTATTAACAAGATTAAATCCCATTTTCTTCGCAATTTGTTGTACAAAGTATAATTTATGTCAAGATATCTACAAGTAATCTTTTCCTTTACAGCCCCTATATCCAACGTAATATTTAAATCGTAAGGGTTTATAACAACTAGATGAAGGTTTTTTATCAAAAATTGCTTTACTGCCTGTTCTAAATTTAATTGTAATAAATAATTCGGGTTTGCGCACAAAATTAATCCATTTTTACAGTTCTCTTTCTTTAAGGTCATTTTCCTACAAAAACTTTATAAAATGTTCGCAATATGTTAAAGATTCTTGGATGCTTATAATATAAATGTGCGGCTATTTTATGAATAAAAGTTTTATATGTAAAGGGCAAAATTTGGAAAAGTTTTTTTTGCAATAATTCTATTTGTTTTGCAGTATATGGTGGTTTTACCGTTAAGATGATTAAAAAGCTGGCTTCTTTATTTTCAACGGAAATGTTATCGGCGTTTTGATATACAACTTTTATGTAAAGATCATTTTCAATTTCCTTAAGAAGATTAATGATTTCTGCCTCAGAATAGTGACGCACATGAAACTCATGTGTATCGAGAGGATTGTATACCCTATTAGGCGTTGACAATATCAACATCCCGCCGGGTCGAAGAGAATCAATAAGTTGGATCAAAAGTTTCTTATCATTTTCGACACGTTCTAGAGTTTCCAATGAAATAATCGTGTCGAATTCGTCTCTATAGCTTTCTACCACATTCAAAGAAGATCTTTTATAAGAAACATTGTTATTAGCAAAATATTTCCTTGCAAACTCTATTGCAAGAGAGGATCCATCAATTCCTAGTATTTTAGCTTTCTTTTCTGCCAATATCTTGCATCCATATCCACATCCGCAAGCTACATCTAATACTTTTTCATTCATCCTGATAAAATTCTGTGCAAATTTATACCTTAGAATGTGATCAGACTTTATCCCGCTCAAGAATTTGCTTACCTGCCTTTCACTTCTATTGACAATTGTTTTACATGCTACAATTTCTCTTTCAATTTTAGTTAACCAAAAGTCATCTTTTTCCTCTCTGTACAAAGAGAGCAAAATGTCCTCATGATAATAATTGTCTTGAGCTAGCCGATTATATTTGTTAAAGAGTTCTATCCAGTGCGCCGTTTTTCTGTTAAAGTTAAATGTTATTTCACTAAATGGGGCATATGGGGTCGTGAAAGAGTTGTTATTATAATGGTCAGCCTCATATATTCTGTTTACTACTGATTTTTTATCAGTACTGTCAAGTAAGTATTCAAAGACAATGTAGTGTAAAAAATTAAGTCTCTTTTCTTCATCATAATTGAATTGTAAAGCCTTTTTTAGGCATTCTTCTAGTTCTGTTTTAGTCTTTGATTCTAAATCAACGGTAAGTCCTTTATAGGCATAATGTGGCCTCCCGCATACAATTACTGGTTTGCCACTACAAATAGCTTCCAAGCCTACATTTGAAGAAAGAGTAAAAATTACGTTAGAAATGTCAAAAATATCATGGACATTGGCATCCACCACTAACAAATTATTACGGTCACGAATAGGATCTTCCCTACCTCTAGGGTGAGGTTTGTACAATATCACCCATTCATTGTCTAATTGTCTTGACAAAAACTCGACCACCTCATAAAAGCTATCGAAAGAGAAAAGAGAATTTACCACATTTGCATCAGCTGGAATCTGTCCCGGTACGAACAAAACTTTCTTATTTCTCAATTGTTCTTTTAAATGATGTAAATCGCTTTTGGGTTGACTATATTTGGAGCGTTTTTGTAGTTTCCATTCATTTAAGAAGTCGAGAACCTTCCTTTCCATTTCTTTTGAGAGAGAACGGTCCTTAACTCTTTCCCAGTCATCATCAATTTTGTTAAAGCCTGGGAAGAAATGCATTCCACATGGGTCTAGTAGTATTTTGTTTGGGAAAAAGGGGCTTTCCCATATAAGAGCAGAAATTCCTAGCTTTTTTGCTTTAGAGATACCTAATCTGAGCGATTTTTTGCCGAAAAAGCTAACCCGTTGGGCCAAGTATG
>CAZBMQ010000019.1:0-3599 GCA_964493485.1 uncultured Candidatus Saccharibacteria bacterium
CCTATTTTGACTATCAAAAGGAAACAAAACGATGATTAAAATCCTTCCAAAAACTTTTTTGGGCAAATGTTCAGTTATATTAATTATTGCCACGCCAATATTTTTTTATATCGGTGTGTCATTTGTAGGTTTTTATGAATCTGTCCCAGCCGGAAAAACAATACCACACGATATTATTGTGAGGCCCGGAGTAGCCTTGCCGATGTTGGCTGGATTTGTTTGCGGAATCGCGGCTTTTTTTATCGGCATTATCGGCATTACAAGGGAAAAAGATTATTCTGTTCTTGTATTTTTATCTACGGCGATTGGTTTTTTGATATTGCTCTGGTGTTTTGCCGAAGTTCTATTTCCACATTAAGCAGGTTCTAACAGCGTCCAGCTGGCGAGTAGGGATGTATTTGTATACGGTTGTATGCGATTGTATAGAGAATCGGCAAAATGGCGATTTTTATGTTAGAATAAATTATGATCGGAGATATAAAAAACCTAGTTAACCATACAAGCTTTCTTGCTATTTTTAGTTTCTTTCTTGCAATAATCCTGTGGTTGCCCACGAGCATTGACCGATATGTTTATCACCTCCAGGACATCGGTTTTAGCTGTTTAACGATACGTTATAGCTTGGCAGTTGCTTCTTTATCGGGAATTATTGCCTTGCTTCATATAAAGAAAACTCATCTAAGAGGGAAATGGTTTGCGGTATTGGCAATTATTATGGGAATTCATGGTTTTTTGGCTTTTAACTGTGTAGTGAATTAGTAGATTTACCTATTTTTATTGAGATAAAGCTAAGTGCTCTCTATCAAACAGGTTCTAACAGCGTCCCACCAGCGGAGCACTTCAGCAAGCTCAGTGCAAGCCAAACTCAAAATATCTTAATATCTTTATTATGTGGTTTGTTTATTTGCTTCTTTGCGATCAGAAAACTTTTTATATTGGTATTACCAAAGACATCAGAAAGAGACTTCTATTTCATCAGGAAAAGAAGTCTTTTTTTACGAAAAAGTTTTCTAATTTTAAATTGGTTCATTGTGAAAGATATGAAAGTAAAACTGAAGCAGTAAGACGGGAAAAACAAATTAAAAAATGGAGTAGAGTAAAGAAGCAAATGTTAATGGAGGGAAAGCTTGGAATTAATATTTGCACTGGTTTTGCTGAAGATCTACTGGGAGGATGAGAAGTTTACCTCGAACATAGCTGAGAGGAATCCTACCGCCGGAGCATTTGAAGCCTTAGCCAAGAGCTCGGGTTTTAGGTATAATAGAAAAATGGAACAAATAATCTCAAAAGAAGAATTTAATGAATTAATGAGCATTGAGGGAGAAACAAAGGGTATGGCCTTTAAAGCCGATTTTGAATACGTAATTTCGAAAAAGGGAGATGAGGGATTAAAGAAATTAGAAGATACGCTGGAGAAATTAGGATATCCTTTAAAATATAAAGAACTCAAAGTAACGAAGTTTTACCCTTCCGGGCTGGAACCCCTACTTATGGTAGTCTGTCAAAGACTATTCGGATACACAGATGAAGACTTCTGGCAATTGGGAGTGTTAAGCGCCACGATGCCGTGGGTTGTTAGAATTTTCATTAAGTACTTCGGTTCTCTTGAAATGATAGTCCGTGGAGCGTCCGCTATGTGGAGAAAATACTATACTAAGGGAAAATTGAAAGTAGTGCGGGTAGACAAGAAAAAAAAATTTATTATTCTCAGAATTGAAAATTTCAGTCTCCATCCTTTCTATTGCAAGGGGATGGAAGGATACTTTGCCACTATTGTAAGAATGGTTGTCACAGGAAATCCTTCCTGTCAAGAGTTAAAATGTGTTCACCGTGGAGATGAATACCACGAATTTTTAGTAAAATGGTAATATTAAACAGGTTCTAACAGCGTCCAGCCAGCGGAGCAAGATAGAATATAATGAAAATAGAATATGCTTACTGATGAAGATATAAAAAAACTTATAGAAGTCTTCGCTACTAGAGAGGAGGTTGCTACAAAAAAAGACTTAGAGGAGCTGAGGAAAGATTTTTCTAACCTTCAGGCATCAGTTGATGCTTATGCAAAAAGAGCTGATACCTATTTCCAAGAAATGGTTTATGTTATCTCGAAAAGTTGACCGCCACGAAAAATGGATAAGACAGATAGCTGAAAAATTAGGAATAAAGTTGGATTATTGATTTTCTTGTCTTAAATTTAATTTATTTTAGAGAAATAAGCCCAGTGATGGGCAATTTTTCTTTGTCAAAATCCATTTTTTGCGTGGTGACTATACATCGTTATTTAAATTAAGAAAATTGACTGAGCATCCTTCCTTGGGGTCTAAAAAATAGTGAGTAGCGGGGTGGGGTAGAGATAATTTTTGGAAGACAATGGATTTACCGTTGTCAGGACAACACTTTAATTGGTTCAATTGCTGGAAACCTCTCCCAGAACCAAGTTTGAGTTACGTCCTGCCCGCGGAGCCAGCTTGAGCTTGGTTCGAGAGACCGATTTCCATCTTATTTTTGGAAAAGTTCGATAAACTATCGTCGCATGGCGATCAGAATCGAACTTTTACGAATGAAAAAATTGCCTTAGAGGCGTTTTGTGTTAAATGAGGGAACTAAAAATGAGAAAAGAGGGGAACAGAGATATAAAAAAAACAGACTTGACTCCATTTTTTTTGGCATTTTTGTCTCTGTTTTTTGATTTTTTGTTTATTTTGTACGAAAATAGTAATATAATATTGATAACAAGGAGTAAATAATATTAAAAAGCCGTGGCAGAAAAGCTTACAAAAGAAATTGCTCAAAAGATGATGGAGATAAAAGGAAGGGTAAGGGGAGTCGCGATTAAAGGTGACCTCGAATTTATTCTTGAGAAAGAAGGGGAGAAGGGACTGAAGAAGCTGGAGGAGGAGATAGCAAGGGTTGGCTATCCAATAAGATACAATCAACTGAAACCAATGAATTTTTATCCTATAGGAATGAAAGGTATTACTTTATTAGCCATTAAGAATCTTTTTAATTTTGATAACAAAAAGTTTCAAGAAATGGGAAGATTTGGCTCTAAACTTCATCCGGTTATTAGAGTTTTTATGAAGTATTTCGTTTCCCCCGAGATGTTCGTCAGTCAAGCTCCAAGGATGTGGAGGTCTTATTATACAATTGGAGAATGTAAGGTAGTAGAATTCAATAAGGAAAAAAGATATGTAATTTTAAGGATTGATAATTTTTCTTATTTTCCAGACCACTGCCAGGTTCTTATTGGATATTTTTCCAACATATTTCAGATGGTAATTAATAAAGAGGTAACCTGCGAAGAAACAAAGTGTGTTTTTAAAGGAGATGAATACCACGAGTTTTTGCTTAAGTGGTAATTTAAACAGAATTTAATTAGGGATTAATTAGAGACATTAATTAATTAATAATTCAGAAACGTCCCTAATTAAACTAATTAAATTACTCAAATAAGGTGTTTGAACCTTTAATTATCAATTCGAACTCGGAAAACTTGATTTTTCCCCAGGAAAAACTTGACAATAGATACAGGAGAGCTATAAT
The DNA here is from genome assembly GCA_964493485.1 of uncultured Candidatus Saccharibacteria bacterium. Lineage (GTDB taxonomy): Bacteria > Patescibacteriota > Minisyncoccia > Minisyncoccales > JANBVM01 > CAZBMQ01. The sequence goes on from CAZBMQ010000019.1 coordinate 3,544, forward strand.
CCAATTACTATGAACACTACCCCTGCTTCGGCAAGGGTAGTTTTTTATTTAGAATC
>CAZBMQ010000020.1:0-3174 GCA_964493485.1 uncultured Candidatus Saccharibacteria bacterium
ATCTCATATTGTAATGACTTGCCAAAACAGGTTTTTTCTTCTAAAATCTCAAGCCATAAGTTTTGGTTTTCCTTGTTTGCCCTTGTTAATTCATCAACAACAATAACTTTTGCGTCCCATATGCTTCTATTATGTTTTGAAAACTCTAACTTGCCTGCCGCAAGTTTTTCTGGTATCGGAATACCTGCAATAGAAACCAGATCATCTTTTGTCGCATCATAAAACCTGAAGCCATCTTCTCCATAAATTTTACTTAATTCTCTTGCTACTGTTGTTTTACATATTCCGTGTCTACCCAAAAGAATAAAAGGTTTGTTTAATGATGTATTGGCCAAAAAAACATCTTCTATCTCTTGCCAGCCAACTACTATCTTTTCAAGCATTCTCTCCTCCTTTTTAATCTAACTGGATTACATAGAAAATCTTTTTGCCACCATTTCTTCGCCAACTTTCTATCTTCTTCTCAAACGCCCATATAGCAGATATAACTTCTCTTGTTTGTTTCTTCCCCAATTTACAAATAATATTCTCATCTTCTATATATTCTATTGAGAGATAACAGGCTATCTTTTCAAATATTTCTTTATCTATATTTTTCCCAAAATAGAGTTTGTTATTCTCACTAGATGTAATCAAAAATCTTTTTCCTTGCAGTTGCTTGACTTTTTTTATATCTGCTTTGTTTTCCAATCCAGAAGCAAAAGTCTCAAACTTGGAACCATGCCTTTTACCAAAGTGAGTAGAAAGCTGGTCAATATCTAATGGATATAAAATTTCATTAGGATATGAAAAACCTAAATCCTTTGGTCTTATCTCTTCTGAATAAATCTCTATATCTATTTCTTTTTGTAAATTTATAGGGGGAATGGTTTTAATTAAACCTAATAGTTTCTCGTCAGGGTCTTTCAAATTTAAAAACAAAAAGTTATTATATAGTTTTGAATCATACGAATAAATTTTATCTTTTTCAGAATGCTCCCAGATAATTTTCCAGAATTGTTGCTCAAGTTTTCCCGAGATCGCATTTTTAGATGTCTCATATGCTGTAAAAACAAGAGTATAGTTTCCGATAGGTGAGGAGATTAGTGTTTTACCTTCACAAAAGTTTTTTTTATTTCCTGCTCTCGCATCAATTATCTTTTCTCTAAAATCCTTATCTTGGTAAAGCAAATCAGGATTAGTTGCCAAAAAAGAAATAAGTTCAGCTTTTGTTGTCGAACTTTTTACCTTTCTTATCTCCTTAACTTTTTCTGCAATATCATCTCTTTGAAAATACTGGTCAAGAATCATTGTAATACTCCCGCTAGTTTTTTCTGTTTTCTCAAGTAAAATATCAAATTCTTCTTTTGTCATATCTTTTGTTGTATAAAGTATTGCTTTTGTTCCATAAGGATCATATCCAAGATATTTCCTTTCTTTTGAAAGTGTACGTATGATTTTCAAAACATCTTCAGGTGCAATTTCTTTACATATTTCATAGAGATTTTGTGTCAGTTGGACGATTTTTCTTATTCTATTTATTTTCATTTTTTTCTCCTTTTTGCTTGATAAGGTAAATTTCCTTAGGCACTTCTGATACAACCTTTTCTCGAACAATTCTCTTTTCGACCTCTATCTTTTCAATTGCTTTTGCCAGAATTTGATTTACTAAATGTGTCATCGGCATATTCTTTGCTTTTGCAATTTTGTAAAGTTTTGGAATTAGCTTTTCATTTATCTTTGGGCTATACATGATTCCTCCTTTTTCCTAATATCCTTATTACTTCAAAAATATCTTACACTCTCCTTTTAAGAATGTTCGTCAAATAATTTTCCATCTCCACCTCCTTGTTAAAGAAGAAAAAGGAGTAGGACTTCCCAAAACATCTCCCCCCGACAGAAAAAGAAGCCCTACTCCTATGGTTTATACTTCCCAGTAATTGAACATCTTTCTCTTTTTATTTTTAGGTAAATACCAAAAGGAAGCTTTAACAAGCTTCCAATTTACTAAATTTTTACAACTTTTAACTTTTCTAAAACCTCTTTATAATTAGAAATTGGGAGTTTAAAAAGTTAATACCGAATTTATGAAAGGGTAAGATAAACATCAAAAACTCTCAGTGGCAGATAGTGGAAGAACATATTCTAAAATTTTAGAGAAATTAAATAAGGATTATGCTTTTATATCAAAAGCCAAAACATTAGTCACTTTGATTCTTTTCTCTAACTTTAGCTCTTCTACTTTTCTTTTTATTTTCTCTTCAGATTCTTTTTCTGTCGCAACTATAACAATTTCATCAAACCCGCTCTTCAAATTCTGAAAAATATTGGAAAGAACATCAGAATTTCCTGTTTCTATCTCAATTGCTACTTTTCTAACAGCATCAACCACTATATCTGGAGTTCCATTTACTTTTTTCTCAACAAATACTTTGAATCCTAAATTTCTGTAATATTCAGCAATTTTTTCTTTCCAAAATTTATGGATTACACTTTCTTTTCCCATAACTTTTATTCCTTTTTCTCTCAACAAAGCTTTCCCTTTCTCAGTTATCTCAAACAAGACAACAGATCCCTTCCTCGTAATTATTCTCACTGGCTCTATAATTTCTTTCTCCACAAGTAAATTTTTATAATAATTCCCATATTTGGGGTTTAATCCAAGCCTTTTGTATCTCTGGGTAATGCTGGATGTAGGAAATTTCAAAATATCCAACAATAATTTTTCTCCTGCATCACTGTATTTACTTCTCTTTCCTTTATTATTATCTTCTGAGTAAATAGGTCTAAAGTCATTAAATTTACCATTTTCGGCCTTTAATTTCTGTAAATAGCTTCTCATTCTTTCCTCAACATCTTCATCTTTAACTTTACCTTTCTCTATTTCAACTAATGGGATTTTCACAAGACACGGTTCAATTCTATCTTTCACTCTAACAATAGATTCTCCAACTTTTAGCTTAGAAAAATATACTTCTTCATCTTTATCCAAGAACAAAGCTTGTCTTGCAGCCTTGATATCTTTTTCGTGTTGCAAACCAAGAAAAATAAGAGTGTGACAATTTCCAAGAATATAGATAGGAAGCAAAGAGGGATGTTGTGTAATACTTACCAATCCTTGACCAAATCCTCTCAACTCTCTATAAACATTTTCCAAAGAAGAGTATCCTTCTTTCTCTATTCTTGTTTTCGGAA
>CAZBMQ010000021.1:0-3049 GCA_964493485.1 uncultured Candidatus Saccharibacteria bacterium
TGTTTGCCAAAAATCCATCAAGGGCTCTTACGCATGGTACTTTTTCAGGGGTCTCCTTATTTTAACATGTCATCACAAATGCACTCGAAAAGACAGTTGATTTGGATAGGTCCTATTTTTAATCACAGTGGATATGCAGAAGAATTAAGGTCTTTTGTATTAGAGTTGTCATCTTTATTTCTCATTAAACTCATTTCAGCAAGTCACGTCGATCCAGAGTATATGAAATCTATGTCTAACAACGATAAGACGCAACTTATCCGTTTATTATCTACTCCTATTGAAAAAGTTCAAGAAAAAATTGTTATATTCCATGTTCCTGCTCATGCATTTTTTACTTTTAGTGATGTCAACTATCATATCGGGCGCACTATGTTTGAGACAAATTCTTTGCCTAAAACATGGGCAAACAAATGTAACTTAATGAATGAAATATGGGTTCCTTCTAAGTTTAATGCTAAAGTTTTTCAGTCTTCTGGTGTTGATAAACCGATATTCATAATCCCACCAGCTATTGACACCGACTATTTCCATCCAGAAAAAACTAAACCTCTGTTAATAGAAACCGATAGGAAGTTCCGCTTCCTATCTGTTTTTCAATGGATTTATCGAAAAGGATGGGACATTTTATTAAATGCTTGGATTGAGGCTTTTTCTTCGAAAGACGATGTCTGTCTACTTTTAAGAGCTTATCCATATGGAATTTACGATAATGATAAAGGACAGCAATGGATACAACAAGCTATCAATAATTTTCTTTCCCAAAAGAACGTGAACCCAAGTGATATTGCACCGATTATCATATTAAAACATATTAGCGATGACCAAATGCCTGCTTTATATAAAAGTGCAAATGCGTTTGTGTTACCTTCACGAGGAGAAGCATATGGTCGCTCTTACTTGGAAGCTATGTCTATGGCATTGCCTACTATTGGTCCAAGATGGGGAGGAAACTTGGATTTTATGAATGACAAGAATTCTTATTTAATAAAAATAGAAGATATTGAAACCATTAATAATATTGAGCCTTCATTCAAATTTTATATTGGTTGTCAATGGGCTAAACCTTCATGGAAACATCTAGCTGAACTTATGTTATCTATTTATAAAAATGAGGAAGAGGCTACTAAAAAAGGAATGTTGGCACGTGATACTATAGTCAACAATTACGCCATTCATAAGGTTTGCTATGAAATAGCGGACAGGATTAACAACTTAAAATTGCCACGAAAAAAAACAACCTTAAAAATAAGCCAAAAAAACAATTTACATATTTTTTGGGAAGGACCAATACAAAATCATACTTCATTTGCCTTGGTTAATAAAGAAATATACGCCCATTTAATCCAGAGAGGTTATAAAGTAAAAATATGCGATTCTGATCCACAAGCATCAAATAATACAAACAAATCTTTTAATAATAAAAACCACCTTGTACACATTTCTCATCAATGGCCTCCTAGTTTCAACCCTATTGATAATGCACATTTTGTGTTAATGCAACCATGGGAATATGGTTTCTTACCTCAAGATTGGATAGAACCTATACAAACGCTCGTTGATGAAATTTGGGTTTATAGTAAATTTGTATGGAAAGTATATGTAAGGAGCGGAATTTCTCCAAGTCAATTAGTAATTATACCTTTAGGCGTAAATGACAAAATATTCAATCCCAAGGCGAAACCTTATGTTTTGCCTACAAATAGAAAATTTCGTTTTTTATTTGTAGGAGGAACTATTTGGAGAAAAGGCATTGACTTGCTCTTGCAGGCTTATATTGAAGAATTTTCTAAAAACGATGATGTAACACTAATTATTAAAGACGTAGGCATAGAATCCTTTTATCAAGGCAAAGTAAGCAGCAAAAAGATACTTCAATTACAAGAAGACTCTAAAAATCCAGAAATTATTTATATCACAAACACATTGACTCAAACTGAAATAGCTGGGCTCTATACAGCATGCCATTGTTTAGTACATCCTTATCGAGGAGAAGGCTTCTGCTTGCCTGCACTTGAGGCAATGGCTTGTAATCTACCTGTCATAGTTACCATGGGAGGAGCCACTGATGATTTTTGCAAAGAAGAATGGGCTTATTTAATCCCTGCGAAGAGCATCTCTTTTACCCCTCCTCCAAGTCTAAGGTTGGTCGGAGACAAAGGGTTAGTTCTAGAACCTGATAAAGATTCTTTAAAGAAATTAATGAGGTACGTATACGAGAATTATGAAGAAGCTCAATATAAAGCTCAACTTGGTTGCGAATACGTGCTTTCTCAATATACCTGGGATAAAGTAGTTAACAAAATCATTGAAAGGTTGGTGGAATTGAAAAATAAACCTATTCGCCGTTTTCAAATGCAAAAAATTCAAATGGAAATATTAAAGTTATGTAAGCATGGAGAAGAACTTTTTCGGAAAGGAAAAAGAGATGAAGCTAGCAAAATTTTTAAAGCAATACTGCAAATTAACCCTTTACATACTCAAGCACTCAACAACCTTGCAGTAATCCATTGGCAAAAAGGAGACTTAAAAAAATCCATATATTACTTACAAAAAGCAATGGCAGTAAATCCAAATGATAAAGATGTAATATGGAATTACGGGCAAATTATGATGCAACTAGGACAGTTAAATGATGTTTACAAAATTTGTAAACAATTTTTACAAAAGCACCCAGAAGAGAAAATCTTTGAAAAAGCAATAAAACATATTGAAGATTTAGAAAAACACAAAACCTGATTGTCTATAAAGAAAAAGGTGTAAGATCATGGGAAATGCTAAACTTTCTTTATGTATGATTGTTAAAAACGAGGAAAAAAATCTACGTGAATGTTTTAAAAGCGTGCAAAAACTAGTAGACGAAATTATTGTAGTGGATACTGGCTCTACTGATCAAACAACAAAAATCGCTAAAGATTTCGGTGCAAAAGTTTTCCATTTTAAGTGGACTAACGACTTCGCCGCTGCGAGGAACGAATCCTTGAGGCATGCCAACGGCGACTACGTCATCTGGCTTGACGCCGACGACCGCATCCCTAAAGAGGAAAGA
>CAZBMQ010000022.1:0-2910 GCA_964493485.1 uncultured Candidatus Saccharibacteria bacterium
AAAAAAGTTTTCCCTTAAAAACAAAATCAGGATGTTCAAGCTCTATTATCTTTTTGTAGACTTTCTCTGCTAAAATATCATCAAGCCAGGGATTAAGTTTTTTCACTGCCTGAATGAATCTTTTCTTTAAAACTGTGTGCCTATAGGATTCTCGTTCTTCATTATCCGGCGAAAGTTGTGAACCGTGGATATAGGAATAACCAAGTTCTTTGAACCAGTTAATGGCTGGTTGTTCTACAAGGTGGTCTTCAGTGAGATTTAGCAATTTATGCAATTTCATTGTGATTCAATCCTGCTTCTGTCAGTTTTTGTTTAAATAATTTATTGAAAAAGCAAGAACTGAGTCTATCTTCTATATACTTTCTACACTTAGTCCACACCCCCCCTATAGCGCCACTGGGTATAACAATCATGAGTATCTTAAAAACAATTGGAGGTAAATAAAGAATTACGAGAACAATAAGAGTTAGTAAAATAGCCGTTAGAACTGCTGCGCTTAATATTGCTATTTTCTTTGCTCGTTTTTGAGCTTCTTTAGCAGCGCTCGCCTTCAAGTTATTTTTAATCTCCATCAACCTTTCAACTATTTCCTGCTCTTTTTCTTGCTCTTTTTTAGAAATCTCATAATTCAACTTTTTAATGAATTCTTTCTCTTTTTGCAACATCTCAAGCTTCAGCTTTTCAGCAATCTCACTTGTTTTCTTGTTTATTTTTTCTTGCGCTTTTTGTTCCATCAGTTTAGACGCTTCTTCAATTTTTTCTACTACAAAGTCTTCAGTTATCACACTTGCTTCATCTTCTTCTATTTCTCTTAATACATCCTCTATGTAGCCATGGTAAAATAGAACAGAAATATCGCCATCATCTACACGCTTCTCCATCCTCAGCTTTTTTACAATCTCATAAAATTTATCCCATACTCTCTTTCTCACAAAAAGGCCTTGCGAATGTGCAGCTATTATTGAATTAAGACTTAAATTAACTTCTGGGTTTTTTAACCATAAAACATTAGTTAATAATCTATCTGGGATCACTTCGCAGATAGTACCTTTATCCCTATGCCCCATTTCTTCAAGATTAAATTTACTGAGTTTGTAGTCAGAAGTTAAGAAAAAAGCTCCTGCTTCTTCTATTTTTCGGACATTCCTTTTTCTAATTGATTTTATTTTTTCGATAGCTGCTAAATCATGATTTTGGTGAAAGATTGGCTGCTCGGGTTTATATATTTCCATCAGTTTCCTTAAGCTCTCATCAGCCGGCTTATAGATTCTTAAATCTATGTCTGGGGTTCTGACCATGCTTATCCCCTTCTCTTCCAATTTATATTCTATATTACTTATAAACTCATATACATCTGCCTTACTCCATCCTTTTCTTTTTAAATTACTGTAAATCACATCTACGTGTACAGTACATGGATATTTGTGCTGTTCCGTTAAATATCCTCTTATAACTTTGCACATTTCTTCTATTGTAAATTCAAAAACTTTTATATTAAAGTTAAATTTCTTTAATAGCTCAAACAGCTCTTGGGCAGGTTTATTAAACTCCTCTTCATGCAGTCCTAATAAAGAAAATATAAAGTTAGAGTCAAGGTATACCTCACAATCCTTAAACTTCTCAGTTCTTATTCTGTTGATATCTGAATATTTATCTTTTTCAACAAATAAGATAGTGGATATGAGTGAACCCAATACAATTTCTTTAAACGTCTTGAATTGAGAAGGTTTAGAATGTTCAGCTTCTTGGATATATTGTATCAAAAGCTCTATATAGTGATCTCGGGATAAAGAAGTTAAAAGCATAATATCGGATTGTGGACTTAAATAATTAATTAGAGGCTCAATATTCTTTTGAACAAAATTAAACAAAATACCCTTAATTTCTGGAATGCTCAAATATAAGTCTCTTTTCCTAAAAAAAACTAAAATGTCATTTAATAAAGAGTTTATTCGCCTCTCCACATCCTTTTCTGTCTCTAAATGCTCTAAATAGTCTTCTCCCTTTTCGGTTAATAAGTACTTCTTGCTTTTCCTATCTAAGTATCCTTTTCTTCGCGCTCTTTTCAAGATAGTATCTAAGACATAGAGTGGCATTCTTAATCCGGACTGTATTTCAAGATGATGCCTGATGCAGTCGGTATCCACATATTCGTTGCCCGGAATTACTTTTATCACGAAAGGCCAAAACGAATCTACATAATCTCCCCCTTTGTCATAAAGGGATTTTATTAAAGCATATGTATATAGAACCCTGCTCTCCAACATCACACTTCCTTCACCCTCAATTTCCCAAACACCAACAAAGGTAACAAAGTATCTCTTATTTTTCTTAAAAGCATGATTTGTTTTTGATTGAGAATGATTTTCTGGAAGAGGGGAGAGACTAAAGAATGGAACTGCTGAAGTAGTGGATCTAAGGGCAAAATTATTCTTTCATTACCTAAGGCAGTCTTAGTAATTAAGGGTTGTGTGCTACCTACGTTAAGAGATTCAAAATCTATCTGTGTTTTAAGCCAAAGATAAATGAAAAATGTATAATGTTCTTTTAAAGGAATTACTGCTAATACATTATCAGAAATTGCAAATTTGTTTTGTACTAAAAAGACTTTTCCAAGAGTACCTACCCTGCCAGTTAAGATGGTGAATTCTTCCAGATCATACTCATTAATATATCCTAAAATACCATTTGCTCCCCATAAAGGGTATTGCCCCTTTTCTGATTCTATCTTATATCTTCCTCTTCCTGAAAATATCCCTTTGGTTACATTTTTTAATAACTCTACTCCCCATCCTTCCGGTATTTTTCCTAATTTACTATCAATAAATTTTTCATCTTTAAACGGCTCAAAATCGATAAACCAGCTTTTAAAAATAGCCATTGCAGTTTTTTCTAAAATTTCGTTCTGTT
>CAZBMQ010000023.1:0-2609 GCA_964493485.1 uncultured Candidatus Saccharibacteria bacterium
GGCATTGAGCCATAGGTAATCCATCCACAGTCTTTATGGACAGAGTGACTATCGGCCCGTCACATATTTTACATTTGTTAAATTTTATCTCATCAGATACTTTGAGCATTGTTCAAATTATATTTATAATGATATTCCCTGTCAATAAAAAAGGCTTCCTAAGAATCAACCAAAGCACATATTATTGTTATTAAATCTATTGAAAAACGTTGGGAGTACTTTTTCTTCTGTGGACATAGACCGAGGGATAAAAAATTATCCACCTGGTGAAGAGGGTGAAGAAAAAAAATATAAAAAGGAACGTAAATATGATAAGAGATAATAAAAAATTTCATGGTAGGAAATGGCAAAAATTTTAGGGTAACATCCAGACTGGATTGGGGGTAATAGGTTTGTTTGCCTAGCAGATAGGGTTATTTCGATAGGCTGAAAAAAGTTTAAAGGGATAACGGGTTCGAAGTAGTGCCAGACCAGAAAAAGAGAAAAATCCATGATTCTATCTGTTATGTCCTTTAAATTTACCCCTGACCTTTTTATTACACTTTAATTGAAAATTTAGAGAGAGTTAAAACTTATATTGTACTGAAATTATAGCATTATTATTCCCTTTTCTTTCAACTTTTAAGACTATGTCTTTAGGAATAGTAGGTAAGTCAATATGTTTGATTTTTTTAACTTGAATATGGTTATCAGGAAAATGAAGATTCAACCAGGATTTGACAGTATAACTTTGAATACATATCCATCCAGTGGTATAAGGAAAATCTCTCTTTAGAGAAGAAATTGATTTTGGTAAATCATGAATTTCTATATTCCCCTTTACAGGTAAACTTTTGTATTTAATAGAAAGTGTGCTGAAGAACTTTCTGTAAAATTCTCCGCTTTTCATCCAACCTTCATATTTATGAAATAGGGGGGAAAAGTAGATAAGAGATAAATAAAGTGAAAGCGAGAGCAGTGTTGTATAAAAAAATTTATTGTTTAAAAGAAGTTTGATATTGGTGGCTAAGTTTTGAGAAGACCGCTCTTTAAAGAGTTCTGTTAATTTAACGATATTTTTTGACAATAAATAAGTGAAAAGAACACTGAACGGAATAACAGAAAAATACATAGTTCTATGGCTAAAAGAGAATGTTAATAGGTAAAGTAGTAATGGTAGGGCCATCCATGTAATTAGAAAAGCAAAAAGACGGAAATCCTTGGAAGTCTTTGCCAGATTTCTTAATTCATTAAATTTATAGATTAAAATAAATATAATTGATAGAAGACTCAAAAGAATTAAGAAGAAAGAGAAGAAAAATTCACTCCATTGTTTAATGTATACACCGTAAGGGACGAAGTGTTTACCTTTCATAAAGATTGAAAGAAAAGAAGGTTTTATATCGAAATATGCTGCATGTAACTCATTGTAAAAGTAATGGGAGTAGAATGGGAAAAGAAACATAGATAATGTGATTACAATCAATAAGAGAAGCAAAATTAACGTGATTCTTTTTATTGCTGTAGATTTCGTGGATGTCAATGTTTTCTTCAAAAACCATCCCCAGGTCGCCAGTAAAAGGACCAGAATAATCAATGATATACATTTTTCTAAAATGGAAGGTTCTGGCAAAAAGACTTCTTTTAACAAGTGGACAGGGTAAAGAAGGTCAGAGAGGAAATTACCAATTGTGTAAAAGAAACGAAGAATAGCCCTATCTAATTCAATTGGAACATTAGTCCCGCCCATTCCATGTAGAATGATTGTTCTTAAAACAATGAATATGATTAATAGGACGAAGTAGAGTGAGAATATTTTGAATTTTTGAGACATTGGCATTCCCCTTTGAAGAAGAAAAAGATAACTCAATATAATAAATGGGAAAATGACCGTGAATTCTTTGCTACCCAGAGCCAATAGATAAAACAGCAGGGAAAAGGAAATGGAAACTTTCTGTTGTTTAGTTATTTGATAATTTGGTAAAAAGAAAAAGGACAATAAAAGGAAAAAAGAGGCTAATATATCTTGCCTGCTCGCAATGATTACAACATTTTCTATTAACACTGGGTGAATTGAAAAGAGAAGGGCACTTACAAAAGATAGCCAAAAGTTGTTGGGAGTGAGCTTTAATAATAATACAAGGAAGACTAATATAGCTACGAATAAATGAACAATCAAATTTGTTAAATTATACCCAATAGGATTGAGTTTCCATAAGGCATAGTCAAGACTGAACGAAAGAGCAGATATTGGCCTGTAGTATTTAGCTAATTCAATAAAATAAGTCCCATACATTAATGGATTTTTTAATATTTTAACAAAATCTGAAGGTGATAATATGCGTGTAGTTTCAATAAGGGGAAATGTATCAGGATCTGTAAAAAAACTGTCTAAGTGATTTTTATAAGAGAGAAATATTAGAAATGATAACGCTAAAATGAAGGTAACAATTCCAGTTCGATAACTTAGTATTCGAGAAGCATTTTTACTTTTTCCCATAATTTTATATTAGGGAAAAACATTTTCCTGTCAACAAAAAAGGGGGCTTTAAGCCCCCTGCCCTTTTGTCCCCCCTATTTTACCAGTATCACCTTTCTGGATAGTTGTTCTCCGCCTGTATCCATGGTGA
>CAZBMQ010000024.1:0-1858 GCA_964493485.1 uncultured Candidatus Saccharibacteria bacterium
ATTTAATTACAGCATATGAATTACAAAAAATTATATCTCCCTCCCAGGGCCCTGTGGGTTGCTCTTTAGTTCTTTCCCAATGCAATCCATCTTTTGAAACAGCTTTTACTGGATAACTCAAGTTAGGACATTCTAAATCAGTACAGGGCTTATTATCAGAAGGCAGGTGTCCGCCATAGGCAACATAATAATCTCCTTCATCAACTATAGAAAATTGAAATGCAAAAGGTATTTTTATTTTAAATCTTCTGGCAAAATATCTTCCATCTTCGGACTCCAAAACTTGCGCTTCATCGAAGTTTTCTGAACGGGTATAAATGTAGTATTTTTGAGCCCTTTTTTCATAAAGAACAGTGAAATCAATTGCATCTAAATTTACAGTTGGCTCACCAGTTACTTTTCCTTCAAAATGATAATTATATCCATCCTCTGAATAAGCGCTCATTAGGGGGCTGATGGCGGGTCCGGCTGTTGTTCTTTCGGTAAAATACATCCTGTAACTATGATTTGGTAACTCTACGATTGTAGGATCTCCCCAAGCAGTTATATCTTGTTCAAGTCCCTTTATTGTTATTTCAGGCCTGTAAAATTCCCATCCGTCTTTACTTGCTAAAAATCCCATATCTCTAATCCTATAACCAGTTTCTTTATCTTCAATTCCTTCACGATGAGAAAAATCTATTCCCCCTAAAAGGATGGTGCCGTCTTTTAATAATATTCCGCTTGACCCTCCCCAGAAATTTGCTACATTTTTTCTTTTTTCGAAATGAATTCCGTCGGGAGAATAACAGGCCACAACAACGCCAAAAGCGCTTTTTGTTTTCTGAGTTATTCTTTCGGGTATATTTTTAAATATAAAATCAAATTTTTCTCTATCTGTTAGATATAAAGATAATAAAGATAGAAAAATTAAAGCCAATATTACTGCTACAATAATATATAATTTCCTTTTCATATGAGGTAAAAATATAATTAAGAACCTCTTAACCCTAATAAGGCCTTCACTTTTATTCTACCTAATATTTCCAAAAGTTCGAATCCTGTCCCAGCTAAACAAAAAATCCCGCTAAAATAGCAGAATTTTTCATGTTTCCATGACGGGGTTCCAATAAAAGTGATTGGTTCCGCCAGCTGGATGCTGTTAGAGCCTGCTTGATGTAATGTTCGTATTTTTTACGCTCATTAATATTTTTAAAATTATCTCAATATTCATTCTTTTTGTTTGGTCCTCTCGTTTGATTTTCCATATTTTAAAAGTTTATTAACGGTTTAGCGACCCCTAATTAAACCTTTCTTTTCCAGCTTCTTGCTCCGAAAAAGCCAAAGAAACCAAAAAAACCATAAAATCCGGGGGTCGCAACCAACCCAAGCAATCCCAATAGTCCCAAAAATCCGAGCTTCCACAGATCTTTTGGCTCTTCCTTTTTGAAATAAGAAATAGTGCTGTAAATGACGGAAATAACAAAAGAAATGGCAAAAACAAAAGTTAAGATAAAAAATACCGGCTCTTCAATTCTGAAAAATCCGTAAATAGCATTATGTAGAATAACTGAAAGAACGCTCAATCCGACTAAAATATAGGTTATTTTTATTTGTTTTGTCATATTTTAAATTTAATTAATTTAATGCGGAGATATTATTTCTCCGGCAAGATACAAAATGAGCAAGGCCCCAATAATCGTTGATACAAACACCAAAATGGATCTCTCCCTGTTTTTTATGATTGCGGTAAGGCCAGTAATAAAAGCGATAATACCTGAAGCAAACCCGGCTAACATCGGCAAGGACACTCCCGGCCTGGCAACAATATCATCTGGTATTGTTTTTCCGGCTGGAACAGATTCATAAAAACTTACAA
>CAZBMQ010000025.1:0-1800 GCA_964493485.1 uncultured Candidatus Saccharibacteria bacterium
AGTTCACCAGGCTCTCGGGGCGCGCCCGCATAAAGCCCATCCTGGGGATAGAGGCGCCGCTTCCGGACGGCTCGATCCTGGTCCTCCTGGTGAGGACCGGGGAAGGGTACAGGAACCTCTGCAAGCTCATCACGCTGTCCAAACTGAGACACGGCGGCATTTTCCCCCTGGAGGAGATCCTCGAGCGCTCCAGGGGCCTCGTCTGCCTCACCGGGGGGAGGGAGGGAAGGCTCTGGCGGCTGATTAGAGACGGCAGGGAAGGGGAGGCCCTCGAGTTTCTCGGAAAGCTGAAAGAGGCCTTTGGGGAGGATCTCTACGTCGAGGTCCAGAACCACGGGCTGGAAGGGGACGGCGACATCGTGCGGGGTCTCCTGGCGCTTTCAAAGAAAGCCGGGGTGAAAGCCGTGGGGACCAACGCGGTGACCTTCCTCGAGAGAAGGGACTGGAGGGTCCACAGGGTGCTGGTGGGGATCCAGCGGGCGGTGCACCACAGAAAGGTCTCGCCCGTGCCCTCCGGGGAGTTTTACCTCAAGTCCGAGGAGGAGATGAGAAGGGTCCTGCCCGAGGAGGTCCTTGAGGCCACCCGGGAGATAGCCGAAAAGGTCAAGTTCGAGCTGAGGCTTTTCAAAGTGCATCCCCCGAGGGTGTTCGACAGGGATAAGGAGAGGCTCACCGAGCTCTGCATGAGGCGTCTGGCCCGGAGGCACCGTCCGGTGAAGGTGGAGGCCCTGAGGAGGCTCTGGAGGGAGCTTGAGCTGATCACCTCAAGGGGCTTTTCGAGCTACTTCTTGGTGGTCCACGAGATAGTCTCCTGGGCCAGGCAGCGGGGGATAAGGTCCAGCGTCCGCGGCTCTGCAGTCAGCTCCCTGGTGAGCCATCTGCTCTTCGGCGGTCCCGATCCCCTGGAGCACGGGCTTCTGTTCGAGCGGTTCCTGAACGAGGGCAGGTTCGACCCCCCGGACATAGACGTGGACTTCGACTCAGAGCGCAGGGAGGAGGTCATACGGTATGCCCTGAGGAGGTTCGAGGGTCAGGCTGCCCTGGTCTCAACGGTGCCCACCTTCAGGGCCAGAAGCGCCGTGAGGGAGGTGGCCCGGGCCCTGGGAAGGGAACTCGAGGAGCTCCCCCGGCTAACGGAGTGTCTCCCTTACTACCTCAAGCCCTCTGACATTCCCAGGGCCCTGGAGGAACTGCCGGAGCTGAAAGAGAGCCCCCTCAGAGGGGAGAGGGTGCTTCTGGAGCTGGCTGGAAGGCTCGACGGGCTTCCCCGGCAGCTCTCGCAGCACCTGGGCGGGGTGATGGTGTCGGAGAAGCTCCTGGACATGGTCCCCCTGGAGCTTTCCCCGCGGGGGTATCCGCTTTCTCAGTACGACAGGGACGACGTGGAGATGCTCGGTTTGCCCAAGTTCGACCTCCTGGGTCTGAGGATGCATACGGCCATCTCGAAGACCCTCTCGTACATCAGGCAGCGGGGCGTGGAGCTCGACCTGGACCGGGTGCCCCTTGATGACCCCGCCACCTACAGGCTGCTTCGGTCCACGGAGACCGTGGGGGTGTTCCAGGTGGAGTCCCCGGGTCAGAGGCAGCTCCTGGGAAGGCTTCAGCCCGAAAGGTTCTCTGACGTGATCGCCGAGATTTCCCTGTTTCGGCCCGGGCCCATGCAGGCGGAGATGATCACCCCCTTCGTCAGGAGGAAGCACAGAAAGGAGCCCATCACTTACCTTCACCCGAAACTCAAACCCATCCTGGAGGAGACCTACGGGGTGCTGATCTATCAGGAGCAGGTGCTGAGGGTGGTGG
>CAZBMQ010000026.1:0-1785 GCA_964493485.1 uncultured Candidatus Saccharibacteria bacterium
CTGCATCTGGGTCATTTTCTTCTTTTAAGGTTTGATATAATCTTAAAAGATATAAACCTGATATCCAACTTACACCATCAAAGGTGCAGAGGTTTTGGGTATTAAACTCTCTTCCTTGGTCGTCATAATTTATTTCAATATTTCCTACGCGTCCCCAAGGAAACAAATTCATCCATTTACCAAAGTCTATATAATGATGGTAAGATGAACTACCTTGTCTTCTGTCATATCCTATAGGTCCCATATCATACCACCAGCCTCCACAACCATTAGCTTCTTGAGCATCTAAGAGAGTGTCTCCTAAGGCTTTGGCTATTCTCTTTAAAAACTTATCTCCTGTGGCTTGATAAGCTCTTAAGAAGGCATAGACTGTTCCTGGATGGCCTGAAGTTTCTTCTTGCTCATGAAATATATGAGGTTCTCTTAACCAGCCAGTATCACTTCCATAATATCTATCAGGTAAACATCTTCCTATATCTTGAGCAATTTGAGCAGTAGTGCAAGTAGGAAAAGTATCAGGATTAGTAGGATCATATTTAGTAGGATCATATGAGGAAAGACATTCAGAATCATCAGGATCACAAATTCTATAACCTTCTTGAGGGCAATCCTGTAAGGAAGGACAGATTAATGAAGGATGAAGAGGATCTGTGAGAGTTTGCTTACCTGAATAGCCATAGAAGATTTCATTTCCTACTTTGATTTCTACTCTTTGTTTCCAGTAGGCTAAAGCTGCTTTATGAATGGCATTGATTAGTTCTTGTTTGGTTATTTCTTGGTCTATTTGAGTGAGAGTTTGAGGTTGTTTTTGAGAAAAGAAAGAAGAATAAAGAAAAGAAGAAAGATTTTTAAAGAAAGAGGTTGTTTTTTCTTGAAAGGAAGGAAGGAAGAAAAAGAGAGAGAAGATTAAAAAAAGAAGAAAGAGGAAGAGAGAAAAGAAGAAGAGAAAAGATGAGAAAGGAGGTTTGTTCTTGAAAGAAGGGAAAGGCATTTTTTGGTTTTTTTATTTTCTTTAAAAGGATTTATTGATTTAAATCCTTAAAAAAATAAATTAATTAAATTAATAAATAGAACAAAATTGATAAAATGAGATTATCTTGTGGTTTGGGAATTTATATCTTATCTTAATATTTCAGTGTATTAAAGTAAAAGAAAGGTGTCAAGGAGGGTTTTCCACAGGTGAAAAAATAATAGGATATTTTTATTTTTTGCAATTTTTATGCTACTATATTTAAAGTAAAAACAATATGGAAGAGATTAAAAAAGTAGAAATTGCTGATAAAAAATACCCTAAAATTCTTAAAAAAATAAAAAATCCACCAAAAGTTCTTTATTACCAAGGAGAAATAAATCCTGAAAAGTCTGGTTTCGCAATTGTGGGTACAAGAAGATGTTCTCCTTATGGAAAACAAATAACTTATGAAATAGGAAAAGAATTAGCAGAAGCAGGACTTACTATAATTAGTGGACTGGCGCCTGGAGTTGACACGATTGCCCATTTATCTGCGATAGAAAATCAAAAAAGAACAATTGCGGTATTAGGCACCGGACTCGATGAAAAAAGTATCTATCCAAAAGAAAATATAAAATTAGCTAAAAAGATTATTGAATTAGGAGGATGTTTAATTTCAGAATATCCTCCGGGAACTTCAGGTACTCGCTTTACTTTTCCTCAACGAAACCGAATAATTTCTGGGCTTTCAATAGGAGTTTTGATTACTGAAGCCAAAGAAAAAAGCGGAGCTTTAATTACTGCAGAATATGCTTTTAAACAAGGGAAAAAAG